>JBOFEG010000001.1:0-70752 GCA_051647685.1 Chlamydiales bacterium
CTTATAGAAATTTTTCTTATTCTATTAATAACGAACGATATAGATATACTAAAACTAACTTTCCTGAAATTAATCTCTATTAAATTAACTTGTTTAAAATATTATAGAGATGGAACCTGAGAGTGAATTCTTCAAAAATTTAGATATTGATAAAATCTTTCATAAAATGTGATTTTTAATCCTTACGGCCGTAGAAAACTCCATCCTATTAGAGAGCTTATTATAATAGTCCCTTCTTAGGTTCTTGTTTTCAGCCAGATGCTACTCGTCACGTCTTCAGTGGAGATGTCACAAAAAGAAATGCTTTTTTAAAACTTCCTAGAGTTATTTATCGTCTTGTAGAAGTTGCATTTCTTTATAAAAACGTAATTGATCCCGCCATGCAGCAGCTTCTTCAAAATGAAAAGCTTTTGCGGATTTTTTCATAGCTGTTTCACACTCGATAATTTTCTTTTCAATTTCTTGTATAGAGAGAATTTTTTTATCCAGTTTATTGGTCTCTTTCTTTTTTTCTTTTTCTAACGAATAGCCAAAGAATGTCTCTACAAGATCTTGTACTGTTCTCTTTTCTACTGTTCGTGGAGTAATATGATGCTCTATATTATTGGCGTGTTGAATTCTTCTCCGTTCCGTAGTAATTGCAATAGTTTCTTTAATAGATTGAGTAAGATGATTCGCGTATAATATAACTCTGCCATCTATATTCCTAGCAGCACGTCCACAAATTTGGATTAATGAGGTAGTACTACGCAAAAAACCCTCTTTATCAGCATCTAGTATTACGACTAAAGAAACTTCTGGGAGATCAAGGCCTTCTCGCAATAAATTAATTCCAACGAGAACATCATAAGTTCCATTGCGAAGATCATTAATAATTTCCATCCGTTGCAGTGTATCAATTTCTGCATGCAGGTAAGCAGCTTTAATATTAAATTCATGTAAGTAACGGGTGAGTTCTTCTGCAAGCCGCTTGGTCAACGTTGTAATTAAAACGCGTCCATTTTTTGCAATGGACTGCCGTATTTCCTCCAGACAATTATCAAATTGGAACTGAGTTGGACGCACTTCAATAAGCGGATCGAGTAGTCCGGTTGGACGTATGATTTGTTCAACAATTTCTCCGTTTGCTTGTTCAATTTCCCAACTCCCCGGAGTTGCAGAAACATAGATAGTTCCACCAATACTTTTAATTTTTGTAAAAAATTCATCCCAGTTTAAAGGGCGATTATCAAACGCAGAGGGCAATCTAAATCCAAATTCAACCAGCGATTTTTTGCGAGCTCGATCGCCATTATACATAGCATGAATTTGCGGAATTGTTTGGTGAGATTCATCTATAAAGAGCAAAAAATCACTTGGGAAATAATCGAGCAGACAAGGAGGAGGTTCGCCCATGGATCTTGAACTAAAGTGACGGGAATAATTCTCAATTCCCTTACAAGTACCCACTTCTTTCATGAGTTCCATATCATACGTAGTTCGCTGTTCAATCCGCTGTTTCTCAACCCATTTTTCCTGACTGTCAAAATAGGCAATCCTCTCTTGTAATTCTTCCCTGATTGTTTCTATTGCTTTTTCTCTAATGGCAGCTGGCGTCACATAATGCGATCCTGGGTAAATTGTGATATGAGAAACTCTATGCATTGTCTTCCCAGTTAAAGGATCTATGACACTTATTCTTTCAATTACCTCATCAAAAAATTCAATTCTATATGCTATTTCTTCCTCATAGGCGGGAATAATATCCAGTATATCTCCTCGAACTCTAAAAGTTCCTCTAGATAAATCGTAATCATTGCGCTTGTAATGCATATAGATTAAATGAAGCAGCAGCTCATCACGTAAGTAGGATTTCCCTAGCTCTAAGACAAGCTTCATCTTTGCATAAAATTCAGGTAACCCGAGACCATAAATGCACGAGACTGAAGATACAATTAAAACATCTTCTCTCTCGAGCAGAGATCTTGTTGCACTCAAACGCATCTTTTCAATGCGATCATTAATAGCAAGATCCTTTTCAATGTAGGTATCTGTTCTCGCAATGTAAGCCTCTGGTTGATAATAGTCATAGTAGGAAACAAAATATTCCACTGCATTATATGGAAAAAACCCCTTGAATTCCTGGTATAATTGAGCAGCAAGTGTTTTGTTGTGAGCAAGTACAAGAGTGGGTTTTTGTATTTCTTGAACGACATGAGCCACAGTAAAAGTCTTACCGGATCCTGTAACCCCAAGTAATACCTGATGCTTTTTTCCTTTCCTAACACCTTGTGCAAGAGAAGTAATAGCCCGAGGTTGATCCCCTTTAGGCTGCATATGAGTTACTAGTTGAAATTTTCCCATGTGTCTTTATCTTATATTTTAACGAGACTGCTTCTCTGCAATTCGTATTTCTTGATCAAGCCTTCCCATTTCATATCCTCCGTAATCTACAAAGGATAAAAATCTTTCAAACAGAGGAAACGCATGACTTACCTGTTTAGCCATTTCTTGCGCAATTAGTCGGTAACTTGGATGTCCTGCCGGAGAAGAACGAAGTTCGCACATCCATTGAAGAGCTCGCAAGTTAATATGAATATACCAGTGCATATTATATGCCATAGGTACTACATATTGAGCTTCTTCTGGAAACTCTTTAGCGATGATATTATAGACTCCTTTAGCTTTTTCCATAACAAGGCGGTAATCTTTTTCTAAATCTGTCCCTAAAATTTCAGTCGGGATAAAATACTCTAATTTGCAAGATAAAATTTGACGTTCTTGTGATAGCATGCGATGACGTTGTAGGTCGCGATAAATTCCAAAATCGGCTACAACTTCAAAAGTAAATTCCGCTCTTTCCAAAGCTCTTGGAGATTTATGTCTGCGATTTTCTCGATGAGAAGCCCCTTCTTGCAAAATTTCTTCTAATTCTAGATCTGAAAGCTTTTGGCAATATTCTTCCAGTTCTTGCAGACTAGACATTGAGTAAGGGAAAAGCAGTGCTGCAGCTACTTTTATAGGAGCATTTTCTGTGTAATGAACCAGTCGAACCGTTTCATAGCCGCTCATTTGGTTGAGATTCGGTTTATGTTTAGTAGCAAGTGTAGCAAGTCCCTGCGTCAATTGTTCTCTAAACTGCATAAATGTTTTTTGGTGCTTGTGAGTAGAATCAGCTCGTCGTACAAAAGACGGAATCACCTTAGATAATTCTACAAATGATTTTTGTCCAACTTCTTGTAATTCTGACAGAGTTTGTACGCGAAGTTTTTGGATAAGATTTTCAAAAAACCGACCATTTCCATATATACCTACATTGGTCAATGTGCTAGAGGGCAAAATTCCCCGTAAACAATCCAGCACTTTTGCACGAAGAGCAGCGGTATAAGCAACTTTTGATATCTCTAAATCCCTAGGAAATTTTTTCTCAATAATCTCTGTGACAAAAGGGAGCAATTTTCCATAGGTTATAAACAATTCATTACACATATCGTTATACATATCTCGGTACGCCGACGCCATAAGAATTGGCTCTCGATAACACTGATATTCTCCCTGTACTTTTTGATCGAAATATACATATCGAGTTGACTTTTCCAAAGGAGATCCTCCAATACGACAGTCCTCTATTGCTTTAGCCGCAAGCATTGATATATTTTCCAATGCGAGATGAGCACCACCGAGTTCTCCAATAGAATCATCTCCATATCCATCGAGTATTCTATCGTAAAAATTTTGTGCTTTTTTCATTGCGACAAATTGTTCTTCCGCTTCTCCTTCGGGTTTGCCTAAGAGGGAATTAAAAGCAGATTCTTCATTCAAAATAAAGTCTTTTAACAAAAGAGATCGAAGGCCGAGGTTAGAGCGGGAATAACGAGAAAATAAAGCTCCTTTAATTACTTCTGGAAGATTTCGAAGAACAAAAATATTTTCTTGAGTATTTGTTACAAAATGTTCTAAAAGTTTTTTTTGAACTTCCGTAAAATCTTCATATGTTTCTTTCATAAGAACTTCCTTTTCATTAGAAATGATTACTAATCTAAATTATTATACCAAATATAGCTCTATTATAAGATAACTGGAAAATTAACTGCGAATAGAGAAAAAGTATATCACCAATAACTAACGAAAATATTGATCTTAATCGATAAAAACTTCTTGTAAGAAACTCTTTTTGTATATAGATTTTTTAAAATTTACATGAGAAATAACTATGTTCGATATTACATCTCTCTCGCATGCCCATATGATTGCTCAAGTGAGAGTAAGACAACTCGCAATAAAGGACTCTCAAAATATCTTGCAACAAAAAATTGTTGCTTTATGGAGAGAAAATAAGGAGAGTTCCGGACAAAAATTTGCAAGTAATTTCCAAGAAAAATTACAAGAAATGTATACGTCCAGCATCGACATTAATCGTTCATTGGAAAAGTTTTCTGTAGATGAAATAGGCTACCCTATAAAAACTAATAAAACGCCTCTCCAACTTGAAATGGCTTATCAATGGAGCCAAGAAAAAGAAGATAACTTAATGGGACATATAGAACAAAACAAGCTATACCACGATTTAGCCAATACAGTTGATCTAGAATTGCCCCGTCTACAATCTCCCAGTAAAACAATATTTTGGGGAAATGAAAATCCTTCTGTTAGCTCTATACTTTTAGCGAGTCTTGGATCTACTATGGGCTTGCAGCAAAAAAAAATGGCTGGCGCTGCATTACTCTATCCTCTTTATGATACCAGATATACTTTACGCAATATTCCTGTATCCTATCCATTCGCTTCTGACAAAGAGATGTGGCTCTTTGGGGATTATCAATTTGGGGGTCAGCGATATCTAAAATCGAAAAAATCACTATTTGGTCCTTTGGACTGCTCTGAAGCCGTTGCCAATTCCACTCATTTGAGCGAGGAACAACAGTTAAACTTTAGCACGAGCCATATTAGAAACGCTTTTTTTAAAACAGATAACGAATATAAATATATTCCAATAACCTCAACTTATAAAGAATCCTTGAATCCTGAATTGATTCAATCTGGAGACATCTACTTAATGAAGGGGCACACAGCTATTATTACCAATATTGATACTAAGGGAGAAATTGGAACAATAGAATTTACTAGAGATATTGATAGAAAGACCCAAAAAATTTTAGGTGGGGGGACTTATTCCTATAATTTAATAGAAAAGGCAAAATATCTCGACAGTGGCTCCTTAAACCAAATTTATATTTTGCGAGATAGTCATCCTCCTCTCAAAGAGTCTTATACTTATTCTGATTTAATCGATAAAATAGACAATGTTTATTACGAATGTTTTGAAAATAAACCTAAAGATATACCGGGTGATTGGAGTGTTTTTATCGATAAATATTTCTGGGGAAGGGACACTGGATCCAGCACTAATTCATGTTGTTTGTCTTTATGTTAATACACGCATTTGAGATGCAGTAATCAATCCATTTTTTACAATTTGTACTATATCTATTTTGGAGGGACAAATAAAAGCGGCAAGAGCAAAATCTTCTTCGGCAATTTCTAATAAGCCTAATTGTTCGGCGAGCTCAAAATCTTTTACAAGTATAGCTTTAACGAGGTGCATAGTTGGAATACGCATTGGCATTACTTTGTCATAAATAGAAGCATCGACAAAAGCCCTCTCTTCCCCATGTTGATTTGTAGTAAAAGGATAGGAGTGATTCCGATAAAATCCAGATAGATAAACGCGAGTAGCAGTAAAAGTTTGTTTTCCAAATCTTAGAAAACTAAACATTTTTCTTTTTTTTGGCCTCTCATAAATTGCACATACAACATAATGAAACATTCCTAAAAATTCTTTTTCAGTTACCTGTCTGCCGATTAAAGGATCCCCTGAAATAACGCGAATATTTCCCTTGTCTAATCTATTTTTTATTATATGGCCAATATTTATGCCCTCTCTTACTCGCAGCAATGTTCGACACTCTGGTCGAATAGCGTCGCCAGCAACGGAAATTACTCTTAAATAATGCAAAGTTCCATGTATTGCGAGTTTACCAATTGCTATGACATCACACGCTTGAATAGTCCATACAAGATCTGTGGCCGTTATAATGGGATTAATATGATAGATAGCAAAAGAAACATTTGCAGCTGGATGCGGACCGGAAACCGTATGTTGGTAAACATTGTCAGTTTTTGGAAAAAAGCTCTTCTCTCCATTATGTGTAAGATGCACAGCAGCAATGCGAGATAGTAGGTTTAAACCTAATTGAAACCACTCTTCATACCCTGTAATGTGTAGAATTGGGCTTGGAACATAGGGCGCAGAAGCGGCTCCTATTACAAAGATGGCTTGTGGCAACCGTTTTGGGGATGCGAGAATATTATAGGGTCGTTGGTATATTTTAGTAAAAACTCCACTCTCTAAAAATAAAGAAAGAATTTCTTCTACAGTACACTTCTCAATATTTATTCTTTTATGTTTATACTCTCTTTCTTTTTTACTAACCTCAATTACTATATATAATGGCTTTCTCTTCTCCCCACGAATAATATCAGTTACAACTCCACCGGCAGGAGATACAAATTTTCTTTCGCCAAATTCACGTTCTTCAGCTATAGGTTCCCCTAGTAGTACCTCATCTCCCTTTTTGATTAGTAAACGAATAGTTGGAGTAAAAGAGGTGAGATCGAGTGCGATATGAGAAGATATGCTCGCTTCTTGTATTTCCAAGTTTTCCGGGTTCCCTCCAATTGGAATGCATAATCCTTTTTTACTGTGTAAATTCATATAGTTCCTTACCTTCTCAAAACCAGTAAATAAAATAATTTGCTCGTATATCATAAAATGATCATAAAACCAATCTGTTTATGTCATTGAAGATAATTGCAAGACAACCTATACTTCTTAAAAAGTTTATAATACTTTTAAAGTAAATATGTCTTTTTATTTTCAAATTAAAAACATTTTTAAGGTATCGCATGGGTTATTATACACAAATCGCACAACGCATCTCCGAAAATAATTATCCTTCATTCATTTCACTATGGGAGGAATACTGCGTAAGTGATTCCGTGGATCTGCAAGAACTCAGACAAATACTAGAAAAAATTAAACATTCCGAATGGAAAGAAAATTTTGGAAAACATGTTGATCAAATTCTTCCTCTCGTTACTCCTGTGCAAGAAGAAGAAGAAGCGTACCCATGTATTCGTTTAATCATAGATCTACAGACATCCAACACTCTCGATCTCGCTGAACTGGCTACATCGGTTCTTACTAAACGATATGGAGAACAGAAAAATTTTCGTGAGAAATTGAGATTATGTGGCTTACGCGATAAAAAGGACTTTCAAGGAGCAATCAGTAAATTTGAGCTACTAAACCATATGAAAATTGGCAATTTTGTCTTTCATACCGCTGGATGGGGAACGGGAGAATTTGTCGATATTTCCTTTCTATGTGAACAAGTAAAACTTGATTTTGATTATTTAGCAGGTAAAAAAGATCTATCCTTTGAGAACGCCTTTCGCACACTTATTCCATTAGATAAAGACCATTTTTTAGCACAGCGCTTTGGATCCCCCGATGAATTAGAAAAACAGGCAAAAGAAAATCCCATTACAGTCATACATATGTTACTCAAAGATCTAGGCCCCAAAACCGCAGCAGATATCAAAGAGGAATTATATGAACTTGTTATTCCTGGAAAAGATTGGCAAAAATGGTGGCAAAATGTTCGAGTGAAACTTAAAAAGGATACTTTCATTTTAGTTCCAGATGACATAAAAGAACCACTTAGGTTGCGGCAATCAGAAATATCCCATGAAGATATTCTTTTTTCCACCCTATCTGATACTCAAAGCATAGATGGGTTGATCTTAACACTATATAATTTTATGAGAGATTTTAGTCCTCTGCTTAAAAATCAAGACTTTACAAATACCTTAATAAAAAAATTGCAAGAATTTATAAATACGGAAGCTCTTACGACAAAACAATCGATACAGATTCAATTTATTTTAGAAGATCTGCACGCACCACAGACAATTACTTCTAGCCAAATTATTGCTCATTTATCAGTACAAGATATCTATAAACTTGTGGGTAGTATTGAAATACTTGCTTTTAAAAAGCGTACTCTTATTACAATCAGACAAACACGAACTGATTGGAGCGAGATTTTTGCCAATTTGTTATTTCAAATTGAACATAGCCCTATACGGGATTATATCTTAGAAGAATGTCTTGCATCTAACGAAAAACAGAAAATTATTACGCAATTAGAATATCTCTTATCGCGACCTATAACGTCTCCAACTACATTGCTTTGGTATTTTCAAAAAATTATGAAAACCTCCTCTCTTCCCTTATCAGATTTCGCCGGTAGATGTAGATTCCTAGAAGCTTTTTTCACTGTTCTGCCTATTTTAGAAGAGAAAAATAACAAAGAGCTAATTAAAAAAATGCATACCTTTATTACGAATGCTAAATACAGCAACATTCGTAAGTTATTTCAAAATACTGATAGAACATTTTTACAAGAAATCTTACTGCTTACTACAAAAAGTTCTTCTCTCTCCGATCACGAAATTAAGATCCTTCATGCTTTAGCTGAGGTAGTACATCCCTCTCTTAAAAAATTGCGTAAAAAATCAGATGTCATTTCGAAAACAGAAGATATTATTTGGAGTACAGAAATTGGATTTTCTAAATTAAAAGCTCGTATTGAGCACATTGCTAATGTAGAGATACTGGACAACGCAAAAGAAATTGAAGAGGCTCGAGCACACGGGGATCTGCGAGAAAACGCGGAATATAAAGCTGCTTTAGAAAGACGATCAAGACTCCAACAAGAATTACAACTGTTGTCAGCACAAATTCAAAAGACCCGAGTTTTAACAACTAAAGATATCCAAACACAAATGGTTGGAATCGGTTGTATTGTAGAATGCAAAGATACTGCTGGGAAACTCAATCAATTTACTCTACTGGGACCTTGGGATGCGGATCCAGAAAATCATATTTTCTCCTTCCAATCTAAATTTGCTCAAGATATTACAGGTCTTAGAATTGGCGATCGCTTTACATCCAGAAATACAGAATATGTAATATCCTCCATCAAAAATTACTTACAAGAAAATAATAAATAAATATAAATTATTCTTATGAAGATTTTGATTGCATCTACAAATTCTCATAAGATTCGAGAATATTCAAGTCTACTACAAATTATACCTAATGTGAATATTCTAAATTTAAATCATTTTCCTACTTATATTCCCCCGGATGAAACTGGCACAAGTTTTGAAGCTAACGCTATTATAAAGGCGTCTCATGCAGCTGATTCATTAAAAATGCTGACCCTTGGAGATGATGGTGGACTTGTTATTCCTGCTCTAGAAGGTGAGCCAGGTTTATATAGCAGGCGTTATGCAGGACCTCACGCCACAGATTCTGAAAATATCCAAAAAATTTTAGAGAAGATTTCTTTATTGCCCGATACACATCGATCGGCTCATTTTGTTTGTGCATTGGCTTTAGCCTCTCCTGAAGAACTAAAAAAATGTGTAGTAGCCACATGTGAAGGTGAGGTTTTAGATCGAGCAAAAGGTAATTATGGATTTGCTTATGATAAAATTTTTCTCAAATATGGCTACCATAAAACTTTTGGAGAATTAGAAGAGTCTATAAAGAATAAGATTTCACATCGCAATAAAGCTTTCATGATGTTACTGCCTACATTGCAGACTAGTTTACAACAACAATAACCGATAAATTTTTATTCCTACTGAATATCTTCTTATACGCAAATACTTCATCTCAAGAGATTCATAATCTCCTATACTTAATTTTTTCATGCTTGTCAGAAATACCTCTAATTCGTAAATTTCAATTAATTACTTGATATAGGTCTTTATGAAGTTTCTCTCTTTAAATTTTTGTATATTAGTATTGTGCTATGGGACAATTTCGTATGCAAATTCAATGTATTTATACAATGATAGTCCTTATGTTTTGAATGCTTCTATCTTAAGTGCAGATGGAGCACAATTAGACAGTGTTCTTATGCAACCTAGGCAAAGAAGAACTTGGTATAGGCAAGCTGTGATTAATTCAAATACTTCTATGACGCCATTTACAGTCGTTTGGACTTGTCGGAATGGAGCTGACTTTGGAGTAAGCTATCAGGTTAACGCAGGCGGCGTTGCAACCCCTTTATCCTCTACTGGACCCCGATATTGCAAACCAGAGAAAAAAAATTCTTCTGATGATCGAAGTCGACGGTACGATGAAGAATACCAACACATTATTCCATTAGATCCTCAGATACAGGATGTTAATCCACATCCATAAACTATACTATGTTGTATAAAAATACATTTATTTACATATGTTATGCGTTAGTCTTAACTACATACCCATTTGAATTAATTGGATCCGATAAAGATCCCGAAACTGGTGAAAAGATTAAAACTAACGAAGACTCAGAAACTACTAAACAAAAATATTCTTTAAAAGATCATATTATTGGTAAATAGTGTCTATATCAGACGGAACTCCCTGGCAATAATCAACTTTTCTTACAAAATGGCCATGCCCATCGTAGATCATAGCAATACCACTGCCCTTTTGAATAGTAGAAACTGCGTCCTTCTTACCGAGTTTATAATATGTCCCTTTAAGTAAAATATCATTTTCATATTCTTCCACTAACATAATACTACCATCAATATACCAGGCAAAATGCATTCCCTCTTTTTTATTGTGCGAGAATTCTCGTTCACTTTCTAATATGCCATTTGTATACCAAGTCTTAACAATTCCATGAACTTCTCCAGAAAGCCATCCAAGTTGTAATTGTAAAGAATCTGTATTTGGATAATAAACTATTTCGATTCCTTCTTTTTCCCCTGCTTCATTGAGGTGATATATATTGGTGACATTTCCCATGGTATCAAAACATCTTACAGATCCTAAACTTTTACCGTTTGATATTTCACATTGTTTATTGAGCTTTCCCTCTATAAAAACAGATTTGATTCCCCTGCCGCCTTCTACTTTAGATAATATATCTCCGTTATAATCGTAATAGATAGCATCTAATAACAAACCTTGTTCATACTTTTCTTGAAACGCAGGATTATTCCTGCATTGCTTTGAAATAGATTCTCCATGGAGTAAACCACAATCATAGGAGCTCTCCATTTGAAGATTACCCTCCTCATCATATATAAAAACCACTCCGTGAACCACTCCATTTTGATAAGGTACAGACCTTTTGATCTGTCCATTTATATGATATAGATAAGAAGAGTCCACAAGTACTCCTCGCATATACGAAATTCTAGCTATAATATTGCCATCTGAATCCCAAGCCCTACTCAGGCCATCAATTATAAAAGTTTTTAAAGCAGTTTGACTTAAGTCACCTACTCCTTCAATGACATTAAAGTGTACTTTTTCCTGCCCATTTTCATACCACTCTCGATATATTCCATGAGCTCTTCCGTTTAGTACTTCTAAATACTGTTTTATCTGGCCATTGCCATGATAACTTGTCAATTTAGAAATGACTTGTCCTTCTCTATTTGGATTAAACACACGAACAACTTTTTCATAAGGCTGAGCGAGCAAAAAATCGTTTCTTTGATAAGATTTCAACCTCTCTTTTGTACTGACAGTTTCTCGAACGCCATGACGATCTATTAGTTGAATACTGGTAAGCTCTTCTTGATTTAATTGTGTATTTCTCGAACAAGATCCACAAAGCAAAAGTCCTATATATATAATACTGTAGCGCCATTTCATTATTTTATGTCTCTCTCTATGAGATTCAACTTAATCATAAATGTACCTCGGTCGGAATCTTTTGATTTATACATATCTAAATAGCTAATTAGTATTTGTGGTCTACCAAGTAACATTGTTGGATTATGCTTATCTGAAATTCCTTCTAAAGGAAACAGAATCGTTTGTAAATCATGCATGTTAATTTCTACAGGAGCTACTTGCTCTATTACGATTTCATCCACAAATAAATTTTTAGTGCGCGTTATTTCATGAAATTGAAGACGGTTTTCAGATTGTAAAAAATGTAATCTATTTTGTAGAGCTGTACTATGTTCTGGAGGATAAAAGGGGATAATCAGTTGCAGGTATTCAATTTCATCTTTCAAAGGGGTAATCATTTTTGTTATTGTATGTAAATAAGCAGAATTTGATTGAAGATATAAACTTTTATAATTTTGTCGTCTATTTTCGCAATCTTGTAGAGTTTCATATCGCTTGCGCAATCTCAATAGCTGACTTTCTAAAAAACATAAATGGTTATTGCAGTTGTAATAATAGGTAAGCGAGGCCGCAAAAGGTACAAAAGTTATACAACAAATACCTACAAAACATCCCATGGATAAAATATTTTTTTCAAAAAAAATATCCCGTATTTTTCTATATAAGGTAGAAAGTGAGACAATAGATATCATTGTGTTTATTCCAAGTTATATCTGATTTTTTCTGTAATAAAGAACTATTTATAATAGCTTGATAAAAAGCATTTGCCAATCGATCTGAACTAGCTTTAAACTCTAATTGAATACGCGTTCGAAATTCACCTTTAGAAATAGAATTGGCGACATCCATTAACTGATAAGTTAAATGTATAATATCTATATTATCTTTAAACTCTTGCGCAGTAATTTTAGGATCTGTAGTCAAATAACTTATCAATTTACTGACCTTATAAGGCTCTTTATCCCATATAAACTTCTTCTTAGAATTATTTAGTTCTGTTTCCAATTCTTCTATATGAACTAGAAGAGATTTTGAAGTATCGCTCCTAAAAAATTCTTTTTTAAAGCTACTCTGAATCTCTCTTTTTCGATATCTATAATTGCTATATGTCCATACAAAAACAATACACGATAATACAATAGATAAAGCAGATAGCTTATATAATCGCTGTTTTAGTAGCTTGATACTTCTAGGTGAAAAGAAATTCTTTTTGCAAAATTGTAAAGATCTAGCGTCTCTCTTACATACATCTAATCCAATTCCAAATGGGATTGCATATTTAGCAGACACAGCGGTAATTTTCTCTGTGATGAAAGATACTTTGAAATTCTCTTCCAGCAATTTTCTGTATTTCTTCGCTACCCCAATATTTCCTGTGAATATTATATCTTGTAATTTTTTTTCCTTCAGCAGAAAGAATTCAAAAATTCGATCAAATTCTTTTATAATTTTTTCATTATCTACATGAGATTGTTGAATTGATATAGTAGCAATATGTCCGATTTCTCCATCTAATTGTGATATGAAGAAAACTTCATCTCTTCCAAAATTGATAGCTAAAAAAGATTTTTGTTCTGGGTAAAAATAATTTACATATTTAAGCACTGTCAGTGGTGCAAAGGTAACTACCTCTGGAGTAGTGGAAAAAATTTCCCATCCTAAAAGGAATTCTTTTAATTTATATTTTAATATAGAAAAAATGAGAGCTTCTTTATTCTTAGTATATATGAAGTTAAATAATAATTTATCTAAACAATGAGGGAATAATGTTTGTAATTGGATAGTAATTGCTTTTTCTCGATTAGTTATATTATCGATCGGCATACGAACTCGTGTCCACCATACTTCCCCCGCTGGTAAAGCAGATCCGATTATTGCATTGCCATATTTGGAAAAAATATTTTGCATCTCCGACGTCATAATTTCTTTTTTTGTAAATGAAAGCATAATCGGAATTTGAATTTTTTTTCCTTTAGAGCAAAAAATAAGAAGAGTGTAAAATTCACCTTCTGGATAAATGGCAATACATTTCATAAAATTAGATTTATATTTCCCATAATTTATAAAAAGATACGGAGAACTCCATATGAGATACGCAATTCAAATTATTTTTTCCATATACTCTTTCATACTCCTACTGAGGATAATATCTTCTTGGATTCCCTCTATGGAAACTATATATGGATTTCGATATTTAGTGTATTATACAGATCCCTATTTAAATCTATTTAGAAAAATTATTCCATCGTTTCAAGGGATCGATTTTAGCCCTATTTTGGCTTTCTTTACGCTACGCGTAGTTGAAAAAATACTTTTACGTTTTATAGCATGAATTATTCTGACCCACTGGAGATAGATGAACCATCTTCCCCCCCTGCAGATAGTATTAATTATCTTCACCCACTGCAGCTCGGGTCACTATACATTCCATCGAATATTATTTATGCACCGCTAGCTGGATGTTCTAATTATCCCTTCAGAAAAGCATCCTCTCTCTATACACGAGGACTGTTTTTTTGCGAAATGGTGAAAATGGAGGCTATCACGCGCTACGACGTGAATACATTTCATATGTTAGATTACAGCGCAGATATGCATCCAATCGGTGCGCAACTCTGTGGCAGCAGATCGGATCTTGCACGCCATTCTGCGCGCATCTTAGAAGATCTTGGTTTTGATGTAATCGATCTCAATTGTGGATGTCCTGTTGACAAAGTGACAAAAGATGGCAGCGGATCCGGGTTACTTAAGAATTTAACATTAATAGGAGAAATCCTATCTGCTATGGTAGCTGCTGTAAACATTCCAGTTACCGTAAAAATACGCATAGGATGGGACTACAATTCTATTGTAGCGGCAGAAATTACACGTATAGCAGAACAGGCTGGTGCAAAAGCTATCTTCATTCATGGAAGAACGCGAGAACAAGGTTATAAAGGACCTGCAGATTGGAAATATATTAAGCAATCCAAAGAGGTTGCACACTCTATTAAAGTCATTGGTAACGGAGATGCATTCTGCGGCACAAGTAGTTACAATTTATTTAAAGAAACTAATTGTGACGGGATTCTACTTGCTAGGGGGACGTTAGGAGCTCCTTGGCTTATCAAAGAGATCGAGTCTTATATACAAGGCACAAACTATTCTATTACAGAACAAGAAATGAAGCAAACACTCCTACAACATTTAGAATACATAAGAGCTTATATGCCTCCGGAAAAAGCTTTGACAGAAGTCAGGAAAATTGGTGCTTGGTATTTAAGAAAAGACTCGAAAAAAAAAGAGCTCTATCGACAACTACAGCGATCGCAATCCATACCTGATTGTATACAAAAGATCAGTGAATATACTTATGACAGTATCATAAAAATCTAAATCAAAATAACATTCTTTTTAATTATCAATATAACGATAATTTTTTGTAACTTTAAAAATATTAAAAGATTAAAAAAAGCAAAAAGGCAAAAATTTCTTTTTCCCTTTTTGCAAAATCAATAATTTCTTTCTTAAAAATCAAGACGAATGTCCACTGTGAGACCCATTAAACTAAAGTCTAATCCCTGTCGTAAAAATTTAACTATGGGTGAAGTAGTCGCTCCAGCTGCTACATCAACTACGCGAACTACTTGGTTTACTCTCCACCAGTATTGTGATTCGAACCCAATTCTTACCATTAAATGGTTTTGGTCATCATTAAAATAGCACTTGCGCGCAATACCGAGCATATACTTCGCCATCGGACAAAACTTATGACAATCATTTTTTAATTTTATTCTGGATAAATTATTTGGACTATATCTTTCTGAATGACTAATTTGGAATTTTCCATAAAGCATTCCTATACCAAATTCATTATAAAGACTCACTCCTCTACCAATATACCAGTTAGCTCCAAACCCCATAACTGGACCAAGTCCCTTGAAAGAACAACTTTCCTTGACATGCACTAAATCATCCCCAAGGCCAAATGTTGTCGCAATCGGATCTCCACCGGTATAACGAGTGCTTTGTCTCGTAGTAATCCAAGCAGCTTCAAGTGCCGTGAAATGACGAATGGCTAAACAATCACTAACAAAAAAATCTCGCGCTAAATCCCAACAGAGTGCCCGAAAGTGCAACTCACTTTGCGATTTTGCTTCAGAACAAAATAGAAATATAGCTCCATCATTGGGAATAGTTATGTTATAAGCTCCGACTAAAGGAATGACATTGTCGTTACATCCAGAGGCTACTACATTAGAGCCTGCACTAGCAAAATCACTATAGCATAAATTTGATTCCCAACCATCATGATTAATGTTACATCCAAGCATTACTTTATAACCCCAATTCCACTTAGAATGCACATCTTTTATGTCCCCTTTAACGGGAAATTCAAGGACGGGATTTTGTTTTCCATACGCATAATCGGTGCCGCATGTACCTCCTTGCCAGTACAAGAGAGATGCACCTATATTCCAATTGTATCCACAACATTGGCCACAACTATTTAGAGTAGGACGAGCAGATGCAGTGTAAGCTCCACACGTACCGTTTGGAGTTGTTATATATATCCGATCTATTTTTTTACCTATTTCTTCCATGCGGTCATCAATGCCAGCTGCAAAGATAGTATGACTTAAGGTAGCCAAGGCCAACATGGTTATACCTTTCTTTATTATATTCATTTACCACCTCAGTGTTTTTTGAAATAATTCTTTTTATTATTAATGTATTCGTATCATTTCTATATTTTCAAATTATATGATTATAAAATATTTCAAACTTCATTTTATTGAAAAAATAGAATTGATATTCCATCTCAAAACACAGTGCAGACTTAAAGAATCTCTATAGTCAACGGCTCGATATTTTGTATTTATATCCCCTCCTTATAGTCAGCACTATGTTTTTATTATCACTTTCCTTGCAGTCCACCTAATTTAAAAGTCTAAACGCGCCTCTAATATAAGTCCATGGAGGCTCATATCTGTTCTTAAAAAACTATAACGCTCTACTGCTTGGAATATTGCCCCGGTTCCGGACGTAGTGATTGTCTCTGATTTTACCATTTGATTGATACGGAACCAGTATTCCGCTTCGAATCCAAAGCGAAGTCGAAAATGCTGCATATCATCCCAAAAATATCTATCATACTGTATAGCAAAAAACATTTCTAGTTCTGGAATAAATGAATGATGATTTGTACAGATTCCAGGTCTTTGATTAACACCTATGCTATAAGTTTCTGTATGATTCACTTTAAATTGACCATACACTAAACTAGCAGCAAAATTGGCAAATAAACTAAAACCTCTACAGACATGAAAATTATTATCCCATCCAACCATGGGTCCAAATCCCCAATATTTTGAACAATCGTATACGGAGTATAAATTACACCCAATATCGCCTCCGATATATTTAGAGCTTTGTTGTAATGTAAAGAACCCAGCCTTTAATCCAAAATGAGGATGAGTAGATAAGTGTCTACTGACGTAATAGTCTCTTCCGAGTTCTAATTCAATTACATTATATTTTAATTTGAATCTAGAGTGAGAGCGAGATGACTTTGTCAACACATCTGTAATGTCTCCTATTGTTGGAAAGCCTTTTAAAGGTATAACAGATTGAAGAGTTGTTGCATGCACTGTTGTGTTGCTAGAACTGCCTGTTTCATACCATTTATACCGCAAAGAAGAATCCCAACCATCGTGTTGAAAATTATATCCAATTCCCACTTTAAGTCCCCAATCCCACTTAAAATCGACATATCGAATAGGAGAACAATTTGAACCACCGCAGGGTGATGTTACACTATCAGCAATATAGGCATATTCTGTTCCGGCTACTTTTGGGTGTAAATACAGAGCACCAATTTCTGCCCACCAGTTATTTCCACAACAACCATCACATTCATCGAGTATTGGTCTAGCAAGTGCGGTTGTAGCTCCACAAGTTTCATTTGGAGTCACAATTCGAACTTGTTGCATCTGCCTATTTAGATCACTAAGCCGTAATTCGGCAAAGATTCCTTGACTCAACAATGCTGAGCCCAATAGTATCTTTACAGCTTTCATTTGCATAAATAAAATCCTCCACACCTAATTTTTGTAAAGCAATATCAAGCTAAATAAATGCTCCACAACTTTTACTGAGTTACTTAATTAGACTAATTAAAGGATGTAAGAAATATTTAAAAGCTTTTTTTTTATCTTACAAAATTAATAAGAAAATTTCGGAGACAAACATTTTGAAGATTCTCTCCTAAAATCTCTTGCATAAGAGAAATTGCATTGAAAAAATATTTTTAAAAAATAAAAAATGAATAGAAAGTTTTCTATAATTTAAAGTAATATCGCGAGTTTCTAATATTTCATTGGCCCGCCAAATATGTTCTGCATCAATGCTAATCTCAGAATGAGGTGCATTTTATCGCAATTATAAGATGTATTGTAAGCACCTCCAACTCCCATTTGTATAGGCGGAACAAATATGCGTCGTAACTGATATATATGATTCTTAGGCTGAGTAAGTGTCTATCTTATCTCTTTGATCGGTTTTAAATAATCCATAGAGTAGCGATCGAGAAACATCTCCATATAAATAAAAACTGTTGCAAAAATACCACCGTGTTTGAAGGGCAAAGTAAGAATCTGCTCCTGAAAACTCATTACAATCTTTCATCACAGAATAGACTGCCATAGTATTATTAACATAATTCAAAATTTTAAATAATTATTGTATATAAATATAACGCGTATTTTGCTTCATAATATTAACGGGTAGAGAGTTATCTCTACCCTAAATGATTTTATATGTAAAAGTACATGGTTAGAAATCGAGTTTTATGTCAAAAGTAAAACCGTGAATACTTAGATCTTCAGAAATTCTTCCAAAACGAAGAGCCGTTACATCTTTAACTTCCAACATTTGATTTATACGCCAAATATATTGTGCGTCAAATCCAAAACGCAACATAATATGCATATTGTCATCACAACTGCAGTACGTGCTATAACCAAGTCCAAGAAGAGTACCTACAGAAGAAATTAAAGAATGGCGTATTTGACATATTCCAATGAGATTACTACAGGGAGTTAAACTAAATCTCTCTTTATGATGTACATTAAATTTTCCATACATTAAAGACCCACAAATATCTCCGTAAAGGTAAAACTTACCACAGAAATGCCATTCCGTTCCCAATCCAAAGTGGGGGCCTGCTCCTGAAAAACGACTACAATCTTTAACAGATACAAAATTCCCTGCAATCGTCCCATATCGACTTTGTTGTCCTAATCCAATCCAAGCAGCTTTTACCCCTATTTTTGGATGTAAGGCTAAGTACTCACTTATATAGAAAGCTCTACCTAGTTCAAATTGTAAAGCATTTAGCCCAATACAAAAATGGGAATTAGCTTTTTTGGCAACTAAAAAAGCGGAGGAATCTGTTTCTTCATTTGCAATACTAGGTAATCCCTTCAAAGCTATTACAGAGTTGTTAGTTCCGCTACAAGTAGATTGACACCCACGAGATACAAAGCGAGTATATTCTAAAAAAATATCCCAACCATCATAAGGAAAATTATAACCGATACCCGTTTTGAATCCCCAATCCCAACGAAAATCAATTGATTTGAGACAACCTTTAATTGGAACAATAGTAGTTGGGTTAAAATTAATGACTCCACATGCAAATTCGGTACCTGATATCTTTGGATGCCAATACAATATTGATGCTGAAACATAGACATTAGCACCGCAACATCCGCATTCTGGATCTAAAATTGGACGCGCAAGCGCTGTAGTTGCTCCACAGGTTTCATTTGGAGTCACAATTCTAAGTTGCTCCATTTGGCTTTCAAGTTCGACAAGTCTATCTGCAAACAATGTTGTCAAACAAAACATAATACTTGGAATTAATAGTTTTATTTTCATATATTTTACCTTTAACTAAAATCTTTAGCCATTTATAACTTTAAAAGTCTAACCTTAGTGCAGCTGTTATTCCATGTAGTCCCAAATCTTCTGAAATGTGGCTATAATTTGCTACAGGACTAATTAAACTAAGATTTTGATTGGCTCGTAGCAATTGATTAATTCTCCAGAAATATTGGCTATCTAAATTAATCTGAAACCGAATATGGTTCTTATCATCATTGAAATAATTATCGAATTGTATACCTAATTGAAATTCCATATTTGGAATAAAAGCATGGAATTTATCTACAAGCTTAATAGTATTTAAACATTTTAACCGGCTGTAATCATTTTTATGAATCACATCAAAGTTTCCATACAATAATGCAGCATTTATATTACCAAATAAACTAAAATTTTGACAAATATGCCAATTACTATAAATACCAGTTCGAACCCCTAAGCCGAAAAATTCGTTTCTTCCCTTTACGTGAACTGTATTTACATCAAGACCAGTGGGTTCGTTAGCTGCGCCTATTACACCTCCGGTATAGTTAATTCCTTGTTGTAGTTTAATCCATGTAGCTTTTGCTCCCATTTGAGGTCTTATAGCTAGATGTTCACTAACATAGTAATAACGACCCAGTTCTAAATCTAAAGCATTTAAAACAAGATCAAATTGGGATTTAGCTCTGGTGCTATATGCAAAATATCCATCGGGTAAATTTGTAATCGAAGAGTTTCCTTGATCAGGGATAATTGCATTGTTTCTTGCTGCAGAACTTCGTTTGGAGGCATGCGTATCAAACCAAGTATATCCAAGAAAAGCATCCCAACCATCATGAGGAAAATTATAACCAAGACCGATTCTCAATCCCCAATCCCAATCGAATTCTACTTCTTTCAATCTTCCATTAATTGGAAATTGTCCACTACTATTGGCTATAGAATAAGCGAAGTCGGTTCCATTAACCTTTGCATTCCAATATAAAATAGAGATTTGTAAAAACCAGTTGGTGCAACATTGACTGCAATCGCTTTCAAGAATCGGACGTGCTATAGCTGTTGTGGCTCCGCAAGTTCCATTTGGACTTATAAAATAAATCTGATCTAACCGTCTCTGTAATTCACCAAAACGAGAATCTGAATCTGCTGCTGCAGATGCTATAATCGGTGTTCCCAAAGCAAGTGATAGACACAATTTTGTAATCACACTTCTCTTCATTGTTTTAACCCCTTTGATTGATCTTTCAGTAACTTTTTAGGACTTTTTTGATAAACCTATAAAGTCCTTAACGTATAAATTTAAATAAAATTTAATTAAAGAAAAAAATAAAATCAAATTTTTTCTTTAAATATTTGATATTATAAATTTTTTATCTGAGTTTTGGAGCTATTTTCTAACTCAAAGATTTGTGTTGCATAATGGTAAATTTAGCTCCTAGTAGAACTGTTTTATCGTTACAAATAATCTTTACTGGTATTTCTGATAATAATTCTGAAAATCTGCCTTTATGTGTAAATGCTTGCATGAAAGTTCCATCTTGCAACTTTTTAATAAGTCTCGGAGGAATTCCACCTCCGAGAAAAATACCTCCATAAGATAAGTATTTTAACGCGAGATTGCCCGCTTCTGCTCCATACAAAGAGAGGAATAAATCTAAAGTTTTTACAGAAACAGGACAAATATTTTGTAATGCTGATTCTATAATCACTTGTCCAGTTTTTTGTGTTTGCAATTCAGATTGTACATCTGGATTAGGAACCTCTCCTTTCACATCAATAAAAAATTGAAATAAATTAAGCAATCCTATTCCAGATAGTACTCTTTCATAAGAAACATGATCAAATTTTTTGAGCATATACGATAGCAAGGAAATTTCTAGATCATTTCGAGGAGAAAAATCCACGTGTCCCCCTTCACTTGGAATAGAGAGAACGGTATCATCGAGTGTAATCATTCCAACTTCTCCAAGACCAGTTCCGACAGAAATTATTGCTTGAAGCCCTTTTGTTATGACTTTTCCTGGATTGATAACTACAAAATCTTTATCGGATAATAATTGCACTCCAAAAACGCTCGCTTCTAAATCATTTAGTAAAATTACCTGAGCAAAAGAAAATCGGCTCGTAAGTTCTTTGCCATCTATATACCAAGGTAAATTTGTGGTTTTGCAGCTATTATTTTTTATAGGTCCTGCTACACCCAAACAAACCAATTGAATTATTTCAGAAATACCCATGAGAAATTGTTGTAGAACATGATAGAAACTTGAATATTCTTGGCTGTTAAAAACTTGTTCTCGCAAAATTTCGTCTGTGCCATCCCTCTTCCTATACATTAGTAAATGTGTTTTTGTGCCACCGATGTCTCCTGCTATATACATACTCAATCCTAGTTCAAATTATATTCTAACTATTAAAATAGCCATTTTTTTGCCATTATGTGGGAAATTCATTTTAGGAGGAAGTATGACAACACCACAAGATGCCGCAAAGAAAAAAGCTTTGGAACATGTTTTTGCACATTTAGAAAAACAATTTGGCGAAGGAACTATCATGACACTTGGAAAACATTCCAAGCGTAGAAAAGTAAGTATGATCCCAACTGGCACTATTGCTTTGGATATTGCAACTGGAATTGGCGGGATTCCTCGAGGTCGAATCACAGAAATTTATGGCCCTGAAGCATCGGGAAAAACTACACTTGCTAATCATATTACTGCAAATTGTCAAAAACAAAATGGAACAGTTGCTTACATCGATGCAGAACATGCTTTGGATCCCGCTTACACCGCACGTATTGGAGTCAACTTAGAAGAGCTTATGATATCACAGCCAGATTGCGGAGAAGATGCGTTAAATATTGCAGAAATGCTTGCGAGATCTAACGCTGTAGATTTAATTGTTGTCGACTCCGTCGCAGCACTTGTTCCGAGAACTGAACTCGAAGGAGAAATTGGCGACCCACAAGTAGGATTGCAAGCACGTATGATGTCGCAAGCACTCCGAAAATTAAACGCTACGATCTCAAAGAGCAACACGGCACTTGTGTTTATTAATCAGGTCCGAGAGAAAATTGGGATCTCTTATGGAAATCCTGAAACGACAACGGGTGGCCGAGCTCTTAAGTTTTATGCTTCGTTGCGTCTCGAAATTAGACGGATTGCTTCTATTAAATCATCGGAAGATGATATTGGAAATCGAGTAAGAGTAAAAGTTGTAAAGAATAAACTGGCCCCTCCCTTCCGAACAGCCGAATTTGATATTTTGTTCAATGAAGGAATATCTAAACTTGGTTCATTAATCGATATGGGCGTAACCCTTGGAGTGATTGAAAAGAAAGGTACTTGGTTTAGTTATAAAGAACATCGGTTTGGACAGGGAAAAGAAACTTGTCGAGAAGAGCTAAAAAAGAATCCAGTACTGGTAAAAGAAATTGAAGATAAAGTTTTTGAACTTTCTTTTGAGAAAAATCCTCTATTACTTGAAGTTGGTGGCGAATCAAAACCTTTAGCCACATCTGTTGCAGAATGATGTAACTCGCTGTAGTTTAAATAGTCTAAACTACAGCATTATTAGAACTATACAGCCCTTCGCCAAATTTATAATGGAGCAGTGGCTCTAGATCGAGTGGAATAGGGAGTAGACTACTCTTTGTTTGTAGAAGTTGTATTTCTTTATTGTATAATGCATGTGTCGTTTCAAGACCCACTAACAAAGCAACATTTACGCTCTCTTTTTTCTCTCTATCTTGCTCTTGGTCTTGTAAATCATCAGCAATTTGAAACGCCATTCCAAAATGACTTGCAATTTCTTTAATCTGATCTACAGCTGCACATTGTCCTCCACCAAAGAGCCAGCCAAACAAAAAGGAAGCTTCAAACAAAGTGACTGTTTTTTTATGAAATATTTCTTTAACCATTGCCAGATCTTTATTTTTTGAAAAAAGATCTAAAAATTGTCCACCTGTCGCGCCATGTAAGCCCGAAGCATAGGATGCCTCTCTAAGGGCGAGTAATCCAGCTTCCCGTGCGTTTAGAGGTGATACTATTTGACCGTTTTCTAAATTGCATGTAGCTCGATATATTTTTTCATAAGATAAATTTATTAAAGCGTAAGAAGCTAGAAGTGCAGTAGTCTCTCCAAATACTTTATGGACACTTGGCACCCCTCTTCGATAATCATCGTTATCCATACAAGGGAGATCATCAATAATTAGCGATGCTGTATGCATGTACTCAATGGCAAGAGCGGCTTCTAAAGCATCTAATCCAGGCGATATAGCTTGAGCAATAGACAGAGTGCAAAGGGGTCTAACTCGCTTCCCACCGCTAAGTAAAGAGTACTTGCAGGCATCTCGCAAAGCATTCTCTTCTTTCCAACTTTGGATATCTTTTTGTAGTGCAATCTCAAAACTATTTTTAAGCCTATCTATTTCATCCATGCAATTCATAAAATAACCTCACTAGGTACGAGTGAATGTCTAACGATAGTACCTGGATAACAAGTAAAGTTTTTTGCAAGCAAAACACCTGGATTCACTACCGAGTTACACCCTAAACTAGATCCATCTCCAATGATCGCCCCAAATTTACTTAAATGACTGGGTTTACGCTGTCCTTGCACAATGACATCTATTTTTTGGTAATCCAAACGACAATTGGCTAAAATAACGCCAGCACCCAAATGAACATTATTTCCTAAGACGGAATCGCCTACATAATTAAAATGCGGTATTTTGGCATCATCAAACAAAATAGATGACTTGACTTCACTGCAATGTCCGACAATACAATTATTGCCGATCAAACTGTGTGCTCTAAGACATGCCCCATGACGAATCTCACAATTTTCTCCGATATAGCAAGGTCCTTCAATGTAGACTCCTGGATCAACGCGCGTATTTTTACCGATAAAAATGAGTGATGGATTTATGAGGTAACACGACTTTGGTAACGCCACATATTGGATACCAAGCCTTAGGGTTGTAAAATATTTTGGCAGTTTGATTAGGCTATTCCAAACTGGTTGGTCAATTTCAAATAGCTCTTTATGCTCAGAGTGCTGGGTAGAGAAAAAAATATCGGGTTTAAAACAGTCATCATCCATACCCAAAACATTGTAGAGAAAATTTACTAAAGGTCAATCCCCCTACAAAAACCATATTAAATTAAGAAGAAGAATATATATATTATATCTTCTTTGTCTTTATACAATGTGGATCTGTTCATAAGTGCCCTTTTTCATAGACAAGGCAATTGTTCATAGACTGTTCATAACTTGGGCAAATTGTTTAAAACTATTTCTTGTATGGTACTTATGAACAAGTTATGAACAGCTGTGAACAGTCTATGAACAGGTTATGAACAAGTTTCCCACATAAAAAAAAATCAAAACTTTACACTTTTGGCATAAAAATTACTGATTTTAGGTGATTATAACTTGTAATTCCTTCGATTTTTTGAATTAATAAATGATAAATCTGGATGGGAGGATTCGAACCTCCGACCCCTAACACCCCATGCTAGTGCGCTAGCCATGCTGCGCCACATCCAGAAAACATAAGAATTATACTGTGAAAAAAAGAACAAAAAATGAGAACATTTTCTAGGAAAGTTAGAAGGATAAACCAGTTTTTGTCAATCGTAAAAGGAGCCTACTTCATCTATGAAAATGCATCGCAGTTGGTATGACAAATTAGAGAACGAAATTCGAAAACCTTACATACAAGATCTAAAAAAATTTCTGGAAGAAGAAAAGCGGCTTGGCAAAATTATATACCCAGCAGAGGATTTAGTATTTCACGCTTTTTCTCAGACTCCATGGGAAAATGTGAAAGTTATTATCATGGGTCAGGATCCCTACCATGGTCCTGGTCAAGCACATGGACTTTCCTTTAGCGTACCTAAAAATATAGCTATTCCTCCATCCCTTAGGAATATATATCAAGAATTAGCAACTGATTTACAAATAAAACCGCCGACCACGGGCTGTTTGATTCCATGGGCAAAGCAGGGGGTTTTATTATTAAATGCAACCCTTACCGTTCAAGCAGGATTGCCTAAGTCTCACTATGGCAAAGGGTGGGAAACATTTACAGATGCCGTAATCGATGCCCTGGTACAAAGGGAAGACCCTCTTGTCTTTATTCTCTGGGGCGCCTCTGCTAAAGAGAAATGCACAAGAATTTTATCCCAGCGTTCTCATCCTCACTTAGTTTTACACTCGGCGCACCCATCTCCCTTTTCCGCCACGAAATTTTTCGGATGTAGACACTTCTCGCAAGCGAATTTCTATTTAAAAAAATGGGGTCGAGACCCTATATGTTGGGGGTATAGATAAATAATAGAATTTGAGGGAATGTGAAATTTTTGAGAAATAATAAACGAACTTTGTTTGCTATTTTTCTCACATTTGCGTTAGATGCCTTAAGCGCAACCATTATTTTCCCTATACTAACCCCACTATTTTTAGACCCAGAACGCGGCTTATTTGCAGCGGGATACTCACCTTTTGCGAAAAATGTCTTTCTTGGGATCTGTTTAAGTATCTTTCCTCTAGCTCAATTGATCTTTTCTCCTATTTGCGGACAAATCGCAGATTGTATAGGTAGGAAACGGGTTTTTTTTTTACAATTTTGCTAACTGCTATTGGATATTTTCTATGTGCCATTGGCATTGGAATACGAATTTTCTCTATCATTTTGGTCGGTCGGTTAGTTACAGGAATTGGGGCGAGTAATTTTACTGTATGCTTGGCGGCACTTGCCGATATTACTGGAGGTAGTGGCGTACGGGGTCGCTATTTAAGCATTGGGTCTATGTTTGCAGGATTGATTTTTATTTTAGGACCGTTTGTAGGGGGTAAATTTTCTGATGTAACGGAATATTCTTGGGCGTCTTTTGATCTTCCTATGTGGATAGGCGGAATTCTATCGCTTATTAACGCATTATGTATCCCTTTCTTATTTAAAGAAACTCTGCCGGTTACCAAGAAGCTTTCTTTATCTGGTTGGAAATTAGAGAATACTTTAGAGGTCTTTCGAAGAAAGAATATCTCTATAATTTACTCTATCTTATTCTTATATTTTTTTGGATGGAATCTCATATATCAATTTACACCTGCCTATCTGCTTCAGAGATTTAATATGACAAATTCTCAAATTGGTAATTTGATATCCCTTATGGGAGTATTTTGGATTATAGGATCAGGTGTATTTTTTCAATTAGAACGAAAATTTCTCTCTACGAAAAATATTCTATTATTATCACTGACCTCAATGGGTCTATTGTCTCTATGTGTTGGCTTTGCTAGTCATGTCTGGGACTTAGTTTTAATTGTTGGATTTACAGTGAGTTTTGCAGGTATCATTTGGCCTACTTGTATTGTAGCTATTTCTCATATTGCAGGGGAAAACATGCAGGGAAAAATGCTGGGAGTTACGCAGTCTGTGCAGTCTCTCGCAACTCTCCTCGCTCCATTGATTGGTGGGACACTTTTATTTCTCAGTCCGAGTATAAATTATCTAATTGCTGCCTTATTCTCTTTATCTGCTGTTTTTTTGGCTCTCAGAATTAAAAAAGAAGAATATTAACATATAATTTGTAAGGAGGAAGTATGAATATGAAGGGATCTTTTGTCGCTTTAATTACGCCGTTTACCGAGCATGGTCAAATTGATATTCTAGCTTTGCGTAAAATGGTTAACATGCACATAGATGAGAAAAGCGATGGTATCGTTTGCTTGGGAAGTACAGGTGAAAAATTTACTCTTTCCCACGAAGAGCAACTTAGAGTGGTGGATATAATTCTTGAAGAGGTAAATGAGAGAATTCCCGTAATAGTAGGAACAGGAACTAATAATACTGCAGAGACAGTCACTTTTACAAAAATAGTCCAATCTATGGGGGTATCAGCAGCTTTAGTGGTAGTGCCCTACTATAATCGTCCGACAGCTGAGGGGTGTTTACGTCATTATAGAGCTGTTGCAGACCTTGGACTTCCTATTATCGGGTATCACCATCCGGGTAGAACTGGAAAATTTTTATCAGTAGAGGATTGGAAAACAATTATAGAAACTAAGGCAATTGTAGCTTTGAAAGAGTCTTCAGGGGATTTATCGTTTGTTCAACAATTACAACAAGAAATTGAAATTCCTATCCTTTGTGGAGATGACGATATTCTTCTTTCTTGTTTTACAATTGGAGCTGCAGGTTCAATCTCGGTGATGGCGAATTTATTTCCGTCTATTTGGAATAAAATTGTACACGCTTTAATCAGAAAAGAAGAGGCTAAAATAGAGGGGGAATATGAGAGATTATTGCCACTTATTCAAACTGTTTTTCTAGAATCGAATCCAATAGGCATTAAATATGCAATGAGTCAACTTGGACTTTGTACACCAAAAGTTAGACTTCCATTAACGATTGCAAGCAATGACCTGCAGCAGAAGATTACACAGGAATTAACTTCTTTAGCCTCAATATCTACTTAAAGAACATCATGTACGAATATATTCACCTGGCAAATTTCTTTCTTCGCTAAGTGAATATATTCAATTAATCTATCTTTCAGAGAATCTTATTCCTGGTCTTTGTGTAGGTTCCTCTTTAGGTAAGTATGAACTCATTGAACTCGACTGACTAGAAGATGGTTTTGTGGACGTTTCATTCGATTTAGGATTGCGATCAGAAGCTTCCACTGGTATAGCTAATCCAATAGTTACAACTGCGAAAGCAATATAGAGACTGGTAATAATTGATTGCAAAGTTGACCTCCTATAAAAGCAATATTCTTAAATACTATAAAAAAATTTTAATTTTATTGAAAATAAAAAAAATGAGAAATTTTTTGTAACAATGCTCCTAAAGATTTTTTTTCTTTTATGGAGAGAGGAGTAGTTTGCTCATATAATTGTTCGCGTATTTTAATGAGCTGAGCATATATAGAATTATATGCATTCTTTGTTCTTTTATCGGATTGTTTGAGTGGAAATGTCTTTCGAATTCTATGAATTAATGCCTCTTTCGATTCCCCAGAGAATTGTTCTACAATTTGTTTCTTTTGTTGTAGACTTCCCTTACGACTAGCTAAGGTATAGATGGCTTGCCTTGGAATAGAGACGATCTTTTTCTGTAAATCTGAAGAAAGGACAATATATAGTTCATAGTATTGTAGAAAATTATAGGGAGTTTGTCGATTCCCATATACAGCTACGAGCCAAGAAGAAAAAGCCCCGTCTTTATAGGTTTTTAAGAGAATTTGCGCTTTTTTGATTCTCTCTCCATGTAGTAGTATAGATTGATTATGAATGGCTTTTAATTCGCAAGTAATCTGTGAGAGTTCCTCTAAATCCTTATCGATCTGCTGCGTTTGGGAGTCTCCGTAGTGATGCAGCAGATTTTCAATCTGGTCTTTTTCTATGTCAGTCAGTGGTATGGTTTGAAATACACCTGAAAAGCTCGATAAATCTCCGTCAACAGACTGACTTGCTAATCGAGATACTTTCGTATTACTCGATGGTTCGAGTCGACTTTGCAAGATGGCATTGATTTCAGTATTTTCGATTGAAGGTTTGTTTTTCTCTTTTTCTAATTGTTTAATACTTTTTCTAACAATAGGTAGTTTTTCAGGCATAGTACCTCCTAATTCTTCGATAGTTTTACGAACCTTTTCACCAACATCAAAATGAGTTTGATTAGCTTTACTCTTTCCTTGGATTTTATCTCGTCGGAGTTTTTCTTCGGTTTGTGTGACTCTAAAATAATTCGCAGCAGTCTCTGTGCTTCCCATATAATCTAGTATTTCTTGCCCTTTTTGCAGTTTTGCACCTTCGCCACCATAGAGACCCTTGTATCCGTGATCTTGAAAGATAACAAAATCGAGAGGTGTATGTACTCCAGCTCGGTATGCTGTTGCAGCGAGGATTTTATTATGGCTACGAAGTTCATTTCTTAAGAAGAGACGTTTCTCATCTTCTTCTAAATCCTGGAAAGCTCTGTCATTTGCTAATTCTTGCCGACGAGTTTGTATAGCAAAATAAGTTTGTCCATTAGCAACAATCGGTTTTGATGGATCTCCATTTTGTACAATTAAATAGCAACCATAGCGTGATAGCCTTATATCGGAAAATTGTCTTTGCCCTCCTTTTCCTATTTCGATCATCTCGTGCACATCAACGAAATGATCGGCAACAATATGGCCACTAATTTTACATGCTTCTTTAGCCTTATCAATAACGGGAAGGAAATTTCTATGTTCAAAATATTCTAAAATCTTAGATAGCTTCCGAGCACTCCAAAATTCGCAACCATTTTCTTCTTGTTTAATGGACTCAAAAGTTTGATGATGGGTTGTTTCGACGATATTTTTATTCACTGCTAAATCTCCTAACATTCTCAATATCATTATAAATTGAATTTCGCTGTAAAATGCAATTTTATTTTGAATCAATAGAAGATAAATGTACAGTCGTTTTACATTTAGAAAATAGTTCATTTGTAAGAGATTTATAGTCCTCGGCAGCTCTGCTATTTGTTGGGATATCAAATACGGGTTTTCCCTGAATCGAGGCTACGGATACGGCAATGTCACGACGAATTTTCGTTTGTAAGATTTTATCTGGAAAAGACTTTTGAATGGAGGCGAGAAATGCTTCATTATTTTTTCCACGCACGTTCCAAAAAGAGAGAGCAACTCCTAAAATATCAAAGGGATGTCTCGTTGCAATTTGTGATAGAAAAATAGAGAGTCTGCTCAAACCTTTGATGCTATAGAATTCTGGAGTAGCACATATTAAGCAATGATTAGAGGCAATGAGAGCAGATTCCGTTAGCCAACAGAGCGAGGGAGGGGTATCGATAAGGATAAAGTCATAATTTAGTCTCTGTGTAAGCTTCTGAAGACGTTCATGAGAATATCTGTCGGATGCGAGCGTCCCAGTCACCTCTACTCTTTCTAAATAACTATCAGCTGGAATCAAATCGAGATTGGGGACAGAAGTGTGAATAATAACATCGCTTACCGTCTTTTCGTTTTGCAGAACAGGAGCTAAACTATCGTAATGATCTGGATCAAATCCGAGTCCCGTAGTGAGATTTGCTTGAGCGTCAAAATCGATAACGAGTACTTTTTGTCGATGAAATTTCGCCAGAGCTGCTCCTACATGGAGCAAAGTAGAGGTTTTGGCAGTCCCCCCTTTAAAACTACTGACTGTAATGATATGCATCTTATTCTACTCCTTCTATATAAAGAGAGATGTCGGCAATCGTTTTTTCCTCTCTTCTATTATTGTTTTTATAAATGTATCGAGCTGTAGTGGCCCATGCTTCCTATTATCTCGACTACGTAGAGAGATCGATCCGCTTTCTTCTTCGGCATCCCCAATAATTATCATATAGTTAATTTGTTGCAATTGCGCATTGCGAACCTTTTTACTCACTGATTCTCCGCTATCATCAATATCCACTATAAAAGATTCTGCCTCTAATATTTTTTGGATTTTTTTTGCATAAGTGATATGGCGATCTGCTACGGTAAGAACACGCACAGGAAGGGGGCTTAACCATAGAGGAAATTTACCAGCATAATGTTCTATAATAATGCCAAAAAATCTCTCGATCGATCCAAAAATTGCTCTGTGAATCATAATGGGTCGTTTTTCTTTTCCATCTGTATCTCGATAGACAAGATCAAATTTTTCTGGCAATGACATATCTAATTGTATTGTTCCACATTGCCAAGAACGTTGCAAAGCATCGCGCACGTGCATATCAATTTTTGGTCCATAAAAAGCTCCATCACCCTCTTTAATTTCAAAAGGTTTTCCCCAGTCTTGTAAGGCTTCTTTTAGGCTTGCAGTAGTCATTTCCCAAGTTTGTTCTGTGCCAATAAATTTATCTGGCCTGGTAGAAAGTTCCAAAGAATTTTTTAATTCAAATATAGAGTATAATTCATCAGAGTATTCCAAAATATGGAAAATTTCCTGTTTGATGTCACTTGGTTTCATAAAGAGATGGGCGTCATCTTGATGAAATCTCCGTACTCGAAATAAGCCATTTAATGCACCAGATGGCTCAAGCCTATGTACACAACCAAACTCTGCAATACGCATAGGGAGTTCTCGATGACTATGGGTTTTTTGGCGATAGTAAATCATACACCCGGGACAATTCATAGGTTTAATTGCAAAACTTCTCTCATCCACTTCGGTTATATACATGTGTTCTCGATAACAATCCCAGTGACCAGACAACTCCCATAGTTCTTTACTTAAGATTTGAGGAGTTTGGATTTCTACATATCCATATTTTTTATTTAGTTCTCGCAGTAGATCTATGAGATGTTGCCAAATGGTTAGACCTTTAGGATGAATAAAGGGCATCGCTGGACTCTCCTCATGGAAAGAGAATAAGTCTAGTTGCGCGCCAATAACTCTATGATCTCGTTTTTTTGCCTCTGCTAAATAATGCAAGTATTCTTTTAATAAAAGACGATTTGGAAACGAGATGCCATAAATCCGAGTTAGCATTTCTTTACTTGAGTCTCCTTTCCAGTAAGCTCCAGATGTTTTTAATAATTTTAAAGCTTTTATTTTTCCTAGAGAAAATAAATGAGGTCCTCGGCACAGGTCAATGTATTCGCCCTGCTGATAAGTAGTAATTGTTTCTGTAGGAGAAAATGTATGAATAAGTTCGCCTTTATAAGGGTTATTTTTAAAAAGCTCTAAAGCACAATCTGTATTTTCTATAATAGATTTTGTTACCGAATAGTTTTCTTGAATAATTTTTTGCATTTCTAATTCAATCTTTGCAAAATCCTCCTCTGAAATTTGTAGATTTGCAAAGTCATAATAGAATCCAGCTTCAATGGGTGGGCCGATGGTTGGTTTAGCATCAGGCCATAGTCGCATAACAGCTTGGGCTAGCACATGGGCTGATGTATGCCAAAATACTTCTTTTCCAATTGACGAATCAAAGTTATAAAATGTAATGTAGTCTCCATCATTCAAGATTGTAGATAAGTCGCAAAGTCTATCATTTATTTTAGCTGTAATAGCTTCACTCGGATCGCGGAGTTTAAGATGTTCGGCTAAATCTTTGGCTGAAGAGCCCTCTTCAAGCTCGATAGCTTCTTCATTGTAGAAAATTTTCATAAGGAGCGTACGCATAAGTACATTACTTTTTTATTAATATTATATTAGGAAGACAAGAATAACAAAATAGAAAAAATTATATTTAAGAAAAGTATAGTCAGCAAAGCAGTTCTTTTTCTAACATAATAAAAAAAAATTATAAAGTTGCTCATGACTTTTTTGCTGTCCAACGTTTATAATAATTTTTAAAATATGATAAATGATAGCTACGCTATGGTGAGTCAAATATTTCATAAAGAAAAAATTCATGAATCACAAACAATTATCTTAGATAAGATAAATTCTTTAGAGAAAAAAATATTTAATGAAATACGTAATGTTTCTACGAATATAAATCAAGTGTTAAATAAAATGGATGCTTTACATAAGAAACTTGACCAAATAGATTATGCACAAATTTATTTACGAGAGGAAATGGAGAATATTGGTAGACATAGAGATATAGAATCTATAAAAAAATGTCAGACTTACATAAAAAAATTAATAATATTCTCAAGTGTATATCTATAGCATTATCCAAGAGATCTAGCTCGCATCAACCAACTAATTTTTCTCAATGTGATATTTGTGCAACATATCTAAAGACTTTTAGAGACAATTTGATCGACATAGACAAATATATTAAGCTTGCTATTCCTTATCTTCATAGTTTTAGAAGTTCTGATATTAGATCAGAACTTATGGACGCATTTAAAATAAATAAAGTAGCGCAAGGCATTGATTTTTTATCGATTTTTATGGAAACAGGTGAAAAAAAATCTTGTTTAAGTGTGTATGGAACTCTAGAGAAATTTACAACGATTTTTTCTCACATACAAGAAGAGATTACTGAGATTTCTTGGTTCATGGATAATTCTATTAGAGAAGAGCAATTAAGACGGCCATCTCTGCAAAGAGAGAATATCTATTGAACTTAAAAAGCATAGATAAATTCAATTTCATATTGTTTGTATTTCATCGCGGGACCAATCGTTTTATTTAAATTAATCGATTGTCGATAACTTTGTGACATTGTGAGATTATTGGTGATTACATAAAGAAAATCAACAGCAAGTCCCTTATAATTGGTAGATCCAACTGCATTTTTTCTTGTGTTAGCACCACCCTCTCCTCTAAGACCCATCGTATAAAAACCAACTCTTTCGGCATTTCCTCTTCCAATTCCTGAGACATCGAATGAAGGTATTGCTTGGGCAGCAACCCATTGATAATTTACATCGATTGACCAGTCTCCCGGTTTTCTGAGCTCCCCTACTGAAAATCCCATGTAATAAGCCCAATTCGCTTTTGTATGATTTGTAAGATCAATTTTTTTAAGGATAGTGCAACCATCCCTAACAACTAAAGGCTTATCTGTCGCTTTATGATTGAGCAAACCTGCTGTATATATAATAACAGGTCTCCTACATTGAGGAAGAGAAAACTTATACCCAACGAGTCCCTGGGAGATAGTAAATCGAAACATTCGGTGTCGAGCATCACTGTGAAATCCCTTTGTGTCCCAGTCTATTAGAGAGTACTTAACATAAAGTCCGGAATCCCATAAATCTAGCACACCGAGTTCAACAGCTATGCCATAATGATTTCTACGTTGATTCGTAACAAAACCGCCACCATATATATAGAAATCGCCAAACCTGTCATAAGCATTTGCATATTTAAATACTAAACCGTCCATGATAGATCCAAATTGAATCCTTGAATCATAAACGTCCATTAAACATCTTCTACCAATTTCTATATCTGCAGAATAACTTTCGCTTTCAAGTAATCTCGCCCCAAAGTAAGCTTTCTCAAGCCGTACTCGATCGAAAGTACCGGTAAAAATTCCTGCAGTATTATCAAATTCGATTTTAACTAGCGCCCATGTCCGATCAGCTCTGTAATCAAACATTAAATTGACTTCAATATCGAAATTACGAGTAGGAAATGTTCGAGCAAATCTACTGGAGCCGCGTTGTCTAACACCATTTTTTGTTTCATGGGTACTTTGTAGTTCTGTACGTACGTCTCCACTAAAAGAGAGGATGCCTCCCTTTTCTCGAATGCTAATTTGCTGTTGTTTGATCCATGCTTTAAGTTCTTTCCAATCGGTATCAGTGATTGGAGTGGGCTGAGTTAGGCTAGGATTTATAAGAGTATTTTCGAGAGGAAGTTCATTTTGTGCAAAAATAATTGTAGCAAAAATACAACTGTTTATTAGGCTAACAAAAAATAAACGCATAAAATAATCTTACGAAATAAAAGAAAAAAAATAATATAAAAAATGTAAATTAAATTCAAGTAAGGGTTTTTTGCACAGTTTATTACTGTGGATTTCTGTCGGAAGGGTGAGGCAAGAATAACAATGAGATTGTTGATTGATGAATATGAAATAAGGCATGTTCGATTTTGCTGGTATATTGCGTCTGTATAATCAAGGGTTTAGTTTTTGAAATTAATAGACATTGGTGTTTTCCAGTTTTATGTTTGACTTTGTTGTATAAATCACCACTTGGCATTGACGAGGTATCTTTCCACTCTAAAATATGATTTTTTGGGATAATCAAATGAAAAAGAGAAAACCTTTGTCCGACTAAATATAATTGTACATCTGGAATTTTACTCAACAAAAAGAGAACTGATTTCCAAGAAAGAGGGTAAACGATATAGCAAGCAGGAATATTTGCTGGAATACTCGGAAAATTTGCATATTTTGAGAAAAAAAATTTTCCAATAAACCGAAGAACTTCTCGCAATGATTGCAAAATCATTGTAATCGCAATAATTGCAGTGATAACTCCTATGATTAAAAAGCTACTTGCCGCAGTGAAGCCTAGACTATTATTAAAAAAATACAAGAGAATTGGAGCGATAAAAACGCCAAAAAAGCTTAAGAAATTCAGACTTGCAGCGACTTTTCCCAAATGTCCCTCTGGACTATTTGTTTGAATGAACGAATCTAAGGGTACAACGAATAACCCCCCGGCAAATCCAATCAGGAAGAGTAAAACGATTACAAAAATATAAGAAAAAATAGCCAAAGGCAATAATATACAAAAAATAGATAATGCAAATAATGCCAGGTAGGAGAGTCCAATTTCTATTTGGTTTTGAAGAAATTTTCCCGCTATAAAAGCGCCGAGCATAATTCCGAGCGCAGTAACGGGAAATAAGTACCCACCTCCGATCGAGCTCAAATGTAGCGACTGAATGCTAAATAGAATAATATTTAACTGAAAGAATGCACCTAAGAAAAGAAAAAAAGCATTAGATAGCATAACAAGTATAAGGTGTTCTTTCTTTCGACACATTTGTAGAGTTTTAAATATTTCACTAAAAACTATGGATCGAAAAATATTTTTGTCGGAAGAATTAGAGGAATGAGTCGGAGAAATTTTTAAACTTGCTATGAATCCAAGCACAGCAATGGTTAATGGAATCAAAGCACATAAAGTAAAATTATATCTCGTAACTTGTGTAATAAAGGATGCAAATAATCCTCCGAGGATAATAGCGAGGTAGGTAAAGGCACTGATTATACCATTTGCTTTGGGAATTGAGCTTTTAGAAACGAGTTCGGGAATAATACTGTATTTCGCAGGACTGAAGATAGAACTGTGTATAGACAAGAGAAATAAAAATGTGTAACAAGCTATAGTATTTGACCAAAGAAATGTAAAGAATCCAAAAAGAGTAATAAATATTTCACTCATTTTTAATAATACAATCAATCGCTGCTTGCTAAATAAATCTGCAAGAAGACCGGCTAAAGGAGAAAAAATTAAAAAAGGGGTTACATAAATTACTCCTACCCAAAGGAGAATTGTATTGGTATTCGAGATTCCTTGGACTTGAATGAGAAAAAAAACAATTAGATATTTTACAATATTGTCGTTTAATGCACCGAGAAATTGTGTAATATTAAGAAAATAAATGGAGTGAAAACGAGAGCCTTTTTTTTTTAATAAAGAAATCATAGGGGGAAATTATCGTTTTTGCAATCAATTGAACTTATTCACAAAATTTCACTATATAATGATTATGTCAAATTGTTTTCTCAGCCACCGAATTTCTTATCTAGCTCGTGAAATTGGGAACTCTATATATCGAAGTAAAGAAATTTCTCGCAAAATTATTGTTACAGACCAGTGCCGTCAAAAAGAGTACCTAACCTCTTTTTTTATGGATAGATATGGCATTTCAATGGGATTCCATTGGTTGCAATTATGTCAGGTAACCGAGTATTTATTTTCGATAGTTGGGCAGAATTCGTATAAATTTCCCAATATATCTCTACTCACGTTGCATATTGAACAAGAAATTAAAAGATCTCTGAAGCAAAAAGATCCGGTATTTCTCCCATTACAAAAGTACCTTGACGCTCGAGCGTCCTCTATTCGTTTATACAAAATAGCTAACTATCTAGCTTCTTTATTCGTGCTTTATGGCAATGTGGAATTTGAGATACTAGAGCAATGGTTGAAAAAAAACGAGTGGCAGCAAGAGTTATTTATGAGACTTATGTCTCATTGGGAAATTCCATCTACTTTTGCAAAGCGAGGAATTTTTACACTTCCATTTCGCGTAGACATTCATTTTTTTCACTGTTCCTATATTTCCAAGACGTTACTAAGGTTTTTTGAAAGTAAGGTAATAGGACTTCAGTGTTATTTTTATGTATTTTCTCCGACTTCATTATACTGGGGAGATTTACACAGCGATCGTAAAGCCTCTTATTTATCTCGTCATTATACGAAACATAAAGTCCCAGAACAGTATATTTTAGCTGTAAATAGTTATGTAAAATCAGAAAATACTTTTCTTTCCAATTTAGCAGAATTTGGACAAACCCTACTTAACTATGCCATCGAGAAAAATTGGGATATTAAAGAGGATTTTGCGAGAGAAAATGGAGAAACACTATTACACAATTTGCAAAAAACTTTGGTAGCAGATGCATGTGATCTTGAAAAGATCGACTATCGCATGAACAGTTGTGATGATTCGATCCAAGTACACAGAACAATATCAATGATGCAAGAACTCGAAATTTTATACAGGACGATTGGGAAAATTATTGAAAGCGATCCAAAACTAGATCTTAGCGATATTATGGTTGTGGCACCAAATATTGCTACCTATGCCCCCTTAATACCTTTTGTTTTCTCAAAAAAAAATAGTAATTTGCCTTATGTGATAGACGGAAATAACGAAGAAATCAATGAATTATTGCGAGGAATTGTTGAAATATTGCAACTTGTGGGCTCCTCTCTCGATATATCTAGTGTGCGTACCTTCCTTTCTCTACCTTTAGTGCAAAAGAAATTTGCTCTATCTGAAAGAGATATAGAAGATTTTTTTATACTTGTTGAAAAAATGAATGTCTCTTGGGGTTTTAATATAGCTCATCGAACAAAAGTTTTGAATACTAGAAGAGAAGATAGCAATTTAGATGACACTGGTACCTGGGAATATTTTTTCGATCGCATTCTCTATGGATTTTGTATGGTCGTTGATTGCCAAAATAAAAATTTTGAAGAAAAAGTCGACTATCAATTTTTTCCATCGTGTAATTTGTCTTTTACAAAAGCTCCATGGATAGGAGTTTTTTATTCTATTGTAAACACTATTTATCAAAACATATGTGGCAGGGACACGGAAGAAATGGAGATAGAGCGATGGGTTAGCCTTCTCTTCCAATGGATAGATACATTATTAATAGAGGAATTTGATAGCTGTGATGCAGGAGTTCATTTAAAAAAACACCTGTGTAATATTTATAAACTGCCCCTCACTTGTCGAACAAGTCCTATCTCATTTAATTCATTTAGTCAATTTCTCCGTTCTGTCCTTAGAGAATATGAGTTGATCCCGAATAGAATCGGGAAAATCTGCTTTTCTTCTTTGCAGCAAGGCAAAATTACTCCCAGTAAAATTTTGTGTATACTTGGATTTGATGCAGACAGTTTTCCGAAAAAACAACAAGAAAACTCCCTGCATGATTTGAAAGTAGATGAGATAATGCTCGCCCAATGTACAGCGCAAGATCGCTTTTGTTTCTTAGAAATTCTCCATCAAGCAGAAGATAAATTGCTGTTTTTTTTTAATGCATTTGACCCTTTGGATGGAAAAGAAAGAGAATATTCTCATCTGATATCAGAATTATTTGATTATTTAGATGCTACAATGGGAATAAATAGCTACCAGCAGTGTTTTATAGACCATCATACGGTTTTACCTACTGCTAAGGAAAAAGTATTTTTATTACACTATGAGAACAAATCTGTGTGTGAATTTGATCAATCTTTTCAGACTGTAGGGAGTGGTTCTATCCCGCAAAATTTCCATATTGCAAACTTATTTAGACTCGCAAAAAATCCTATCTATATTTATTTTCAAGTCAAGTTTGGGATATTTTGGAAATCAGAATATGCTTTGGATCAATATCACCTAACTGTATCAAATTTAGACCGTTTTATAATAAAGAATTCTTTATTTCGATATCCGAGTGATCACATATTGCAGTTGCAACAAGTATTGGGAAAGTTGCCCAGTGGTGCATTTAAGAATCTCGCTTCTCAAACAATTTTATTAGAAGAAAAAAAGATTCACGAAAAACTTAGCTGTGTAAACAAACCCATTTTTTCGGTCTATATACATCCAGACATCGTGGAGTCTATACAATGGGTAGATATGTGGTTTATTCCTTCTACAATATATAAGGATATATGTGACATTACCTTAAAAGGGGAATTGCACAATGTTTCGCCATCTGGGCTCCTTTGCCAAGGCAAAATAGAATTACAAAATCTCTGTCGTGAATGGCCGAGAATTGTACTTTTTATGTCTATTGTTCAAAAACATTGCCATTGTGTTCCTGAAGTTATTTTCTTAGAAGACAAAAAAACATGGAAAGTTCCTCCAATAGATTGGGAAAATGCTCTTCGCGAATATATCTTTTATTATAGAATAGCAAGCCAAGTTATTTCTCCCCTGCACCCCAAATGGATGAAATTTTTTCTGACTGATCAAGAAGACCAATGGTGTGATATGGTTCGCTCGTCCCAGATTGATTTTGGTAGCAATTTACAATGGCTAAAAGAGATTTTTCCACAAGTGGCTCCACTGCCCTTTTTCTATCGCAAATGGTATGAATATGTTCAAACAAAGCTTACCTGTCTCTTAGAGAGTTGCAAGAGTTATGAAAATATTTAACTGTTTAGATAAGACACTTTCTTTGCGAGGCAAATTTTTTATTGAGGCTTCTGCTGGTAGTGGCAAAACTTTTTCTATGGAGCAAGTTTTCCTTCGCTTACTCTTAGATACTAAGCCCCTCTGTTTATCACAAATTCTGATTGTGACATTTACAAAAGATGCTACCAAAGAGATTGCTGGGCGTATTCGTAAAACTATACGATCCAGTATTCTATATTTAGAAAATCCCGAACAAGCATCGGAATTTGAGTATTTACAAGCGATTAAAGAGGGAGATCCATTAAAGAAAAAAATTGCTATTCTTAATCTCACGCATGCGCTTCATTCTTTTGATGAGGCAAATATATATACAATACATGGGTTTTGCCTTGCAATGCTATCTACGTTCGCATTTGAGGCAAATATTGCAATAGGATGTACAGAGGATTTGGATTTAGAATATCCTCGTACACTCTTGAAAAAATGGTTAATTTCTATTCCTATAAATGAAGTCGGTGCATGTCAATTACAAAGCCTTATTAACTTTTTCAAAGACGATATCGCGAGACTAATAAAGCGATTATTAGAATTTGTTAAAACTCGGGCTACATTTATTGCAACGGATGGATTTGCTCTCCAAGTAGAGGCAATCTATTCCATTACTAAAAAATATTCTGTTCTTCAAATTGAAAACCTGAGAGATCAATTAGTCCACTTTTTGTCTACTTATCAAACAAGTTGTAATAGTCAGAGGAAACTCCATACCCATTACCAACTACAAATTGATGGGTGGATTTCACTATTGTCAGACCCCGCTCCATCCCTTGTCAAAGTGAACGAATTGTTAAGTTATAAGCCATTATTGTTCAATTTAGTACAAAAGCCTCAAAAAAAAATCAGTTCATCCCTATATGTCGCGGAGAATATTAAGTGTTGGATTTTTGAAATACATCAATTAATTGACAAAATGCTAAATCCCAACTTGATTATGTTTCATATCGCTCACAAAGCCTCTATTTTTATTCAACAAGAGTTAAGTCATACTGAGCGAATGTTTGTGGATGATATTTTGGATCGAATGCTACTTGCAATCCAAAGTGAATCCTTTCTTGATAAAATACGCAGTCAATTTTCTGCTATTATGATTGATGAATTTCAAGATACAGATGCTAAGCAATGGAAAATTTTTTCGGAAATATTTTTATCAAACAACGAGCAGCTTCGAGCTATTTATTTAGTAGGAGATCCAAAACAATCGATTTATTCGTTTAGAAATGCCAATTTAGATATCTATTTTTTAGCGGAAAAATACATAGGAATAGATTGTAAGTATCGATTAGATACAAATTATAGAAGTTCCCCATCACTAGTTACCTCTCTCAATCGATTGTTTGATGATGGGAGATGGCTATTTTTAAAAGAAGACTCCAATCGACTTTCCTATAGACCTGCAAAAGTCGGTTCTGCTACGGAAGAAATTCTGGACAATCGGTGTATCGGCTCAGTGCATTTCTCTTTGTTAGAATTAGAGAAAGCAAAATCTAGTAAATTATCTATACAAGATAAAGAAAATTCCCATATTTTCCCGTTTATTTACAGGGAGATAAAGGAACTTATAGAACAAGGAGCTTGTGAAGCGAGAGAAATTGTTATTCTTGTAAAAGATCGATACCTCGCAAAGAGACTCATGGATTTTTTTGACAGCAGATCGGTTGCTTATTGTACTAAAGGCATGAACTCAATTACAAGTAGCTCTAGTTTCTCTTTGTTATTTAAATTATTCAGTGCTTTGGCGAACTTGCAAAAGACTCAATGGATCATAGATTTTTTTATGCATCCATTATTGCAAATCTCTCTGCATCAACTACAGAAGAAAGCAGATTCAGATTATATAGAAGCAGTTCACCAATTCTTTATCCTATCTGAAGAAATGAAGCTGGGTCGTTTATCCGATTTTTTTGCCAAGATAGTTACAACCCCTTTCTTTGGATATAACCTTGTAGAAAGAATTTCTTTGAGAGGAAATGACCATTACAATGAATTTATACAAATAATTGAATTAATTATGGTTCAATTTCCAGGCTATAATGTGCATCCACAAGAAATCATTCATTTTTTTGAAACTATACAAAATAAGAATCCAGAAGAAGATCCTCGCATTCGTAAACGAGCATCAAATAGCTTGCATGCTTTAAGTATTATGACTATTCACGCGAGTAAAGGACTCGAATTTTCGGTTGTATTTGCACTTGGTCTTGGTTATAGAACCCCAGTTCCTGAAAAAATTATTCAAAAAGAAAATATCTGGACTGATTTAAGTAAAGATACAGAAGGATATGAGGAATATCTTTGGAAGTGTGAAGAAGAGAAGATGCGACAATTCTATGTCGCTGCAACTCGCGCTAAAAAGAGATTATATCTGCCTATTTTTATTCATAAAGAAGAGAAACTTAGTCCAATAGGCGCTGCAGCTCCAATGGAACTTTTCCTAATGCGGATGATATATCCAAATATATTAGGTAAACAAATATATAGATCTCTCGCCCAATTACAATGTCCAGCTATCATCGATTGGATTCAAAGCCTTATCCAAGAAAAACAGATTACCTATGAAGTTATAACTCAAACGCCAATGATAGAGACACCCAAAAAATTTGAACTCTATAGAAGAGTAGAAACAAGTTTTTCTTTTTCTTTCCCGAGCATTGAAATTTTATCTTTTTCTAAGCTTAATACGCGTCACAAGGATAAGAATATTGGTCTCATTCAATATTCAGAAAAAGAAAGTGGTGGTATTCATGCATTGCCACCAGGTCACAATACGGGAACAATACTTCATGAGATATTGGATAGCATTGTGGAACGGGGGCTTTTTGCGCCATTTCAAGAAAAATGTATAGAATCTGTCATTCATGAAAAAATTAGATATAACCATCTGCTTCCTTACTATGATGACATTCGACAAATGGTTAATTGCGTTTTTCATGTTCCATTATTTCCATATACTTTCTCTTTAACAGAGGTACAACCAATACATGGATTATCGGAAATGCAATTTGTATATAAACTTGGTCGTGGAGTTTATATGCAGGGAATTATCGATTTACTGTTTATGTCAGGAAATCAATACTTTATTGTAGATTGGAAATCTCATTATCTCGGGGTAGATAATAGTTCCTATACAAAAGAAAATATCGAAAAAACCATGACTGCGAATAATTATTTCCTTCAGGCAAAAATTTATACAAATGCATTAAAGAAGTATCTCAGTCATATAGAATCCAGGCCCTTTTCTCAATGCTTTGGAGGAGTTATCTATATTTTTCTTCGAGGACTTTTTAGTAACACAAATGGGATATATTATATTCCTCCATCACAAATAGGAGCCATAGAAGAGGTCATCTATGATGCCAATTGACTTCCTTTCACAATATATAGATCCAGAATTTTATCTCCCTATAGATTATATATTTGCGGAAGTACTCCTACGTCGCAAACTTCCAAGTAAATCCGCTATTTTATTCCTTATGACCTTATTTGCATTTGCGAGAAAAGGACATCTTTGCATGAGAATTATGGATGAGGCATGCTTGCCTTCATTGCCTGCTATTTCAAAAGAATTTTATTCTTTACTGCAAGAGGGCGCTAAAGAAATCACAGGTTCTTTAATTGTCGAGTATAAAATAGAAATGCGAAGTATTAACAAACCAATTGTTTTTTACGACAATCATTACTACCTGCAACAAAATTTTTTGTTTGAAGAAATATTGATTAAACATATTCATTCTTTAGAAACCTGTGTACATTTTCATGTGAAAAAAGAAGTCATAGACGATTTTTTGCACACAAGTTCTTTAAATAGTGAACAAAAAATGGCTATTTATCAAGTATTCTCTACCGCCATTTCGGTTATTTCAGGTGGACCTGGCAGAGGGAAAACCTATACCGCTTCTATGATTGCAAGAATATTTTTATCTATCTATGCAAATAAAAAAATCATAGTGACTGCACCAACGGGAAAAGCCACTCTTCGATTAGAGGAGAGTATCAATATCAACGATCCAAGAATTACTTTTTCAACTCTCCATTCATTACTACAAATACAACCAGAAAGGAGTATTTTAGAAAAACCAGTATTACTCGGGGAAAATCTTATTATTGTCGATGAAGCTTCTATGATTGATATAAAACCGTTTGCAAAACTTATGCAGTCCACCCAAAACGGAACAACCTTAGTGTTTATGGGTGATGAGAATCAACTGCCGCCAGTAGAAATAGGTACAGTATTTTCTGAATTATGTAACTACGCTAAAGCAAATGGCCGAATTGGTTATACCTTATTACATCAATGTATGCGAACAGATCTGAATCATATACTCCAATTATCTGATAAAATCTATAGAGGGGAATCAATACGTGACCATTGTATTCTGTGGGGGGATAAAAACGTATTAGATCTACTCCCTCATGCATTTTGGAAATATGCGCGCCATGTTGTATTTAATGAGGACCCGTTACTAGCTCTGCATAAATTACCAGAAATGCAAATACTTTCCTGTTTGCGACAAGGAGATCGGGGTGCGATGTCAATCAACAAGCAAATTATTAATAGATTGTTTCTACATGAGTGTAAAAATAGAACTATTTGTATTCCAATCCTTATTACAAAAACATCAGAGTATGCAGGTTTAATCAACGGAGAGATGGGAATTTTAGTTCAATATGGGTTGACGCCTACCGCTAAAGATTTTGCCTTATTTACTAAAGCAGACAAGAAAATAGTAAAAATCTCTCGAATTATGCTTCCCTCTTATGAAGAAGCCCTTGTAATATCAGTACATAAAAGCCAGGGGAGTGAATTTAATTCAGTAATAGTACTTATTGGAGAAGGTTCTGATAAATTTGGTCGGGAAATCATCTATACTGCAATTACTAGAGCAAAAAAAGCTATAACGATCATTGCAGATATAAATAGTATGGAACAATGCATTCAAAGAACTTCAAACAAATATTGTCGTATTTATGATCGTTTAAGCTCAAAAAAAAACACCTCTTGCTTTGAAACTGAGAGGTGTCCATCTACTTTATAGTTGATCCTTTATTTTTTAAAAATGAAAGGAATAAGGTCTGAGAAGAGATCCCGATAAATTTTCCCAGATAAGATTATATGTCTTGGTGATAGTCGTCATAATGGAATCAGTTTCTATAGTTTCCTTTTCTTGCGATGTATCTTCCAACGAAATAGAAGGTTGTTCTATAAAATCTGTAATAATGTTGTTTTCTTCGACTGCATCAAAGTAAATATCAGTTTCTTCATTTTCGTTATCTGTTTTCAGGTATAGGTTAGTATCGTCTTTATTAGATATCAAAAGAGATACATGAGAATTAGGCGTGGATAATTCTTTTACGAGGTCCTTACGAACAGTTTGTATTTCAGACTTAATAGAGTTGATTTTTTCATCAGAAAACTCGCTAATTTGCTGTTTTTCAGTTAATAAGTTTTCTTGAATGGACTCTAAGTTTTTCTCAAAAGCTTCAGTTGCAGCTCTTTGTTTTTCTTCGTATTTTGAATTTATTTCCTCATGAATTTTTATCATGTTGATTTTAAAGTCTTTATTCAACCTTTCTAAAGATTCCTTTGCTGTTGAACTAGCAAATTTTTTACGTTGCTTAATAAGTTTCTTAGTTGAGGTGGATAAAGAGTTAGATTGAAAGCCAAATTTTTCATTGGTTTGAGAAATGGCATTCATATATTCATCTGCAAGGTTTTCAACTAAAGATTTAAAATCAAAAACTCGTTGTCTTGAAATATCGAACTCTTCTTCTAATGAGGTAAGTTGGGCACGTAAATCTTGTTGTTCTTCTCTCTTGAGATTTATAAGTAAATCATTAAATGATTCCTTCTCACGTAAAATCTGCTCAGCTCCTAGTTTTTCAATTTCTTCTAACTTTTCCTTTGCATTATTTAATTCATCATGAATTTGAGAAGCAAATTGTTTTTCCTGAATGTCGGCCTCTTCTATGATTGGCGTAATATGTGAGACAAGAGCTTCTTGCTCTTTCATCGCTTCATTGCCCCAATCAGAAGTAGAAACAAAATCATCTTCAAAAAACGCTGATTCTTGGTTATCTATAGCATTTCTAATATTGAGAGAATCAAATTCTCTTTTTATAATATCAAAGTCAGCTTCAGGGGTCTCATTTTGTAGATCAAAATGTATAATATTCTGAGGCTTAACTGTGTTGAATTCATAATCTTTTATATGTGAGACAAAACTCTCTGTCCCTACAGGTTTTATGTTACCATTAACCCTGTTCCAGATCTCAATGATCGCTTGACGAACTTTTAAGAATTGACGGGAAGTTTCATTATATAAACTTCGGATTGAATTAGATATATTAAGATTTGATTCAAATAGTTTCATTTTTTACCTTTTTTAGCATTATTTAGTATAAATTATAACATAAATTTGAATAAATTTCATTAAATCAAATTATTATTGATCTCCTTATAATTAAGAGATTATAACGTTTTAATTATCATTTTATGACTAAGAGTTGTTAACTCTTTGGTTATAAGCGAGAAAGGACGTCATTGAGATAAGAGGGGGGGGATTTTTACTATATATACATATATATATATACATATAAAAGAATAGCCTTGAAATGGGCTAGAAGGAATTAACCCTTGCTATAAACATAGAGAATGCTTTTTTTTAGTACTTCGATGTGTAAGGTGCTTATACAGAATCACTTAAGGGTATTTATTAGAAAATCTGTTCTATATGACATATACAAAGAAATATGTATTATAGTCCTCAAGTTGGGGAGTTAGATTTTTCGAGGTATTTGAGTAGTAATCTTATCTAGTGCGATTAGTAAGTCTAGATTTAATGCGACTAGCTTTATTCTTTGTAAGAATGTTCTTTTTGATTCCCTTGTCTACTAAAGAATAAATTTGAGGGAGCTTTTCTTTAAGCTGTTCTTTATCTTGAGACATAGCTATCTTTTCAAATTTTTTCAATTCAGTGCGAATACGAGACATTGCCATTTTATTTTGAAGATATCTCTTCTTATTTTGTATGTCTCTTTTTATAGAAGTAGGTTGTTTAACTTTTTTATTTTTTTCCATTTCAGCCATAAACATTTCTCAAAATATAGGTAAGATAATCGCACTATTATTATGCAAAAAGAGAAAAAAAGCAAAGATTATTCAATAAAAATTTCCGAAGTAGATAATTAGAGAATAAAATTACAATTTTTTCTTTAAGCGAAAGGAAATAGTAGTTGAACAAAGAGTTGACTTTAATTGAAAAATTGATGAAGATCCCGGTGGGGTTTTCTCTTTTGGGAGGTAATCCAATTTTTATAAATAGGAGATTATGGATAAAGAAAAAGAAGTGCAACTAGACCCAGCACATCAACAAAAAATTGAAGAGCTTGTTGCCATTGCGAAAGAACAGGGATATATTACCTATGAAGAAATCAATGAAATTCTTCCTATTACAGTAGATACTGCAGAACAAATTGATCAAGTACTTATCTTTTTAAGTGGAATAGACATTCAGATTCTTACTCAATCAGAACTGGATAAACAAAAAGAGCGAAAGAAAGAGGCGAAAGAATTAGAGGGACAACCAAAGAGAGCAGAGGGAACGGCTGAGGATCCGGTTCGTATGTATCTAAAGGAAATGGGCGCTGTGCCATTACTTACTCGTGAGGAGGAAGTCGAAATATCTAAACGAATTGAAAAGGCGCAACTGCAAATTGAACGTATCATTATGAGATTTAGGTATTGCGCAGCAGAAACTATTTCTATTGTTAATTATATTTTATCCGGAAAAGAGCGATTTGATAAAATTATAGCAGAGAAAGAAATCGAAGATAAAAATCAATTCTTTCAAATACTTCCTAAACTTAGAGAGCTATTAAAAAAAGAAGATGTGAACATCCATAATTTATTGCTCCAATATCGCTATCTAGAATCTAAAAGCGTAGAACAAGTAAAAATTATAGAAGACATTGAAAAATGTCGTATACGGACAAGTTCGCTCCTTCGAAGAATGCATTTTCGCTATAGTATAATGGAAGATTTTAGTGAAGTTATCTTAGCCGCATATGAGAGATTCTTATCTTTAGAAAGAGAAATTCAAGAACTTCGTCCTAGAGCAGAAAAGAATCGCTTTGCAGCCCATAAACTCCTTGCTGCTAAGAGGAAGTTACAAAAGAGAGAACTTGCCGCTGGAAGAACACTCGATGAATTTAAAAAAGATGTTCGAATGCTGCAGCGCTGGATGGATAAAAGTTTGGAGGGAAAGCGAGAGATGGTCGAGGCCAACTTACGCCTCGTAATTTCTATTGCAAAGAAGTATATCAACCGAGGCATGTCTTTTCTGGATCTGATCCAAGAGGGCAATATGGGCCTTATGAAAGCTGTAGAAAAATTTGAATATCGTAGAGGCTATAAATTTTCTACTTATGCAACCTGGTGGATTAGACAAGCAGTTACCAGAGCTATTGCAGACCAAGCGAGAACAATTCGAATTCCGGTCCATATGATTGAAACTATTAATAAAGTGCTGCGCGGAGCCAAAAAATTAATGATGGAAACAGGTAGAGAACCTACATCGGAAGAACTCGCAAAAGAACTTGGCCTTACTCCAGAGCGAGTCAGAGAGATCTATCGCATCGCGCAGCATCCAATTTCACTCCAAGCAGAAGTGGGAGATAGTGGAGAGAGTCAGTTTGGAGATTTCTTAGAAGATACCGGGATTGAATCTCCCGCTGAAGCGACTAGTTATTCTATTTTAAAAGATGAACTAAAAGAAGTTTTGGAGACACTCAATGAAAGAGAGAGAACGGTATTAATAGAGCGCTTTGGTCTTGAAGATGGAAAACCTAAAACATTGGAAGAGGTTGGTCTGCGATTTGGAGTTACTCGCGAAAGAGTTCGGCAAATTGAAGCAAAAGGGCTTAAAAAAATGAGTCATCCAACTCGAGCAAAAAGACTTCGACCCTTTTTAGATATGATTGAAGGAGTCGCTGGAGCGTAGCGGAATCGAACCGCTGGCCTCAACAATGCCATCGTTGCGCTCTACCAATTGAGCTAACGCCCCGAAATATATGAGAGGCTCATTAGTATAGAGTTTGAAATTCTTTTTGGCAACAAACGACTTCTTCCTTTATAGTGCGCTCAGCAATATAATATAGGTTAGAGATGTCAATTTTCCCAAACTATCCACTTGCAAAAGAAGATCCCATCTTTGGTTTAGTAGAGAAATTTCTATCAGATTCTAGAGAGACAAAAGTCGACTTGAGCATTGGAGTACTGCGGAGTGAGAAACTACAGGCCTATCTGTTGCGTTCTGTAGAAATTGCTGAAGAAAAAATTCTCCAAAAGAAATTAGCTAAGACCTATTTACCGATACTTGGCGGTAAAAAATATATCGATTCAATGCAGAACTGTATATTTGGAAAAAAAATTGTATCTCAAATACAAGAGTTTTTATTCGGCATGCAAACTATAGGTGGCACGGGTGCTTTGTATATTGCATGTAAATTACTGTGTACTTCCGGAATTAAAACAATACTTGTTTCACAACCTACTTGGCCAAATCACAGCAAAATTGCGAATGCGCTTGGTTATACGGTAGAATTTTTTCCTTACTACAATGCGAAAGAAAATAGGGTTGACTTCTCAGCTATGATTTCTCATCTTACGCAATCTAAAAGTGGAAGCATTATTATTCTTCAGGCCTCATGCCATAATCCTACAGGATCTGATCTCTCGCAAGAGCAGTGGCAAACTCTTGCAAATGTAGTTAAAGAAAAAAAATTCATGGTTATTTTCGATATAGCTTATCAAGGGCTTGGCAAAGGTTTAGAAGAAGATGCTTATCCTATTCGTCTGTTCGCAGATTTGTGCATAGAATGTATTGTAGCCGCATCTTCCTCGAAAAATTTTGCTCTCTACGGAGATAGAGTTGGATGCTTATTTTTTTTCATTCGAGATGCTGTTAAACGACAAGGAATTAATTCGATTGCAAAATCTATGGTTAGAGAAATATACTCAAATCCTCCAAGACATGGAGCAGATATCGTAACAGAAATCTTAACTTGTCCAGATCTTCAAAAAATATGGGAAACAGAAGTAGATTGCATGCGAGACAGAATACAGAGTGCCAGAAAAATTTTTGCTCTGAGTTTTGCTGAGTATACAGGAAATGATAAATTTTCATTTATTTGTAATCAATATGGCCTCTTTTCCTATCTTGGCTGTTCTCAGAACCAAGCAGCTATGCTCCAAAAAGAGCATGGAATTTATATTACTTTAGACGGGAGAATCAATATTACAGGGTTAAATAGAGAGAATATTCCCTATGTAGTTGAATCAATTGCCAAGGTACTTTGAGTGAATCGATATCGCAGTCTATGGATTTGTATCGGCAGTATCCTTATAATTTGTTTACTTCCAATGAGCATGTCTAATTCATTGCGACTCGCTACATTTACAGTTCTTCAAAGTATTTATAATAAAGTATATTTTTTTTCTTATCCTTCAAGTTTTTCTATAAAAGAATACCAAGAAAAAATCCACCAACTGGAGGCTCGTGAGATTCTTTTAAAAAATAAAATAGAATTTGTAAAAGACATGGTTTTATCCGATAGTCGGTTACAAAAACGGATTGAAGAACTGCGACAAATTATCCCTCATACTATCCAAGGTAATTCTCAAAGAACAGTTTATCTCGCAAAATTGTTGGAGCAAGAACTTACGGCAATTCCGGGGAAAGTAATTTTCCGAGAGCCATTATTCTGGAATAATTTTCTTTGGATTAACCTTGGCGAGGTACAAAATAAACAAATAGGTGAAGAGATTATTGCTAAAGATAGTCCTGTTGTTGTTGGAAATAAAGTGCTTGGGGTAATAGAAGAAGTTCATGAAACGAGAAGTAAAGTGCGGTTATTAACAGATCCCTCTCTTACAGTATCCGTTAGAGTCACTCGAGGAAAAGAACAAAACTTATCTCTGTTAGAGAGTATAGAAGAGCTTCTGCACCGATTAGATGTCCGCCCCGAACTGATTGACAGCGATATCGCACAAACTACGCTCTATCAATTGCAAAAATCTTTGGCGCAAGATACTGAAAACTGCCACTTAGCAAAAGGAATTTTACAAGGAAGCAATTCTTCTTTATGGAGATTACCTGCACATATTTTGCAAGGTTTTGGATTTAATTACGAATTTAGCGACGAAGAGGGAGAAAAAATTGACCTGCGTAGTCAAAATCCTCCAATTATTCGCATTGGTGATCTATTAATAACGACCGGGTTTGACGGAGTTTTTCCAAAAGGTCTGGTCACAGCTACAGTAGTTGCGGTAGAACCTTTAAACCCCGGGGATATCTTTTATAAGATTCGAGCGAGAGCCGCCATAGAAAATATTCATGAGATTGAGTTTGTTCAAGTACTCCCTGCAATATCTAAAAATTTACCCGCTAAGTGATTCTAATCCTTTATATATCTACTATATAATATTTGTATAATCATAGATTTTAAATTTTACTATTAACGATTAGTATAATTCGTTTATTTATAATGTCTTAATATTTATTTAAAATACAGTTGAATTAATAGATAATCGGAAATTATAATAGCATCAATCTAATTCATACAATTAAAGGTAATTATGGTAACTCCCTCTGCTCCTAGGCTTGGTTCTGTTGAGCCTTCTTATGTTTATCCAAAATTCTGCGACTCAGATATAGAACCTCTAAAAAAAGAAGAGAGATATGAATTGTATACCGCTACGGATGAATTGCTTGCAGGACAAGGTTCTTTGAGAAAATATCTAATGGACTTTTGTTATGGGAGAACTATTCTTACCTTTGAATCTCACATAAATCAAGAATTTTACGGAACTATGCTATTGGATATGGTAGCGGCAAAGTTTTTTAGCGAACACAAAGAAGAGATAGCCCAAGTCAATCCTCCATTCTCTAACTATATGGAAAGCAATATCCTTACCAAGGACTTAAGAAAAATTTCCGATCTTTTTTATAGGGCTTTTAACCGTTATTTAGAAGATAAGACGACCGAGGAGGATGGGCTAGATAATATAGTCGGAAGTAGCACTATTGCAAATTCAAAGCCTGGATTTAAAAATTTTCATAGATATTGCCATTATGACAATGAACATGTTACGAGTTCTAATATCTTAAAAGGGAGGGCAGGGGAATGCTTTAAGAGCTTTCTAGAAAGCCTACCTGCTTCTCTTCTAACACAAAAAAATAAAAAGAAAGCATTACCATTCTTACAGGAAGCAGTTAATCAACGGCGTTTTCTACCCGATAAGCTTCTTTATCTCAAACAAGTGCTATTTCTGCTATCCTTTCAAGATGTATTCAGAGAAGGTTTATTAGAGATAAAACAATCTCTCAACATGGAAAAGGAAAACCTCTATAGATCACCGAGCAGAAGTCACGATCTACATAGTCAATCGCAGTATATTTACAAACGCATTGAATTAATAGACGAAACCTTAGCAAAACTACCTGTCAATGATGTATTGGCACTTATTCCACTAGCTTGCCGCTCTTCTTTAGAAGAATTAAGCCACGATCGTTATTTTATGAACTGTTACATCAAAGAGGAGAGTCTATCCAGAGAATGTTGTAAGGGAAGACAAGCCGATATCGCTATTCGTGATGTATTAGAACATGCTTTCAAAGTAACACCTAAAAGTTTTGCTGGAGATGGCATTAGATCTATTGAGAGCTACATTATGGGTCTTAGTGGGCTTGCTATTTCCTCGGGACTGCTCGGAAGACTAGCGATGAAAGACCACCACAAAATATTTTATAAAAGACATGCAGATTGCAGCATTCCTAGCGTATCCGATAATCTACCTCTGGAATTTTTAGTCACATCAGCTCAATTCTATTCCGCTACTAACGATAATTGGGTCGAGGAAACGCATTTGGGGTACTTAAAAGAAATGACGGGTGCAATTTCACCTCATGAAATAGAGGGGCTTAAATATAAGCTGCAACGAGTACGTAACGCTGTGAAAAATGCTCCTGTAGAGCAATTATTGAATGGTAATACCTTAGGCAAAGATGCTATAAAAAACCTACAGTCTCTTTATAAAGACGTTAGGAAGGACATTGGACTAGCACCTTTACCCAAGAGTAATTCTTCAGCTTGTTCTATTATGTAACTACGCTTTCTCAGCAGCTTTTAATTGATCAAGAATCTGGTTAATGTGGTTTGCAGATTGGAGCGTCTGGTTTCTTGCTTCTTCGCTTTGTCTTGCAGAACTTTCAATCTGTTCTCCTACTGATTTTGTAACTTGTGCTTTGCTGTCGTAATCTCCTTTAGCGACATGGGGTATACCACTGGATGTTTGCCCAACACCCTGCATAGCACTATTACTTAACTGTCCACGCTGTGTAGCTTTGTTCAATTCAGCGTTATGCTCTCCAGAAAGAGTTTCCATTTTCTTGTTTAAAGTCTTTTTTTCAGACCTTAGGGATCCATCTAGTTTTTTCACAGCGGGAGAACTACGTTGAATTAATTGTATATTAGGTTCGTCTACTTCGCTCCACGCTTTATCAAACTTTGTTTTATCTAAATTTTCGACTGTCTTTTTCAACTCTTGCTTTGATACAACTTTTGGCATGTCGGCACTGTGCTTTACTTGGATTTGTTCATTTTTGGCTCTTAATTTCATAGGATCGAAATTTTCATCAGAACCACTAACTTTTTGCTTTCCATTTTCAACTTCCAATTTCATTTCACTGCTTTTTAATTTCTGTATATTATTTTCTACTACAGAAAGTTTTTTGCTTACACCCTTCATCTCTGTTTGAGTCTGTTTCAATGCTTTACTTCCAATTGCAGTAAATCCGACTGCGAAACCAGCTCCGACTAACGAACCTACTCCAGCTAGAATCATAGAAGTCGCTTGCATAATACTCGCATCCCTAACGTTTTCCCCCGATTTAAAAACCATATCTAGGCTGGTGTTTTTTTGCTGTGTAACTGTTTCGCTATACATCTTCATTACTTTGAGCAATAAATTTTGCAGAGTATAAAGAGCCATGGATAACAGAAGAGTACTTCCTCCGCTAAATTCGGGTTTAGTTTGATTAGCCATTACGGTAGGACTGTGCATTGAAAGAGCAATTTTCATTTAATTTCCTTGTTGTGTTTTGTAAAATCTATTTAATTCTTAACTTAATTATAGCATATTTTTGAGAAAAAATCTATTTTACTTAAACGATATTATTAACTAGCGATAATTATCACTTATAGAGCCTAACAACAATTATGAGGTTTGTTTATCTAATCTTACAGAGAGCGATAAGCATTTACTATATTTTGCTTAATATCATCGTCTTTTGGATCTTCAGCAAATACAAAATGATAGGTTTTTCTTCGAATAGTTGATTTTTTCATATTCTCCTGGAGCCTCAAAAAAATGAAAGGATAGGGATTTTTGAAGTATTGAGATGGTACTTCAATTCCACATTCAAAGAGAGTTTTGCTCTCAGGTGGGGGGTTAATTCTCGTATCAAAAAAGAACATAGGACGATTAAAAAAAAGAAAATCATATCCTACAGAAGAGAGATCACCGAGATAAATGTCTATGTATTCTAGCAGCGGATAGATTAAAGGATTATCAGTGATAAACTGTAGATTTTTTTTATTTTTATACTTTTCATAAATGTGCGTTACATAACCTAAATTGTGTGTAATTAAAAGAGGATGAATTTTTATAATCAGATAATCATTTGGTAATATATTTTCGATTAAAAACTTACAAATTGTAAAAAAAGATGTTGAATTTTCGGTATCTTGCCAAGAGGGTGCATACAGAAACGTATATCGTGTTGTTATAGGGATGGTTACAATCTTTTTCATTATACCAGTAAAGAAAGTTTCATATTTTTTATAAAAACGTTTTCGAATATTTCCGATAGTGATAAGCGCCTGTAATTGCGAAGATAATCCCAGTTTTTCGATTCGTTGTCGCATTTGGTCGCCATAAACCAAAGATAAATTATGAAAGGTAATCGGATTCATTTGAAAATCGATAAATCCTTTATCTGAATTCCCATGTGGGGAATAAAAAAAATGAATGTTTTTATCAAATAATAACTTGCATGTAGATTGTAAAAACCGTGATTGATACTGTTCTGATACAAAAAAAAGATCAAAGTTAGAAATATAGGACAAACATTCTAGACTAGTTGTAAGAATAAGTTTGACAGGGGGATAGTATTGTTTAGCAAGGTTATAAACTTGTGCGCTATCTAGTATAAGAGGCATATCGAATAGATCACATAATGGGATTAAGTGATCTATTCGATAATCCATAACATCTTCTAGTTGGAGAGCAGCCATCCGTGGCTCATAGTGATTATAAGTACACATAAATCGAAAATATGGATAATCAGGAATTAATAAAATTAAAAAATTGGTTTTTACAAATAAAAAGAGTTCTGCCGTGGAGAGAGAATATTAATCCATATAAAGTATGGATTTCTGAAATCATGCTGCAACAAACTAGAGTATCTACTGTTATCTCTTATTTTGTGAGATGGATGGAAATGTTTCCCAATATAGAAATACTTGCCAGATCTCCTCTTGAAAAGATAATCAAACTTTGGGAGGGACTAGGATATTATTCAAGAGCACGTTCTATTTATAAGACAGCACAAATTCTCACTTTGAAATATAAAGGTGTGTTTCCAAGAACTATTCAAGAACTAGAAAAGCTACCGGGAATTGGATGCTATACTAGTAGAGCGTTGATGTGCTTTGCATTTAATATCCCTGTGGCTCCGGTAGATGGAAATGTTAGTCGAGTATTATCTAGATTTTATTCCATACCACTCGATATTACAACTGCAGCGGGAAAAAAAGAGATACAAGGTTTAGCAGATCGATTAATAGTTGATGATGACAAGCCTCATATTGTAGGAGAAGCATTAATTGAACTCGGTGCACTAGTGTGCCAAAAAATACCTATATGTAATAAATGTCCTATACAATCTGGCTGTAATTCTTTAAGGCAAAATACAGTTTTCGATTTCCCTGTTAAAAAATTGAAAATACCTATTACTTCATTGGATCGGACGGTTTTTATCATCACCCATGAGGAATCGATATTGGTACGAAAAGAAACAAGCAATAAGATCATGGCTGATTTATGGCAGTTTCCTTATATAGAAGGAATCGTAGAGAATGGGGAAGTAACAGAGATTGTTCAAAAACAATTTGATATGCATGTTATTTCGACATGCGCATTTGACCAAGAAATGCAATCGTTTACAAGATATCGCGTCTCTCTGTATCCAATACGATGCACAGTAAAGAAAAAATGTCGTGTATCATTATATACTTGGGTTTTATTAAAGAATGTTCGGAAGCTTAGTTTTTGTTCTGGTCATCGAAGAGTTCTTGAGAAAATATTCTTTAATGAATTGGATAAAAATTGAGAAAAATATCAATTTTTTGCATAGTGTGCTTGGGTCATAGGAGGCTATTTTGATTATATCAACAATACATAAAATCATTTATTTTTTTTTATCCTATAGAAAACATATTGGATATGTAATAGCAAGTGCCTGTCTCCTTTCGATAATTTATGTAAAGTATTACCAAAAAAAAGAATATAGCCCATACCATATGGCACATAGTTGTTATACAAAATGGATACAAAATAGAGAAGAATCGTCAATCCAACAATTACTTCCTCTTCTTAAAAAGTACCCCGAACTTGCTAAGAAATATGATGCAATGATTGCACAAACCTTGCTTTCCCAATATACAGCATTCGAAGCTGATCCTGTTCTACAGCGTTTAATTGTAAGAAATCAATCTGCGCTGCCAAATTACTATCAGTTGTCTTATGTTGCGCAGTGTATGCTTCGAAAAGATTTTTCTACAGCATTAGAGGTATCGCTTCAATTAAAGGAACAAGCAAAGCCTGATAGCTACTTATATGGACTAAATTTGATTCACATTGCTGGAATTTATAAAGCTATGGGAGCGACGCAAGAAGAGAGAGATGCTTGGCTTTCTGTTTATAAATTTTTACAAGATGCAGATAATGATCCAAGGGGTGTCAAAAAAGAAATCAATAAATTATATAGCCAAGGAAATATTTCTTTTTGTGATTATTTGTCTACTCATTACCTTTAATCTAAATGATCTAAGATATACTAGATTTAGAAACACAAGCCTTACCACCTAGCAAGCCAAGAAATCCAAATATAATGGGTGGTAGAAAGATAGCGATTACCCAGCCAACTCCAGCAAGCACAAGTTGTGTTACTCTCTCTTGCTTAAAAACAAACTCTAATATTGAACTAAATAAACTACCCACTTTTTTGGGAAACCAAGTTCCAAATACTCCACCTATAGCAATAGCAAAGATACTCCAAGCTGTACCAAAGAATAAGAATGTAAAAATTGCAGAAAGAATGAAGGCAATAGAATAAAAGACTTCTAGCCGATTTTTTTTAGCAAAATTTTCTAATTCTTGTACACTGACGCCCGATTTCCTTCCAGTCTCTTTTCCCATAATCTCTCCTTTTATACCAAGCCTTAATTCTTAAGTTATTTAGATATAAATTTTTTTGCAAATACTAAATGGTTTTCTATTAAAAAGATTTCTTTGAAGTCTAATTTAGTATCTAGGACCCCCCATGGTCAAATGCTTGATTAAATACTTTATACCTTATTATGATGCACATCATATTTATAACGCTGATAAGAAGGGATAATTTTTTGATTCGCCGGGAAATTCCATTAACAGTAGCTTATAAAGCAATACGATATTGTGGATATTTTCTCTGTGTAGTTTTTACTTATTTCTGTATTTTTATGCTATCTCGAAGACAGTTAAATCAAATAAGTCTTTGTGAGATACCTTCTTATACCAAGGATATTTATATAGAATGGGGAACTTCGCCAACTTTTTTCTCTGCACATAAACCGAATTATCCCATTCCTTTTAGTGAATTAGAAAAAGAAATTTTGTTCTTGGGAACAACGATAAAACCAGAGCAAAAAATATTGCTTAGTACTAAGCAATCTGGCGTTAGGAAACTTATTGCTTCTGGGGAAAAAATTTATCTTATCTATAGAGAAGAAAAACTACATTTTTCTGAAATAAAAACTCCTCTTGCTATTTCTGTAACACTTCAAAATGATGCTTTGGTAGAAATAATCATATCATTTGATGCCGAGTTGTCTACTATATGCAATTTGGATAATACATATCGTTTCTTGAAGTCGAAAGAAAATCAATACACTATATCGAATAGTGATTCTCTTATTGATACGCCTATGTTCCAAAGTCTACAAAAGGCAAAATGGTGGGGCATGGATTATTTATTGATAAGTAATCCAAGGAATGAGACTGCACACGAGCGTGGTAAACAGAGGTTACAATTTACCTATGATGAATATGGAGAAATTGTACATCTAGATCTCGATGAATCTTTAGTTTGGAAAAAAAATGGTTGGCGATCTGCTACAATTAATGACGAGAGTATCGATCCTGATTACGCTATTCGTATCAAAGAAATACATAGTGATAAATTAGAATTGACTTTATGGGATAGGAAAGGATTGCCTGTTCATACTTTTTTTCTTCCACTATACACTACATGCAATGAACTTCCGTCCATTGAAATTTTATCTAATATAAAAAAAAGAACTCGAACAGTTGCCTCTTTTTTACTTGGGAAAACTCGAGTTACTATGAAAAAAGGAGATCTCGCTATAGATACTCCATATGGTTGGAAAATTACAAACACGCAAGACGAAAAAAACGGTATATTTTCTCATCAAATTATCGGATCATTATTTGCTTTTGATGGGATGGAGACGCAAGGATCTAATATATATTTTATAGGTAGAATGCTTGATCCTATGAGGACTTGTTATCAACCGATTAAAATTCCAATTCTTCAAAATAAGAGAAAAGAAAGAAAAAACCAAAATATACTTCCAGAAGTTCAGTTATTGTCGATAGGTGATGAATAAAAAATTCACAACAGATAGAATAATTTTTTGTAAAACAGTGTATTGTATGAAGAGAAAAAATCTATATTATATCCCACCATTTCTATGGACTGTTTTTCTCATTGGTTCGATAGGATTTGCTCAAGAGGAATTATACCCAATAGTAGAGACGAGTCAGAATGCGGAAGCGCAGCAGAATGTGTTGATTTCTTATAATCAACGCTTGCAACAACTTCGAAACTCTTTAAAAGATACGTATGCTGAGGTTATGCAACTGGAAAGTCAAAATAAATTGGATGGGCAATCTAGCCAAATTCTCTCTGCTGTAAATCAAATTCGATCCGATATTCAGAAACTCCAAGAACAATGGAAACAAGTCGTTTCTCAAAAGTATAACTCAGAGGAGGAACCTTATGGTTTGTGGGACCAAGAAGAAACAACTCTTTCAGAATTGGTAATGGAATATGGATCTACAGAATATTTATATGTAATTCCCCCTCAAATTGCTGCCATGAAAATGCATCTGCACTCCTTACTACCGATACCACAAGCCTCTTGGAGCGAACTACTAGAGGTAATTTTATTACAGAATGGAATTGGTATTAAGAATATTAATCCATTAGTGCGCCAACTCTATTTTTTTAAACAAGATATTCTTGCAGTGGATTCTATTTGTAATAGACGAGAATCGATTGCATTGTTACCCCCACACTCTCGAGTTGCCTTCGTTTTGTCACCACGTGTAGAACAAATGAAAGTGATCAGTTATTTTTTTGAACGGTTTCGCGATCCTAAACTTACGTTTATCCACCAAGTAGGAACAAAAATTGTATTGATTTCTACAAAGTCAGAGTTAATCAAATTACTCTCGTTATATGAATCTGTATGGGAAAAGGAACACGAAAAAACTACTCGTGTACTTCCATTGAAAAAAATATCTTCTCTAGAAATGGAAAAGATATTGAAAGCTTTTTTCTGCGATGATCCATCACAAAATAGACTTGCTAGTTTAAAAGGTTCTGAATCGCTGCAAATTTTTGGTGTAAAAGATGAAAATATTATCGTACTTGTGGGGTCAAAACCACTAGTAGAAAAAGGTGAAGAAGTCATTACTGCGACAGAAGAGCAAATTCAAGATCCTAAAGAAATGACAGTATTTTGGTATATTTGTAAACACAGTACCCCAATAGAACTATCAGAAGCATTAGAAAAAGTTTATAATTCTCTTCTTCATATTTCGCTCGATTGCGATGATAGTAAAGAACACAAAAAGGATAATATAGAAACAAAACCTTGCAATTATGACCCTCAGCCCCCTTCTCTTCCTATAAATACACCGCTTATTACACCTGGAACTATTTGTTCCCAAATAAAAAAATCAAACACTACTAATTTTATTCCCTATCCCACATCTGGCGCCATTTTAATGGTAATACGGAAAGACACCTTGCCAAAAATTAAAGAATTATTGCGCAAAATGGATATCCCTAAACGTATGGTTGAAATTGAACTACTATTATTCGAGAAAAAAATTCATCAACAGGATAGTTTTGGATTAAACGTTCTTAGACTTGGATCTTCTGCGGAATACAATAATAAAATGGGTGGTACATTTAATGATCTTGAGGCAGCAGGAAGAGGAATCTTTCAATTCTTTATCAAAAAAACCCCTAATAAAAAATTGCCAGCCTTTGATATTTTTTATAATTTTTTAATGTCACAAGAAGGAATGCAAGTAAATGCCTCTCCCTCTGTTACTACTATTAACCAGGTTCCTGCAACTATTTCTGTAGTAGAGGAAATGTCTATTAATAATGGGGCCGCTCCACTGGATACGAATAGCGGTATTGCTTTTGAAAAATCTTTTTCTAGGGCGCAATTTGGTATTACTATTGTAATTACTCCAACGATTCATGAACCTGATACGATTGATAATGAAATGCAACATTTTGTTACTTTAGATACAGATGTTATGTTCGATACACCTCACCACGGAGATAATATGGACAGGCCTCGAGTGAATCGACGTAAAATTAAAAATACGGTACGCGTTTCGAATGGCGAAACAATAATTTTAGGAGGACTCCGACGTAAATGTATGGACGATCGAACGGAGAGAATACCCTTTTTAGGAGCTATTCCAGGATTTGGTAAATTATTTGGATTTACTCAATTGCGAGATGAGTTAACAGAAATGTTTATCTTTATTACCCCAAAAATTATTTTCGATCCTAAAGAAAATATGACTCGTATTCGAGATGCACAACTCCGGTCTAGAGCCGGCGATTTGCCAGAATTCTTAGCACGCATCGAACAGGGCAAATCCTATCAAAGAAAAGGAATGTTTGAAAGAAGTTGGAAGTTATTATTTGGTAGTGCAGATGCATGCAGCAATTGATAAACGACAGCTCGCCGAGCGATTTGGCATTCCAATCATTGAAGATATCTTGAACTATCCCTTTATAAAAGATCGAACACATATCCTTCCTTATTCTTTTGTTAAATTGCGGATGGTACTACCACTCGAAAAAGTAGATGGGATTTTACATATTGCTATATCTGATCCTATAGATCTAGAGACCATACAGGAAATTTCTTTTATGCTTGGCCTATCTGTGAAGGAGTTTTTTGTAGAACCATTTCAATTGCAAAAAGCGATTGAACACTGTTATCGACAAAGAGATTCTGAGACAAGTGAATATCTAGAAGAATTATCTAGTGATGATCGATTCAATGATCAAATGGAATACGATTTGCTGGATACAAGCAATCTCTCTCCAATCATTCGATTATTAAATATGATCCTTATGGAGGCTATCCAACAACGAGCGTCCGATATACATTTTGAACCGAGAGAAGAGGGATTAATTGTACGGTATCGCATAGATGGAGTTTTGCAAAAGAGGCATACGCCATCGAGAGAATATCAAAAACAATTACTCGCTCGTTTAAAAGTAATGGCGAAACTCGATATAGCTGAACAACGACTTCCGCAAGATGGAAGAATTAAATTGCGTTTTGGAGATCAGGAAATTGACTTTCGGGTAAGTACTATTCCCGTTATAAATGGTGAAAGAATTGTCCTCAGAATTTTAGATAAATCAAATGTAATAGTCGGGCTTCATCATATAGGAATGAGTTCTCCACTACTCGATTCTTTTCGCAAGGTAATTAAACATACGCAAGGCATTATTTTAGTAACTGGGCCGACTGGAAGTGGTAAAACCACTACTTTGTATAGTACAATTTCAGAAATAAATAGCGAAGATTTCAATATAATAACCATTGAAGACCCAGTTGAATATAAGTTATCAGGAATAGCGCAAATTAGCATTAACCCTAAAATTTCTTTTACTTTTGCAAAGGGTTTGCGTCATATTCTTCGACAAGATCCAGATATTATTATGATTGGCGAAATTCGCGATAAAGAAACCGCTGATATTGCGATTCAAGCTTCATTAACGGGCCATTTAGTATTATCCACACTACATACAAACAATGCCGCTTCTGCTTTAACTCGGCTGGTGGATATGGGGATTGAACCATATCTTCTGTCATCCTCTGTAATTGGTATTGTTGCGCAGCGACTCGTCAGGAAAATTTGTATACATTGTCGCAAAGAATATTTTCCATCTAAAGAGGAGTGTTTAGAGCTTGGATGCCATTTCAAGGAAGATATGGTATTCTATAAAGGAGATGGCTGTGCAAATTGTTTTTATCTAGGATATCACGGCCGAATTGGAATCTATGAATTTCTTTTAATTACTAATTCTATCCAACAACAATTGACAAAAAATGCAGATGCTACTGCGCTGCAAAAGCTCGCTGAAAAGCAGGGGATGGAATCGCTACGTGGATCAGGTATTGAATTAGTAGTGCGGGGCCTTACTTCCGTTGCAGAAGTATTGCGAGTTACTAGAACTTTTGAATAAGAAAATCGTATGCCTTTATATAAATACCACGCTATAAATGAGAATCAAAAGAAACAATCTGGCATTATTGACGCGGAATCACATATAGATGCCTTAGAATTTTTGAATAAGAAAAAAATTTTAACCATCGATTTAAATCCCTATATTTGGAAACCAAAATCAATTACTCTGTCTCGTAAAGAGTTATTATTTTTCACCCAAGATCTCTCTCAATTCTTGTGGGCTGGACTTCCTCTCTATGAGAGTTTGCTTGCTTTAGAGGAAAGATACCAAAATACAAAAAATCACGCCTTTTTCTTACATCTATGTAATCAAATTAAACAGGGCAGAGCTTTGTCCCAAATACTTAGTGACTTCCCTAAATCATTTGATGTAATTTATATATCTATGGTCGGGGCAGCAGAAAAATCTGGGAAACTTGGCCAAATCTTCAAAGAACTTTCTGTAATGATTAATAAATCAGATGCTTTTAAGAAAAAAATTACAGCAGCACTTACCTATCCTATTTTTTTAATTACTTTTTGTTGTATAGTTCTATATGGATTATTCTTTTTTTTAATCCCAAGTATGCAAGAACTTTTGCAGGGCAGGAATTTGCATCCAGTCACAGAGGTCGTACTACAAATTAGTCAATTTTTGCAAAAGTATAAAAGAACTCTTGGTGTAGGGTTGTTAAGTACAGCGATCGCAATTTTTTGTTTCTTTCGTTCTACTATCGGAAAATTGAATTGGCAACGTTTCTCTCTTCATATTCCATTTCTTAAAACATTAATTACTGAATCGGTGCTAGTGAGATTTTGTAATACGCTTTCCGTATTATTAGAAAGTAATGTACCTTTAATAGAGTCTTTAGATTATTCTAAAAGAGTTATGAATCATTCTATTTTTCAATCCGTAATAGATAAAGTAGAAACTAGCATAATTGAAGGGAATAAATTATCGACAGAAATTAGTAAATCTAAGCTTTTTCCCAGTATGGCAATTCGTATGATTGAAGTTGGCGAACAAGTTGGCAATATCGGAGAAATGCTACAGAATATAGCTCAGATTTATGAGAAAAATCTGGAGAGAACTTTGCAAAAAATTACTGTGCTTCTTCAACCGATTTTATTGTTATTTCTCGGAATTGTGGTAGGAACTATTCTACTCTCTGTACTTCTACCTTTAACAGATATGAGCTCTTTTACCAATTAAATATAAGGAAAAATATGAAACATATAAAACGCAATATTACCCTTATGGAACTTATGGTAGTGATGGTCATAATAGGGATTATATCGACAGTTATTGGTCGAGGAATTAGCGGTAGTTTAGAGAAGGGTAGAAAATTTAAAACCCAGCATAGTCGAAAACAGTTAGAGGAAATTCTTTTATTACAAGTAGCCCTAGGAGAATGTAGAATAGAAGATCTAAAAGATAGTAATATTGTAGAAGCACAGTTAAAAAAATCAGGTCTAGTTGCTAAGGTGGATGATCTGTTAAAAGATGGATGGGGTGATCCATATATTATTGATGTAGGGGAAGGCGTGAATGAGATCAAAATTATTTCACAGCATGATGAAAAAAGCGATACCAGCGACAAATCGTAGATATTTTACGCTCCTTGAAATTCTCGTATGCTTTGTGATCTTAGGAATGATAAGTGTGACGCTACTTAGTTGGGGTAGCTCACTTGTTCAATATCATAGGTTTCGCCATTCTGTGCAGGGATTATCTAGTAGGCTGGCTCTATGTAAACAAGTAGCTACCTGTTATCAAACTGATGTAGTAGTGGCTATTACAAAGATAGGAAGCAATAGTTTAGAATTGTCATGCATGACTCTCGGTAAAATTCATTCTTTAGAAGGATTCCTATATAAAAAAAAAATATACAATGGAATTAAACAAATACTAATAGATGGGCAAGAAATAGAAAATGTACATATTCAAATTTTTTCCAATCTATGTTTCCCGGAAAAGATTACTCTTTGTTCTGTTAAAGATGAAAAAATTGATATTGATATTGGTAATCTTTTGATCTCCACAAATTGATTTCAACGAACTCACATACTTTAAAAGACAATTATTTAGTCTGACTCTTTACGTATATATGCATAACGCCCACGGAAGGGTGGTTTTTTAGGAAAATCTAGTCTAGCTATCGTAGCATTGAGTGTATATTCAAAACCTAAATCAGCACTCGCTTTTGTAACAACAAACTCCCATAATGCAAGTATGTCTTTTAAAACTTCTCCTTGATAATAGATAGCGAGATAAAAGATGTGGTCTTCTTCTGTAACATCAACTATTACAAATCTCATTTCTGGTGTAACGACCCCAAGCAGGGCTCGTTGAACCGCTATCAATGCATAAGCAATAAGTGGTTCTGTTTCAAAAGAAATACCTTTTGCTCTAGAGGGAATTATAATGTTCCCATTTTCTGTATCATGTACAACGCCTATAGTTGTTGGGGTTATTTCTTCTGTTACTGGGTGGATGAAATTTCCTATAGTTCTCTCAAAATGGATGAATTTTCTCGAAAGAAAGTGATCGATTGTATGTTTTATTTCACCTTCTTTTCTAAGATAAGCATATCTGCCAGGAAATGGAATAAGAGCAGGGTAATCGAGCCGTTCGATACTTTCATCTGGGAAAAAATTACCCGGCAATGCTGCCGTAGTTTCTGTACAAGCACAATTCCAAAGTTCAACGGTATCTTCAGAAACTTCTCCATCATAGTAGAAGCGAATATAAAATAATGATCTGTCTTTACTTGTGCTAATGATAACTGCTCGTAATTCTGGCGTTATCGTTTCCAATAAAGCTCCTTGGATAGACAGGAGGGCATCATCAATTAAAAACATGTTCATATTCACTCTTTTGGAAAAGTAGGAACAATATGTATGCCATCTTTTGCATAATGAATTTTCCCCAGGTAGTTCGTGTTTTAATGCCTGTTTTTCGATTAACATGATACCCTATAAACTCTTTAAAATTTATTATTTCTTTATATCCAGGAGTTCCTGGCGTGATTTTACTATCTTTTATTCCTGTCCCTGCATGATTTTTTGCAAGTATTTCTGGATGACTATGTTCAAAAATACTTTTGTTGAGTTCTGCATTATAATTATTATGTCCTATTACATGCTTACCTTGCTTTCCTGAAGCTACTTTTAAATTTGCCTCTTTTACTATTTGCGCTCTTATAGCTGCTCTTTCTTTTGCAGTTATTTTGATCAACTGTTTATTAGCTTCACTGAATTTCATAGCCTCATAGGTCATGACGCTATTGGCTTTTTTTAAATTTTGGTAGTATCGAAGTCCCTTTTTTATTCCCATTCCCGCAAAAATATCTACGCCATATTTTCCTATGATCCGTCCAGATAAAGCTCCTTTTTCTCTATCATCTAATGTGTCCCAATTTTCTATTAACTGTTGAAGTTCCGGAACTAGTTGTCCGAGGTATTCTTTTGGAGTATGAGTTCTTACAAATTCTATGCAATCTTGTGTTGCCTGTACTATTTCGAAAGAAACATGGATAGGATCTTGAGCAAAAGCCCAGAGTCCTTGTCCAAATCCATACATGGAGGAAAGAAGGGACGGAATGTATTCAATAGCAGCTTCCGTTCCACCCTGGAGAATTCCATCTGTTAATCCCAAAGAAAATGTGAGAAAACTGACACAGTCGTTTGGAATAGAAGTTGGTTTGATGCCAGATTGGATGTAATCTTGCAGCGATTCATCAAAATTGCCTAACTCAAAATAAGCAGTAGCTCTTTCGAAATAAGCTTGCTTATTTGTGGGATCTTTTTTAATAGTTTCATCAAGGATCTCTAAGGCTGATCCAAATTGATTAGTGTTACTATATGCTTTCCCAAGATCTATAGAAAAACTGAAAGCCGTTCCCCATGTACTTTGTATTAAGTTCTCTACCTCTTTATTATTTATAATTTTCTTAATACATTCGATGGCATCTAAATTTTTTCCAAGCTGTAGAGCTAGTAATCCTTTATCTGCAAAATAGTATGGAGATTTGTATGTATTCATTTCGTAAAGATTTTCAAATTTTTCTTGTACGTACTTCCATATATTATGTAACTTATTTCGAACTATAAATATTTCTTGTCGAGAGAAATTTTTGATGTGTGTGGGTTGTTCAAACCACCAAAAAATGTAATCAAATCCTTTCCAAAAATCTAAATATAAGGGCTCCGGTGGAAGCCATCCTTCAATATAAAGACTGGATCCAAATAGAGACTTATATTTAGGATGTAAAGATTGGGAATAAGCTTCCTCGACTAATGTAGAAACAGAGTAAGCTAGCCCTTCTCTTTCACCGTGCAGCCCTGGAATAAATTCAAATCGTTCTTCCTCCCATTCATCATAATAGTCATCATCCCAATAATAATCGCCAATCTCATCTGAATCCTCACCTGTATCTACTGTAGCAAGAAAACTACTACACCTATTTTCTTTGCATGTCTCGCGCAATGGAAATGCCGGACATGTATCTCCTTGCACTTCTTTTATGAAAAGAAAAAAAGATAAATATAGAAAAATTCGAATAGGAATGCTCAAAGGTTGAGAGTGCATAATTTTCATAATCTTTTCTCACTGTTTTTTTTAACAAAGAAGAAAAACATATGAGCTTATTTTTGTAAAAAATAATTTATTTAACTTTGCTACTTGCTTCTACACCTTTGTGTATTCCTTTTCTTTTTCTAAGAAATATTGTATAAAGTAATTTGTCTTGTTAACAAAGGGGTTATTATTATGAAAACCTATTTCTATTTGATCGCACTTGTAGCCTGTATATTTCCAATATTCGGAAATACTATGGAAGAGATACAGCCAGTAATCCCCATTGCACAAGAACTAAAAAAAAGAATGCCCGAATGGATGCCGAAAATTGTAAAACATTATGAAAGCGGCAGCCCAGAGATTGTTATTTTTTATGAGGAAGATGAAGAGGAGGTCTTGCAACCGGTTAAAAGAATCCGATTTTATGAAGATTCAAAACCTTTTGAAGAAACTGATTTAATTCAAGTTGAAGAGGGATCTCCTGCCCATCAGAAATACTCAACTACTATTGTGCCTCATGGAATGAGCGTGCATTTCTCGCCACAAGGATCTATTAAAGAAGTATTGTACTTCGATAAAGGATTACTGCATGGAACATGTATGAAGTATTATCCGGATGGAAGTACTCATAGTTCCATGGTCTATAATCAAGGAGAGCGAAATGGAGAGGCAGTTCGCTTTTATGAAAATGGAAAAAAAGCAGAAGAATGCACATACCGAGCAGATAAACTGGAAGGGGAATATATCTCTTATTTTGAAAATGGCAATCAAGAAAAAATTATTCCCCATACCAATGGCAAGCCACATGGTCGGGCTGTACATTTCTATGAGAATAGACGAATCCGACATTATTTTAATTTTGTCGAGGGAGAATTACAATCAGGCCATGAAACTCCAGCAATTATGACTTATGATGAAGAGGGCAATCTCTATGAAACTCAAAATTTTCAATGTGGCAAACCAAGCGGTTCCTATATTAAATATTATAAGAATGGGAGAGAAAGTTATCATGCAGAGTATGTAGAGGGTAAAATACATGGGATGGAATATTTCTATTCGCTGGAAGGACTTGTTATTGGGAAAGGCAGATATGAAATGGGAAAACGCTTTGGAAAACATTGGAAAAATCACGTCGATGGTACAGTCGCATTTTTAGCTGAATACGATTCTTATGGCCATTTAACGCAACCCATAGTCGAATTCGATGAAAAAGGCTCTAAAATTTCAGAATATAGCATTGTAGAAGACAAGCTAGATGGAAATATTAAAAAATGGAGCGATACCGGCGTTTTATTGATTGATTGTCGATATAACAACGGACAATTCGACGGCACCCAAAAAGAATATTATCCATCTGGGCAATTGAAATTTAGTGCTGAATATAAAAATGGTGTAAAAAATGGAGAAATTGCGGAATGGTTTGAAGATGGATCTATTTCTTTCTATGCCAATTTTAAAGACAATGTACAAGAAGGCGAAGCTATTGAAAACTATAAATCAGGTAGTCCTAAAAATAGAAGTTTTTACAAAAATGGCAAATTGCATGGAGCCTATCAAGAATGGTATCCGAACGGAACGCTAAAAGTAGATACTTGTTACATCGATGGAAAACGAGAAGGACAACATCGAATATGGAATCAGGCAAATCAGCTTTTGCTTGAGGTATCTTATAAAAATGATCTTCCTGTAGGGACAATGCATTCTTATTACGATAATGGACAACTTAAAGAGAGAGCAGAGTTTACACAGGACGGTAAAAGACAAGGTCTTTACGAAGAATTTTATGAAAGTGGAGTTCTCAAACTGTGCCTCTCTTACAAAGATAATAATGTTCACGGAAAAGTGCAAGGATGGTATGAAGATGAGTCGCTCGCTTATCTTCGATATTTTGAAAATGGAGTTCCAATAGGGGAGCAAATAGAGTATCACCCATCTACTGGTAATCCTTCTAGAATATCGTGTTTTAATGTAAATGGCCAGATGGATGGAGAGCAGAGAACATTTTATGAGAATGGGAATTGCAGCACGATAATCACCTATAAGGATGGAATTCTCGACGGACATAAAGCCCGTTGGGATGAATATGGCAATTTGAGAGAAGAGGCTTTCTATGAGAATGGTAAATTAGAGGGCAGATTTTTTGAGCGAGATAACGAAGGCCGAGAAGTTTATCTTCATTACCAAAAAAACAAAAAAAATGGTCGCTATGAAATATATTATCCCTTTAAGTCAGGAGAAGAAAAAGTTTGCGCCCTGCGTGGAACTTTCAAATCTAATAAATTAGAAGGAACCGTTACGGAATACAATGAATCCGGAATGATCGTCAGTGAAACGCAATATGAAAATGGTGTCAAATCCGATATCTCTACACTCTTTGATGGAAAGGGCAATAAGGTTATTGAAATCCATTTTGTAAAAGATCAAAGACATGGCCCAGCCACCTACTTTTTTCCCAACGGTAAAATATATAAACAAGTAACTTTTGTAGATGATAAAAAAGAAGGCAAGGAAACTACTTATGATATGCAAGGCAAGATTCTTAGTATCTACTCCTATCATCTGGATAAATTACACGGTCTCTCACAACACTGGAATAATAAAGGCGTCTTAATTTTTGAAGGCGAATATTTCGATGGAATGAAACATGGCGTATTCAATAAATACTATGAAGATGGCACACCCTACGTACTTCAGTTCTTTCAAATGGATCAACTTCACGGAACAAAACAGATGTATGATAAATTTGGACAAGTAACAGAATTCCAATACAATAATGGAGAGAAGTTACAATAAGATAGACAATTATTTTTCTAATTTATTACATAATAAACATACAATATATTAAAAATAATTTTGAAGAGATTCGGTAAATGAAGCCATAAGCCATTATATTTTTTTACTATTTTCTCTCCAAATCTCTCTGCATTCACAAACGGCCACTGTCACCCCTAATGCTGACACTGGAGCAGGATCTTTGCGTCAAGCTATCATTGACATTAATGCTGGTTAAATAATAAGTAGTTGCTACTTTTTGCGTGCTTTTATTTTTCTGAATTGAGATAAAAATATTTTTAATTATGGGGGGGGTAAAAAGATGAAACGAGAATTTAATTTAGTAGGATTGTTTGTAATTGGGTGTTCGTTTTGTCTTTATTCTGCAAATGTGAATGTTACTAATAATAATGATAGTGGTACAGGTAGTTTGCGTGCGGCTATTGAACAAATTAA
>JBOFEG010000002.1:0-40665 GCA_051647685.1 Chlamydiales bacterium
TAAATGTTTTTTAAATAGTAATAATTAATTATTAATTAATTTGTTTTTCATAATAAACTATAATTAAAATAAATAGTTTGACTGAAATCATAATTCTTGATATTCTTGCTTCTCTTAAAAAATATTATGAATACATTACCAATTCTTATTTTACTCGGCCCACCCGGATCGGGAAAGGGAACACAATCTAAGCAACTTAGCAAGGATTTGCACTACTTTCACTTATCCACGGGTGATTTATTGCGCAATGAATCCAAAAAAGAGACCACTCTGGGTAAAAAGATCAGAACTTTTATCGATGATGGGGAACTCGTACCTGATGAAACTATAGTAAATATTTTACTTAACTCTATCCATGAAAATAATAATTTGGAGGGTATCATTTTAGACGGTTTTCCCAGAACTCTTGCGCAAGCGCACCTCCTTTATAAAAAATGTGGAATTAAAAAAATCATTGTTTTTCATTTAGATGTAGATGATGACACCATTATAAAACGCATTATCCAAAGACGTGTTTGCAGCCAATGCGGACAATTATATCATTTGGAGTTTCGCCCTTCAAAAAAACTAGGACAATGTGATCTTTGTAATGGAAAACTTGAACAACGAGTTGATGATAATGAATTAACTATTAAAAAAAGATTAGAGATCTATCATAAAGAGATAGGTCCAATTTTAGAATTCTATCGGAATCAAGGTATATTAATTCACATTAAAGGCAATGACTCGAACAAAAAAATCACTGACTCTATTCTTTACAAATTAAAATAAAAAAATTTATATAATATTTTTTGTTAACAATAAAAAGTAATTAATAATATCCTTATACAACAAGACAATATTTCTTTTTTATTTTGAAATACCCTTAGTTTCACACTCCGCAGTAAGGTATTTTAACTATGAGCAATTCACCAACTTTAATCACATAATTAACACTATTTGTATTTATTAAACTTAATTTAGTACCATTTTTACAACAAATTATTGCTTGTATAGTGTGAACATTACTAATTCTTTGTCCCGTGAAGTCTTTTGGAACAACTATAGTTCCATCATTAGTTCCATCTGACACAGAAAAGTGAAATTCTCCATTTATTTCACCTGCTATATCTGTTCTCAGAGACATAGTAACAAAGTAATGACCTTTCCCAAAATTTATCTGTGTGCATAAAGACCCACCCGAGACTTTCTGTGGCTCGACCATAGATATGTCGGCTATAGAATGAAGCTGATATACATTCACCTTGTTAGAAGTATTATCATCTACGTACAATTGAATTGTAGCAGTTCTACTAGTTACTGGTTGCATCGGTATTTCAAAAAAAGCATGATCTATAACTGTAATGCCAGTAGGGCCTCTCGCTCCTGTGGCTCCTATAGATCCCGTTGTTCCTGTAACCCCTGGGATGCCTTGGTCTCCTTTGGCTCCTGTGGGTCCTGTAGTTCCGGTTACTCCAGTGGGGCCTCTCGCTCCTGTGGCTCCTATAGATCCCGTTGTTCCTGTAACCCCTGGGATGCCCCTTGGTCTCCTTTGGCTCCTGTAGTTCCGCTAGTTCCGGTTACTCCAGTGGGGCCTCTCGCTCCTGTGGCTCCTGTGGGGCCTCTCGCTCCTGTATTGCCTTTAGGCCCCATGGGTCCAGTAGGTCCTGTTGTTCCGATTTCACCAGTACCACATGGACCAGGAGGTCCCGGGATCCCTTGAAGTCCTCTAGGACCACGACAGGGTTTACAAGGTTTGCAATTTTTTTCTAAATGGAAATAATAAGGAGATGCTGAATATATTGTGACAAAGTTGGTGAGAAAAAGAAATAAATATAAAATATCTTTCATTAAAGATGGTTTTTTGTAGTTTTTAGCAATAAAATTTTTTTTGTAAATTTTTTAATTTTATAGCAATAATATTGCAGGATTTTCTAAAAATTGTCTTAAAGAATCTAGGAATTTTGCTGCATCTACTCCATCGATAACCCTATGATCTGCGGATAAAGAAACTCGAATTACTTTGCTTGGTACCATTCTATCTTCTCTCACAAAAATATGATCACCCATCCCACCTACTGCTAAAATAGCTGCTTGCGGAGGATTAATAACGGCTTGAAAATTTTCAATGCCAAACATACCGAGATTCGAAATAGTAAAAGACCCCCCTCGATACTGTTCTGGGGATAATTTATTATTGTGCGCCAAATTTACAAGAGTTTTGACTTCTGCGGCCAGTTGGCCTAAATCTTTATAATCTGCATGACGAACGATTGGTGTAAATAATCCATCGGGAACGCTTACGGCAATGGCAATATCGATTGTTTTAAACCGAATAATTTTCTGATCTATTGAATTAAATCCACTATTTATTTGTGGATGTTCACGAAGAGTAAGAGCAACAGCCCGGAGCATAAAGTCATTATATGTGACTTTGATACCTAATTCTTTAAATCCATTGCGGATATCTATGATTTTTGCCATATCAATCATTTGTTGGACATAAAAATGGGGAATAAAAGTCTTGCTAGAGGCAAGTCTTTCTCCAATAGCGCGTCGCATCGGAGATATTTCTTCCTCTTCATAAGTTCCGGGAGCAATAGTAGGAATCCGTTTAGATGCAAAGGTACTCCAAGCTTGTGGCATACCAGACTCCACATCCTTACTGATTACTCTGCCACCGGGGCCGGAACCTTTTATCGATGCTAGGTCAATGTTTTTTTCACTAGCTAATTTTTTAGCAAGTGGTGATGCAAATACATTACTATCTTCTTTCCAATTAAATTGATAATGCGTTAGTGCCGGCTCTGGTGCAAACTTAGCTCCACTAACGAGTTGACTCTTCTCTTCTTTTGCTGGAGATTCTATTGTTTGTGTTGGAATTTCTGATTTTTTCTCATCAGAAACAGATTGTTGATTTTCTTTAGAATAAGAATCAAATGATTCATCCTTTGTCGCTGTAAAAATAGCAACGGGATCATTTAAATCAGCTTCTTTTCCCTCGGCGACTATAATTTGACGCAAGAAACCTTTATCGATGGCTTGGTATTCTACAGTAGCTTTGTCGGTTGCCACCTCAAATAACACATCTCCTTCCTGTATGGAATCCCCCTCCTTTTTGTGCCATTTTACAATGACTCCTTTTTCCATAGTGGGGGAGAGTTTAGGCATTGTGATTATAGCCATAGCCATTCCCTAGATAGATAACATATCTTCTATAGCATGGATAATTCTATCTTTATTGGGAAGACTTTCGTGCTCGAGCATTTTTGAATATGGCATGGGAGTTTCTCTTTGACATACTCGCATAACTGGAGCATCTAAATATTCAAAACAGTGCTCTTGAATTTGAAAACCAATCTCTGAGCAAATACCAGAGAAACTATGGCCCTCTTCTATGAGAATGCAGTGATGTGTTTTTTTTACAGAGTTGGCAATGGTTGCGATATCAAGTGGTTTTATAGAGCGTAAGTCAATAACTTCTATAGTAATCCCACGTTGTAGCATTTCTTTGGCGACTGTCATACAAATATGAATCATACGACTATACGAAACAAGTGTAAGATCTTTTCCGGGGTGTAGTATATTTGCCTGTCCAATTGGAATTAAATACTCTTCTATAGGAATTTCCATCTTCATTCCGTAGTCTAGTTCATTCTCTAAAAAAAGTACTGGATTATCAGAGCGAATTGAAGACTTCAACAGTCCTTTGGCATCATAGGGATTGCTCGGAGCGATCACAATGAAACCGGGAAAATTTGCATATAAAGCTTCTACACAATGAGAATGTTGGCAGGAAACTTGCACAGCAGAACCATTTGGCCCTCGGAAAACGACGGGAACTTTAAACCTTCCACCAGACATGTAAAAAATCTTGCATGCATTCGAGATTAATTGATCTGCTGCTACAAAAGAGAAGTTAAAACTCATAAATTCTATCACAGGACGAAGTCCTGTCATAGCGGCTCCAATTCCAATTCCCGTAAAGGCATTCTCCGAAATAGGTGTATCAATTACTCTTTCTGCTCCCCATTTATCTAACATGCCTTTAGTAACTTTATAAGCTCCGTTATATTCAGCAACTTCTTCCCCAAGAATGATTACATTTTTATCTCTCTCCATCTCCTCGTCTAAGGCTTGTCGAATAGCTTCTCTCATTTCAATAAGTTGTTTTTTAGGTTCGGAACTCATGCATAGACTCCGCTCTCGAGATCTGTTGGATCAGGCCAAGGACTCTCTTCTGCAAATTGCATAGAGAGAAGTACAATCTGTTTCTGCTTGTCATTGATTTCTTCATATTCTTTTTCTGTTAACCATCCCATCTTTTGCAATAGATGGTTGAGCAAAACAATTGGATCTCTCTTCTGAATCTTTTTCACTTCCGCTTTGGAGCGATAAAGAGCTGGATCAGAAATAGAGTGCCCCCGAAATCTATCGGTTACAGCTTCAATAAGAATAGGGCGTTTTGTTTTCAGAATCTCTTTTTTTGCTTCATGAAAAGCGGCAAAACAATTTACAAAATCCATTCCATCTAAAGTATAAGAACTCATATTGTAACTTTTTGCAAAATGTTCTGCTATCGGTCGCACACAAATTGCTCGGTCAACGGCAGTGCCCATCCCCCATTGGTTATTTTCTATAACAAAAATAATAGGTAGTTCCCAAAGAGAACAAATATTTAAAGTTTCGTGAAAAGCTCCCTGTGCGACAGCTCCTTCTCCTAAGAAACAAATGGATAGTTCAGTTTGTCTTTTCAGGTATTTCATAGAAAGTGCTGCCCCTGCTGCAATCGGTAGATGACCTCCCACAATACCAAATCCACCTAGGAGTCGCGATGAGTACAAATGCATAGACCCCCCTCTACCTTTGGCATTTCCAGTACTCTTTCCGTAAAGTTCGGCCATAATTTCATTTGGCGTAGCACCGGTAAGAAGTGCGAGTGCATGACACCTATACGTAGTTATCCACCAATTTTTTTGTCCAAAGACAACGATTGCCGCTGTTTGTATAGCTTCTTGTCCAGTGTAGGAGTGAAAAAATCCACCAATTTTTCCTTGTTGATACGCGAATTCCGCACGAATTTCAAAATTACGAATCAGAAGCATCTGTTCTAAAGTAGACAATAATTGCTTTTTTCCGATTTCCTCAATACAATGAGTAGGGTCATGTGAAAAAAATGTATATTTTGACGAAATCTCTTTCTTTTCCATAGACTTACAGCTGAACTATTTATTCTGTTCTTGAATTTGACACTAACTAACTAGTTTCTTAAAATCAATCATTTTAATATTAATTAATTTCAAAAGAATAATTTTAATTATTGTTAGAACAATTGTTAATTACTAGCGGAATTTCTTTCTAAAAGAATTGATTTTTGTTTGAGTTTTTCAAACTCTTGTACAAATTGATGGACAAGACTGTTTTGTCGAATCACGAGTGCATGCTCACAATGTAGCTTTGCATTTGGTGAAAATGAGCACGATGCATTCCAAACAGTCCCCTGACTTTTACAGACACAGAATTTATGATTCATAATGCTTCGAGTTTTCTTCTGACGAATCTCTGGATATATCCAAATTCGACTGCTGCAATGAGACAATTTTTGGAGGAGTTTTCCCAGGCCAAGTGTTTTGGTATCTACGATAATTTCAATCGCTACCCCTCTTTTGCTAGCTTGCATGAGTGCACGCCAGATTTGTCTATCTGTTAATCGAGAAGTAGCTATTTGAATAAGTTCTTTTTCTCGATCAATTAATGACAATAACGGAGAAAAAAAATTTGGATTTGGAGAGAAGTATAGTTCAGTTTGCGATGGTTGTTCTAAAGACATACCTTGTAATGGCAGAAGAGTTACAAAAATCAATAAAACCCATTTCATTCCATTTCTCAATCTACAGTTATGTGACAACTAATATACCCTATTCTCTGTATTTTCAAATTAAAAAGATGATTCAATCCACTGTTTTATACGTATCCCATCTATTCCTTTCCGAAAAAAATCAAATAACTATAATGTTTGTTATGATCAGAGCTATTTATTACGATACAGAGACTACTGGAGTCAAAGCAGACAAGGATAGAATTATAGAAATTGCAGCATTCGATCCTGTTGAAAATAGATCTTTTTCACAACTCATCCATCCCGGTATAGAAATTCCAAGTGAGGCTACTGCTATTCATCACATTACCAATGAAATGGTAAAAAGCGCTCCTCTATTTAAGGAAATATGGCCAAAATTTTTAGAATTTTGTGACGGAGACGTTATATTGATTGCACATAATAACGATAACTTTGATAAGCATTTTTTAATTGAGGAATGCCGAAGGAATGAACTCCCCATACCAAACTTTCGCTACATCGACTCTTTAAAATGGTCAAGAAAATACCGGAGAGATCTGCCTAGACATTCGTTGCAACACTTACGGGAAGTGTATGGAATAGCTCCGAATCAAGCCCACAGAGCCCTTGATGATGTATTTGTACTACATCAAGTTTTTTCAAAAATGATCGATGATCTTCCGATAGAAGAAGTTTTTGCTCTTTTGCAAGAAGGATCTAGCCTTCCTCGAACTATGCCATTTGGCAAACATAGAGGAAAATCATTACGAGAGCTCCCTAAAAATTATATTCGTTGGCTACATGAAAATAGCGTTCTAGATAAATTAGAAAATGAACCGTTGAAAGCTGCTCTCATTCAATTAAATTTATTGCCTATATAATATGTATACCGAATCGCTTCCCTCTCCAAATACTGTACGCCTATCCCTGCCTTTATTAAAGCCACAACAAAATTTTGTATTAAAAGCTCGCAACTCTATTCAGAATATTCTTACAGGAAAAGATTCACGTATGTTGCTTTGCATAGGGCCCTGTTCTGTTCACAATATTGATTCATTTTTAGAATTTACGCTTTTATTTAAGGAAATGATGAAGGAGTTTTCTTCTAAATTCTATTTCGTTTTGCGTGCCTATTTTGAAAAACCTCGTACTAACGGAGGATGGCCTGGATTTTTATATGATCCATTTCTGGATAACAGCTGCTCGATTGCAACAGGAATATCTATTACAAGAAATACCATCTTAGAAATTACTAAAAACGAAATTCCCATTGTTATGGAATTTGTAGATCCACTTTCGGCATTTTATCTAGATGATATAGTAAGTTTTGTATGCGTTGGAGCCAGAACAGCGATTTCTCCTGTTCACCGCAGGCTTGCATCTAATCTTCCTTGTCCTGTAGGTTTTAAAAATTGTTTAAGCGGGTCTATTGAAGATGCCATTTATGGTATGGCTCAGGCTGAAAATTCGCATGCCTTTATGGGAGTTAATTCTGATGGAGAAATCTCTGTAATACGTTCCCTGGGAAATCCTTATAGCGTTTTGATTCTACGAGGGGCAATTAGTGGACCGAATTATACGAATGATTATGTTCAAAAAGCAATTTCCCTATTACGAAAGCATAATCAATCACCAAAAATTATTATTGATTGCGCACACGGCAATTCTAATAAATGCGCAGAAAAACAGATAGATGTATTTGAGTCAATTATCGATCGAAAAGTCCTTACACCTGCTAATCCTATTGTAGGTATCTTTCTTGAGAGTTACTTAAAAAATGGTAATCAAAACCTATCTTTATCCAGACCCAGAGGTGATACTTCTATTACAGATCCATGTCTCAATTGGAATAGCATGTATAATTTAGTAAAACAGTCTTATGTAAAATTATCTAGTATGAAAAGTACTATTGTTCATTAAAATGCTGTATGACTTGTGCTTTTGTATCTATCTCCGAATTTTTTAGCTTTATAATATCTACCCACATTTGATGTGTCCAGACAGCTAGAATTTCTTCATTTTTTGCAACTATTTCTACTTTATAAGTCAGTAATCCTTGTATTTCATAATATTCTTGATCGAGTAAGGAGTATACAATAGTCCCTCTCTTGCGAGGAATCGGAACATCTAGCGTTTTTACATTGCGGTTTCGAAAAATCATTGAGATTCGAATTAGGCAGTCCTCAAAAGAGCGATCTGCATCAATATTCCATGAAATGTACAATTTTTTTCCACGAGGTGGGTTATACTGCATAGGGTCTGGTGAGTCTACAAATGAACTTGCAAGAAGACTTCGATGCATCTTTTCTTGGACAACAGTGACAAAGCTCCTTTGACATCCACTACAAAAAACACATATCAAAAAAAGAAAGATACGTTGCATTATAATCCCTTGCAAATATGGATTTGTTATGACTGACATTCAAAGTGTGATTGGAATCATTTTTAATTTCAACCGGACAAAAGTTTTACTGTTAAAGAGACGTGATATCCCTATTTGGGTTTTACCTGGTGGGGGGGTAGAGGAAGGAGAAACATTAGAAGAAGCTATTATTCGTGAAATTAAAGAAGAGACTGGGTACACAAGTCGAATTCGAAAAAAAATTGGGGAATATACCCCTGTACATTGGTTAACAACATCCACTCACCTCTATGAGTGCTCTGTCTTAGAAGGTTCTCTCACTACGGGAAATGAGACTCGAGCCATTCAATTTTTTCCAATTGATCAATTGCCAAAACCGACTCCCCCTCCCTTTATTAATTGGATCACAGAAGCAGTGAATCACAAAGATATGCTTATTCAAAGACCTCTAGTAGAATTTAACAATTGGGTAGTCCTCCAATATTTATTGCAACATCCCATTCTTATTGCGAAATTTTTATGGCATCGATTCCGTCAAATATGAATATGACTATTTCCTTTTATATTACATTAAATTCTGCTTCCCTATAAATTCTATCTTGATAGTATGAAATTCTATGATAGATAGAATTATACATTACAAAACTAACTTTTACATAATTAATTTCTGATGAATATAGATCCTACTGCAACGAATATTATAGGCCTTGGCAATGATGTTATAGAAGTCAAGCGAATCGAACAAGCAATCAATAAGTATAAAAATAAATTTTTGCATCGATTATTTACTAATAAAGAAATTGAGAAGTCATATACGTTTAAAGATCCAACCCTTTATTTTGCGGGTAGATTTGCTGCAAAAGAGGCAATTGCAAAAGCACTTGGTGTCGGTTTCGGAAAATCCCTATCCTGGTTAGATATCGAAATTCTTAACTCTCCTAGTGGACAACCTATTGTAGAATTATCAAAAGCCTCTGCGCGGCATTTTAAATCTCCAAATATCCTTATTTCTATTAGTCACACTAAGCTAGTAGCCACAGCTGTTGCTATCCGAATACAATAAAATATAATATTGCAGGCCCTTCGTTGACCCAATTATACATATTATATATAATTGCTAGCCGTTGGTGGTATGGCCGAATGGCTAGGCAAAGGTCTGCAAAATCTTCTATCTCAGTTCAATTCTGAGTGCCACCTTTTATCTTTCTATACACTTTAAGGAATATTTCATTGTTATATCTCGTTGCCACGCCAATCGGCAATATTTCAGATATCACTCTGCGAGCTATTGAAGTTCTTCGAGAAGTTGATTATATTCTCTGTGAAGATAGTAGGAGAGCCTGTAAATTACTACAGCGCTACGAAATAAAAAATAGACTAGTTCCTTTCCATAGATTCAATGAAAAATCCCGGGAAAGTATAATCCTTCAAGATTTATCAGTTGGTAAAAGTATTGCTCTATTATCAGATGCTGGCATGCCAACAATTTCTGATCCGGGAAGTAAACTGATATCTGCTTGTAATAAATTAGATATTGCAGTCACAACCCTGCCAGGTCCTTCTGCTCCATTAACAGCTCTTAGCTTATCAGGTCTTGCAACCGATCGATTTCAATTTCTAGGATTTTTGCCGAGACAAAGCGGAAAGAGGCAACGCCTATTTAACGAACTTCTATTATATCCAGGCGTATCGATTTGTTTTGAATCGCCCCATCGCCTTCTCAAAACGCTACAAGATATAGAGATAACGAGTCCGGAGCACCTTATCTATGTAGCGAGAGAACTGACCAAAAAATTTGAAGAAATGAAGTGGGGAAAACCAAAAGAATTAATGGATTATTTTGGGAAAAAGGGCGTTAAAGGAGAGATTACACTTCTTATCCCAGGTCATGGTATTGCAGTTTAATTTTCGATTGTATCTAAGAATGCATCTATGTCTTTCTTAAAGTCTTTGAATCTTTTCCGGTTCACCTGAATGTGCGTATGCCCACTGTCTATTCCTTTACTCAATTGAACAAATTTTTTCTCCATTACGATCGATTTCTTTTCTAAAGAAGTATCTTTGCTTAACGCTATAATAGCCTTCATAAAACCATTCATTTGGAGAAGAAGATCCCTCAATTTTCCCATAGTATGTGTTTCTTTTTCTTGAGCCATATAGTAGGTAGCTTCGAGATCCGTATTCAAGCTAGATAAACGTTGTGTGTTCTGTATGAGCTCCTGTTGATTTAAATTTGCATTTTTCATAAATTTTCCATCAATTACACTGCATGATGCTCATCGCTATTATATTATTATATATAATAAATAAATTATTATATGTTAATATAATTTCGGTGAATTAGTTTTAAATTAATTATCTAATTTAGTTAGAATAATTAAATTAGTAAGGGAGGAAAATGACTCACTCTATTATAACTTCAGCAGAAAAAAAATTTGTATATATTTCAAATAAAGTAGAAATTGTAGCAAAACAAGCTCTAATTCTCTTAGCTGAAACAATATCCAAATTGGTTTTTAGAATTCAATTTTTCTTGACTGAGCATCCACGACAAGAAAAAAAGTTAATAAATCAAGTCTCTAATGCATTAGGCCAGACCTACATCTGGAATTGGACCAGAGAAAATGATTTAAGAAACTTAGGATTAAGGCTAATTGATGACTTCTATTTCTGTGTAAGCAATCAAGGTAATGTTTCTAAAGCCTTTAGAGGAACTTGGGAAATATTAAAAATTAAGATTGACTAACCACTCACGTCTATTCTTGGCATATTGTGAAGAAAATTAGCTGTGAATATTTTTATAATGAATTAACATTGAGTTCTTTAGATATCTCTACTAAAGATTTTCCTTTAGTTTCTGGAACTCTTTTAAAGACAAATAGAAGCGCAAATAAGGCTATAAATCCATAGAGTAAAAATGCACCACTTGGGGTTAGCATATACATGATTGGGAGAAAAGTAAGAGAGACGATATAGTTGGAAAGCCAATTGGCAAAAGTTGCTATACTCATTGCTTGCCCTCGAATTCGAATTGGATAAATTTCGGAAATAAGGAGCCAAGTAATAGGTCCCATACCGATAGCAAATGCTACAATATAAATAATTAAACTCGCAAAAGTGATCGATTTTACCATCATTCCATTGCTATATAATCCAATGCCAATAGTAAATAAACTCAACATCATAAAGAAAACACTGGTAACAAGCAATTTTCTCCTTCCAATTTGATCGATTAGCCATAGTGAAATTATAGTTGCAATTACATTAATCACACTAAGAAATAGAGCAGTAGATATCGCATAACCAGTCTCTGTATTGCCAATCGCCTGCAGAATAGTGGGAGCAAAATAAATAACAATATTAATCCCTGTGAATTGTTGTAATGCGCTGAGTATAACTCCAAATCCGAGAATTCTTCGCAGTCTTTTTCTGAAAAACAATAATTTCCATATATTTTTGCCGGATTTCATCTTTTGCCTATAAGCTGTACTCTCTGGAATAAACGTAAGCCCTATTAAGTAGGTTACAGCAATTCCGATAGAGACAAAAAATATGATATGCCAGTCTCTGTAGACGAAAAGCCAATTTAATAGGTAAGCAAGTACAATTCCCATAGTAATAGCAAGTTGGTTAACGCTAACATACGCCCCTCTATATTTGGATGGAGCAATTTCTGCTAAATACATAGGAACTACCATAGAAACAATTCCGACGCCAAGTCCTTGTATAAATCTACCGAAAACAAATAAATGGAAAGTACCGGCAAACAAAAGAATTATTCCACCAATAATAAAGATTATTGCAGAGCACTGCTGAGCTCCTTTTCTTCCGAATCGATCTGCCAGAATTCCACTCGATGAAGAACCAACCAAAGCGCCAAGTAAAATGCTACTTGCAAAGATACCTTGCTGCCATTGGGTTAGATAAAAAATTCTTGTCACAGACAAAAGAACCCCAGCAATGATTGCTGTATTAAATCCAAATTGTAATCCACCAAGTGACGCTACAATTACATGAAACAGAGATAAATATTTGATTTGGGTTTGCATACTTGTTGCTACGGATTGATATTACTTCGTTTATTTTAAAGAAAAAAATTAAAATAGCAAGTTATCAGAGATTTAACTTGTGTTGTGAGAAATATCCTAGTTGTTTTTATTCATAATTTTCCCTATTTTAGCTTTTTAAATTAAGCAATAATAGGAGAACTGTGATGACCGATATGCCAAAAGAAATACTTTTTGATCATGAAGCGAGAGAGAAATTAAAAATCGGCATAGGTAGACTCGCACAAGCAGTAGAATCAACCCTTGGTCCACAGGGTAGGAATATTGGGATTGATGAGTGCCATGGCAATGCTAAAATTACCAATGATGGTTGGAGTATAGTTCAAGCTCTGGAATTTAAAGACCAGTATGAGGATATGGGTGTCTCTTTGGGTAAGGAACTAACTGGCAATATTAAAGATAAATGTGGAGATGGAACAACAACTGCTATTATTCTATTTAATACACTTGTAGAAAAAGGAATTAAAAATATCGCTGCGGGCTCTAGTCCTATTCATTTAAAAAAAGGAATAGAAAAAGCAGTAGAATCAGTTATACGAGAAATTGAAGCCCGCTCTATCCCCGTTAAAGATGCGAAAGAAACAGAAAATATCGCTACTGTTTCTGCATCGGGCAATAGAGAAGTAGGACAAATTATTGCAAAAGCCTTTCAACAAGCGAGCGTCATTACTATTGAGGAGGGAAAAGGAATTACTACTTCTATAGAAGCTGTTAAAGGAATGCAATTCAATCGTGGATACGTAAGCCCTTATTTCTGCACAGACCTAGAGAAACGCGTTGTTATTTTAGAAGCTCCTAAAATTTTAATTACAGATAAGAAAATCTCTTCTATTCAAGATATCCTGCCCATTCTACAAACTATAGCCGTATCGGGAGAGAGTTTATTGATTATTGCAGAAGATATTGAAGGAGATGCACTCTCTACTTTGGCAATTAATAAACTAAAGGGAACTTTAAAAATTTGTGCAGTTAAAGCTCCTGCATTTGGCGATAATAGAAAGGCCATTTTGGAAGATATAGCCGCACTTACCGGAGCAACAGTACTAACTGATTCTCTTGGTATTCAATGTAAAGATGCATCCCCCGAATATTTAGGAAGTGCGGAAAAAGTAGAAGTAACAAAAGATGATACATCTATTATCGATGGGAAAGGAAAAAAATCAGCTATCGACTTTCGCTTGTCTCAGATAAAACATGAAATGCAAGAAACTACAAATCCTTATGAAATAGAAAAGTTGCAAGAGCGCCAAGGAAAATTATCCGGTGGCATAGCTTTAATTCGAGTAGGCGCATCCACTGAACTTGAAATGAAACAAAAAAAACAAATCTTTACAGACAGCTTACATTCTACAAGAGCAGCCCAAGAGGAAGGCATCGTTCCAGGCGGTGGCATAGCACTTCTTCGAGCATCGAGTGTCATTGGAAGTCTGGATTTATCTTCTGAAGAAAAAATAGGTGCTGATATTGTACAAGCAGCGTGCCTTGCACCTGTAAAACAAATTATTGCAAATTCGGGTTTAGATCCTTCTTTGATCATAGATTCTCTTATGGGAAAAGAATATAATTATGGATTTAATGCATTGACTGGTGAAACAGAAGATCTGTGGCATAGTGGCGTCATTGATCCAGCAAAAATAATAAAGACTGGCTTACAACTCGCAGGATCTATGGCGTCCCTTGTTTTACTATCAGATGCTTTAGTTGGTGATTCTAACAACCATTCTGTTGACTAATGGAAGCCGGATGAAAACCGGGAAAGTTGCTATTATCTGCGCAAATGGGATTGGCGATGGCCTCATTATGATGGTTGTTGCTGCTCATTTACAAAAGCAGTTTGAAATCACTATTCTTCACGATAAGTATGTTGCTTTGTCTAAATTATTTCCAAAACTATACCATTGGAGCCGCTATAATCAAGAGAGTATGATTTCATTCCATCTTATTATTATGCAATATGATGGAAGTCAAGCTGCTCACGAGATATTACATTTACGCAAGAGAAAAAACTTTCCTCAAGTTATTATATTTTTTCCCTATAAACATCCTAAAAGTCAAAGTAGTGATTTAGTATTGGATCGTTCTAGGACAATGGTAGATAATATAACGAGTTTTATGGAGCAGAAATTTCGACTAACCTTCTACTCAGATCTATCCAAAAATAGTCTTCTTATTCCTAAAGGAAAATATAGAAAAAATTCTCATAGAGTTATAATACATCCAACCAGTGCAAATCCCCGTAAAAACTGGACTCCTATACAATTTGTTATACTGGCAAAGAAATTGCGTACATTTGGTTATTTTCCCGTATTCATTGTATCTCCAAGTGAAAATTCTCAGTGGAAATCTTTTCTACCATCGCATCTTCCACTACAATCTTTTGCAGATCTATCAGAGGTGAGCTCTTACTTATATGAGAGTGGATCCTTTATTGGGAATGATTCTGGACTCGGCCATTTGGCATCCAATTTGCAAATTCCGACACTAACGATTTTCAGCAAGAAATCTCTATCTCCCCTGTGGAATCCGGGATTTGGAATCCATAAAGTATTATTGCCATATAGAATTCCCAACTGGAAAGGGCTATCTCTCTATTTCCGAGAATGGTTTTGGCCAATTAGTATACCTACTAAAAAAGTAATGAATGAATTTTTTTTATTAATGCAACAACTATAATGTATTTAAGAATGTCTTATGAAAACCACTAAAAGCGCTGCTGTAATTAGTTCCCCCGGAATCGGTGATGGAGTAATGATGATGGTAGCATCACATTTATTATCCCATCAGGGGTATGAAGTCACCACTTTTCACAATGGTTTGCAACAAATTAGTGATTGGTTTCCTTCGCATCGATTTTCTGCTCTTCCTAAACTGTCTCAATTGGAATCTATTTTTTCTTCGTTTGATTTGGTCATTCTACAATATGACCATCATCGATTAGAGACAAAATTTTTAATTAAACTATATCAAGAAAAATTGATAAAAAATTTAAGTATCTTTTATCCATCGCATCAATCTGCAAAAAGAGAAAAGGTTACCCATTTAGATCAGGTTTTTTCTCCAAACCAATCTATGGTAGAAAATATTGCAGCTTCTATATCATCTCTTCTATCCATTCATCAAGCATCAAAAAATAATGGCTTGATTCCTCTCAACTCACTAGAAAGAAATAAATATAAAAACAGAGTTATTATTAATCCTGTTAAATATCCGCCAACGGCTGCATGGTCTGCGAGTAAATTCATTCGAGTTGGAGAGAAACTGCAAAAACTTGGATGCACTGTCTCTTTTTGTGTACCGCTGCACTGTCGCTTTCAATGGGAACATGTTCTCGCAAAAGGTTTTTTACTTCCGGCATTTCCGTCTATTCGAGAAGCCATATCCTATATTTTTGAATCCCATTTGTTTGTTGGCAATGATTCAGGACTTGGGCATATTGCTTCGAATTTACAAATTCCAACAGTTATTGTTTCTAACTGCTATAAACGCATGCGACTCTGGAAACCGGGATGGTTTCCAAGCAGAGTTCTTACTCCTGCAAAATGGATTTTCAATCCTAAGAAATATCGATATCGCGAAAGATATTGGGATCTCTTTGTTTCCACTAGACAAGTTGTCAATGCTTGTAAAGAATTTATTAATGTTTAGTAATCAATAAATAAAACCCATTTACAAAAAACAACATTTAATAATGTATTCTTCCGCATGTTATAAATTAATTAGGAATTAATATGAATAAATTATTTATTAATATGATACTTGCATTGACTCCAGTGATGTCAACTATGGCATCTGACATGCCACAAGAAATTAAAAAAGCTGAATCTCTTACCCAACATATGGTTTATATCGGGAATGGGATTGGTTTATCCTCTAATTTCAGTCCATCACTACTAAAGCATGTTTCACCGTTATCGCTACATTTGGGACATCGTATCCAAAGAGGTCATAATGGTTTTGATTATAGAATACAATTGTGGATTCCTTTTTCTGAACAGGCTTATATACAAGGTTCGATGGCATATCAATATTATTTTGCCCTGAACTTCCTTCTCAAACTTATGTTGGTTTAGGAGTTGCTACAGGGAAAACTGCTGAAACTGTTTTGTCTGTAATTCCACATATACGTATTGGAAGAGAGTTTTATAACGAAATGTTAAACGACAAGAAAGGATTTGTTGAACTTCAATTCAGACAAAATGAAATAACGCAGGAAGAAATGGATAACATGGTTAATTCTAGAATAGAAAGTAATAAAATAGAAAATAACAAACACAAATCGATGATTCCATTATATATTGTAAAATATATGCCAGACATCACTATATCTACTGGTTTAGCATTCTAATATTAAGTAGAAGCTCTAGGTAACTACTGTTTTAATATACGTAGTTACCTCTCTTTCATGCGCTTATAACACTCTCAACTAAATCTATTTTTTTGAGATACATCCGTCATCTCCATTTCATAATAAATATTTTTAATAATCATAATTTTCAATATCAAAGAAAATTAGTAGAAAAAAAAACTTTTTGTTCTTAAACTGACTTAGTTTTTTATTCTTATTTTTAACAAAAGGTATTTACATGAGAAAGCTATTTATCGCTATCGCACTCACAATAACTCCATTTATATCGACTAATGCATCAGAAAACGACCAAGTTATTAATAACCATTGCCCAGTTCGTCAACAATTTACCTACGTAGATTTTGGCGTAGGACCCTTTCCTGTCTTATTTCCCTCTGTTAAGCTTGGATATCGCACACAAAACAACCATCATGGTGTTGATGTTGCTCTGCAAGGTACTTCCTTTTATCCTGCATTTTCCTATGTTAAAGGATCTGTGGCTTACCAATACTATGTCTGCCCAAACCTCTGTTCACAAGTTTATGTAGGCGTTGGTCTTGCTGGAGGAAAAATATATTATGATTCTCCGTGCAAAGCTCTATTCTTTTTATCCCCAGAAGTAAGTATTGGAAAACAATCCGGTGATTCTTTTGTTCAATTAACAGTTAATAGTCCAATTTATCACGCAATGAAATTCCAACCAATTCTAGCAAATTATAGATCTATCTATACTCCATGTATTACTCTATCTTTTGGAAAACAATTATAATTGCAATTCAATAATCAAGAGCAACTGCCTTCAGCAGTTGCTCTTATTTTGCTCACTTCTTTGCTCATCAAATATCTTTTATAAAAACTTCTACTATTTTATATATCTAAAATAAAGAACGGATTCTATGTTCCGATCCCTTCAATGGCTACGGCTATCTCGTGGGTGGATATTTTGGATAATTACAATTCTATTCCTCTTATACGAATTCGCTCTACGATTCTTCCCAAATTCAATTCCGCAAGAGTTGTTATCTGCTTTTTCTATCAGTGACAAAAATCTGTTGTACTTCACTCTTTGGTATTTCGCCGCTTATATTCTCATGCAGATTCCTGCAGGAATTCTTTTAGATCATTTTGGAGTAAATAAAGTACTATTTTTTGCATCTTTTATCTGTGGTCTGGGTAGTTTTCTATTTGGATCTACTTCTTTTTTTCTGATCGCACAATTAGGCAGATTTTTAATGGGGCTAGGAGCTTCTTTTGCATTTCTAGGCATGATTTACAGTTGTTCTATAATTGAACATCATAAGCTTAGCTTATGTATTGGACTTGGTTACTCGATCAGTATTTTAGGGGCATTTGGAATAGAACAATTTAATATATATTTAACAGAAAGTTTTAATTTCCATTTTCCCTCTTATGGAATGGCCATTATTGGTTTACTACTGGGTTCTGGTCTATATTTTTGCTCTCAACCTTACAAAGAAGAAATACTTACAACTAAAAAAACCTTCCTTACACGAGAAAAAATTTCTACAATTTGTAAAAATCCCCAGTCTTGGATTAATGCTACCACTGCCATGTTATTTTATATCACCCCAGCGACATACGCCTCCTTTTGGGGAATTCCTTATTTATATTTGAAAAGAGATATTCCCTATGAATTTGCACTGCTATGTATTAGCACAATCTTTATTGGTTGGGCGATTGGAGCGCCTATAGTTGGATACTATTCTGATCGAGTGCAAAAACGCCTTCTATTTGTTCAAATATCGACTATATTGAGTACAATCTTAATCATTGCAATTATTTATCTACCTATTTTTTCTAATGTAGTTATTTGGATTCTCCATTTATTACTTGGAATATTCTCTTCTACACAATTATTACATTTCTCTATTGCTATGGAAATCAATAAGTTTTTAGCACCAGGAATTAGCTTAGCTCTTACCAATACTGTCGTAAGTGTTGGACTTATTGCTCTGCAACCAGTTATTGGAATCTTGCTCAAACAGCATAGTAAGATCTTGCTCGAAAATTTAGATAGTTACAGTATAAGTGATTTTCAATTTGCTTTTATTTTATTTCCGCTCACCCTTTTCGGTGCATTTGTCCTATCATTTTGTATAAAAGAAAAGTGTATTGATCAACGTATGGACCAAAAAGAAAAAATGACAGCAGCTGCCTGAGCAACATTTAATGAAGAAATTTTTCCCTGCATAGGAATATAGATATTGTGATCTGCCTTGGATTGCAAAATCTTTTGAACTCCTTCTCCCTCTGATCCCAAGATTAAAACTGCTTTTTCCGGAAAAGAAAAAGAGAAAACACTCTGTAGTTCTCTAGTTCCAAGCCCTGTGGATAATATAGTATATCCATAATTTGTGAGCTTCTGTAGAGTTTGGGACAAATTGGATACTTCTACTAAAGGCACTAGTTCAGAGGCTCCAGAGCTCACCTTAGTAACTACTGGCGTTATTCCAGGACCGCGGTTCTTAGACCAAATTACAGCATTCATGCCAAAACATTCAGCGGCTCTTAAAATAGACCCAAAATTATGCGGATCTGTGATGGAATCGAGCATAACTAAGCGACTAATATCTTCTCTTTGCGATTTTCGTACGATGTCTTCTATAGAAGAGATCTTTCTTGGCGTGACAATAGCAATAAATGATTGATGAGAATCCGTATGTACAATATGTGTCAGATGTTTTTTTTCTACAAATTGTATCGTAATCCCTTGTTCTTGCAGCTCTGTTACTAAAGGATCTCTAGATCGAACACAAAGAACTTTTTTTATCCGATAGGGATGATGCTTTAGAACTTCTACAATTGCATGTTTGCCAATAATATAGTTCATATTTATCCGGGGCTTGTGAATATCTCAACTAGGCTACTATCTTTATGAATTTGAGGCGAGTAAACTCGTATATCTATTATTGTATGTGATTAGAAAAAGAAATAGTTTTATATAAAATAATTGACAATGATATAGAGGGAATAAAACTTTAGGTTATATCATGAAAGAAATATTAGTTGTAGTAAGCAGAATAAAATCCTATATCAGACAGAAGGGAAATGGGATGAGTACTTCTGGGGATACTATGGATGCTTTAACAGATATAGTAGAGAAAAAATGTGATGCAGCTATTGAAAACGCTAAACGAGATAGACGAAAGACTGTTATGAAACGAGATTTTTTATAAAAATTATAAACAGAGCGCTTTTTCAGGCGCTCTATTTAGTTAGGATTATTTGCATAAACTACAACTGTCTTTACAGGTACTGCAAGCAGGTACCGGTCTTGTATTGCATTGGCATGGAGATACTTTCCCACAACATGATTTTGGCTGTGGACACATTTTGCACGGAATAATTTCTGGACAAGGCGGTGTTTCTCCTTTACAAGGACGACATGTATATTTCATCTTTGGTGGACAACGACGACAGCAATCTAATTGTTGATAGACAACCCTACTACAACTTCTACAGCAATCACTTTTGATCTTTCTTTGAGGTCTTACCTTACAACATTCAACAGTCTCACATTTCGGCTCAGGACATGGAGGTGGTCGTTTGATACAAGTAGGTTGACAAACAGGTTGAGGTTTTGGTGGTACGCAAGGTTCTTGTCTTTGACAACTAGAACAGCTTCCGCAACCTGTTCCGCCCCCTCGATTCCAACCACTCTGTGATGATCCAGAATTTCGGCCATATCCGCCACGGTTCGAACCCCAATTTGACCCCGAATTTCGGTTATATCCTTGATACCCTCTTGAACCCCAATCCGATGTAGAAGATCTGTTACCAAAGGATATAGTTCCTATTATTAGTAATGGAACTATTCCAATCATAAATATTTTTTTTAACATTTTTTCCCCCTACAACTAATTATATATATATTATACTTGTTATAATTTTGTTTATATTTAAGAAACAAAATTAAATCAATTATTATTGATTTAATAAATTATACAATTTATACCTAAGTAGTTATATATCAAGAAATTGATTTCATTAATAATTTAAAATTTTTTTATAAAACGAGAATATTTACTTGATAAACTTAATTTAATAATGGTTTACAGAAATCTAATTTTAATTTAGAAAATTTTTAATTATATATTTGGATTAAAGTATTGTATTTAAGATAAAGAGAAATATTATCGGTAATAATACAATCATTATGAATTTCATTTCTATTGCTTAAGATAACTCTCTCTGGCTGAATGAGACACAGATACATGGGCCGCAATAAAGAATAATCATATTGTTTAGCCCATTCACGTGCTAGGTGATTATTCGAAACAAACTCACAGTAGTTTGTATACATGTCAAGGAAAGCCTGGCTTGCATCTTCGACTCGACAATCAAACTCTTCACCATATATCTCAGGAGATTGCAGTATTCCCCCCCAGCGTCTTTCAGCCGGTAGAGTTATAGTGGCTGGAACAGATTTTACAAGGCCACTAGAACAAATGGTCGTTTGTGCTGTGTTGTCAGTAATGATAACAGGAATCCCTAGGGCCATAGCTTCTCTTGGTTGAATAGAAAATCCCTCACCTTTAGATAGGTTCACATAACAATCAATACTTTGGAAAAGCTGCATATATTCATCACGGCTTAGCCTTTTGCACGTGTACAGAACGTTGTGAAGTGAATTAGCACTAATATACTTTTTAATTTCTCTTTCTATTTCAGGTAAAGCATACCTACAGTGAATACGAAAATTTACATCTCTATGATTTTTAAATACTTTAGAAAAAGCATCTATCGATTTTAGAATATTTTTTCTGCTGACACCCGCTCCAAGAGTAGCAAAAGTGAAAGGTACCCCACATTGGCTTTTAAGTGGTTTTTGTAAAAAATCAGAAAGATTAAGACCCAATGGAAGTACGAAAATGGGTATTGTTACGCCGTTTTGTTTATAAACTTCTATATGGAATGGATCAGGAACGATCACTGCATCAAAATAATGATTCAATCCGTTTACCCAAGTTTTTGGAATTTCTGTCGACTCAAACATAGAATATGCCAGACAAATATGCTCTTTACGGTTTATATCCTTTAGAATTTGATAATGAGATCTACCGGGAACCCAAATACAATCTTCAAAGAGAATAATTCGACCCAACTTCTTATGTCTATTTCGCAGAATTTTCTTTAGATCACGGGGAATGTCCTTTAAATAAGTTTTTGTAGTTGGAATAAAATCGACTGTTACTTTTTTTTGTAATTCGGATAAAAGTTCAACGGATTGTCTCCCTATCCCATCAGCCATACAGACTGAGCCGACAACAGTTATATAGGGTTGGAATAAATAATACGAATAGATGGCGTACCCTCCCCATGTAAGTAAACACAAACAGGTGAGATACACTATAGGTTGAATAAACCTTTTAATATACGACGACATCACTCTTTTTTTTGATTGATTGGAATAAGATCATCTAACAATTTTTGCTTATCAAATGTTAAAATTTTGATTGCTCTATCGTTTTCCCCACAAGCTACATAGATAACCTCTTTATCTCCTTCCTTTGCAAAGACAATTCCAGAGGGATAAATACAGCGAAGATGCGACGATTCTGTATTACGTACTGTTGTTTGATAAATACCTTGAAATAAAATCGGATGAGGAGAGATGGATTGCAACTGGAAAGGAGGCGTTGATGCAAATGTATAAGCTCCCATCACATACCAAGCAAGTTTTGTCTCTCGATCTATAAACCGACTGTGAAAAAAAGCTAGATATTCATCGCCTACGAGTATTGCAGGAGTTCCACCTCGCAATAATCCCCAATTTTGTTCCCATGGGTTATCTACCCAAGATAATTGATGTAATGGGAGATGTTCTAATTTATTATGAACTGGATTAAATAATTTCAATATTTTGTGAGGATTAATTGTATAGCTTAAGAATAATTTAGCCCCTTCTTCATTTCGAACAGCAAAGGGAATCCAGTTCTTCTCTATGGGCTGCATTTGTATATCTAAGTTATGTATCGTTTTCAATTTATAACGAGATAAATCAATTTGGGCGACCCTCATAGAGCGAAAATCTCTTATTGTAGAATAACTAGAGCAATCATTAAAGATGAGATAGCATTCATCTCCAACGTAAGTACACCTTGGATCCTCAGAGAACTCGCTCGAGGTATCAAGTATTGCGGGATATCCTTTCGGATGAAAATTTTTATCTAAAGCTGTTATTCCAATATAACTTGAAAATCGTCGTCCATAAGGTAGCTCTGGTAATTTGATATCGAAGCGAAAAACTAAGTGAAAGCCGTCTACCCCTTGTACAAGAGATGGATTATAAGAATATGGATATGCCGGAATAGTAATATTTCTCACAGCAAGTAACATGCCGCTATCTTCTGCTAAAGGCACATGTTGTAGTTGTCTAGGTAAACATGAATACTTACGCAATCGCCTAGCATAAATTTTACGATAATAATTCTTTTTCAAAGGCAAAACGATTTGTACTACCTGTAGTAAAAGAATTATGCTGAGAAGATATCGCATAAATAGTTATCAAAAATATAAAATGATATTTTTACAAAAAACCTATTTTTCGTACATTGAAAATTATGCATTATTATTACGCAATATTCATTTTCCTATGCTTGATGAGCAGTCTACTCCATGCATCTTTTACTGGGGATTATGATATGGTTGCTCCTTGTAGTTGCGATACTTGTTCTCAAGAATATATATCAGAGGAGTATGTTCCATTTGATGCAGATCTTTTCCATAAACAAAGAAAAATAATCCACATCGATCCGGAACTCCTTTTTTGGACTATACAAAGCGGAAGCTTATATTATGCTGCTTCCCCTAATCATTGTTCTTCTTCTAATACTTTTATACCAACTGGTCGATATGAGAGAACTAAATATGATTGGACTCCCGGACTACGATTAACCATGGGATTTTTTCACGCTCCTCACTATTGGAATGCTTGTGCACAATATACATTTTTCACGTCGTATGGGTCAGACCACTGTAGAAAACAATTTCTTGTGCCAACGTGGCCATCTTTAGATTCAAATATTAAAAAAGCCAGAAGTTCTGTGCGTTTGCAAGAAAATCTTATTAATTTATTAGTGTCGAGAGTATTTTTTCCCAATCCACATTTGCGTTTAAAAATTGTGGGTGGAATTACAGCTGGAGCTTTTGAAAATAGATGGCATATCACGTATAAAGACGCTATAAATTCAAACAAAATTCAAACAAAATGGACAATCTGGGGAATAGGACCTAGAATAGGAGTCTATTTTGATTGGTATTGGTTTTGTCACATTTATTTTACCGGGAAAGCTACCTTTGGAGGAATACTCGGTGGATATCACAATAGATCGAATCAAAAAAATTGTTCGCCACGCCTATCTTCTCATATTTGCTATCGCGACTACCGGTTTGCTCCTAATATACAATATTTTTTAGGATATTCTTGGCAATATTGTTTTAAAGATAATCGAATCGAACTTGTTCTTGGATATGAATTTAATGATTGGGAGAACATGCAAGAAATATATTATTTTTGTGTTTTTCCACAAACTAATATTCCCAAGCTCGCTCAAAGCAGTCTTATGATCCATGGTGGAGCCTTACGACTCACCTTGGATTTTTAAATAGGACCTTCATAATAAAATTAATTTCATTTTTTATATTTTTTTCTATATGTAAATAAAAAAAGGATTTTTATGAAATATAGAACTTTTATTTTAGAAAAAAAAATATTGCTATTATTAGTTTCTTTATATGGCAATATATATGGGAAAGAATTAAATCTAGATACAAATCTTGCAAAAAGCGGAAGTCATCATGGAGTAGGGCCTAGAGGTGGTAGAACAAGAATTCGTATAAATGTAACTCCTATTTATAACGATTATGATTCAGATTATTTCGATTATAGGGATGATTATTCCAGATGCATCCCTTATTATTTTCATTATGGATACCCACCTTCCGCATTTAACTTTGGATTGCGAGTAAGGAGCAGTAGAACTTATTATTACTGTCCTAGTGGGTATTATTATAATAAATCGAGATATCGAGACTCTCATCATAGACATATTGATAGAGGGCGTATTAGGTACCGACATTAATTGTAAGATCTATATAGTAAATTGTCTAGTAGTGTATTGTGACTACATCTTTTGTATAAATACCTACAATTTTCACAAGGAACTCCAATGTTAAAGTTTTTTAAGCGAGGCTTAGTTACATTAGCTCCACTCGCAATTACTATCACTATTGCCATTTGGATTCTTTGGACATTGGAAACGGCATTTAGTATTCCCGTAAAGGCAATTATTGGAGAAAGATATTATTTTCCAGGAACTGGTATTTTACTGGGATTTCTCCTTATTTTCTTTACAAGTTTATTAATCAACACGTGGTTTCTTCGAAAGATATATGATTTTGGAGAAAAAATAGTTCAACGTATTCCACTTATTAAATCTCTTTATAATGCTATCCAAGATGTTTTTAGTTATTTACAAATGCCTCAACAAGAAGAATCAAGTAGAGTAGTTCGCATCACAATCAATCAAGTACATATGCTAGGGCTAATTACAAGAGAGGACTTTACCAATCTTCCTAAAGGTTTTGCAGGTAAAGGCCACATTGCAGTATACCTACCGATGAGCTATCAAGTAGGTGGCTATACTGTTCTAATTGAAAGAAGCCAAGTAACTCCTCTCGATATGACAGTAGAGCAAGCTATGCGATATTTATTAATTGCTGGAGCTCAGCGACTCCCTCGCAACTCCAAACCTTCCGATAAAAAATATTAATCCAAAAAATTCTATGTCCCGAACCGCCATTGAACATCGCTATAAGAATCTATTTGACGAGCAATAACACGCGTTATATACCAACGATTTTTTCCTATAGTGCTACGCATAGTGTATTAATTGCATAAGGCAGACATTGAGAAGAAAAAAGATCGTTTTTCATTATGATTTAGTAGTCTTTGTATCATTTTTTTGATTATGTAAAAATCATACTTTCAGTAAATCGAAAAATTATTTACAAAGAAGATTATGCCATATAAAAAGATTCAAGACCTACCCGGTCCTATTAAACAACATTTGCCTCATCATGCGCAAGAAATCTACTTGGCCGCTTTTAATAGTTCGTGGAACCAATATGGCCAAGAAGAAAGTGCTCATAAAGTCGCCTGGAGTGCAGTGAAAAAAGCTTATCATAAAAATGTAAAAGGAGAATGGATAAAAAATCCTTAGTATCAAGCTCTATTTTTCATCTTGAAAATATAATTAATCCGCATTAGAAAAACGCTTATGACTAAAAAAGACCGACATTCCGCTGAATTTACTATAAAATCTGTTGTTCTTGGAATTCTCCTCGGTATAATTTTTTGCATTGGAAATGCCTATCTGGGATTGAAGATTGGAACAACTATTTCAGCATCTATCCCAGCTGCCGTCCTATCAATGGCGATTCTAAAAACTTTTTTTAAAAAATCTACGATTTTAGAAAATAACTTAGTCCAAACTATTGCTTCCTCCGGCGAGGCTATAGCAGCAGCTGGTATATTTACTATTCCAGCTCTCTATTTTTTAGATGCTATTCCTTCCTTTTTGAATGTCTTCGTTTTATCATTTCTTGGGGGTATTTTAGGGATTCTTTTTATGATACCCATGCGCCGCCATTTTATTGTTCATGAGCATGGAAAACTACCCTACCCAGAGGGAACTGCCTGTTCGAAAATATTGCAGTCGAGTTCTTCGTCTGGTCCTAAAGCTTTTTTAGCTTTAGTTGGTCTTGTCATTGGAGTTTTGCATAAATTGCTATCGGGTTTGTTTTTTATATTAAAAGAAAAAATTTCCTGGAGTATTCCATTTTTACAAAAAACAGAATTTAGTATGAATTGCATCCCTTCTCTTATAGGAGTTGGATTTATTGTAGGTCCGAGAGTATGCACTTTATTGCTTGTTGGAGGTGCACTTAGCTGGTGGGTTTTAATTCCTCTGATTACTGTAACAGGTGCTGGATCTCCTGAAATCTCTAGCATGACTGCAACTGACATTTGGACAAATTATGTAAGATATATTGGCGCAGGTGCTATGACTTTAGGGGGAATAATAAATCTCTTCAGACTCGCTCCAGTGATTGGAAGAACTCTAAAAACGAGTTTCTCAGAATTATTTCATCCAACTACTCATCATCTCGTGCCAAGGACAGAGCGGGATCTTCCTGTAAAATGGTTGCTGATAGGTGCGGTTTTAATCATATTTATTTTAGCGGTTTTCCCAGGATTACCCATCACCTTCTTAACTATCGTATTACTTGTGATACTTGGATTTTTCTTTGTCGCAGTAACATCACTCACTGTTGGGATTGTAGGAACTACATCAAATCCCGTATCGGGAATGACAATTACTATTCTATTTGTTACCTGCATTATTTTTGTTCTTCTCGGATGGACCGAAAGAGTCTATCTTATTTCTGCGATCACAATGAACTTAGTGGCAAATGTTGCTATTTCTTTAGCGGGAACCACCTCTCAAGATTTAAAAACTGGGTTTTTAGTTGGTGCCACACCAAAAGTCCAACAAATTGGCGAAATGATCGGGATTATTATTCCATCTATAGTAATTGGTATAACAATCTATCTACTTCATGGCGCTTATCATTTGGGTTCAGAAGAACTCCCAGCACCACAAGCCACCATGAAATTACTCATTGCAAAAGGAATTATGGAAAAAAGCATGCCAGTAACATTATTTCTGATTGGAATGATTATAGGTCTTGCATTAGAAATGATGAAAATTTCTATTATGCCTGTGGCTCTTGGAATTTACTTACCTCTCTCTTTGACTACTTCTATGGCAGTTGGAGGTGCTGTTGCTGCTTGGGTGCGTCGTCGAGACAACAGTGAGATAGTACAAGAACAGGGAATTCTCGCGGCGTCAGGACTCATTGCTGGAGATGCTTGTACGGGAGTTGTTATAGCGTTATTTGCAGTTATGGGTTGGGTATCTACCTCAAAGCCTTCCGTATTTCAAAATACCATTAGCTTAATTGTTTTTATTGGAATTGCTATTTTACTCGCTTGGATAACTCTTAGAAATATAAAGAAACCAAAATTTCGTAGATCTAGAAAGGCTGCTTCCAGTTAAAAAACATCTCTTTTTTTTCTACCATTTATAATATGCCCAATCAAAATTAAAAAAAACATAGACAGAAATAGATAATAATTTTTAGTGTGATTGGTATGGTAAAGAGGTAGAATAATTATGAAATATCTTTATGAATTTATAGGAACGTTTTTTCTTGTTTTTACAGTAGGGATGACTTTGTTTAACTCATCAGCTACTTTAGCTCCCTTAGCAATAGGTGCAGTTCTCGCAGCACTTGTCTTTGCAGGAGGTTATGTATGCAGCGCTCATTATAATCCTGCTATATCGCTCGCGGCTTTTTTCACTTGTAGATTGTCACTCACAGATTTATTGCGATATATAATAGTGCAAGTAATAGCAGCATTTGCCGCAAGTTATTTAGTTTTATATCTAAGAGGTCCTTCAGGAACTGCCGTCGGATATGATCTATTGTCTATATTTATTGCAGAATTTTTATTCACATTTGCATTATGTTTTGTCGCTTTAAATGTGGCTGCAAGTAAATCAACAGCGGGAAATTCTTATTTTGGTCTTGCAATTGGACTTATTGTATTTGTGGGTGTTTATATTATAGGAGATATATCCGGAGGTGCATTAAATCCAGCAGTAGCTATTGGAATCACGGTATTAGGTGTAAACTTTTGGAGTAGTATCTGGGTATACATTGTAGCAAGTATTGCTGGTGCAGCCTTAGCGGCAGCTATATTTAATTGTGTAACACGTTGCATTGGGAAAAGAAAGGTAGCTTAACTATCCACAGTTTGTCGCTCATGATGTAACAACCATTGCTTTCGCCCAATACCTCCAGTATATCCTCCTATTGTGCTATCTATGTAGATAACCCGGTGGCATGGAATAATAATCACAAATCGATTAGCGCCATTTGCTCTGCCAATAGCTCGATGACTACCCGGTTTATCTATACAACACGCTATATCAGAATAAGACTTAGTAGCTGCAAATGGAATATTTTGCAGCTCACTCCAAACGAGTTTTTGAAAAAGCGATCCTTGGATATCTATTGGTACGGTAAATTTTTTTAGTTTTCCTTCAAAATAGAGCTGCAATTCTCTTTTTACTACATCAATAACTACATTTTGTTGAAGATTTATTGTTGCTTGTAACTGCTTTGCCAATAAATGTATTTTTTTTTTCAAAGCACCTTCATCTACAAATTGCAATGCACATAGGTTTTTTTTATTTGCAATAGCGATCATAGATCCAAGTGGAGTGGAGAATATGTGTGAATATAAAATGGTATTTTTTTTTGTCATTATACTCCTATTTGGATACAAGAGTTTATCGTATGGAGACTTTTTTCTAGTACCCTATTTCAAGGAATCAAAATAGAATGGCTAAAATCATTATAACTGGATCCAATGGATTTATTGGAAAAAGACTTATATATGAACTTCTGCAAAATAACCACGAAATATACGCATTGACTCGTATTAAAGGAATTGAAATAAAAATTTCTGATAATCCTCTTTTTCATACTATCTACGGAGATGTCAGTGATCCTTCAACATTACACTCCTTTCCAAAAAATGTCGACGCAGTCTATTACTTGATCCATTCTATGGGCAGTGTTATTCAAAACTTAGTTGAAACTGAAAAAAAAATCGCACACAATTTTATTACAGCTATTGAAAGAACCACTTGCAAACAAATAATCTTTTTAGGAGGAATAATTGAAGATCCATCTACCCTATCATCTCACTTAAAATCTCGTCTCTTCGTAGAAAAAATTCTTCAGAGTAGTAGAATTCCTTGTACAATACTTCGATCGAGCATCATTATTGGTTCCGGCAGTGCATCTTTCGAGATTATTCGCGATTTAGTAGAAAAACTTCCCATAATTATTGCGCCAAAATGGACCGGGAATTACTGTCAGCCTATTGCTATAAGAGATATTTTATTTTATTTAGATCAAGTATTACTTAAATCTGTTTGCTTTGGAGAGACATATGATTTAGGGGGCCCAGAAGCAATTTCTTTTAAACAAGTCCTTCTTCGATATGCAAAGTTTAGAAAATTAAAACGATATATTTTTAATATCCCTATGCTAACTCCTAAAATTTCGAGTTATTGGATGGGACTTATCACTTCTGTTCGTTTTTCTATTTGCAGCTACCTAGTTGAAAGTATGAAACAGAATACTCGTAAAATTAATAAGTCCATCGATAAGATAATTCCTCATAAATGTCTCTCTTATGAAAAATCTTTGGAACTTGCGTTTCAAAGAATAGCCCAGAATGCAGTCGTCTCAACTTGGATGGATGCTTGGGATATAAAAGTTCCTGAAAAAAGCATTCAGCCATTTATTGAAGTTCCTCAAGAAGGATGTTTAAGAGATAATCAAGTCATTCCGATTACTATTCCTTTAGAAGAAGTTTGCCAGAGAGTTTGGTCTATTGGAGGGAGACGCGGTTGGTATACTATGAATTGGGCTTGGAGTCTGCGAGGCTTTATCGATAAATTATTTGGTGGGATTGGACTAAATAGAGGTAGGAGAAATGAACATACCGTGGACGCTGGAGATTCTATTGACTTTTGGCGCGTACTTATAGCAGATAAGGAAAAAGGACATCTCATTTTATATGCCGATATGAAATTGCCTGGAGAAGCCTGGCTTGAATTTCAAATCAATCGAAAAGGTAAAAAATTACAACAAACCGCTACTTTTCGTCCAAAGGGGTTTTTGGGTCGTCTCTATTGGTATATGTCTCTACCACTTCACTATCTCCTCTTCAAGAAGATGGCTAAAAACCTAGCCCAAAAAAATGATCTCTGACTATGCTTGAGTAGGCTCTTTGGAATATAAATGGAAATTATTGAAAGCATTCATAACTATTGACTGTCCTAAAATAGATAAAAAACTACAATTTTTAGTAAATAACTTATAGGAATTCTATAATATGTAATTTCCTCATGTAAAAAGATAGTAATTAAATAAATAGTGACTATTAAACTGCAAATTGATCCATGAGAAAGTCTTATTTCAAATCTAAAAAAACACTACTATTGAGTGATTTCTTGATTTTATTAGTTTTAAACAAATGAATTTTACTATTCAAATTTTTTCCATGTCCTTTTAGGTACACCAAAATCTTCCCAAGCACATTCCATGGCAAGATCCAATGTATCTTGAAGATAATCATGTATACATTTATCTCCTTCGAAAACATACAAATAAAATCCAACCATAGGGTCATATTTAATTTCGTAACGTTTAGTAAAAGATTGAGAAACAGCTTGCCATTTCATTTATAATTCTCATCAAAATAATAACGATATTCAGATCCTGCATTTATCCATTTTATATAAAATAATATCAAAATAATTTATTCTGGTTCTATATCCTCTTTTTTAGTGAGCCCCAACAAATCAATTTCTGGATCTATGTCTTCTAGACCAATTTCTTTCTGATCAATATCTAAAGACCAAGCTTGATGTTTCAAGAGAGAAAATACTGAAAAATATGCCATGAGATGGCCTTGATTAAAATCATCATTGTCTTCATTTAATTCATCGGCTTTCTTTTTTGATTCGATAGCCCATTCTTTTAAGATTGCTATAGAATCTTGGAGATAACCCTTATATTTTTCATCATCCATATTTCTATTTTTGTTAAATAGACCAAATATTATGATTGAAAATGTAGTAAATCTACTTCTGGGTTTAGATTGTCTAAACCAATTTCTCTTTGGTTAATATCAAAAAGCCAAGCCTGTTGTTTCAATAGAGAGAACGCAGAGCAGTAAGCCATTAAATGCCCTCGATTATATTCAAAGTCATCTTTTTTTGAATTTTCAAGATCTCTTTTTGCTTCGATTGCTTGTTATTTTAATAGAGCTATCGTATCTAGAAGATAACCAATAATATTTTCTTCTGTCATAGGATCTATAGACCAATTATTTTCTCCATAGTCTACGTTTGGATTTTTTCCTCCTCCAAGTAAATCTATTTCTGGAATTAAATCAGCTAAGCCCAATATTTTTTGATCCATACATAAAGCAAAAGCTTCATGTTTAAAGAGGGTTACTATTGAATAGTACCCCATAATCATGCCTTCTGCGTAATTTTCATATTGCTTTTCAGGGGATTCTGCATTTTTTTTAGCGATATAAGCTTGTTTTTTTAATAAAGATATAGTGCTTAAAAGGCATCGTTTAATTCTTTCATTATTCATAAGAAATCCTTTCTTTTAAACTCTCTTGTAAAATGTCTTGTTGTTCTCTATATCCGTTTATTTCAGTAGGCCACTTTTTATTAATTAGAGCATCGCGTCTTTGTGTATTCATTTTTTCCCATTCTGGACAATATTTTGATGGATTTGCAATTTTATCTTTATGTATAAGAATCTGTTTTTCAGAACTACGAATGCTTTTTTCAACTTCTTTTGTGAGTTTTGTCAAACTTTCTTTTATCATTTTAATATGTCTATGGTGCCTAATAGAATCTTTAATCACCTCACTTTGGAACTGTGAACTTAGATTTTCTAAACTCACACTAATATTTTTCTCTAACATTCCAGTTTTTTTGAGATGGGACATTTCGCTCTCTGTAAAGCCTAAAGACTTGCCAATAGAAAAGATACTTTTGGCTGATGTGATGATTTCTGCTACTTTAGTAACATTTCCAATTTCTGATACAGTTTCTAAAACTAAAGTTTGCTCAGCCAACTTAATATTTTTACAAACCGTTGCCAACTTCTTAGCATTTTTTACACTCTTACTAGCGACCTTAGCAATAGTTCCCGGCGCGATAATATCCGTTCCATGTTTCCCAATAGCGTATCCAGCGAGCTCTCCTTTTTTATCAGAGGACAAAGTATCCTATTCTTTCACAAGTTTACAAATTTCAGGAGCCACTGATTTTCCTATTATTTCCCATTCCTTTTGACCAACGAGTTCCGCTAACGTAGAGAGAGATTGCACCACTTGTGTAGAAGTATGAACGGGATGCATTACAAAGTCGGAGAGAAAGGGCATAATTCCCTTTCCCGATTCATAGACCCCTTGCGGAAGTCCTTTGGTAAACCCTATACTAAATTCTGAAATAGATAGAGGATTTTGCTCAGTGATAGAACTCGAATGCGTAGTAAACTTTTCGAAATCCTGCAGGGCTTGTTGATACTCTCCCATGTGAAATTGAGAAGCAGCTCTCTCTAAATACAGGGTAGAATTATTGGGCTCAATATCTATAGCTTGATTCAAGTTACGAACGGCTTCAGGGTAATATCCGAGGTCAAAAGCTTTTTCTGCTTGGATTTGATATGAGGAATTTTTGTTGTCACAGTCGAACCCACCCTGGTGATAAAGATAATCATTTTCTATAGGGAATTTCTTATCAATTTCTCTATGCCCTAGTTCTAGATACCCTTTACTACTTGGTAAATTTTCAAAATTATTATGAATTCCTTCCAACGTTTGATGAGCCCAAACATTCCCTAGAGTTTTTGCTTTAGATTCCATCGAAAGATCTTCCTCAGAGAAAGAAAACTCAAGAAGATTTTCTTCTGCTACCTTTTCCTTAAACGAATGAATTTCCTCTTTCATCGTAGATCCAAAGTTGGAAGAAATAGAGGAATTCTCTTCTTCTTCCCAATCAGAATTAGAGGAGTTGGAAGCCGCTATGGCGGCAGCAGAGCCAGCTAATGTAGAAGCAGCTCCTGAGGAAGAGGCGGTCACGACAACTGTAACAGCCGAAACCGTTACCACAATAATAGCACCGATGATAATGGCTTTCTTATGTTTTTTGAGAAAAGCTTTTGTGCTTTTCCAACTCTTCTTCATCCAGCCACAAGCAATAACAGCGCCATATCTATCTACGTTCAAAACAGTAGGAACAAAGGCACCTTATTCATGCTCTCCCCATAAAAATGCTTGTTGTAAGGGATTTTCTCGATGCTTTAATAGCTCTTCTATATCTTCTGTAATGCTTACCTCTTCTTCCTCCTCATTCGGAAGGATTCCTTCGATCGCTAAAAGTCCAAGGAATTGATTGATTTGCTCTAATTGCTCTGGAGAACATTTGTTTTCAAGATCTCCTTCTTCAATCTCTTCGAGCAAGTAGATAATTTGGTCGTAGGTGAGGGATTGAATATTAGTTGGTGTTGCGGCTTGACTACACAAGTCTACTAGCCTTAGATTAACACAATAAAAACTGTTATTGGGCAGTGCGAGAAGGGTAGTCGTTGCAATTAATAAATAAAAATGGAGGAGAAGTTTGAGTTTTCGCATGGTAGAAGGAGTTATGGTAAGCGAAAACTGTAAAGAGAAAGAATTCTTTCGTCAATTTTAATTTATGTTTTACATGTACTTTTCTATTTCAACTTTTTTTTAAAAAAATATGAGAATTAATGAGTTTAATTCCTCATTTTCTTCGCTTCTCTTTTAAAAAAACCAGAGTGCATAATCCCTTTCGACGGATGATGAATTATAAACTTTGTAAAAAGAATTGGGGGCGGTTGGACTCGAACCAACGTAGACCGAAGTCGAGTGATTTACAGTCACTTGCAATTGCCGCTATGCGACACCCCCCCCCTGGAAAAATGCTGGCGGAAGGAATTGAACCCACAACCGTCCGATTACAAGTCGGGTGCTCTACCAATTGAGCTACACCAGCAAAGTGTGAATAACTTATATCAAATCAACTCTTTTCTACTCAAGAATTATTCAATCCTGACCGGATAAAGAAAAATCTTTTAAGTTTTTACGCCTAGATGCTTATTAAATTTTTTTTTATAAATATATCTAAAAATGCGGCTAGTTTTTAGAATAGACAGTATCGTAACCGTCTAATTATCAACGAATTAATAATAGTTAATATTGCTTGTAAATAGTTAATTAATTATTAATTAATATATTTAATTAAATTGCATTATGGTTTATATTATTTATTTATAAATTGAAGCGGAATAGTTACTATGGCAATAAATAATATTAATTTAAGATATTTAGAACATTACTATCTACCAAGAATAGTTAACCAATACCAAATGCAGATCGGAGAGCGGGACCCCGTGTCGAATGCAGCTAATGCTGCTATTATAAGTGGGATTTCTGCTACGGTAACTAATATCTTTCAATTTATTATTCCACAAGGTATTCCAAAAATCACAATAGGAACTCCTTCCTTTCGGTTTTTAACACAAAACCTAACTCTAGGAGCTTTTTCTATTGCTCTTGGAGTCTTCGCTTTAGGAAGATTAAAACAGTCTATCAATCTTGCAGAGGCTTTCTCGGAAGAGAATACCGTAGTACTTGCGAATAGTCAAAAATGGGAAACTTTATTAAAAAAAAGTCTTGCAGAAGATATATTAGAAATAGCTCAACTACAATCTAGTATTGATGCTAAGAATTTGGAGTTTATAAAGGCTAATTTTGTTTGTTTTATACTATCTATAGGTTTGATAACAATAAATGCTATTCTTTCAACCCTTTCTTTAGAAATGCTAGCTATGGCAACAATTTATGCCATGATTGGCATTTTAATTGTCTTGGCTTATAATTTAGGTAGTCATTGGGATGATAATATAATCAATAGAAAGAGAATTGAAGCGTTGCATGTAAATGATATTATAACAAAATTACATAAAGTAAATTCTCCACAAGAGACAAGAAGAAACTCTGAAACCAAAAAATTTAAGCTTTCTATAGATGGAGAAAATGTTACAATACCTATCTGTCCTATGAAATCTAATTCAGTGATTCCTCATTATAGAATCATAGCTGAAGCATAACTCTATCCGTTCGAAATAGTTGATTTTCCCATAACTGCCATAACTTACTTGTTCGATTGTTTGCAACCCGATATAATATGCAAAACCTATGTTATTACGTTTCCCTATTTTTACTCCTATTGCTACCCCTCCCTGGACAAAACTGGGTAAAAAGCTCGAGAGTCAATGTCGAAAAGCTCTTCTTCAATTTTCTTTAGTTAATGACTGCAAAAAAATTGGAATTGCTCTGAGCGGTGGAAAAGATAGTTTAACTCTGCTTTATCTTTTGCATGCCATTCAGGGAAATGGTTGTCCACCTTTAGAAATTACAGCTATTCATATCTATGGAGAATTTTCCTGTGGTCCTAAAATTACACTTCGATTTTTACAGAATATCTGCGCAAAATTAAATATCCCTCTAGTAATAAAAGAAATTCATCAAAATCTACCATCTCTCTCGTGTTATAGCTGTTCTCGAAAGAGACGTCAGATGATTTTTACTACAGCGAAAGAACTCGGAATTACAACAATAGCTTTTGGACATCACAGAGAAGATAGCATTCAAACTCTTCTTCTCAATCTATTACACAAGGCAGAGTTTGCAGCAAATCTACCTAAAGTACCCATGCAACGCTATGGAATCACTATTATACGACCCTTAATCTTTATAACAGAAGCGGACATTATAGCCTTTGCAAGTCTATATAAATTTAATAGAATTAGTTGTCAGTGTCCTATTGGACAATTTTCGAAGAGACAAGAAGTTAAAAATCTCCTCGTGCATTTGGAAACTTTATTTCCGAATACTCGGAAAAATTTAATGCAAGCCGCTCTCAAGTATGGGTCTAATAAAGCACTCACTCTTTAATAAAATGTCTTGCGGTTGCAGACTCCTCTCTTTTATACTGAAGACTACCCTAAAAGAAGTAATCATCTTATGAAAAAAAAACCTAGAATCTTAGTAACCAATGATGATGGAATCCATGCCCCAGGTATTCTGCATTTGGCAAAATCTTTAGAAACTATGGCGAATCTGTTTATAGTAGCTCCTGAAGAAGAAAAATCAGGAAGTTCCCTTGGCATTTCATTCATCCACCCACTTGTTGCCACTCCAGTCGTATTCCCAATTGATATTCCAGCTTGGAAAGTGTCTGGAACCCCTGCGGACTGTATTAAAATTGCTACAGTAAAACTAATAGAGCAACCTATTGATTTTGTGGTGTCTGGAATTAATCCAGGATCTAACGCAGGACAAGCTGTTTTATACAGTGGTACTGTTGGGGGCGTTATTGAAGGAGCTTTTCGCGGTATTCCAGGCATTGGATTTTCTTGTATCAATGAAGAAAATCCTCAATTTGAGAAATTTTATTCCTTTATTCCAGCTATAGTAGAATATTTTTTACACGTCTCGTTGCCCATGGGTACTATTTTAAATGTTAATTTTCCCGATACAGAAGTAATCTCCGGAATAAAAATGACTAGACAGGGGTCTGAAAAGTGGATTGATAACTATAAAGAATTCATACAATCCGATAAAAGCTTGCAATATCTCATGCATGGTGGCTGGGACAAAAGTCAGTGCCATCCTGAGGGAGATTTTGCTCTCTTACAGCAAGGTTATATCACAGTAGTGCCAATTCACGTTTATGAACTCACTTGCAATACATCTTTAAACCAACACAAATCAGAGTTTGAAAATTCATTTAAGGATTTTTTCAAAGCGATCTAATCGTTGTAGAGCACTGCATTGCAAATGCTCCATAATTTCCTGTCCTCCATCTATTTGATAAATACGCTCCATACTTTTTTGTAAGGAGTTTGAAAGTTCTTCATTATCTGTTTTATCTATTTGGAGTTTTTTAGCTTCTATTATCAGATCAACTAATTTTTCAAATTGTCTCTGAAGAATAAGCTCTCTGTCCAAAAGTTCATTTATTGTATGGATATTGTCTAGTTGGAATAAAAGCTCTTTGAGAATTTTTATGCTTTTTTTTTCAATATAAAGAGATGAAGAGTATGAACAAAAAAATACTAATATTAGTAACCAAAATAATTTTTGAGCTTCATGCCATATAATCTTCATACGTTAGAACAAAATATATCGGTTTTTTATTATTTTAGAGGTAGATACAATATTTTTTCTAAGTATTTTCAAAGGTATTTATTTTCTAGTGAAAAAAATTTTAATCTACCAAGATGAAGGTACAAGTCTTTCCTCTGTAGATTCCCTATTGCTGTCCTTGCAACAAGAAAATTTAGATAAAAAATATGTACTAGATACCGTGGATAGAAAATTTCTAAAAACAGACGAGTGGCAATTAAATACTTATTTGCTTATTTTTCCTGGTGGCAGAGATCTCCCTTATTGTAGTGCCTTGCAAGGCGAGATTAATCAGAGTATCATTGATTTTGTACAAAGTGGCGGCAACTTTCTTGGCATTTGTGCAGGCGGTTACTATGGCAGCCGTCAAGTGAATTTTGAAATAGGCGGATCTTTAGAGGTGGTTGGAATAAGAGAATTACAATTTTTCCCAGGCATCGCAGTTGGACCAGCTTATGGACTTGGCAAATTTTGTTACAAAAGTTCCTCAGGGGCTCAAGTAGCTAATCTCGATCTACCACTAGCAAACCAGTCATCTCAAACTGTAGCTGCCTATTTTAATGGCGGTTGTTTATTTTTAAACGCTGATAATTATAAAAATGTCTCAACTATTTCTACTTATGCCGATATAAAAGGCACTCCCTCTGCTATTATAAAATGCCGGGTTGGAATGGGAAAAGCGATACTATCCGGAGTGCACCCCGAATATAGTGCATATCACACAAGATCTCACCTCTATTTTGATAATAAACAACTAAATTTATTAAAAGGTATCGAAAGTAAACGTCGCTACCTTTTTCAAATTCTTATGCAACAAATTGGATTGAACTAATTTTAAATCGATTAGGTTATAGAATTCCCTTGTAGTATAACACATTTTTCGTTACATTTTTGTCTTTTCAAGGGCGTATAGCTCAGCGGTAGAGCTTCTGTTTTACACACAGAGGGTCATAGGTTCAAATCCTGTTGCGCCCATGAAATTTTGCGGGGGTAGTTCAATTGGTTTAGATCGCCGGCCTGTCACGTCGGAGGTTGCGGGTTCAAGTCCCGTCCCCCGCGAATAATTTTAAATAAGAGTGGGGTATCACTTATGGAAACTGTTTCACAAGCCAAATCCCCTAAACAGGTTATCCTATCCTATCTTTGGATTACACTCGGAGCGCTTCTTGCAGCTGCATCTATTCATGTTTTTCTTCTTCCCAATAGACTAATTGACGGTGGCATTATTGGAATCGCTATGATTCTCGCAAGACTCTTTGGAGAAGGGTTTGTATCTATATTTTTAATCATAATAAATCTACCGTTTCTTTACTTAGCCTATAAACACATCCGTAGAAGTTTTGTTTTCCATATGGTGATCGCCGTTATACTATTTGCAGTTTTTTTGAGTATTCTGGGGCACATTCCCGCTTTCCATGGAGATCAATTAGAAACAGTCGTTATAGGGGGTGCATTACTTGGAATTGGATGTGGACTGATTATTCGCAATGGTGGTTGTTTAGATGGCACTGAAATTTTAGCCATCATCATTAATCGACGTCGAGGTTTTACTGTTGGACAAATAATTTTAGTAATCAATGTATTTATTTTTACCGCTTATGGATGGATCTTTAAAGATTGGCATATCGCTCTCTATTCTTTAATGACATACATTGTCGCGATTAAACTTATGGATATGGTTATCGTTGGACTCGATGAATTAAAATCTGTTATTATTATTTCTAAACAGTCTGCAAAGATCGCTAAAGCTATCATGGAAGATATGGGCCTTGGACTTACTATACTGTATGGGAGAGGTGGATATTCTAAAGAACAAAAGGAATTACTCTTTGTTATTGTCGAACGTCTAGATTTAGCAGACTTAAAAGAAATCACTCTTCGCGAAGATCCAAAAGCATTCCTTGCTGTTGAAAACTTACATGAAGTTGTATATGGACAAGGGATGAGTAAAATTCCAAGTATAAAAAAGAAGCGGAAAAGAAAATCTTTACTAAAACAATGAGCTTCAGTTCAGCTATTCATTAAGATAGTTTGGGTTATTAGTCTGTATAAAAAAAAATCCTATCAAAAAGAAAATCCGATGAAAGATGTAGTTCGTCAAAACACCCGACGCCTTCATAAAGATCTAGTGGCTTAACATCTTGATCAATTTTGTATCCTAGAAATTTGCTAAGGTTTTCATGGTTATATTGTACATTTTCAAGTAAAGAAACACCTGGAATATTCTCAGCGTTAATTCCATACATGTACCAATTCCCCTCAACTTGTTTGCTGAACTCTACGTTACCTTGATAAGTTCGAGAGCATATTAGACAAGAATTTTTACCCAGTAAAGAGGGTCCTCCATCAAATTGTATAGAACCGTTTCCAAATCCATTTTCCAAAATTTCTTGAGGAGGTCGAGAATCTATTCTAAGTACTATTCCGAATGTTTTGCGTTCAATCAAATTATCTGAATTGAAGTAATATTCGGTTTCAGAATCAAGATCTGCAAGTCTGTTGCTTAGTTCTATATATTTATCACTAGATTGATTCTCTGTAATTGAAATTACACAACCCTTTGATACAGTTTTATCAGTTTTGTTTCTCCAAATTAATGAATATCCATCGATTCCTTCTCTTTCGACTTGTCCAAATACAGATGTAGTTAGAGATTCTACCCTACTTTTTATTTCATTAAACTTTTTCTCTTGTGTATCTGATATTTCTACATCTAAACTTTCTGCTGAAAATAAATGTTCTTGGGAACTCGTAATTAACCAATCTTTTACATTTGTAATAGTTGCTATTTGATCTTTTTCAATAGCTTCTGGTATTGCAGAATTAGATAAATTATCTCTTGAAGGACTATAAACAAACATTTCTTATTTACTTAAGATTAGCTAAATATAATTAATATTATAGCATATTTTATATTATAATTTCAAAACCTCCACTGAGCCCCAAAGTTTATAGCTTGAACGAAATCTCCCCGAGTAAACTCCGTTCTGTAGTTCATAAGCAGATCAAAAGAAGGGCAATAAGAAATAGTCGCGCCCCATTCCATAAAGAAACGATTGATGGAACCCGTGTAAGTTTGCGTAGCAAAACTACAAGAGCAAG
>JBOFEG010000003.1:0-38517 GCA_051647685.1 Chlamydiales bacterium
AAACAAAGAGTCACGAATCATAAGAGATCTAAATCACAAAATCTCAAAGAAAATCGTAACCGAAGTCGTACAAACTAACTCAGGAATAGTACTCGAAGAATTAAAGGGAATTAGAAAAACAGCAGAAACTTCCAAAAAATTCAGGTATGCTCTGAACAGTTGGTCTTTTTATCAATTGAAAATGTTCATACGATACAAGGCTAAGCTGCTTGGCATACCAGTATCCGAGATTGATCCAAAATATACATCACAGCAGTGTAGTAAATGCGGACTTCTCGGTGAAAGAAAGGGAAAGAACTTTAAGTGTTCGTGTGGACACGTTGAAAATGCTGATGTCAATGCGTCTTTCGTGATATCGCTGAGACATCAAGGCATTCTTCAATCTCCAGTAGACAGAGATATTGGAGAGGGGCATCTGGCGTGCCCTAAGAGGCAAGTCGCTTGAAAGAAGTCAAACCTCAGAACCCCCTTGGCTTTAGCCTTGGGAGTATGTCAGAACTGTATTCATCGAGCTTAGATGGGTTGATTAGTAGACCCTCTAAGATAGAAGTTTGATAAAGCTCTTGTATAGATCTCACGTTGCAACTGGGGTTACTTTTATATAGATAAAGAGTTTGTTGCCAAATCTGCCTTATATTTTTATCTATTTCTTCAGCTGTTTCATCAGATACTTTCCAGTTTCGAGATTGTAAAGCCAATACAATTTCTTCAAAAGAAGCTTCTTGATCTGCATTGTGAACAAGTTCTAAAGAGGAGTTAAGAAAGAAATCTCTAGTAGAGTTTTTTGCATTCTCAAATAATATAGTAAAGTTTTTTGAAACTGTTTTGAATTCTATCATATAAATTTTAATTTAAAATAGTAATGAATTTATTTGCTTCTAACATATTAGATTAGAAATAGAATTATAATTAATCAATTTATTTAATTAAAATAATTAAAAGGATGATCTTTTTAGAATATTAAAGATATTTTCCCGTGTAGGAATCTTTTGCGTTTGCAATTTGTTGGGGAGTTCCCGCAGCAATGACTCTGCCTCCCTTATTCCCTGATCCAGGACCCATATCGATAATATAATCACTATTTGCGATCAAATCGAGATTATGTTCGATAAGCCAAAGCGAGTGTCCTTTAGAAATGAGTTCATTAAATACGGGAAGAAGGCATTGGATATCGGCTGGATGCAAACCGATACTTGGTTCATCAAAGATATATACCGTGTTTCTTACCGTCTTTTTTAACAATTCTTTAGCCAGCTGCAATCTTTTAGATTCTCCCATTGAAAGAGTATGTACAGGTTGTCCTAAGAGTAAGTAAGATAATCCCATACGCTTTAATATATCTATGATTCTCGTAATTTTTGGATGGGGAGGAAGGAAGGAAATTACTTCATCAATGGTGTATTGTAGCAAGTCACCAAAGTTTTTTCCTCGATAATAAATTGTGAGGCTCAAAGGATTTAACCTTTTTCCTAAGCAACTCTTGCAGGGGATTTGCACTTTCGGTAGGAATTGTAGATCAATCGTTTGCAATCCTATGCCGTAACATTGCATACACATTCCCGCAATGTGATTATAACTAAAATTTTTTGGCCTAAGATGTTTAATCTGTGCTTGAGGTAATCCAGCAAAAAACTGTCTCAAAGTGGGAGCGAGGTCAATGTATGTGTTTATATCAGCTCGATTGGTAGTTCCGACGGCATCGGAATCCATATAAATTACGGATTGAATACGCTCTGTTCCCGATACTACGCCAAGATTTGTATCGAATAAAGGGGAATTAGAAAACTTGCTAGTGGCTTGACGGAGCAAGGGCCATAGAATTTCTTGCATCAAAGTGGTTTTACCAGAACCCGAAACGCCTGTAATACAGACCATGCAATGCAATGGAATAGAAAGCGATAGGTTATGGATATTATGTTTAGAACCATTTTTTAGATCGATAGTTTCTCGAGTCACTCGCTTCTTTTTCGTAAGAGGTATCTTCGATGTAGTTAAGTATTTTCCGGTGATAGATTGTGGGTCTTTTCTAATCTCTGGATAGGTACCCTCCGCAATAATTTTACCTCCACTGGGTCCACTACCTGGACCGAAGTCAATAATATAGTCCGCTTTGCGAATGATAGAGGGATCATTTTCTATGAATATAATGGTATTGCCAAGTCGAGACAGTTTTTGCAAAGCATTGAATAACATCTCTGTATTATGGGGGTGAAGTCCGACTGTTGGTTCATCCAATATATATAGGCAGCCGGTGAGTTCTGTTGCAAGCTGTTTCGATAGCATCGCGCGTTGTGCCTCTCCATTACTCAAAGTGGGAGCTGTGCGATCTAGTGTCAAATAATCCAGTCCGAGGCTACATAAAATAGTAAGCCTTTTCCGTATTTGTTCTATAGGTTCAAGAATAGCCCTTTTCTGATGCAAGGAATCTAGCCAATTAAGGAGTGTAGCAAAAGGCGATGTGCATATATCGAGAATAGTGCGTCTCTCTACCATAACACCACTCGGCAAAGGACTGAGTCTAGAACCTTTGCAAGCAGCGCAAGTATGTTGTTGCAGAAGTGCAAAGAGTTCGCTGGGCACAGAGATCGATTTACTCGCAGCAATCTCCTCTAGAATGAGATTTAGACCTTTCCATTTCCACTCGAGACCGGCATATTCAAAGGGAGTGGTGGAACCCCTACAAAAAGTGATTAGCTCTTTCTTTGGTAAATCGCGCAGAATTTCTTTCCCTGAGATCTTTAGAAAGCGCAGAACCACTGCAATAAAAGAATCTGCATAGCTATACTCTCTCCACAGTGTCTTGAGGATTTTTTCAACAGATAGCGACAGAAAACTCTCGTTGTATTCTACATGAGCGCCCCATGTGAAACCAAGTCCTTGACAAACTGGACACATCCCTTCTCTATTATTAAAAGAAAATAGATGAGGGGTAAGAGAGGGGTAGGATTTTCCGGTTTTAGGCGCTGCAAAAGCGAGATTAAAAAAGAGATCGCGATCGGGCAGAGCTATGATTAGTTCGCCAGGGGATCTAGACAAGGCAAGTTCAATTGCGGACATAATTCGCGCATCGATTCCTTTCTTAATAATAAAGCGATCGATAACGAGCTCCAGACGATTTTTTTGTTTTGCATCCCAAGGTATGGTATCGGTTATTGCAAAATGGACTCCATTGACCCTCAAGCGAGTAAAACCATCTCGCTGCAGACGCTGCAGAGTTTTATCGAAAGAATAGATCAATCGTATTTCGCTCAAAACAATCACTTTAGTTTGAGCGGGGAGGGAGAGTATTTGCTTTTGTACATATTCTTTACTAATAGATACGAGTCTCTCGCCAGTTTCTGGACAATAAGCCTCTCCCACTGTGCAGAAAATAAGTCTGAGGTAGTCATAAATTTCTGTCATAGTTCCAAGAGTACTTCTCGGAGTACCTGTATGTTTTTTTTGTTCTACTGCAATAGTTGGAGAGAGACCACTAATTCTCTCCACTTTCGCAGGTGGCATCTGACTTACAAATTGTCTCATGTAAGAAGAGAGAGTAGAGGTATATCGCCGCTGTCCTTCCGAATAGATCGTATCAAAAGCAAAGGAACTTTTACCGGAACCAGATAGACCTGTGCATGCGGTAATTTTCCCAATCGGTATTTGTGTCGAAACTGCTTGTAAATTATTTTGCGATGCACCTATAACTTCTATGCTACTCGGTGGATCCGGTATAAATATTGGAGTTTTTTGGTGCTTACCCGAACGTAATTTTTTTAAAGCAAGTCCCGTAAAAGTGGTTTGCTGAGATAAACTCTTAGGCCTTCCAGCGAACACGATTGTGCCGCCGGCGTCACCACCATCGGGGCCAAGGTCGATTACATGGTCGGCAGCACTGATAAAGTCTAAGTGATGTTCAATAACTACTGCGCTATTTTTCTTATCTACTAGTTCTTGAATAATTTGTAGTACATTTGCAATATCAGAAATATGAAGTCCGGTAGTCGGTTCGTCTAATATATAGAGAGTTTTTCCGGTATCGGGTCGCACGAGTTCTTTAGCGAGTTTCATTCTCTGTGCTTCGCCACCGGATAGAGTTGCAGAGGATTGTCCCAGTACGATGTACCCAAGTCCTACTTTCTCGAGTAACTCAAGTTTACGACGGATATTCGGAATAGCAGTAAAGAATTTTCTCGCCTCTACAATGCTCATCTGTAAGATATCGAAGATATTTTTTTCATTGTAGGTTATCTTAAGAGTTTCTGGATCGAAACGCTTACCGCCGCATAGGGGACATCTTTCTATTTGATCTTCCAAGAAATCCATGTCTATGCGGACATATCCCATTCCTTTGCACCGAGAGCAATTGCCATCGGAGAGATTAAAACTAAACCGGCTTCTTGCAAATCCTTCCGCGAGACTCGACGGTAATTTTGCAAAGAGAGAGCGAATGTCGTCAAAGAGTTTAATATAAGTCGCCGGATTGGATCTTGAACTTCTGCCAATCGGGGATTGATCAATCGCAATGATTTTATCGATATGTTCCATTCCGGTAATGGTTTTATGTTTTCCAATGGATAAATGAGAACGATGGAGTGCATTAGAAAGAGCCGGATAGAGGATATCGATAATTAATGAGGACTTTCCAGAACCAGAGACTCCTGTCACTACTGTTAGAGCTTCTAAGGGAATAGTGACATCAATATTTTTTAAATTGTGATGCCTTGCACCAAGAATCGATAGGGCTTTCCCACAAAAAGTTCTCTCCATAGATGGAAATTTTTGTGCCTTCTTCGCCAGATACTTGCCCGTAATAGAGCGTTTATTTCGGATAATCTCTTGCAGTGTCCCTTGCGCTACAATTTGTCCGCCAAATCGCCCAGCTCCGGGACCGACGTCTACAATTTCGTCCGCTCGCCTAATAATATCTTCATCGTGTTCGACGACGAGAACTGTGTTGCCTTGGTCTCTCATGGCATGTAATATTGCAATCAATCGCTCACTATCTCTCGCGTGCAAACCAATCGAGGGTTCATCTAATATATACGTTGTGCCAGTAATTCCAAGCCCCAAATGAGCGATGATGTGCACCCGCTGCAATTCTCCTCCTGAAAGGGTATTAGAAGCTCTATGAAGAGTGATATAATCTAGGCGAAGTTGAAGTAGAAAAGTAATGCGTCGGTTAATTTCTTCTAAGAGATCTTTTGCAATGATTTTTTCTCGAGCCTTTAGTTGCAATTTTGCAAAAAAGTCAGCTAGTTTATCAAAAGATAGATTAGAAATTTCACCGATTCGTTTGTTGCCAACTCTCGCATGGGATGGATAGGGGCGCAGTCTACTGCCATGACACAAGGGACAAATGCCAATATGCATGAGGGCTTGGATATTTTGTTTATATTTTTGAGAAGTGGCTTTATTGTACCGATCTCTGGCTTCCCATAATACTCCTTTCCATGCAACATATTCCGTCCAAGATTGCCGCGTCTCGGGATGCACGAAGGTCATTTTCGTCCATTTTTTGTCATTTCCGTACAGAAAAATATGTTTTGCTGCATTGCTTATGTTTTTCCAGGGAGTGCGCAGAGAAAAGCGATATATTTTTGCGAGGTTCCGATAGATGTTTCCCCATTTTACCGTATCATAACTCCCGGCAATAATACACGCGCCCTCTGCTATTGATTTATTTTCATTGATGATAAGAGATAAGTCAAACTCTTCATATTCTCCAAGCCCAAGGCATTTCTCACACATACCATCGGGATGATTAAAGGAAAAATCACTAGGCTCTAGAGGTGGGTAGGAGACTTTTGACTGAGTAGAATAGGAATGAGTCGATAGCAGAACTTCTTGCTTGTCGGATAAATACAGAATGCAAGTGCCATTTCCATTCTCTAATGCTTTTGCTGTAGCTTCCTTCAACCTATCGATATTTTTAGTCACATTTTGTAATCGATCAATCACGAGATCTATAGAATTCGTGGCTCCGCCATTAATATGTAGTGTATCCGACAAATTATAAAACTTTTTATCCAATCGAATGCGCACAAATCCTTGCCTGAGCAAATGCGAGATTTCCTCATGCAAAGGTAAATCATAAGGGTAGGGAGCTAGAATTTGAATGGGATTATTTTTCGCAAGGACTACTATTTTTTCTATGATTTGTTCACTGCTCTGCGCCCCCACAGGCTCTCCACTGATGGGACAATATGCCTTCCCAATTCTTGCATATAATACACGCAGCAAATCATATATACCCGTAATCGTACCCACAGTAGATCGCGGATTCTTCATAATTCCAGATTGTTTGACAGCAATAGTCGGAGAAATTCCGGATATACGATCTGCCTTTGGTCTTGGTAGGTTGCCCATTTGCCGCCTCATATAAATCGATAGCGATTCAATGTAGCGGCGCTGACCTTCTATGTGAATCGTATCAAAGGCGATCGATGATTTGCCCGATCCAGACACTCCTGTAAATACAATAAATTTTCCAGGTTGCAGGATACAGTCAATTCCTTGTAAATTATGTACTCGAACACCTTTCAATTCTATGTTTGGTTGCTTCATCTTATATTTTTGAATCTCTGATATGCATTAGTTTATTCTTTTTGATGAGAAGGATCAATTCTAATTATTTCGAGGTTAGATATAAGGAAAATTAACACTCAATTGAGAAATCGATATGGACATAAAAACAAAAATCGTATGCACGATAGGCCCGGCTGTTACCTCTCGAAAGAAATTAGAGCAGCTCGTAGAGTCGGGAATGAATGTAGCGCGTCTCAATTGTAGCCATGGAAATCATCGACAATATGCACAAGTCATTCAATACCTAAAAGAGATTCGCAAACAAAAATCAATTCCTCTTGCCATTATGTTGGACCTGCGAGGCCCTGAAATTCGTATTGGGAAAATTTCGGGTGGATCCATTACCCTCCGAAAGGGACAAAAAATTAAGCTTGTCTCTACAAAAACTCTTGGAAACCGCAAACAAATTAGCCTGAGCCCTGCTTCTATTTTGGTTAACTTACAACCGGGCATGTCTATTCTATTTGACGATGGTTTAATTTCTGCTGAAGTGATTAAAGTCACCAAAAGCGCTATAGATATCGCGATTAAAAATCCGGGCAAATTATTTTCCAATAAAGGAGTCAACATTCCTGATTATGAACATCCTATATCGACTAGAGGAACTAAAGATTTAAAAGATGTTCTTTTTGGCTGCAGGATGGATGTCGATTGCATCGCCCTCTCTTTTGTCCAATCGGTAGAACAAATTGAAGAGGTAAGAAAAATTCTCTGCAAAATGGAAAAAGAATCGATTTTTATTATCTCTAAAATTGAAAGCGCAAAAGGAATTGCTAATCTGGATTCGATCATTCAAGCTTGCGACGGTATTATGATTGCTCGGGGGGATCTCGGAGTAGAACTCCCAATCACCACCATTCCCAGATTGCAGCAACTGATCATTTATAAATGCTACCAAGCGGCAAAACCAGTGATTACTGCAACGCAGATGCTAGAATCTATGATGGTACAACCAAGACCCACGCGTGCAGAAGTATCCGATATTGCTAATGCCGTTTTGGATGGATCTTCTGCCGTTATGTTATCGGGAGAAACTGCAATAGGCGCCTATCCAATCGAAGCTCTGCAGATGATGCGCAGCGTAATTGTGGAGGCGGAGAAAGAGAAGAATAGACTTAATCTACCGGAAGGGGAAGGAGAAAGTTCTTTGCTGGACGTTTCTTCCTCACTCGCATTTGCAACAGCGCAAATCGCTAGCAGCATTCGCGCAAAAGCGATTTTTGCCTATACCGAAGCCGGAATGACTATTCGGGCTATGACCCGCTTCCATCTTACATGCTGGATTATAGCGATTACTACCAATCCAAAAACGTATCATCAATTGTCTCTTAGCTGGGGAGTGATTCCTCTCTTAGAAGATAGTTACCACTTTAAAAATAGCTTTCAGGCTGTCAGCGATTATTCTATTCGCGCCGGAATTATTTCTATCGGAGATTTTGTCATTGTAATCTCTAGATCTCCCTTTGACACACAAAAGCAGATGGGAATGGTTACTGTAATGAACATTGGAGATGTCATTGTCCGTGGTCTTGCAACCAGTGGAAATAGAGCGTCTGGTACAGCTAAGGTAATCACTTCAAAATCTGCTATTGATGCTTGCTGCACTGAAGAAATGAAAGAGCCATACATCCTCGTGACGTCGCAGTGTAATAGCTTTATTTTGCCGTTGCTCGAAAAAGCGATGGGCCTCATTGTACAAAACTATCCAGAAGATATCGAATCAGAAAAATTTGCTTACAAGATGAGTAAAAAGAAAAAAATACCACTGCTACTCCGCGCATGGAATGCTTGCTCTTTGATTAAAGAAGGGGATTTGATTACATTGGATGCGAAGAAGGGTGTAGTATTGCGGGATGTGGTAGTATAATTCTCAGGATTTCATCCTATAAATAATTATAATTATTTACTAAATAAATTAAATATATTCCTTGTTAATGTATAAGTTTATAATTCACAATACATTAATAAAATTATAAAAAACAAAAATAGTTTATATCTATAACGCATATTTATATTCATGCTATTATTAAAAACAACAAAATTAATTTAAATTTTTATCAAAGAATAATCGATCATAATTATTTTATAATTTGTAATTAATTTTGAAAATATCATCTACATAAAAAGAGACGTAACTCTGTTACTACAATAGTTATTGTTTTGAGCACAATAAAATTAGATTATTATATCCCTAAAAATACCCTTATTATGGATGGTTTTAAAAATAGAATGAAAAACACATAAAAAAGGATAACATGAAAAAATTTAACCTAAATTCTTCAATAATCACTAGTATATTTATGTTAGTGGGATCTCTAGGATATAGCTCTGAAATTAACCTTCAAGAAGGCAAAGAGTATATTTCAAAGTTTTATATTAAAGAAATTATACAGGAAGTAGGAACTGCAACAAGGACAGAAAACAAAGATGGCCAAGTACACACTACAATAGATAGCACAACAGAAATAACAGAAAAAGTTACACCAGAGCTTATCCAATCAAGAATAGATTCTTTATTAAAAACTTACGAAGGTTCTCTTTTGTACGTTGGTTGGGATAATGGAGAAAAATGTGACTATGACATATCGGTATTAACAAAAGGAGAAAGAGCTAGAGCGATCGAGTCTGGTATAGCTATTTTGTCTGAAATAGCATTATCAGAAGAGACTGATTTAATCTGTTCTGAAACCCTAGCGGGATATTTTTACGAAAAGCAAGAATATAAAAAAGCCATCTACTGGGCCTTCTATGGTGCGGAAAATGGTTCCGCAGTTTGTATGACCCTCTTATCAGACTCCCATATAAGAGGCATAGGAGTGGTGCAAAATTTTGAAGAAGGATTAAAATGGACTTACTTAGCCGCAGCAAAGGGAGATAAGATCTCTCAAAAATGGGTTAAAAAATATGGTATCAAAGCTGTAACCGACAAGGATCTTGCTCCCATACTAAATGATGCTAAGCTAAGAGCTAACAAATGGATGTTAGATCATAGTGATATTTTTATATCCATAGACTAAACAACGAATTCAGTATAAGATTTATTGGTTGAGGAAAAGATACTTACACTAGATCAAACTATATATCAAATGTGGCCTGTATGTTTTCCTTAACGATATTTCTGTGAAATACAACACTTCCGACCCTTATTTATTGTAAAGCACCGAAAGCTATTCCGACAGTTATTAAACATATAGTCAATGCTAACCATTTCTTTTTTCTACTGCCAGTTTTCCAAGCTTTTTCTAAATCCTCAATGCATAGAAGAATGCCATAAGCAAACATTGGAGACACAAGTAGCAGTATTAATAATCTCCACAATACATGTCTAGCTTCTGATAAAAAGCTTTCCATACAACTCTCCGATTGTACATACTTAGAATATTCAAAGTTACTGGGCCAGATAATAATAGAGTAAAATTCTTTCATTTCAAGTGATCTTTTTTTGCATAAATTGTACCAAATTTGGTACAATTTATGCTTTTTATAAAATGGTTTATGACTAATTTATACCCTAAAAAAATTGTTTCCGTTATTTTTTGGAGTGAGGAAAATGGAAAAGAACCTGTTAGGGAGTGGTTAAAATCGCTTACTAAAGGGCAAAAAAAGATCATTGGTGATGACATTAAGACTATTGAAGTAGGTTGGCCTCTTGGTATGCCTTTAGTAAGAAATTTAGGAAAAGGTTTGTGGGAAGTAAGAAGTATCTTTAGAGGTGGGACTGCTAGAGTTCTATTTAAAATGCATGAAGGCCATATGGTATTACTTCATGGTTTTATTAAGAAAAGTCAAAAAACACCACATCAAGATTTAGAGTTAGCTCACAAAAGAGCAAAGCAATTGAGGTAAATATGAAAAACAAGAAACATATGGGTTCAAAATTTGATGATTTTCTTAAAGAAGAAGGGATCCTTGAAGAAGTAGAGTCTGTTGCAGCTAAAAGAGTCTTTGTTTTTCAGCTTGAAAAGGAGATGAGAAGACAAGGTATTGATAAATCTGAATTTGCCTCTCGCCTTGCAACTAGTCGTTCTGCTGTAGACCGAATTTTAGATCCAGACTCTCCTTCCACGGTAAGAACTTTTGCAAGAGCTGCAAGAGCCTTAGGAAAACATTTAAAAATCAGCTTGTTTTGAAAATTTATAATAAATTTATTAACTAAAGAATCGCTTTATTTTCGTAGAGCTGATCAATTTGTGCACTGTATTAGTTCTATTTTTCCGTTGCTCAAAAAATCGGTCGTCTTCATCGTACAAAACTATAAAGAAGATATCGAGTCAGAAAAATTTGCATATAAAATGACTAAGAATAGAAAAATACTAATAGTACTCTGTCCATGGAATGCTTACTCTTTTCATTAAACAAGCGGAATTAATTACTTTAGATACGAAAAAAGATACAGCGTTAACAGATAAATTAAACTAAGAAAACGTTTTTACCAATTTTATTGAGTTAAAGAATTATATATTTTTATAATAAATAGTTGCACTTATAAATATAAGGTATATTTCATGTTCTATTTCGATGCAATAACTGATACAATCACCTGTATAAAAGCTATGTTCTTTTTACAAAAACAGCATAAAAAAAATTGTATGGAACTTTTGAATCTACAAAAAGACGATCAAATTATAGATTTAAAACACGAAATTTTAGCATTAAAAGAGAACAACTTTGAGATGAAAGAGTCTCTAAATCAGAGCAAACAATTCGATAAGAAAAGAGAGGCAGAATTCTTAGAAAAAACCGAAGAAATAATTAGGTTAAAAGAATCTCTAAATCAAAGCAAACAATTCGGTAAAAAAAGAGAGGCAGAGCTCTTAGAAAAAAACCAAGAAATAGTTAGGCTAAAAGAATCTATAAGTCAGAGGAAGCAATTAGATAAGGAAAAAGAATCAAAAAGTAGGCAAGAGCAATTATACAAAGAGAAATTACTAAAGGATAAGATAGAATTAAAAAATATGCTTTTTGAAAAAGACCAAAACATATGTAGCCTTGAAAAATATTTAAATTTTTTCAAAGAAGATCAAGAGACTAAATCATTTTATAGTGCCTATGCTATAAGCAAAAGAAAAGAGGAACGAGCTAAGGAAGAACAACGGTTAAGATTCGCTGCTTGTATACGTGAAAATAGGTTTGATAGAGAATGTATGGGCGATAACTTCTTCAAATTTCTAAATTAAACAGCATATTTTTTTAAAGGAAATACAATATAATAATTAATATTTGCCTATATAAAGAAATTTATTTTCTATAAAGATATTGCAATATCGCCATACCACTTACCGATGCGGTTTCTGCACGCAAAACATTCTTATTAAACACAAATGGAATCGCTTGAAACTGATCCTGCAAAATGGTTAGTTCCTCATCTGCCCAACCACTCTCCGGTCCCACAAATAAAATCACTGGATCTGTTTGACTCGAAGGAACAGCAATTGGCGGAGTAGCTTGGTCAATGGTTCCAAAATAACAGGTAGAAGAAAAAGGAACGGGAATATCTTTAAGCGATAGATAACTGTGTATTTTTGGAAACCACACTCTACCACACTGTTTACTCGCGGATATAATAATGGAATCAAATCTCTGTGCAGTGGCAACGGACAAAGTTTTCTGTAGTCCTTGTTTCGCAGTAAAAAACCAAAATTGATCTACGCCAAGTTCTGTCGCTTTTTCGATAATCCACTCGAGTTTGCTTTTGTGTAATAGGGGCTGCACTAGAATCATTTCAGGAGTGCATTTCTTTATTGTTTGTGATCTTTTGACAACTAGTTCTATTTGCTGGGGAGAAATTTTTCCAATGGCAGCTACCGCAAGCGTTCCGGCACCATTGGTAAGTTCTACGAGATCTCCCTCCACTTTGCGGAGGACGCGAGAGATATGTCTTGCCTCACTTCCTGTCATTACTATCTTTTCACTTTCGTGTAAGACTTTGGGGGTATAAAATCGATTAATGGGCATGTGCTTCCTTGTTCCAGTAAGTGCCGGGTCTGCATAATGCTCTGACTAATATTTCTGATTCAGTATAGTTTGTATTGGGAGTCAAATGCTCATGTTTTTTAGCGATAGTACAAATATCGGAAAAAGATAGTACTTCAAAAGCGCTATATTGCAGAAAATGTTTTTTGACCCGTTGGACACCGGAGAAATTAAAGATCAGTTTGAATCGATAATCTTCCAGTAACATTTCTTTCTCGTTGGCATATTTATGCACTTCCCAACGAGAAGAGTACTTGGAAAAATCACATTCTGAGGGAATGAGAAGCGATAGAAAAGCTTTAGGATAAATTTCTTCAATCCATGGAACCAGTGCATCGTATTTTGCAAAGGTGTCGCCTCTTGGCAGTATAACGAGAAGGCTATCCATACAAAATCGATAGTAGAGGTGTGTGGGAGTTTCTTGTTTCCAACGATTATGTAGCCAAAGCCACTGATCAGGGTTTTTTTCTATACTCTTTTGAAAGATAGCAAGCGTCAAGTTCATAAGTCTGGGGATTTCTGTCTCCAGTGGCGCTTCAGTATTTGGAGAGATAGGATCCGAATAGGTGATTTCATATTTTTTCCCCACTCTTGCGATAGACATCACGACAATGGGAGACGTAGTTTTGTATGCAAAAAGGGCAGGAGCAGTAGAAGTCCAAGCGGTCCGCCCCAAGAATTCGCTAGAGAAGGAACTCTCAGGCATTCCTTGATCACCCACAATACCGATAGAAATCCCCGATCGCAGTCCTCGAATTCCTTTCCGAAGAGCCTGCTTTTGTGGAATGATTTCTCCACCGTACGTTTCTCTGATCGATTGTACCCAGCGACAGATGTAGGGATTTTTAAGGGGACGCGCAATGGCCATTCCCTTATGGAACCGCAAAATTCCATCGAGAAATAAGATTTCCCAATTGGCTTGATGTCCGCAGAAGAAAACAATACCAGAGTTTTTTTCTATGAGATCCTTTGCAATATCGAGACTTTTGTGGCTCACCGCTTTTTCAATAAAAGATCGACGACTGAGTTTTCCAAATTCAAAGAGCGTTATCATGAGATTATGAAACGCCGATTGCGAGAGTTTTTTTATTTCCATGTTGGATAATTGAAGAGCAGAGGCAAGGGCAAGATTAGAGGTGGTTCGTTTCCTAAACCTTGGAGCCGCATAGTAGGCAATCGATCCAATTAATTTCGCAAGTGCATGTATAATAGATTGAGGTAGCCAATAACATAATCGCGCGAAAGAATAGATGCAGAGATACGATATGTAATGCATTACGGTAGACATACATCGATCACTTTCTGGAGTTGGGAGGAGAAATCAAATTTTTTTACGCTGCTTCGTATGCATTCAGAGGAAATCCATGTTTTCGGTCGCTGCAAAGCGATTTGTAATGCATGAGAAATACTTTCGGGATGGAAAAGATTATCGATTATTTTGCCGGTTTCCTCTGTCAATATCTCTTTGCCGCCGTTATATTTGGAGGAAATCACAAAAAGTCCCATAGCGAGTGCCTCTATCGTAACATTGGCAAATGGATCGTAAACAGAAGGAACTACGAGACAGTCTGCTATTTTATAAAAGGGAAGTGGAGCTTGAGGTCCAAAAAAGGTAACTTGAGAATCGATTCTGAGATCTTTAGCTTTCTTTTTAAATACTGAAATATTTTTTTCTTTACCGAGAATGGAGAGATGATAGTCTCGCGTTTTTAATAACGAGAGTCCCTGTAATAGGGAAAATAATCCCTTTCTTTCATATCCATTTCCAACGAATAGAAATTGATAAATATGCGGATCGAGGCCAAGGGTTTGCGAGAGTTTGTTTTTTGTCTCGACCCAGTTTTCAAATTCTAAAGCTAAATCTTCCCACTCTACCCCATTGTGAATTACAATAATTTTATTTGGATCGATGGAATAATCGCGCACAATTTCGCCTTTCACCATGTAAGAATTAGCAATTACTTTTTCTAAATAGGGATTCTCAAGCATATCTCTTTCTATTTGCAAAATGGATCGATGAAGGGGATTGAAAAATTTGCGAATGGGCGAATAAAGAGATGCCTCAATCATTCGCGCGAGATAGGTCCGGTGTGATCCGTTTCCGAGACGAACGTGGGATGCCGAAGAAATTCTTTCCATCCCAAAGAATACCTTTGGACGGTGTTTTCGTTTCCAAGAGAGACATTGTTGATTAAATTCCCGAATTTTGAGAAAGGCCGCTTTATGACGAAGAGGCAAGTATATTGGAGATACATCTGCTGGGAGAAGTCCCTCAGGTGGCGCATCGCTCATCAGAATAGCTGGTCGCCTACCTGATTGTACGAGAGCGGATGCTATCTTAAGCGTATGTTTTTCAAGTCCGCCTCGTGCTGAAATGGATTGTTGGATTAAAGCAATTTCATTATCTTTCATGGGGCGCATCTTCGGAAATTTGAATTACGTTATTATCTATCAATACAGCTAAATCTAATTTGCTCGTTGGAGATCGATATAGTTGTAGTCTATTCATATAAGTTCGAAAGCGACCGCGCAGGTGTTCCTCATACATTTGCATAGGCATTCCCAGTTGAAGTCTTTTTTGTGATAGATCAGACATCAGAGTCTTTACATATCGATTTTCCAAATCCTGATAATTAATTACCTGAATATTCCAATCTAAAAACATCTTTCCTCCATTTCCTACCACGACACTCAGTGATAGATGGTCGCGTATAATTTCTAAAAAAAGTTGGCTTATTCCTCCAGCATAAAAAGGAGGCATCAAAATGTACACTCCATTCTTTTTATCGAGGGTTGGGGTCATGCGAATTTGTACCTTTTGTGGGGATGAATTTGTAATAAATTGGGGAGAAAAAAATAAACTAATAGGAATAGGCTGCTCAATTGGAAATACTTCTGATCGTATAAAATCAATACGCAAGTATTTTTCATTGGGATCATTAATAGTCATCGGTAGATCGGATAATGCGGGAAGGTGTAGTTGTTTCCAGTGGTCGGGGACGAGAAAACTTACTACATCTCGATACTTCTTTGGGGTTGTCGTATGAAATTCATCGAGTTCCGCTCGTGAAACTTCATTTAAATTGAAAGTCAGTTTTAACCCTTTTGCCTTTTGTTGCTTTACAATATCTTCCGGCCCTTCGACTGTAATATATAATTGATAGGGCCATACATCTAAAAATTGATATCCTTTAGGCGCTTCTCCAATAGGCTCTGTAATAGTCACCAGAATTTTTTCTGTTACGAGTTTAGTCAATCGAATAGCGAAGTTTTTGTGGGTGACTTTACTAATGCTCGAGAGTTTAATATCGGAATTGATAGAAACAATATTGTTTCTCTTAATAATTGGAATCCATTCCATAGGTTTTTTACCCGAAGCATCGACAACTACTTCAATATCATTAGAAGTAAGTTCATCCAGAAGAGCGCGGTTTCCAGTAATAGTTAAAGCTACTCTCTGACGGAGCAGTCCATCATAATTCATTCCAGCGGTGGTCGTTCCTTGAGGGAGATTAATCAATTTTATCCCAACATCTGTGATAGTTTTAGTTGTCGTCAGAGACTGATCTACATGAAACCAAATAAAGGCAGCAAGAGAAAAGGCGGTTAGTTTCCTTTCCCAATTTGCGATAAATAATTTCCACAAAGTATTGTTTATTTTTTCAACCATGATAGAAGAGTAAATTTCTTTTGTATGAGTTCAGGTGGATTAAAGATACTCCGTATAATGCCTTTTAATCGATCCATTTTGATTCCTTGTGTCATAATTCCATCGCGTGCGATAGAAACTTTACCGGTTTCCTCTGAAATAACAATCACAAGAGTATCTACCATTTGACTAATGCCAAGTGCCGCTCTATGTCTCGTTCCCATAGTCCGATTAATTTTGGTCGATTCCTCGGCTAAAGGAAGAATGACCGCCGCTGCGACAATAAGTGAATTATTTACAATAACCGCCCCATCATGGAGCGGCGTTGTCGTCATAAAAATAGATTCTAATAATTCCGGAGAAAAAATTGCGTTTAACATGACAGATCGCCTTGCGAATTCCTCGAGTGAATCATCATTTTCTAAACAAATAATTGCTCCAGCTCGCCGCTCTGCCATTCGATAAATAGAGTTAGAGAGTTGGTCTAAGAAGGTATCGAATTCCGTGACCGCTTTATAGCGCCTGCCTTTCCAACTGAACTTAGATAGAGCAGTTCTAAGTTCTGGTTGAAAAATAATTAAAATAGCAATCACGGTAACATTCGCGCCAAGCAGAGATAAATAATGAAGTATCGGAAGTTGTAACCAAGAAGAGATAGCAAATAACAAAAAGAAGGCGAGTAGTCCCAATAATAGATCCATAGATCTCGTATTCCAAAAAAAAGACAAGAGATAATTCAGCAACACTCCAAGAATAATAATTTCAATAACTGGAGTAATTGAGTTATAGGCGCTCAGCATAGACAATATAAATTTTCCCCAGGTTATTCTGTCTTATTATAATAAAAAGCAAAAGAATTTTATAGTCTAATCGACACTTCAAATAGGTTACTTGAGATAGCAGTGAATTAGCTTTGCGAGGTCGGAATGTTCACATATATTGTGAACGCGCAAAATATCTACTTTTTGTACGGCTGCAATGGTATGCATGATGAGCGTTGCCGAAAGTAGATTGTCTTTTTTGCATATCCTTCGCATAAAAGATTTATGAGATCCTCCGATCATCATACGCAACCCAAAGTGAGATTTTAGGTAGGATAGGTTTTTGTAAATTTCTATATTGTGCTGTACTGTTTTTCCAAAACCGATACCTGGATCTAAAATAATTTTTGCTCGTTCTACCCCATCATTCAAAAGCAAGGTAATTCGACTCTCAAACCAATGTAGTAGATGGGGAATAATCCCTTCTGGATAAGTAGGAGAAACTTGCATAGTTTTTGGCTCTCCCATCATATGCATGATACAAATATCTACGTTGTACTCCGCTGCAAGTTTTCGCATTTTGGGATGAGTAGCTCCTGAAACATCATTAATTAATTGCGCGCCTAAATCAAGAGCCACTTGAGCGGTAAGCGGATTTCTCGTATCAATTGAGATCGGTAAGGGATAGTTGTGGGTAAAAAGAGATTGCAAAAGGGGCTTCACTCTTTTTATCTCTTCGTCTACTGTAACCGAATTGGATCCTGGCCGAGTTGATTCTCCTCCAATATCTAATATCGATGCTCCTTCTTCATAAATATGCATAGCTCTTGTAATAGCTTTCTCGAGAGCTGCATATTTGCCGTGATCTAAAAAAGAATCAGGGGTCACATTTAGGATTCCCATAATACAAGTGGGAGATACATTACGATCCATAATCATTTGTTATTTTATCTATGGTATGAGTTTTTATTGTATAATTTGTATACATTAAATAGGTTAGTATTAATCTCTAGTATACATACAATCTCTTTTTCTGATATTCGCAATCATTTTTACCAAAAAATGATTCAATGTGAAATAGAGCCAATGGCTTTAGTAAGTTCCACTTTTCCAATAGGAATCTAAAATATATCTAGTCATACAATTTTTATTGTAATTATAGCATTAACCCAATACCATTTTACGGTAGTCTTAATGAATAGGTGGTAAAATGTATAGTACGAATATCATATCTCTTGCTCAAATTAACGATCATTTTTTGCCGAAAATTGCAAGAGAGTACAATATAACAACAGATGAATCGCAGAGTAGGCAACCTCAAACAAAGAAGGAAGAATCTCGGGAATATTCACCGCTTATTCATGGTGGACTCTTTAGCAGTTTGTTTAGCCATAATCGAGTACATGTACATTCGACAGATGAATCTAAAAAAAAGGAAAAAGAAAAAGAACCCTCATCTCCGAATTATTTACAGCTAATTGTAGTCGCAAGTATTACCGCTATTGCTTCCGCCTTTGGATTGGGAAGACTTCGAAATTCTACTACAGCGGCTGAAGAAAACATTTGGTATAGTAGGAGTGTGCTGGCTAGTCCTTCGAACTGGAATGGAACCCTCAGTTCCAAGGTTGCATCCAATATTTTTAATGTGGTTAATACGTATTATCGCGCTGAAACAGATCGAAAAAACAAGTTAGCTAATTACCAAATTAGTTTAGTTGGAATAACCGCTGGAATTGGAATTAGCATTGCTGGTGCTTGTGCTAGTGCAGAACTTTTAGCTATAATGGGCGTGATTACTGCCGTGTCTTTTGCCACCTTTGGAGCGTATCAAATGGCCATTCATTGGGATGATTTTAGCCGAGCGCAAGATGAATTTAAAAATCTACATCTTATCGATTTACTTCCTCAGTCCCGACCTTTTGCCTCGGCTCCTCCTCCTCCAGAATGGCACCCAAACTTTGCTAGAGGCAACTATTGATCGATAAAAGATTGTTCCACAAAAAATAGATGCTTTGTTACGGTAACGTAACACTAACTTATTTTTTGTATTTCTATGGATGTAGTCTTTCTTTCCCGAATTCAATTTGCAATGAAAATCGCTTTTCATTATTTGTATCCTCCCTTAAGCATTGGACTGGGTCTTATCCTAGTGGTGATGGAATCAGTCTACATCAAGACAAAAAATCCAAAGTACAAGCAAGTATTGAAGTTTTGGACAAAAGTATTTGCACTCACTTTTGCCCTCGGCGTTGCAACGGGTATTGTCATGGCATTTTCTTTTGGGAATAACTGGGCGAGATACTCACGTTTTGTTGGGGATGTCTTTGGCAGCGCGCTCGCTGCGGAAGGAATCTTTGCTTTTTTCTTAGAAGCTGGATTTCTTGGCGTTCTTCTGTTTGGCTGGGATAAGGTAAGCACTAAAATTCATTTCCTTGCCACTATTTGTGTTGCAGCTGGCGCTCATTTTAGTGCCGTTTGGATTACTGTTGCCAATTCCTGGATGCAGACGCCAAAGGGGTTCACTATTGTTGGCGAAGGGAAACAGGCAAGAGCCGTCATCACTAATTATTGGGATATGGTTTTCAATCCCTCGTCGATGGATCGGCTGTGCCATGTGATCCTTGGCTGTTGGCTCACAGGAGCTTTTTTAGTCATTAGCATCAGCGCTTATTATTTACTCCGCAAACGCCATACATTTTTTGCGCAATTTTCCATGAAAATCGGATTGATTGTAGCTGGGTGTTCTCTAATTCTGCAACTTATCTCAGGCGATTCATCGGCTCGAGTAGTGGCCAAACACCAACCGGAAAAACTTGCTGCTGCAGAGGGACTTTATAAAACGGAGGAGTCCACACCTTTGAGTTTAGTCGGTTGGGCAAGCGATAAAAATCAAAAGGTATATGCAATAAAAATACCGGGTTTTCTCTCCTTTCTTGTTCATCGCAACTTCCGCACTCCTGTACAAGGACTCGATGCCTTTCCAAAAGACGATCTGCCTCCCGTCCGTTTTGTATTTCAACTATATCACCTTATGTTAATGACATGGGGGGCAATGACTTTCTTGACCTTGTGCGCTCTATATTATTGGAAAAAAGGGAGATTACATAGTACGCCTTGGATTTTAAAAGGACTTATTGTCTCTATTGCTTTTCCCTATATTGGAAACCAAGCTGGGTGGTGGACTGCAGAGGTGGGAAGACAACCGTGGATTGTATATAAACTCTTGCGTACCTCAGACGGCGCTTCTAGGTTAATTTCAGCAGGTCAAGTGCTTACCTCTATTATATTGTTCGGTTTCATTTATATTTTATTGTTTTCTCTATTTCTCTATCTGCTCAATCATAAAATTCAGTATGGACCAGAGGAGCACAAAGATAGTGAGCCTGTATATCGCGATAACTTGAACTACAGGAAAGAATCATGACTCTTCCCATACTACAATCTATTTGGTATTTAGTCATCGCAGCCTCTGTCGTATTTTATGCTATGCTCGATGGATTTGACCTAGGCGTTGGGATACTCCATCTATGTGTAAAAAAAGACCGCGACCGTAGAATATTTTTAAACGCTATTGGGCCTGTATGGGATGGTAATGAGGTATGGCTTGTCGTAATTATTGGAGCTTTATTCGCCGGTTTCCCGGATATTTACGCCACCGTAATGACCGCATTCTATACCATGACAATGTTATTTCTGGTCGGAATTATCTTTCGGGCGGTAGCCATAGAATTTCGATCGAAACAAAATTCACTCCGTTGGAGAGGCTGTTGGGATATTTCTTTCTGCTTTGCCAGTATTATTATTACTTTTTTGCTTGGAGTTATGCTAGGCAATCTCATCCAAGGTATTCCATTAAACAGCGATAAGGAATTTATAGGGGGTTTTTTTGATTTATTCTCTCTTTATACCCTTGTCATAGGAGTATTTGCACTCTCTCTTTTTGCTATGCATGGTTGCATCTATTTAATTATGAAAACTACTCATGAATTGCAAACTCAACTTCGCAAGTGGCTAAAGCCCCTTATTATCTTTTTCTTTGTTGCCTATCTTCTCGCTACTATTATGACTTTTTGGCAACATCCTTATATGATCGATCGAATCAAAGAATATCCGATAGCACTCATTCTTCCTATTTTGACGCTATTTGGAATTTTTTCTATCCCACGATACATAGCAAAACATCGCGAGGGACGCGCTTTCATAGTTTCTTGTCTTACCATTGCCTCCTTATTTACTCTATTTGGAATTGGTAGTTATCCCTTGATGCTGAGATCCAGCATCGATCCGATGACAAATAGTCTAACCATTGTAGATTCTTCTTCCGCTTATACTCTACGAATCTTACTTATAATTGCTGTGATAGGCGTTCCTCTAGTCTTCGCTTATGGAATTTACGTATATCATATTTTTAAAGGAAAGGTAGAAATTACAGATACGAGTTATTAACTCTATCGCAACTTACCCGTCCAGTTTAGTTTTTCACGCAAGGTCGCAAAGTAGTCTTTTTTTTCAAGGGTGACGAGTTTAAAGGTATTTATGCTACATCGAAAATGTATGCTTTGATTGGTCGATAAAGTGAATTGTTCTATGCCATCTGCAATTACACCGATGGAGGACATAGAACTTAAGTATTTCATAGAAATTGAATGATCGGACGTTAAAACAATAGGTCTATTAGAAAGGGTATGGGGACTGATCGGTGTAATGACAAAAGCGGGAATAGAAGGACCGACAATGGGGCCGCCAGCTGCCAATGAATAAGCTGTAGATCCATTCGGGGTGGCGAGGATAATGCCATCCGCCTCAAAAGTATTGAGATGCTTTCCATCAACCGATATAGCCACTTCAATAAGGGTCGAGTTTTTTCCTCGATGCAGTACAAAATCATTTACGGCAAATGCTTTTTCTCCTTTAGGGCCGAGGCCATCGATAACAATTCGATGATCGATGGTATATTTCTCATCTAAGAAATCTTGGAGGCTAGGATATAAATCGGAGATTGGAATATCTGCCATAAATCCCAAATGGCCGAGATTAATACCTAAAATAGCGGCTCGACTGATCGGATAGGTATGGACTAAGTGTAGAATAGAACCATCTCCTCCCATAGAAATAAAGAAATCGATTTCATCGATGGGAATAGTTGAGAGAGAGGAGATTTGTAAGTGATCTGCATCGCTTTGTTCTGCAAAAACAGTCACCCCTTTTTCTCGCAAAAACCTAACCACCCCTACGGCAATTTGCAGCGATTTTTTTTTAGAAGTATTAGGAAATAGTGCGATTTTCACACAGAAACCTCAAGTTTTACAAGAGATAGGATTTGTCTGGCAAGTGACTCCGCATCGAGCCCAATACTTTTTGTTAGATTCGGATGGGAGCCGTGTTGTATAAAGGAATGCTCAATGCCGAAATTATGAACAGAGGCCGAATAAAGACCTTTCCTTGCAAAGTCATTGATTGCACTGCCGAGTCCGACAGCTACATGATGCTCTTCTAAGGTAATGATGTAAGAGTGCGTTGCAAAGACAGCACCTAGCAGTTCTTTATCGAGTGGCTGTACAAAAATGGGATCTATAATAGTGGGGTGAATACCCTCTGTTTGCAAAATAGTGGCTACCTCAAGCGCTGTATCACACTTATGACCTAAAGCAATGATGGCAACTTCTCTTCCGGAGAGTATGATTTCTCCTTTGCCAATTGTTCTCAGTTGTAAAGGACGATTTGCCTTTCTTGTTGGCAAATTGGGATAGCGAATAGCTATCGGATTATTTACCTCGAGAGAGAGTTGTAATAATTCACAAAGAACTTGGCCGTTTCGCGGTTGTGCAATAATTAAATTAGACATAGCGCGCATGAATCCTAAATCATAGATACCATTGTGCGTGATCCCATCTCCACCAGCAATACCCGCTCTATCAATGGCAAAAATAACGGGAAGATTTTGCAAACAGACCTCTTGGAATAATTGATCAAAGGCTCTTTGCAGAAAAGTTGCATAAATGCAGCAAAAAACTCGCTTATCTCGAGACTTTGCAATACCTGCTGCAAAAGCTAAACAATGACCTTCTGCAATACCGACATCGATACATCGATCCGGATAGACTTTCATAAACTCTGTTATACAAGATCCGACTGGCATTGCCGGCGTAACGGCTACTATTTCCTCTCTTGCTGTAGCCAGTTCAAGAAGGTAGCTGCCAAAAATTTTAGAAAAAGTAGGTTGTCCTTCGGGACTTGGCAGAAATTTTCCCGTTTTTATATCGAATGGCTTTACGCCGTGATAGGTGATTGGATTATTTTGCGCTGCAATCATTCCCCGCCCTTTTTCTGTAATGACATGGAGAATAGTGGGCATAGTAAGGGGTTGCAGCAAACTCAGTGTATGAATGACTTGTTTGATGTTATGTCCGTCAATCGGCCCGACGTACTCCAGTCCAAATTCTTCGAAAAAGGGCGAGAGAGGGAATGATTGTTTGATAAATTCTTTCATTCGGAGGCTCTGATTTTTGAGAAATTCACCACAACCCGGAATCTTTTCCAAAATATTCGTAAATTCTTGAGAGATTCGGTGGGTGAGTGGATTGTGAATCAGTCTCGTTAGAATCCCTGGAACATTACCCACATTTCGCGCAATGGACATGGCATTGTCATTTAAAATAATGATAAAATTTCGAAGTCTTTTATCAATATTATTGAGCGCTTCTAAGGTATGGCCACAGGTCAAAGAAGCATCTCCGAGAATAGTAACAATATAATTGTTTCGATTTTCTAAATCTCTCGCCTTTGCCATTCCGAGGGCGATAGATAGGGCAGTTCCAGCGTGACCGGCATAAAAGTGGTCGTGATCAGATTCTTCTGGGTGGGCAAATCCGCTAAGTCCCTGAAATTTTCGTATCGTTGGAAATGCATGATTTCTTCCCGTTATAATTTTATGCGTATACGTTTGGTGACTTACATCAAATAAAAAAACATCTTCTGGAGACTGAAAAACTTTATGCAGGGCTATCGTTAGTTCAATCACACCAAGATTAGAGGCGAGATGTCCACCATTAATGGCCATAACTTCGATAATTCGATTATGAATTTCAGTAGATAGCTTTTGTAATTCTCCAACAGATAATGATTTGATGTCGTTTGGGGAGAAAATAGTAGGCAGAATAGAAAGAGAGGTCATAGTGTTTCACTTGGTCTATTCTCTATGTTCATTGAAAATGCATCTACCATCGGCGCATTGCTCTCATCTGTTTGTAGTTCTCCCGTTCGAGATTTTTTCAAAATTTGAATTTTTTTCTCGGCATCTTGGAGTTCTTTGCTGCACGATATGAGCAAGAAATTCGCCTCTTCATACAACTTCAGCGATTCCTCTAACGATACGACACCCGTATTCAAAAGTTCTAAAATTTTTTCTAATCTACCATAGGCTTGTTCAAAAGAACTATTGGGGAGATTCATACATTTTTTTCCTTAATTTGTACGACATTGGTTGTGACTATCCCATCGTGGAAGAGAAGCTGCAATGTATCGAGTGGGCAGAGGCTTTGCGATCCAATAATAATCGATGAACTGTTTTCTGCAAAGGGAATACAATAGCCCCGTTTGAGAATAGCTTTGGGGTTCAAGTTCTCCAATTGATTGACTATGTTCCCAATATTTTCCTTTTGTTGCTTCCAATAGATAGCTATAGCCTTATCCATTTGGCAGCGATAATTTTCTAGACGCATGCGATGTATCTCTACTCGATGGCGAGGACTGACTTTATCCAGTTTTTCTCTGCAAATTTGTAGTTGAAATCGCTTTTTCTCCAGGATATTTGCCATAGCAATCGAACTCGATTGCAATAAAGAGTCAAATTTTTGTAAAGGCAAAGACAAGAGCAAGTAGGGATTTTGGAATAGGGAGTGTTTCTTTAGACTGGATAGAGACATAGACAGTAGACGGATCTTCTGCGAAATAGTTTGGTCTATTTTCTGCACTATATTGGCACACTGCTCCTCTTGCGCTACTATAGAATTTGCAATAGCGCTCGCCGCAGCAGAAGGGGTTGGACAGCGCAGGTCAGCTACAAGATCGCAAATAGAGTAATCCGTTTCGTGGCCAACGGCGGAAATAATCGGTATCTTTGATTCGTGAATCGCTTTTGCAACAGATTCATCATTAAATGGCCATAAATCTTCTAAACTACCTCCGCCTCTCGCCAGGATGAGTACATCGGCGATGGCAAATTCGTTGCACTCTCGAATGGCTGTTGCAATATGAGTCGCCGCATTTTCTCCTTGTACAGGTATTGGATTAATAACAACGTGAAATCCCCGCAATCTTTGAGACAAGATATGCAATATATCTTGAATGACTGCACCTGTTGGACTCGTAATGATACCAATAATTTTTGGATTCAGAGGAATTTCTTGTTTTTGAGAAGAGTTGAACCATCCCAAAGCTTGTAGTTTGACCTTCAATTCATGCAGTTGCAAAAGGAGAGTTCCAGAGCCAGAAAACTCGATCTTATTTACAATAATTTGATAGGTACCTCTGGGTGCATAAATAGATAAATTTCCATGGACAGTGATTGCATCTCCCGACTTGGGTATTTGACGCAAAGAGGAATATTGCCGGTGAAAAATAACACAAGCAATTTGAGAGGTAGCATCCTTTAAATTAAAATAACAATGACCGGAGGATTGTAGCTTTAAATTCACAATCTCTCCTCTAACTTCTAAATGAGTAAAGCTCCTATCGAGGGCATTTTTTATGGCTGAGGTAAGCTGCGATACAGTCAGCGATCCTTGGATATGATTGGGGAGAGTAGTCACGGATAATTAGTAATCTTTTTTTTGTTTAGAGTAGAGAGAATCCATAAAAAAGACAAGATTCATCGCGTGAATTCTCCGCTCAAAGATAAGCTTGTATTGAAAAAGTAAGTTTTATCTTTTATCATAAGTTCCATTTTATTAGATAGGAAATTTCTCATGAGAATTCCGATTGTAATTGCAAATTGGAAAATGCATAAAACGTCGACAGAGGCGCGCCACTTTATCGCTGAACTGCTGGATAAGGTATCTACCACTAAATGCGAAATTGGACTCACGCCGCCCTATACATTGCTAGCGCAATGCTCCAAGGTATTGTCAGGCAGAAACATTATGGTTGGCGCTCAAAATATGCATGAAAAACCCTCTGGAGCTTTTACCGGAGAAATTTCTGCTGATATGATTGTAGATGCTGGATGTAGTTTTGTAATTCTTGGTCATTCGGAAAGAAGGCGATATTTTTCAGAAACAAATTCGATCATTTTCCAAAAAATCAAAGTATCTCTCTTAAAAAATCTTATTCCTATACTCTGCCTTGGAGAAAGCTTTGAGCAACGAGTAGATACTCAAAAAGTATTAGAGAATCAACTATCAGAATGTTTGGGATCCCTCCCTGAGTCCAAGCTCCAGAATTTGATTATTGCCTATGAGCCCATATGGGCAATTGGTACGGGCATTTCTGCCACACCCGTAGAGGCAAATGCAATCCATACCTATATTCGATCCTATTTGAGCCGACATTATTCTCAAAAATTTGCAGATCAGGTTCGAATTATATATGGTGGATCTGTACAACCAAATAATGTACAATCTCTAATGCTGCAGTCCAATATAGATGGATTACTTGTCGGAGGAGCTTCTTTAGATGCCTCTTCCTTTATAGAAATAATTTTTAACCTCGGAATGGATGTATGACTTTCTTTTTTTATGTAGTGTTAACCCTATTCTTATTGATATCAACCCTGCTCTCTGTGGTTGTTCTCATGCAAGAGAGTAAAAGCATGGGACTGGGAGCCTTGGGGGGTGGTGGAGATATGGGAAGTTCTCTCTTTGGTACATCGACTGTCGATGTAGTCAAAAAATTTACAGCCTATCTCGCTGCTTGTTTTTTAATTTTAGCGGTCTCTCTTTCCCTTTGGGCCTCTGTGATAAGTGATAAAAATTCGGTTGTAATGCCTCCGATTGAAGAAGTGCAATCCGAATGACTTTGGATCTTCTCTATTATGGCAACCCGCTTTTGAGAAAGCGTAGTGCCCCCATTAAGGATATTAATGAGAATATTCGCAGCCTTGTCAGAGAAATGGAAAAGGCCTTAGTATTTTACAAAGGCATTGGTATTTCTGCGCCGCAAGTTGGTTACTCACTTCGAATTTTTATCTGTATAGTAGAAGGGGACGATAGCGATGGGAATCCTATCTGTGGCAAACCTCAAGTCTATATCAACCCCGTTCTATCCTCTCCCGATCCGATCACAGATATGAGACTCGAAGGCTGTCTTTCTATTCCTGGAATTTATGCAAAGGTTAAGAGACCTGTACGCATATTTGTCGAAGCCTTCGATGTCGATGGATCTCGATTCCAAGAAGAGGCTGTAGGGTGGAAAGCCCGATGTATTATGCATGAGAATGACCACATTAATGGAATTCTATTTATAGATAGAGTGGATAAAAAAAGAAAAAAAGCCATGTCTAAAGATCTACAAGAGATCAAACGGCTCTATATCAACAACAATTTAAAAGCGTACTAAATCAACTCCAAACTCAAAACGACTTCGACTCGCTGCCTGTACATAAGATACTTTAATACGTAGATTAGAAGAAACGAGCCCCAACAGATCGATTTTTCCGACAAGATGTCCGCTTTCCGATTTTCTTCCCCATCCGTAATTTCCATCTAGACGAACTATCCATTGTGGATGTACTTTGAATTGCATTCTCATCATAGCCACTTTTCGCGCGTCAGATAATAGAGAATGGGTAAGATCGAAAGGCGATCTGGTTACATCGACCATATAATTTTCTGGATTATTTTTTTTCCAAGCCATAGGCCCTCGAAATCGAAATTCAGCGGAGAGTGCTATATCGGCGTTGCAAGTAAACGATGCTCGCACCTTTCCAACATCTAATACTGAATATTCTGTATTCCATCCGAGAAAAGTTTTTATCGAAAGCCGTGGTAGATTGCATTCGACACGGGTAAAGACTTTTGGAAACGTTTTAGAAAAAGGAGAGGGGTGAAAAAAACTAAGTGCATAGGTATCTATAGATAAAAAAGTAACCATAGAAGTTTGCTCTGGCATACATACTATATTGCGCACTCCACAACGCAGGGAATTGATTTTTCTGAGACCATCGGAGAGATCAAAGATAAAGGGATACGCTTTTTTTTGTAGAGGATGAAGTGAATAGATTTTCGCATATGGCTCGATACTATGTAGAACTTTGCTACTTGATCCAACTAATCTCGTATAAATAGAAATATCTACAAAGGGGAAACAAAAAGGTACAGATCTGTGGGTACTTGTCTTTCCATATAATGCATAGTGACATCCGATGATTGGAGTTATTGTCAAATAGGGACTCGAAAAAGTGCGATACAGAGTTTGACTGTATTGCAATCTGCTAGAATCAAAGCCTAGAAAACAGGGCCTAGAATCTCTGGCAAAACTATACCTGTAGTAACCCACTCGTAGAGAATTTTCAAAGACAACCCCCGATTGAGAGAGGATAATGGGATATGGAGATAGTTTGATTTCTGGAAGTTCTTGTTTAATAGAATCAAATGAATTGACTTTTGGGACAAAAGAGATATTTGTGATGATGCGTTTATGAAAGTTTCGAAGTCGCACCTCTGTTTTTTTTTCGGTTGAAAGTTCAAATTTTTCCATACGAAAATCGTTGGGCATATTTCTATCGCTAATTTTATCCCAACGGCTAAACAAAGTTTGATTCCCACTGGAAGACTTATACGATGCAATCCCTTGGAGTCGATAACGAAATTTAGATGCATTGTTTGGATCATTAAACGGAGTATCGGAGCCGAGGTAATTCTTTGTGCAAATTTTCCCCCGTTCTTTAGAAAAGAAATATTCGCTTTCAAAAAGAGATCCCAAACGCAAGATCGGTTTTTCTCCTCTGTGAAATCTCATATCAAAGCGCAAATAAGAGTTAGAATGTTTGGATGTATAAGCTCTATATCGAATCATTCCGCAGGGACCGATACCTTTGTCCCAAAAAACTCGGTATTGAAGCGATGGCTTTCTCCATAATCTCTGTAAATTCATCGAATAGCTGGGCAGCAGTAAATAGGAGTGACCAGCCCATTGCATTTGAACAGATTTGGCCGATAGGAAATTTTTCTCGATATCTATTCTTTCCGCACCCATCGAAAACAATGGATTTTCTTTTTCACTGGTAGTAATGGTTGCATCAAAGATTTTGTAAGTATCATCTGGATACAGTTCAATGCGACTGCCCGAAATATGCCAAATATCTATAGATAACTTCCCATTCTTGATGACTCCTTTTTTAGAGATACAATCATAGAAAATATGCTCTCCCACAAATACTTTATCATTAAACGTAACCAGTATATCTTTCCAAGCTTTTAGATTTTTTTCCCCTGAGCGATTTGTATATCGAATATGTCTCGCTTGCATTTGTAGATCAGGAGTTGTAACAATCCCTCCAGTATCTGTCGCTACGATCCCATTGGAATAGGTAGCATCGTTTAAAGAGACCTCTATCGAATGGCAAACTGGAATAAAAAGGAGCATGTATACGAGATAAATGTAGCGCATAATAATGATAGGTTAAAGAGAGAGAAAGACTAACACACGGAGTATAAAATGTTCAAACACGCGATGCAAAAGTGAATGACGATTATTAAAAAATAATTTATTTTTATAAAAATTTATAAGTAGGTATTGGTATGGAAAAAAAAATTTTATATTAACTATGGAAGGTGGTGGAACTCGGAGTATCATGCAAGCAAAATTTCTGCAGCTCCTCGAAGAAAAAACAGGCACCGATATTTATAATTTATTCGATTTTTTTACGGGAGTTAGCATTGGTGGAATCCACGCTTTAATTCTCGCTGTGTTGCGAGGAACTGGCAAAGATCTTTGCAATTTGTATACGAAAAAACTTTAGATAAAATGTTTTCAAAATCTTCATGGATTACATTCCCCATGGTATTTTCCCCTAAATATAATAGAAAAGGCAAAACGAGTTTCTTACGCTCGCTTTTTGGAGACAAAATTCTCAGTACTTCTCCAAAAGATGTGCTTGTGAGCACTTATGACTTTATGAATAACAAACCGTACTTTTTTTCTACCTTTAGTAAAAATCCGCAAACCCTTGCATCTCGAGTTTGCGATATTGCAGATGCAACAAGCGCTGCTCCCATTTACTTTCCTCCAAAAGGCATTTCCTTACATGATACCTTTTTCATAGATGGCGGATTTATGTCTACCAATGGCACTTCCGATGCATTGATAGAAGCATTAAAAGCTGGCTATAGCGAAAAAAACATAAAAATTCTATCTCTTGGTACTGGAGGAATAGAAAAAGCTTATAAAAAAATGGGAGAACACTCCCAAAAATGGGGTGCAGCGCAATGGTTCACCAAGGGAAGTCTACTAGATAAAAGTTTCACCGCAACTCGATTGACAGCGGTACAGAACTGTTATCGATTGCTACCTGAAAATTTCTTGCATATTCCTTTTGATTCCCATTCATTTTCTTATTCACTGGATGAACAAGACCCAGCCAACCTAAACAAACTCATGCGCTATGCAGAAGAAGAATTTAACAAGTATTACGATAGGTTAGATGAATTTGTTGCCGGACAAAGAGAGCTTGCATCGAGAGATGAGAGTTTGATCCAGTAAGAGATTACCATCCTTCTCTAATAATTTTAGAATATGTTTTCTTAAACAAATTGGGCGTTTTCCTATGGTTAGAAGAATTATACTGACTTTAGTATATTGATAAAAAAATCTCCTTGAATTGGTTTATATAGTTCAAGGAGATTTTTTATGAAACAATAAATTACTGTAATAAATGCTACTACAATTACTTGTAAAACGTAGCTAATCCTACGACAGTATTATCTAGTGCTAATATAATATATTCCCGTTCCAATTGCAGTAAGAGCTAAGGCTCCATATGCAATAGGTTTAATCTTATCATTCGTTAGGTGAGAAGCTCCGAGTTTTTCGAAATCATTTACTTCACAATGCTTTACTGAATCATCCTTACTGAGAAAGCTAATGCCATTTTCTTTTATCTCAAGAGGCCATTCTTCAACGGGTACTTTCTTCCATCTATTTACTTCTTGTTCGCATGTTCTTATTGCTCCGCGTGCAAATAAAACCTCTTTTATGATGGATGCGATAAGGTTTTTCTTAGAACTATCGCTTATTTTCCTGCTTATTGTTAGATCTATATAAAAAAGGCCGAACTCCATAGGACAATTAGAATTTTTTTTGAGTATGTCTGAAACGTCTTTTCTAAAGTTTCTTGCATCATTAATCGCATCTAAAACTTCTTGATCATAATAATAACGCTGTTGAATGGTATTGAGACCTTCTTCAAATTTTTCAACGTCATGTATTTTACACAAGTCTAGCATAAAAGCGATAACTTCTTTGTAGTCTTTTCTTCCACAAAGTTGCTTGAAATCTTTGCTATTGCAAGATGTGAGTTTACCTCTATGAAGAAAAATCGGGCCCCCTTGTTCAATTTCTGTAGGCCAGTTTCCAATCGGTTCTTTTTTCCATCTATCGACTTCCTCAGTCAAAGTTCGTAGCGCTCCATGATCAAATAAAATTCCATTAATAACTAATAGGACAACTCTTTTTCTGCTATCTATAAGTTGGCTATTTATTACCATCTCTTTTATCAAAGAAAGTATTTCTTCCATCGGAAGAGAATTATTAATTTGTATTAGATCCGAAATCTCTTTTCGAAGGCTACGTACATCTTCTAAACAATCTAAAACTTCTGGATCATAACTATATATATTTTCAATACGTCGTAGACTCTCTGTAAACTTCCCTAGATGATGTATTCTATTGAAGTTTGGAATATTGTGTTCTCTATTATAAATGTAGTTCTCTGTTACTTTCTCCAAATAGTCTTTAGAAACTCTCATTCTAAATGGTTTGCCATCACTTGTATAATCTTTTACAGCAATACCCCTATTCGGAATTCGAGTAGACCACTCCTCGCGAGGGATATATGATAAGTTTCTTTTTTGCTGCTCAAGTGTTTCGAATGTTCCTTCTCTCATATGAAAATCTAGCAGAATGTTAGCAGCCAAGCTTTCTAACTCTTTTGAAATGTTTTTTTCTATCCAAATATAAAGTTCGGGTATATGCCCTTTTAGTAAATTTAATATGTGATTGCAATGAGGAATCATTTCTTTAACAGCACGAACTACTGTGCTTGTTTGATAGGGATCCTGTTCGATTTTTAAAAAATGAGCTCGAAGGTTCTTTTCAGAATAATAGTTTTCACATACTTGTGGAGAATAATAATCTAAAGATATGCTTTTTGGCATCGTTATCTGAGTACAATAAGCACAAGTTAAATTTCGTAGATTACTTTCGTTTGTGGAAAGCCAACGTTCAATACAATCTCTATGGTGAAAATGATGACATGCAAGTTCTATTACCTCATCTGTATCATATCTTTCATCGATATCGTAATCTTCAATACAAATTGGGCATGTTCCCATTGTAGTATTTACTGAAATAGTCATAAAATTATCCTCAAAAATTAAAAAAGGGGGAATTTTATAATTAAGAAGAATTTATATCTAGAGAATTAATAAACTAACTCTTTTTATAATGGAATATAAAATAGTTTAAAAAAGGATATAGGGCATACATTACTGAATACACTGTAGCAAAAGACCGGCTAGTACATATCGATTCAATTCATGGCTATTTATAATACATTGTAGTAAGGTATCAATACTCTCCTCGCAAGATTCACTCGCTATCACTTGCAAAGATGTCAGAACAAGTCGTAATTTTTCTTCCGGTTGCAAAGTAAAAATTCCTATATTTTTTTTATTGCGAACTTCCTCATAGTTTACAAGACTGATTTGTAGTGATTTCTGTACGAATTGATGAAAATTACTGCTCAAAGAACACTTTCCGAGTTTAAAAAGCGCTATCTGACTATACCCTCGCAGCAGAGGACTTCCCAGCTTAGACACTCCACATTCTAGTAAGTCAATAGCCTCGGGCGTTTGTAGATTCTCGAGTAATTGTACAGTGACAGGAACAAGGGCGGAATAATTAGAATCAAATAAAAATTTCGCAATAGATAGAAAATCCGATTGTGTAAGTTCACTGCTTTGTAGTAAGAGGTTTTCTAGAATATTTACAGAATTTCGTTGTTCCTTCTCGTCCACTCTATTATTTTTTGCAAGTGGCTTTATATAGTGCATACAACCGCCCTGTGATGTGACTTGGACAAAATCTGTCCCTCGATTCGCTGCTTGCAAAATTTCCATAATCACTGGCAGACATCTACTATCTCGTAGCTTTAGCAGAGCCATCGCGGCATTCATCCGCACGGTGAAATTGGCATTCTTTAGTAATCGAAATAAACATTCCGTAGATTCTGGAATAAAGCCCAAAAGTGCGATAGCAAATAGATTTTCCCTTTCAGCAAGATGTATAATTCTGCCGTAATATTCGTGGTATCCCAAAGTATATAGAGCAAAACTACTAGCAAGAGTTACCTCATCACAAGCACTCAAAACGAGGCTTTTCATTCGAGAAAGAGAAGTCGTATCATTCATATGACTCAGTGCAAACAAACAAGCTTCTTGTTCTATTGGATTTGCGTGAGTAAGCATCGATTGAATGTAGGGAAGCGCTTCTTCAATCTTGTGCTGCATAGAAGAAATAACAGCAGAAATCCGTATTTTTTCTTCGCGATCATTGATAAACTGGATAACCCTCCGTTTAGATTCTAGGGTATTTAATGTCGCAAAAAATTCTGGGAAATAGATATGCATAGCGGGAGGTATTTTAAACAATAACGATTCAATAAGCGGGTAAGCTTTAGGGAATTTTTTTTGTGCAAGTACGTAGGCTGTAGTCATTTGAATGATCGGAAAGGGAGAGGCGAGCCCCTGTTTTAAAATTTCTTCTGACCGATCTTCTGTATGCTCTTTCAGCAATTGAATGGCTGCCACTTGTAACCCCGGATGTCGCGCGCGAATAGCAATTTCTAATTGAGGCAGAGTTGGAATGTAGGAGCAAGCGATCATGCTGTAATAAGCGATCAGTTTTTTAGGAATATCGGAACTCTCCATCCCTTCTTCTAGAATGGCCATAGCGATTTTTTCCAGTATACTTTGATCGTGTCGTTTGTCTAGATAGGCTTGTTTTTGATAAGTCCAAATAGCAGCAGGGAATTGACCTCTTTGTAGAAAGTAAGATATTTGAGAGTGAGAATCCGGAGCTAACCCATAGATAGATTTAGAGAGAATACAAAGAACAAATAAGAAACATACTATTTTTTTTCTCGAGGTAGCTTGCAACATCCTATACCACACGTAGGTGATCCATCTGTTTTACATCTATTTCTTCCTTTAATCATCTTATTGATAGCGAGAAAAGCAAAGGCTACAAGAAATAAAAGGGTAGAGATCCCAATCTTTAGGAATAGCGCATTCATCGTTTTATTTTCTTTATTTTTTTCATCAATGGCGCTGGAGCATTGACTACGTAATCTATCCAAATAGGAGAACTCCAAGCAATATGACCATCTACTTGGATCGCTCGAAGATAATAGTATGTAAAGGGAGGACGCTCATCTTGTGAGCTCAGTGCGATTTCAGAGAGGAGATCATTGTCATCAAGTGTCAATTCAAAGTAGGAATTTTCCGGATGGAAGTGCTTGAATTCCTTTCCATTTCGAATAATGACGACTTCCTTTAAGGGTTGTAGAGCCGCAATGTAACCGGTAATATGTCGATTAAAGTTTAGTCCCGGTTTTGATCTAGTTGAAAGTTCACTACCCATAGGTTTTTCTGCAATGGAGAAATGAACAATAATTCTGGCTCCTGTTGTAGCAAAACAGAGTTTTTGTTGCAGAGCTTGAAAAATAGAATCGCGAGAGTGAATGGGCGCCAGAACAGCAGTAAGCCCTGGAGTATACTGTACTTGATCGCTGTTATATAGTTCAGAATAAATTCCACGATCATCGAGGCCTCCAGCAACAAACCCAAAGCGATGATTTTGATTCAAAGCATTCCGAATAGATCCTTTTGCAGTCTCTGATGTACCTTTTTTACCAAGAGTTTTGATGGGTCTGGGATTTCCCTCTTTTTCTAAACATTCACTGGATCCCCAAGCATTGTAAATTTCAACGACATGTTCATGCTCTGCATCAAAAGTAGAAAAATCAAAATAGTGAGATTTTGCCATAGTAAAGCAGGGGATTCCTTGGAGTTCTTTAGAAGTGTGACCTTTGTAAATCTTTCTAATATGCGTTGTCTTAGATTCTTTTTTTCTATACATCGATTTACTATCTTTTTGATACACTACGAGACGTACGCCATCTTCTCCCGGATTGCCAACCCATTGGAAACCGGAAAATATAGAAAATCTAGTATCCTCATTAAACTCTTGCATAATAGCGACAATGGCTTTCCATTCATCAGTGGAGAAATTCTCTTCTGATTCGAACGGAGAAATGCCATAAAACTGCAGTGCATCTCCATCTCTAAAGAAGCGCAAGTTAGATTCTATTTGTTCTGTGGCATCAAAGCGGTCAGATTCGCCATGAAGTAGTCCCCAAAATATACTGTGCGTTTCTTCTTTAGTGCAAATGATTGGAGAGGAAAAGAATATTTGGTCATTTTGTTGATTTTTTAATTGTAGGTGATAGAGTCCTGGCTCATTGAAGTATAAATTGGGCAGAGCCAAAAATCCCGTTTCTGGAACAAATAATTTCCAATTTAAATTTTCTCTGAGTTGCTTATAAGAGAGTTCAATCAAAGTATTCTCAGGCGCGATGCCTGTTAAATTGCCAAAGTTATCCTCAAAGCGAACAAAAATATCGAACCTAGAATTTTTCGCTACAATCGAGGGGGTTACCATGCGAATTTCTTGTAATTCATTTCCTCGTACGTCCACTCCAAAGAGTTCGGGATCTTTGTAATCACCTTTCCCTTTTGGATCGACATAAATATGAAATAAACGACGTCTTTTAGAAAAACATTGTGACCGATTGCCCTTAGATTTATTTTCACCTTCCTCTGGAGTTCCAATGGATATGACTAGGTTTTCTCCAGCCTTTACTTCTTGTGGCAGAGAAAATTCATATTGAAAAGTTAGTTTTGGTGAAATACTAGGTTTTGCACCCAGTTTTTTGCCATCGGGCAACTCCATCCAAATGAGATTTTCAGAAACTTTTAAGTTAACTTGAGGCAGTTGCCATTCGGGGTCTTTTCCTCTAGATAAAAAATCGAAAAGTATTTTTGTATCTTTGGGAAGGTTGGACGCTGGAGAATAGGTAAAGCGCCAGGTCCCAATAGTACCGGCGAGTATTACTTTAGGTTCTATATAACAAATAGATCTACGAGTAGTCATAGGGCAATAGTATTCTTATAAGGGGATAATTCGCAATTGCTCAATCCCTTTTTCGTTAGAATGAATGACCACGAGATCAAAGTTATCGTGATGCAGACAAAAGCCCGAAAGGGGAATGATCCCAGTTTTATGGCAGACGTATCCTCCTATCGTATCATACTCTTGACTTTTTGGTATGTGAATTTTTAATTCTTTTTCTAAATCGACAATACGCATTTTTGCATTGACAACCCAAGCGCCTGATGGTTCTTTTCGCATCTCAGAGGTTTCTTGGTCATATTCATCCGCAATTTCTCCGACGAGCTCTTCTAAAATATCTTCAATAGTTACAATCCCCTCTGTTCCCCCATATTCGTCGACTACAATGGCGAGGTGAGAGTGATGCATCCGAAACTCTTGGAGTAGCTTGGAAATTTTTTGTGTTTCTGGCGTATACAAAACCGGTTTGATCAGTGTAGATATCGGTTGCTCTAATAACCCTTGCTCTCCCTTCGTAATGGACTGGATATAAAATCGAAATAAATCTTTAAACAGTAAAACGCCGATAATATTGTCTATTTCATCTTTATATATAGGAACTCTACTGTATTCTTCCTCTACAAACATAGTAGCTGCCTTTTCAATGGTTAGAGTAGACGGCAAGAAAGAGACTTGAATTCTCGGAACCATAATTTCTCGCGCGATCCGATCTCGAAAGTACGTGACAGAACTCATTAACTTATAATCGTGCAGCTCTGTTTGAGACATTAATTTTGGGTCTCTAAGCATTCCTAAAATTTTGCGCTGGAGTTTCTTCGCCTCCATAGTTTTTTTGTCGCTTCTCGCATATTTTTTCACAGTTTGGAAGAATAGATAACTACAGGGAAAAAAACCGATGACAAAAACACTGGCAATTAGACTGCTTATTTGAATAGCCATAGATGGGAAATGGGTAATATAGATATCTGCAAGTAAATGAAGAGCTAAAGGAAGAGTGACTCCCATGAAAAGCCATATAAAAGCATGTTTCCATAGAATAATTAGACAACTTATACATACCATATAAGTTAAGAGACAGAGAAACTGATGGAGTAGGTATAGCCTTTCAATTTCTTCATAGTCACTACTGGTAGTGAGTTTCTTTTGCAATGATAAGAGTAGTTTAGAAATGAGTTTTTGAGAGGGCAGCAAATCGACATGAAATTGCGATTTTGCCAGACAAGAAAAGGCGATACTACCAAAAATACAAAAAAAGGCGAGTAATAGGAATAATATAGTCACAACAAGAATTGTAAAAAAAATATTTTTAACAACAAGCTTTAGTTACTGTAAGAAGCTTGTCGCTCTTTCTTAAATGATTCAAATAGATTTCTTCTTTTGCTTTCATTTCGTTTCTCTTTTCTAAGGACTTATCGGTAAATCCTATTAGATGAAGAAAGCTGTGGGTAATATATAGAGATAATTCTTCATTTAGCTCTACATTGTGAGAAGAGTGCTCCATTAAGGCTGTATGAGGACACACCACAATTTCTCCAAGACAGTGAAGAGACTCTAGAGAATCTGGGGGATCGATTGGAAAAGTCATGCAATCTGTCGAACTTGGATCGGAAAAATACTCCTCATGCAATCGAGCAGATTCTTCTTGGTTTACTAACCGAATAGAAATCTCATCTGTCGATATGTTTTCTAAATGCAATAGTTCTGTAATAAGAGTTTTGAGTGAATCTTCACAGATTACTAGATCTTCTTGGCAGTTCTCTATAATAATATTCACAAGGCGAGAACGGCCTTCGTCTTAGGGAGTCCAGTGACCTTTTTCGTTACACTGGGATCAAATTTTTTTGATTCCTTCAGAATGGTTAGCCTTTCATATCGCGTAAGGACGCTTCTCTTAGCTCCGCCTTGTCCGCGCTTTCCATAACTTGGATGTTTAGACATGAGCGCGCTCCTTTCCCTTAATAAATGGGATAAATATGCGATCTTCCAAAGCTCCCTGTATTGTATTTTTATGGATCTTTGTAAATTGTTTTATAGAATTTTTTTTAGGCGCGTGACCCGGAAGCTTTGGCTTTCTAGGACTCACCTTTCGCTTTCTCTGTTGTTTACTCAGTCTGACCATGGTCTTTCTCCATTCAAGATTGCACTGCATTATAGGGCATG
>JBOFEG010000004.1:0-19605 GCA_051647685.1 Chlamydiales bacterium
TTTACATCTTTTGACGATCGAGTTTTGGTTTTTTTCGCGACTAGTGCAATTTGTTTTGCTTTTGCAAGCTCAATGTCAAAGTTTTGGTTATGTTTTATTTTGCATGTCAGTATCATATCGCGGGATATTATTCATTCGCCAATTATCTATTGTCAATACTAATTAATAATAAATAGACGCTCTCATCCCACGATTAAAACCGTGGGCTTTCCCGCTTATTGTCGTAATATTCTTTAATATAGCAAAAGAATTTTTTTTGAATCTATTCTTATTGATTCGAAGGATATAATCCTGCTACATTGGTAATACTTTTCTTATTTTATGTGAATTCGATGAAAAAACAATTCAAAGATAACGGAGATATCGTAATCACAGGAGCTGCTGGATTCATTGCTACCAATGTCATTCGGTATTTAAATTCTATTGGAGTTACAGAACTAATCCTTGTAGACGATCTTGGTAACAGTCAAAAATGGAAAAATTTATTAGGAACGCAATACAAGGAATTCGTCTCTAAACATGAAATTTTCGATTGGTTACAAGGTAGGCAAAAGACAATACAAGCCTTTATCCACTTAGGTGCTTGTTCTAGTACAACAGTAATAGATGGAGATTATTTTTATCGAAATAATTACCGCTTTTCTATTCGGCTACTCGAATATGCATTGACCCATAACCACAGGTTTATTTATGCCTCATCCGCTGCTACTTATGGCTCAGGTGAAATGGGATTCTCTGATAGTGAGGAGACTATTGAATCTCTTATACCATTAAATATATATGGATACTCTAAACAAATGTTTGATTTGTGGTGTAAAAAACAAGGAGTTTTAGATCAAGTAGTGAGCCTTAAGTATTTTAACATTTTTGGACCATATGAAAATCATAAAGGTAGCATGGCATCTATGGTCTTTCATATAACAAATCAAATAAGAGAGAGAGGATTTGTTTCTTTATTTGAATCGACAGATTCACAAATAGGCCATGGAGAGCAAAGTCGGGATTTTTTATATGTAAAAGATGCAGCAAAAATTACTTGCAGTTTTCTACAGACAAAGACAAATGGTATTTTTAATGTAGGTTCTGGATGTACGACTACATGGAATAGGCTAGTCGCTTTAGTTGCAGATATATTGAAAAAAGATCCATCTATTCGATATATTCCAATGCCTACTTCGATACAAACTCACTATCAGAATATGACACAGGCCGATATTACTAAGTTATATAAACATTTACAATCGGTAGATATATCTCTGCATACATTACAATCAGCTATCTCTGACTATGTAACTAATTACTTAACTGTGCAAAGTTATGCAGATATTGTTAGATAGTTTTACCAAACTCCATAAAATCCGTGCGCTCGTTATCGGCGATTTCATGTTGGATATTTATGTGAAGGGAGATGTAGAGAGAATTTCTCCAGAAGCTCCTGTCCCTATTCTTAAGGTAAATTCCCAAGAAATGCGAGCTGGAGGGGCGGGTAATGTAATCATGAATTTACTTGCTTTAGATGCAGATGTAACTGCTCTCGGTCGTATTGGAGATGATGTAGAGGGATCCCATATACACAAGATACTGGAAGATAATGGAGTAAATGTCTCTTATATATATAGAGAAGATGGATATATAACCCCCACTAAATCAAGACTTATCGGAGATTTTCAACAGCTTTACCGGATAGATAAAGAAGTTATTCGGGCCATACGAATCGATATCGAAGAAAAAATCCAAAAAATCATACCCTCTATTGTATCAAATATAGATATTATTCTAGTCTCTGACTATAAAAAGGGAGCTATATCTCCTAACATATTAAAAACTATTTTCGATTTATCAAAAAAATATAATATTCCCGTAGTAGTAGATCCTAAGGGAGATGATTTTTCACAATATAAAGGAACATATTTAATTAAGCCAAACCTTAAAGAAGCTTACATAGCCGCTCGTATGTCTATGGAATCTCCATTGGAGCAAGTAGCTCAGTTTCTCATCGAACAAACGAATGTGAATTATCTATTAATTACGCGTTCGGAAAAAGGAATGTCTCTGTTTCAGAAGGATGGACAGGGGCGCCGCGACTTTGGTGTATGTTCAAGAGAGGTAAAAGATGTTACTGGAGCTGGTGATAGTGTGCTTGCTATGCTTGCGGTCAGTATTGCAAACCATATACCAATAGACAATGCAATCGAGCTCGCAAATATTAGTGGAGCCCTTGCAATAGAGCGCCTTGGATGCATTTCCATTAGTTTAGCCAACATTGCAGAATATATATTGCGACAGTATCAGAGAAAACAGAGAAACGAAATAGCTCATAAAATGCATAGCAAATTAGAATGGAATTCCGAAAAAGATTTAGAAGTTATTAAAAAGTCGCTATCTGGATATCAAATAATAGTTGTTGATTCAAGTGAAACATTGGCTTCTTTCTGCTTTGAGCGATTCTTATCTCTCAGAGAAAAACATGATGATAAAATACTCGTTTATCTGCAGGGGGGGCAGAAACGATTGCACTATTTGCCTGGAATTTATTTTCTACTTCACGAACTCGGGTTTATAGTAATTGGTGGTAACGCATCTTTCGCTAAATTAAGAGAAATATTTGGAGAGGAAAATATTTATCTTTTAAAAAATAAGGAAATTGAAAAAGAACTCATATGTCAATGATTGGAATGCATAGATGTATGTCTCAAACGTGCAATTCTTTCCTCTAGTGGTGGATGAGTAGAAAAGAATTTAGTCCATCCCATTTTCATTGGATTCGAAATCATAAGAGCTTGGATTGATTCATGAGAGGGCACAGAATACAAAGTTGGCTGATCTTTTAATCTTTGTAGGGCAGCAATCATTTTTCCCTTGCCGGCAAGACTAGCTCCGCCAAAGTCTGCTCTATATTCTCGATAGCGAGAAAAGCCTGCAATGACAAGTAACCCAAGAAGCATAAAAACAGTTTGAAAGATAAAGGTAAACATATAATACCCGGCATATGATCCACCTCGACTTTGTTGAGACCTGCCAAGTCCTGAAAATGCAAGCGCAAGTGCCCGTGCGAGAAACATGACAAAAGCATTCACTACACCTTGGAGCAGAGTCATTGTAATCATATCGCCATTAGCAATATGAGAAATTTCATGAGCAAGTACTCCTTCGATTTCTTCTTCATTCATTCGCTCGAGAAGCCCTGACGAGACTGCAACTAGGGAATGGTTGTGGGTTGGTCCTGTTGCAAAAGCATTAGGAGACTTAGATGAAAAAATTCCGACCTCTGGTATAGCTCTCAGCCCCGCTTCTCTGGATAATTTTGTAATGAGTTTCAGCAACATTTCATGAGTAGGGTTTCCGTCGCGAGTATGAATAATTTTTACACCCATCATCCATTTTGCCATGACTTTCGATAATCCAAGAGAAATTAAAGCACCGCCCATTCCCCATACCAAACAAAATATCATGAGAGATCTATAATCAATGCCATGTGCATTTAAATATGGGCGAACATTAAAAAGGGACAGAATCACAGATAGGGTTAGAACAACTAGAAAGTTAACAAGTAAGAATAATCCAATTCTTTTAATCCAAGTCACAAAATACTCCAAATTGTTTATAAATATTTCATAATAAGAATCTATACTTGTCAAGGAGAATATGTTCTAAAGTATAATTGAAATTATTAGGAATATATAGATTTGCTATAAAAATTATAAAAAAAGATTTCTTTCAGTTTTAAAAACAATTAAATCAGGTTTTTGTTAAACTAAAATTTTTTTGAATTTTGAATGTGACGTGGTTTGGGAATGGTAGAAAAAATTGATTTTCAACGGATATATAAAGAACACGAGAAAGAAATTTTAGATGATTATTCTACATTTTTGCGTTTTGAAACTATTGCATCTGACTCTAAATATAAAGATGCACTGGATCAGTGTTCTCTTTGGTTGAAAAAATACTTGGAAAAAATTGGGTTGACAGCAGTTATTTGGAAAACAAAAGGATCCCCTATTGTTTTTGCGGAATATATAGGGACTTCTTCTCCTTCAATCTTGATTTACCATCATTATGATGTCCAACCAGTCGAACCTCTTAATGCCTGGAAAACTCCACCATTTGATCCTACTTGTATTAATGGAAAAATGTTTGCTAGAGGGGCATCAGACAATAAGGGACAGTGTATGTGCAGTCTTGCAGCACTACAAATTTATATGAAATCGAATCAAAGCAAGAAAGGAACCATTAAAATTCTTATTGAGGGAGAGGAGGAAATTGGTAGCTCGAGCCTTTTGCAGCTTCTTAAAGAGAAGAAAAAAGAGCTCTATGCAGACTATATGCTAATTTATGATGTGGGTTTATCTAATGCAACTACGCCCGCCGTAACTTTTGGGATGCGAGGAATTTTAGGAATGGAAGCGACTTTGCAAACCGTTCAACAAGACTTACATTCTGGAGTTTATGGAAACATTGCTTTGAACCCCAATCGCGCTATGGCAAATATAATGCATTCACTTTGGAATCCTGATGGTTTTATCTCGATACCTGGTTTTTACAAAGACATACAATTTCCAACAGAAAAAGAATTAAAACAATTGACTTTCCCCAATACAAAAGAATCTTTAAAAAAACTTGGAGTGACCTCTTTTGTAAAAAATTCTATTCGTCTAAAAGAGGAAAATTGGTTACTTCCAAGTATTGAAATAACGAGTTGGTTTGGAGGCTATACAACAGAGGGCATTAAAACAATTATTCCGAATAAGACTACTATTAAGTTATCTTGTCGATTAGCTTTGGGACAGAGGCCTAATAGAGTGATGAAACAATTAAAAAACTTCTTACTGAGTCAAACCCCCAAAGGTGCTACTTGGAAAATCAAACCAACCCATGGCTATCCCGCATATCGTGCGCCTCTTCAATCCAAACTGGGATCTTTTGTTCGAGATATTTATACACAGGTATTTTCTAAAAAGTGCATCAATTTATTAAGTGGAGCGACGATCCCCATCGTTTCAGAGCTTTCTAAAGTTTGTCGAGAAGATTTGCTATTAATAGGCGTAGCTTTATTATCAGATAGTATACATGCTCCGAATGAACATTTCCAAATTAAGCAATTAGAAAGAGGTGTTTGTATAATAGGAAAAATTTTTGAATCTTTTCATAACTTAGAGTAATTATGAAATATTTTATAGACCTAGCGCAAAGATCGATCCGGTTAGATCGCATCTCAAACAATGATAAAAAATGGATATACAGTGTTTTAGGATTCGTCCTTGCTTTGTTTTCCTTTGGGTTAGTTGCGTGCATATATCAACCGTTATTCATTATATATATCTGCGTATATCTAGTTTGTTTGGTATTTACTAAATTTCTAGAAAAAACTCATCTCTTTATATTATCAACATGTCTTCTATGTTTGGGAATAAGCGGTTTGATATTATATAAACAGCCCATTATTTTGCTCGCTTCTATCTCATCAACTTTATCTATGTTTATTTCTTGGTTATCATACGAGGAAGTCAGAGAAATGGAAAGTGAGGAATCTGCTACGTTAGAAAATGTTAAATCTCGTTTGCAAATCCAAATAGAACAATCTCATATCTTTGAAAAAGAAAAATTACATACAGAAAAAGAAGTGCAAAAGCTATATGTAGATCTAGCAGAGCAAACAAATTATATAAATTCTCTCAAAGAATTGATTCATGACCAACAATATACGATCAATACTCTTTTGCACCAAAAAGAAGAATCTTTAGAGCTATGCCGGAGTTTACATAAGGAATCTCAGGAGCGTCAATCCATCATATCTGAACTAGAAAATCAATTACAATCTTTACAAGCAATCGAATCAAATCAAACTCTTATTGATAATTTGAATACATTGCGAATTGAACATTTTCAATATAGACTTATGACAGATCAACTTATACATTCCAATCTCGAGATCGATAAGATACGCGCTTATGTCGGTAATTTTATTCAACTAGAAGAGGAGTTGTACAATAAGCTAGAAGACATCCATGATTTACGACTTATTAAAATTTATTTAGAATCTACTATCGCTCGAATGTATGAGGACAACGAACGATTACTACAAGAAAATAAAACACTCGAGATAATACTAGATCAATACGTACAGAGAGAAGAATTCTATCAAACCACAGATTATGAAAATGATTTTCTAGAAAGAAATATTAAAGCATTGCTACCTAAGAAAAGAAAAAAGGCCACTCCTGTAGAAGTAGCCTAAATACAATTTTAAGGATGATAACAGTTCTAATTAGCTTCCATAACAGAATGCTTTAATAACTGTTTGACTCTCGGAATTCTTCTATTAGGATCTATTTTTATGTCTCGGATATTGTAAGCAAAAGGAAAAAAAGAATTATTCTTCTGAATCCATCCTACAAACCATCCAATTTGTAGGTTATCAGTAATGGAACCCATGCCTGTTTTACCAAATAATTGCCATCCATCATCTAACTCATCTATAAATAAGAGAGATTTGGTTATTTGAATGGCTTCTTTTGAAATAGGCAGTTTTTCATGTATTATTTTTTGGATTAAAGTAATCTGTTCTTTTGTAGAAATTTTTAAAGAGGAACTCAACCAGGCCTTTTTAAGCCCTCCTGATATATCTTGGTTTCCATAATCAAATAAGGCTAAATAAGATTGCATTTTTTCTAACCCTAATTGTTCTGCTATAATTTGAGAATACCAAACACAAGAATTTTTTATCCAAGATTGGGGAGTTTGAGAGATTTTCCATGATTTTAAATAATCAACATAGCCTTCTTTAAAATCCCACATTGGTTCATTAGGAGTTTTTAAAATTTTATTATCATATCCAATTAGGCTTAGAACGATTTTAAATGTAGAACATGGAGTAATACGTTCATTAATATGAGACCCAAGTTCTATCATTGTTTGATTAGTGAAATCATTAATTAAAAGGAAATTTTCCTCTTCTGAAAAAATACAAATTGGAGAATAGATCAATAGAAAATATAGTAGTAAATACTTCATTATAAGCTTCCTTTTTTGTAGAAAAATTCTAAAGAAGATGTGGTTTTTAAGAAATTTTTATTTTATCTTTGTTAAAAATTCGTGACCGATTCTGTACTAGAAAATCAATTACAATCTTTACAAGCAAGCAAATCAAACTCTTATTGATAATTTGAATACATTGGGATATGTGGGTAATCTGATTTCACTAGAAAGAAATATCAAAGCACTGCTACCTAACAAAAGAAAAAAGGCGACTCTTATTAACTTTATTATTGTTTAAGTGTTAGAATTCTTTTTCACTTGTAAGTTGTTCAAATCTATAAAAATCATTTTTATCGAATCTTTTGCTTGGAGGTATTTCATTATATTCTCCTAGAGCTTTTTCAGCAGCGCCAGGGCCAAATTCTTTATCATATAAACCAACTTCTAATTCGGGAAATTGAGAAAAGTTAATGTTTAAGAATCTTTCACCTTCATAATTAAAATTAGTATGATGTCTAAAAAGACTTGCAACTTTTTCAGCAGTTGAAACTGCATCAATAGCAGGTATGTCTAAAAATCTATCCATGGAAAAACCTGCTGTAGATTTCGAATTTTCCCATAGAGCTCGGAATGCATTAACGCAAGACATACCGGTAGGAACTGTGATTGTTGTATAAGTAACCATAAATTTATTCCTTACAAAATTGGTAAATTTTACAGAAAAAATTTATTATCAAACACGATATAAGATCAAGTCTGTAGTAGTAATAATTATTTTATTTTTGTTAAAACTTCGTGGCCAAATTCTGTAATTAATATAGTGTGCTCCCATTGTGCACTGGGGCTGCCGTCGGCAGTTCTGGCGGTCCAATGATCTATTCGATCAATAACTGCTTCTGGAACCCCTGCATTGATCATAGGTTCAATAGTAAACACCATACCAGGAGCGAGTGGGATTTTGATATCATTAGCATAATGAGGAATTTGAGGTGGTTCATGGAATTGAATTCCAATTCCATGGCCTACAAATTGATAGACTACAGAGCAGTGTTTCCTTTTTGCAATGGCTTCGATAGAATTTCCAATTTCACAGAGAAGTACACCCGGTTTCAATAGGCTAATAGATTGCATCAATGCCTCATAGGAAGTATTGACAACGAGTTGTTTTTCTTTACTGACCGATCCAATACAAACCATAGCACTACAATCCCCATAAAATCCGTCTACTATTGCAGTTACATCTATATTCAAGATATCGCCATCTTGTAGGGGCAAATCATTAGGAATTCCATGACAAATTACAGAATTTAAAGATGTACAAATACTACAGGGAAATGGGGGAGATCCATACCCGAGTGGCGCAGGAACAGCGCCAGCTTCCTTGTGTAATTTTCTTGCATATATATCCAATGCTTTAGTTGTAGTACCAATGGTTGCCATAGCGCAGAGTTTGTGCAAGATAGAAGAAGCGGTTTTACATGCTTTCCGAATACATAGAATTTCTTTTTCAGTCTTAAGGCGAATTTGATATTGTTTCAAATATCTAGATGCCATAGTTGCAAAATTTGGCATTGATTCAAGGGGATAGTGGCAATGTTTCCATTTTTTTTTGCTACCGCACCAACAAGGAGAATTACGTGAGATCATATATTGTTCTTTAACGGTTGTTTAGAAATATACGGAGTCCATCTAAAAACATTTGTCCGGCAATTAAAATAAGAATCAGTCCCATTAAACGTTCACAGGCTATAATTCCGTGATCGCGAAGGAGTCTTTTCAAATAGGGAGCAATCAATAAGATTATCAATGTGAATAGCCATGCAATGACAATGGAAAGTGTAAGCATAAAGGGAGCCATATCATTTGAGTAAATAATCACTGCAGAAAATATTGAAGGCCCTGCAACAAACGGAATTGCTAGGGGAACGAGAAATGGTTCTTCTTTTCTGGAAATCTCAAAGACTTCAATATCTTCGGGCGGGAATATCATCCGCAATGCAATGATAAATAAGATAAGTCCACCAGCAATTAAGAGTGCGTCTTGGGCTACCCCAAGTAAATTCAATAATCCTTGTCCTGCAAATTGAAATAATACGATAAAACCAAGGGCAATTAAAAGTTCTCTTATTATGATATGAATCTGTCGCCTAGCTGGAATTCCCTTTAGAATAGCTATGTAAAGAGGAATATTTCCAATGGAATCCATCAATAAAAATAAAGATAGAGTAACAGAAAAAAAAGAATGATTCATACAATTAGATTAACAAAATTATTTTATAACAATACGACATGTCTAGGTATTATTGTACGTTTATCTCAATTCACTAAAAAAAATTCTCATTCCATTAAGAAACATTTGAGAAGCGATTAAAATAAGAATTAAACCCATTAAACGCTCACAAGCAACGATTCCTCTTTCTTTCAGAATTTTTAATAGCACAGGTGCACTTACCAGAATAACAGTCACCAAAGCCCACGCAAAGAGAATAGCAAAGGTTAGAGGTAGAGTAGGGACTTCATTGGAATAGACAATAATTGCGGAAAGAATTGCAGGGCCTGCAACTAGTGGAATCGCTAGAGGAACGAGAAATGGCTCTTCCTTTTTTTCTGTCATTTTGAGAGTCGATTTTTCGGGCGGGAAAATCATACGCATTGCGATAATTAGGAGTATAAGACCTCCTGCTATAAGCAGTGCGTCTTTTTTTACTCCTAAAAGATTTAAAAGACCTTGCCCTACAAATTGAAATAATAAAAGAATGGCAAGTGCCATAGCCAGCTCTCGCAAAATAATTTGTGCTTGTCTTTTAGGTGCAATTTCTTTCAGTAACGCGAGATAAATCGGAACATTCCCAATTGGATTCATCAATAAAAAAAGAGCAAAGGTTACTGTGAAAAAATGCGTATACATAAAATGCCTTTTCTAAAAAACTCAAAGGGAAAATAGTACGTAATACATAGAAATTATTCAAGTAAACTATTTATTTTAATTTAAATGTTCCAATACACTATAATATTATTCAAAAATAATAGGCACTAGATTTTTGGAGATTGAGTAATGAAAATTATAGTTGTAATTTTTCTTTTCTTGCAAATTTCTGTATTTGCAAAACAGACTATTTGTCTAAATATGATTGTAAAAGACGAAGAGGGTTATATTGAAAGATGTTTGCATTCTGTAGCTCCTTTTATTGATTATTGGGTTATCGTCGACACTGGGTCAACAGATAATACGAAATCTATAATTAGCAATATTTTATCCGATATTCCTGGAGAACTTCACGATAGAGATTGGAAAAATTTTGCTTACAATCGCAATGAAGCATTAGCACTTGCAAAAGATAAATGTGATTATATTTTACTTATGGACGGGGATGATTGGTTAGAATATGAGACTGGGTTTTCTTTTCCATACCTCATGCAAGATTGCTATTATTTTCATCTAGGTTCCGAGCACTTTACTCTTTTTCGTACTCAATTGGTAAAATCAGATTTAGATTGGAAATGGACTGGTGTTGTCCATGAATATATTTCAGTAGATGGGATGTATACCTATGGCACTATAGAGAATTTATATTACCGATTAGGATGGAAACCGGATGAAGAAGACAAATTTCTAGATAGAATTGAGATTCTTTTGGAAGCTTTGCAAGAGGATCCGAAAGATGCGCGCTATATATTTTATCTCGCTGAAAGTTATAAAGATGCAGGAGATCCAATCAATGCGATTACATGGTATAAAAAACGCGTAGATATAGGAGGCTGGAGAGAAGAAATATTCTGGTCCCTACTACAAATAGCGAAAATGCATAAACTTTTAGGCCACGATGAGGATATTATTATAGATGCTTTTAATAAAGCTTTTCGATATAGCCCTCATCGCGGTGAACCACTTTATTATCTTGCCGAATATTGTAATGATATCGGTCGATATGATCTCGCGTATTCTACGCTACAGTTGAGGAAATATCATAAATTTTCTACTTCTATAGATTTATTATTCTATGAAAAGTGGATAGATTCTTGGGGACTTGCTTATCAACACCTCCGAGCTGCATTTTATCTCGGGAGATTCACAGAAGTTATTAGTTTAGCCAATCATATTAATCAAAGTACAGCTATCGCTCACATAAAAAATGATACAAATAAATATTACGAACTTGCTTTGCAAGCCTTGCACCATCAAACTTTACCTGCATCCGAAATTCAGTATTAATTAGAAAAAAAAGTTTCTTATTATATTTGGTAATTCAGAAATAGAAACCCTTTTTTGTTTCATAGAATTGCGATCTCTTACCGTAACCGAGGTATCGTTAAAGGTATCAAAGTCGACGGTAATACAAATAGGTGTGCCAATCTCATCGTTCCTGCGGTAGGCTTTCCCAACATTTCCTGTATCTTCATAACGAATGCGCCCAAGTCCTAATTGTTGCAGATCGGAATGGATTCGTTTTGCCGTATTGACAATGTCTGTATTATTTTTAGCGAGTGGAATGATTGCTGCTTTAAAGGGAGCTAGGTGAGGCGCAATATGGAGTACAATGCGAGCATCTCCACTGGAAAGCTGTTCTTTTCTATAGCTATCTATCAAAATAGCAAGTACCCCTCTATCGAGTCCCGCTGATGGTTCAATAACAAAGGGAATGTATCTCTCTTTAGTTCCCAGATCCTGAACGCCAAGCGCTGTAACAGAGTGAGGATTTGGAGACACCTTGGCATGTATTTCAAATATGTCTTGTGATTTGGTATGAGATCCCAAATCGAAATCAGTTCGATTAGCAATACCTTCAAGTTCCGCAAGTCCTTGTGGAAAGCGGTATAAAATATCGGTAGTAGCTTTAGAGTAGTGGGCGAGTTCTTCCGGAGTCTGTTCTTGCAATTGCAAATTTTTTTCTCGAATTCCTTGTTTTTTCCACCACTCCAACCGAATATCGATCCATCGTTTATACCATTCATCATCAGTACCTGGTTGAACAAAAAATTCGAGCTCTAGTTGTTCAAATTCGCGCGTACGAAAAATAAAATTTTTTGGAGTAATTTCATTTCGAAAAGCTTTACCTACTTGTGCAATTCCAAAGGGGATCTTCCTCGCAGAGGTAGTGAGTACATTCATAAAATTGGTGAAAATTCCCTGGGCAGTCTCTGGTCGAAGGTAAGCAAAACTATCATTTTCAATCGGGCCAAGATTAGTCCGCAGCATTAAATTAAATTGTCTGGTGCTCGTTAGATTTTCTGACCCACAATTTTCGCATTTGCCATTGTGCACGCTGTCCACACGCATGCGGTGCTTACAATCTCTGCAATCAACCATAGCATCTGTAAATGTTTCTGTATGTCCGGAATGTTGTAGAGTCAACGCATGGGTGAGAATTGCGGAATCAATCCCTTCTATGTCGTTTCGTTCATATACCATAGATCTCCACCAAGCAGCTCGCAGACTATTTTTAATTTCAACGCCGAGTGGTCCATAATCATAGATACCTTGTAGTCCTCCATAAATTTCAGAACTTTGAAAAATAAAACCGCGGCGTTTACAAAGAGAAACAATTTCTTCCATGTCTGGTGGATTTTCTGTAATAGAATGTGTCATATTTTAATCTCAATGATCCAAGGATACAGCAAGATAGTATAGAAAGAATGAATTTTTGCCTATAAAGTAGAGTGTCTATATAAATTAACCCAAAGCTTATCAATAAATTTATTTTGACCTTTATCTATATCAGTTAGAATCAGAATATAATCTCGGTTTTTTTCAAATGCGGATTTTGTCCAGTTAGCAGAACCTGTAATAAAAATAGTTTTATCAATGCGAGCCCATTTATGATGCATTAATTTATAGCTGTTGCTTGTTCGAACTATACAACTTGATTGCTTGAGTTTATTAACTGTTTTCTTGCAACAACCTCTTGCTAAAAATTGATCAATGACCAAAGTTACTCGTACGCCCCTCGTCGCAGCTCTCGACAAAGCGAACTCGATTTTTGGATGAGTGAATGTAAATAAAGCCATTTGGATTTCTTCTTTAGCAGTATTTATAATAGAGAGTATCCGCTCCAGTGCTATAGGGTCTTTTTCCGGTAAAAAGTAGAGCACGATTTTTTGGTCTTTGATCAATAAACTATGCACCTCTCCAGGAGTTCGTAATAGAAGACTATTTGCCATAATACGAGAGAAAATTCCTATCAATAAATTATCGTGCAAGGATAGAGATGTTTGCGTTAAGTTAGTCGATCCTAAAAACACAAGTTCGCCATCTACAATGGTTATTTTTTCGTGAACCAATCCAGTAGATTGAAAAGGAATTATTTGTATGGAATTTCCTAAATACTTTTGCATGGCAGGAATTTGTTTAGTATGACAGGTAATTGTAATTAATAAACCTTCACTAATTTTCTTTTTAAGAATTGATAGTATTTCTGGATCAGAAAGACCGTAGGTCGATAAATAAATAGATTTTTTTGCGTTTTTTAAAGAAACGCAAACAATTTCTTTTAAGTCTTGCCTACAATTACTCGAATAAAACAGGAGAGAGGAAGTATCATTTGGAAAATTGATTACACTCGCATAAAAAAAGAGGAAGCTAAAGGAGCCGATTATACAAGAACAGACAAAAAAAATTTATTTTTTGGATTCAGCAAGCGTCTTAGCAAGACCATTTTTATAAATTGTTCTCAGAGTAGATGTGCAAATTTTCATAGTAATGAATCGACTTTCTTCCGGCGACCAAACTCTTTTTTTTATAAGATTTGGATAAAAACGACGTTTCGTTTTTCCAGTAATATTAAGTCCAATACCCTTTTTTTTCTTAGCAATCCCTCGTTTAGCATAGCTATAACCTCTTTGAGGTTTTTTGCCAGTGATTTGACATTTGCGCGCCATAAATCAATTCTCCATAAACTATTTTAAGAAAGCAGGCTACCTGTTTTTTCTATAAAATACAAGGTTTTTATCCAACCATGAAATCAGGGAAAAATTGAAAGATATATAAGGTGTGTATAATTATTATTATAGATATAAAAATAATTTTATTTATTTTCAGTGAATTATCGGAGTTCTCTAAGCAATATAGGGTTATACTATATGCTTGTAATAGCTCGATAAGAATTTGTTCAAAAAAATAAAGGAAATATGGTGAAATGCAATCTCTTTATGCGTATTCGACGGAGAAAATTGAATAGAATATTTCAAAGATTAGAGAGGAATCGAGAAAAAGGTTATATTCATTGCCTAAATATAGGAGAATATAGAAATTGGAGGGATAAACTCGAGTTTTTGAAAACCCGAAAAGCCAAAAGAGGCAGATATCAATGATCTTACTAGAGACACTATAAAGATGTGAATGATTACTTAAAATAATTATAATAAAATCAAATATAGGAAATAGCAATGGCCATTTATAATATTTTTGATCACGCGGAAAAAGATCAAATGACCCAACCTTCTTCATCGATTGAGAGAGAAGAAATTCCAAAGGAAGACAGGTATCGATTAGATCGTTTCTTTTCTGCTGTCACAGCAAGATTATTTTTTATTTTCTTGTTTTTTGCGGATATATTGTGGGGAATATATGCAATTGCAATGTTCAGTCTCTTTTTTGTTTTAAATACAATCACTCTATTTCGGTCTAAAATATTAATTTCTAAATTGAAGTCTTCTTTCCTTTCGATCAAACGTTTTATAATTTGTGCTTTTTCTTTAATGATTGCTATTTTTAGTCCATCACTTGGCATTTTATTTTCTTGTATGTATTTTATGCTCTACGATAGAAAAGGTATTGAAGAAGTGGTTCCAAGTTCCCTTCGTGAACAGTTTGAAGATCTAATACCACATTCTTCATGATACTCCATACTTCAAGTGGGACATGACGATAGCATTTTTTTCTATTATTCTTGGCATGATTGGCCTCTATTTCGGAGGTATTTGTATGCTGCATTTCTGTGTTGGGGTCTCTCAAATTTTCCGATTAACGATTAGTTTTGTTAGTACAATTCTGGTTGCTTTTGTAACTTCTCTTCCAGAAGTGGTAACGACAGTTATTGCTCAAAGTAAGGAAGGGCTCGATGACGTTGCTATGGGCAATGTAATAGGTTCTAATATAATAAATATTGGTATTATTTTATCTGTATCTCTATTGATATCTCCTTATGTATGTAATAAAAATATTCGGTATTTCTTTGGGCCACTTTCTTTCGCAATTCATGTAGCACTGCTCCTATTTCTTTGGAATGGAGTGTTTGGCATTGGAAAAGCTAACCTTTTTATCCTAGGTTTAATCCTTTACGTAATAGTATTAATAAAAAAAAGCAAAAACCACTCTCCAATACAAAAAACAACAGTCAAAAAAGGTATGATTGTAGTTTATGGAATCGGTGCTATACTCGCGTTAGTGATAGGTGCTGAGAGTTTAGTGCGAGGATCTATGGTTATTGGAAGGCACTTTGGAATTTCGGAAAGAATCCTTGGCCTTACTGTAATTGCACTTGGTACATCTCTGCCAGAACTTGCAACCTCTCTAGTTGCTGCTTGGAAAAAAGAAGAAGAAATAGCTGTTGCCAATGTAATCGGCAGTAATATCCTCAACCCATTATTAATTCTGCCACTGGCCGCATGGGTACGGCCAATCACTTTTTCTAAAAGATTTGTACGCGTAGACTTACCGTTTCTTATAGCTATTAGTGGTTTGCTTTGTATTTTGATGTTATTTCGCCCAAAACTCTCTAGAGTCCACGGGGCTACATTTTTTTTTCTTTATGTTCTGTATTTTTTATGGATACTATAGCGGATTCAGGCAGTAATGATTGCAATTGCTTATAGAGATTTTGTAAACAATATAGATTGCCACCCGATGATTGTATAATGGATGCAGCTATTCTATAATGTTTCCAGGCGCTTGCTAAATCCAGATGTTTCTTAGCGAGGATACTTAAATAGTAGTGTACAGTAGGGTGTCCTGGTGCAATTGTAATGTATTTGAGCAAAACTTTTTCTGCCTCTATCGTATTTGATAATTGTAAATAGCTTATAGCGAGTTGAAATAATCCCTCTCGCGTTATAGGAAACTTTTTTATGAGTTCCTGCAATTGTTTGTTCTTTTCTAAGATAGATTCGCGAGTTTCCTTTACTGGTAACCATAGAGTTCTTACTCCATCTAAATTTATTCTATTCTCAAGGTAATCTTTTGCGAGAGAACTTTGATAAATGGTACTCTGATTAGAATCATTGGCAACTGAAGCTAGCAAGCGAATGGCCTCTCTTTCTCGCGTTTTAGTAAATAATAACGTAAATCCGAGTAACTCTTTGGCCATGGAGTCATTCGTAAGGTAAAGAAGAGCTTTCTCGTAAAATTTTATAGCTTCTGTATAATCTTGTAGGCGCAAAAATTTAGAGCCCTGATTGATAAATACCATCCCAATGACTTCCATCATTGATCTCTTTTGTAAGGCACGTATGTTGCTACTCAAGTATTCCTTTGTTGAAATGTTCCTTCCTCGAGCTGTGGTTTCAATATTAATAGTTTGAATATCATCTGTGTATGAGAGATAAATATGGCCTGGTGGAGTAAAAATTTCTAGCGGTACACCCAGTCTTTGTGCCAGGCAAATATAAAGGATAGATACACCTAAACATACACCTTGCCGATTGTCTATTACTTGCGCGAGCAAAGTATATGAATCTATATCTTTTGGCCATAGAGAATGTGGCGGAAACCTAAATTGCATTTCATAAAATATCCAATTATTAAGCGCATGAATTTTATCTACAGTAGTTGCAGATTGTGGCAATTTTGCTAAAATTTGTAGAGCCATATAATCTAAAAATACTTCATATTGTCTGATTGCATTTGTATCATCCAGTTCGTGGAGTAAAATAGCGCGGCTCAAATCAATTTGTTGCGGATCTAGCCCAATCAAACCCTCTTTTTCCCAGACTTTGTATCCTTCGAGTTGTCGATTCATGAGATGATCTGATATTTTTTCCATTAATTCAATTTGATCGGTAGCCAGAAAATTTTCTGTGACTGTGGAAGTTTGCGATAGAAATTGAATCATCGTATCGATATCTATGCTGGGTAAATCGATAGAATACGGAATTGAAATTTTCTCTATTCGATGTTTCTGAAGACTTTCCCAAGCAGAATACAAAGCGAGATTTCCATAATTTGTATGAGGATATAGTTGATAGAATGCGAATAATTTAGAAATATCGCTCACGGGAATACTGTGGTATAATGTGTGAATAGACGAATTAGATGGATTTTCCGAACACAACGGAAACAGATATCCAATATAGAATGCAAACCATACATATTTTGTTAGCATCAACCATCTATGTGTGTTTTTTTTCAATTTCACCAAATAGAGTCTTTGAAATCAATAACTTACTTTTCATGGTTTTAGGTCAAATCTAGGAGTAGAACTGGTTACAATAGGCCTAATCATGGGTCCTGGGGCATTCGATCCAATAGCCTCTTTCCAAGAAATAGCGGTTTGCAAAAATTTCTCTATTATTTTGGCTATAATTTCTGGACTTTGCCCGCGAAAATAGACAAATGTAAAAAGAACCAGCGTATTGGTCTCTTGTATAAATCCAAGATATCCAAGTGCATCTGGGAGGGCATTATATTGTAATGCATTTCTTAAAACATCCTCTCTAAATTTACCCGGCAAAACAGTACATAGTTTTGCTCCAAGAATTAGATTTTCCTCAGATGGATCGAGTTGGATTTGAATTCGAATCGTTTTATTAATTTCTAGCAAACAAGCGTTATTCCGATCCGGTTGTAAACGAACAGAAAAAATTTTCCCAAGACCTTGTAATAAATCTGTAAATACATCCATAACATCAAATTCGAGTGAAGCTATACATTTGGATCATGGATCATTTCATTTTTTTTTGCATATTTTTTTTATATATATTAATTTTAAAAAGTTTTCGAAAATCTTTTTGTTTTGTTATGAATTAGGATGGTATATAAAAAAAAATTTACTTTGTAGGCATACATGAAATCCCAAACTATTATATTTATTTTTACTATTTTTATACAAATTTCCCTTCAATCTCAAAACGTCAATGTTACCACTGCTGCTGACAGCGGAGGTGGATCATTGCGACAAGCCATCACCGACATTAATGCCGGGAGTGATGCATCCAACACTATCAATATGGAGATCCCTGGTAATAGTCCGATTTCTCTTGCAAGTGATCTTCCCGTAATCAAAAAAAACACTCAAATTATTTCGACAGGTAAACAGCCCATCAATGGCCAAGGAAAATATAGATTGTTTGCCACCATCATGGCCGATCTCAGTCTTACCAACTGCAATCTCAACCAAGGAGCTGCTATTGGAGGAGATAGTGGTAGTGGCGGTGCGGGACTTGGAGCAGGAGGAGCTGTTTACATAGATCGAGGCCAAAAACTCATTTTATCCAGTCTATCTATTTCTTCTTGTACAGCAAAAGGAGGCACTTCATTTGGAAGGATTAGAACAAATAATTATTCGGGTGCTGGAGCTAGTTTTTCTAGCGCCAGCAAATATCCTTCTACTACATCTGGTGGAGGAGACTATCCCGGAACAAAGTACAGTGGTGGTTCTTCAGACGGATCTCCTTTTCTTACAGGATATGGAGGAGGTAATGGAATCAAGCTGTTTATAAGGGGTAATGACTTTATAGTTACTCAGCTCAATAATGAAGGAGGAAACGGTCCCGGAGGAAATACCACTTCTATATATCAAATAGGAAGCGGTGGATATTGTGGAGGAGGTGGAGGAGCTAGAGTAAATTTTTTCTATGGTGGCGCCGGAGGAAATGGTGGTGGAAACGCTGCTCGAGGCAATGGTAGTGGAGGTGGTGGCTTCGGCAGTGGAGGTGGTGCATCCTATGGAGCAGGTGGTGGTTTCGGAGGAGGCGGATCTGATGTCGGTGCCGGAGGATTTGGTGCGGGTGGAGGGAACGAATATGGAAATGGAGGGCAATATGGGGGGAATGGACAAGCAAGATATCCTTATAAAGGAGGAGGAGGAGCAGGACTTGGCGGAGCCATCTTCGTCGGAGACACCGCCACCTGCGTCATCCAAGACAACATTTCCATGTCAAGTAATCAAGCCATAGGAGGCCAAGGAGCTACTCCCGGCCAAGGCTACGCTCCCGAAATCTTCCTCTTTCGCAAAGCCAAAGTCGTATTCAACAACCAACAACCCCTCAATGCACCCTACTCCATCATGGCAGACCAAGAGGCTCCCGCCAATCATTTAGATAGCGGAGTCGTTAAACAAGGTCCCGGCCAACTCACCCTATCTAGTACCGACAACAACTACCGAGGTGGAACTAGCATTGAAGGTGGAACCTTATCTATATCAGATCCAAAAGCTCTCGGATCCAACACCGCCCCCATCACCTTAAATGGTGGAACCTTGCAACCCACCAAAACCATGACTCTATCTAACCCCATTGTTGCCAGTGGCACTGGAGGTATAGACACTCCCGGCGGTACAACCCTCACCACTAACGGTAACGTAAGTGGAAGCGGAACCCTCAACAAAACAAACACCGGCACCTGGAAACAAACCGGCACCTCCACTCACACTGGTGACCTCAACATCAACCAAGGAACCCTACAAGTCGACGGAACCC
>JBOFEG010000005.1:0-1910 GCA_051647685.1 Chlamydiales bacterium
TTTAAAATCCATATTTTCATTTTTTTATGATGTATTCAGAAAATAGTAACAGAAATTGTGTAATTCTAATATTAATTCTCTTTTTGTGTCTAGATAAGTTAATATGAGTTTAATTAGATCTTAATTTATTAAAAACGTACCCAGCACACTTAGCTACAAAGCAATATATACGAATTAAATTTTAATGTAATGAGAGCTTATTTTTGTTAAATTATAGTTTTTCAGTGATAGTTTACCAGTTATAAAATACAATTTTTTGTTTTCTCATTTAAATTATTATATTTTCTTTTTTGCGTTCTTATTTGCCTGTCCAAGTTTACACTCACTAACATTACTAGCAAATCGCAATGAGCACAAGGTTTCATTATAATGTCGTAGTTCAGGAGATACATTCACAAACATTAATACTCTAGCCTTCCCACCTAGATAGTTTTGCATTAGATACGTAAGTTTGCTGTTTCTAAAAGGTATATGTTTCTCGTTTCGCAGTAAAGCATTGATGACATTGCCCAGTGCACTTAGACTCTTATTTATATTTTGAGTTTCCTTCAATCTTATTCCCTCGGACCCAGAATCACTTAGTCTCTCTGATCCTGCTAAATCTATCAAGTTCATTGTTCCTTTCTTATGCTCTCCAGAACTGGTCATATCCACAGTAATTGTAAATACAGAGTGGCTACGACTACTTCTATCATTACATCTAGTCGATCCGACAGATCTGTGTTTGTTTGCTAGTGACAATAAAGCCAAAGCTTCACTCCGATTGTTTATATCTATATACTTGCAGTTTTTAATATGAGTTACTTCGTTCTCATGTTTTATCTCATACTTAATGCCTGATTCATTTTCAGGTTCCGAGAGTAAATCTCTAATACTCTCGTTGTATATTTCGATATAGCTTGCTGTAATATTTACTTTCCACCCATTTTCGGTATGAGCCTCACGCAATCTGAATATTTCATCGACTGATCTTGGAATTATCCCGATATTGTTGGTTGGTCCTTCCATTGTATATGTTTTGCCACTGCCTGTCTGACCATATGCAAAAATACAAGAGTTGTAACCATCAAAAATGGAATCTATTAAGAAACTTACTTCACCGAATATATCTTCCTGCAGATTTGTAGGATCGAATATTTTATCAAACAGGAATTTATTCCCGTCAATATCAACAGAGTTTTCAGCCACTGTGAAATTGTATCTATCCTCATTGGATAAAGCAGGTCTGACTCGGCAGTATACGCGGATGCTACCCTTTAAATCTATGATCTCATTCTTATAAATATTTAATAGGTGTTTACTTGTAGCAAGGTCTTCGCTAATGTGTTTCAAACGTTGATTGATGTCGTATTCATTGTTTTTGAGTGTTGAAACTGTTTTTTCCAGCATACGAACTTGTTCATTAAGAGAATCAATTACATCTCTACTTCTGATATCCGCTCTTTCAAAATCTTCTCTCAATGCCATATTTTCAGCCTTTAGAATGCTATGGAGCTTATCACTATCCTCTTTATGCTTTTCATATGTCTTTACTATATCATTGAGTTCTTTTTCCAACTCCTGTGCATATTTAGTATTGATTTGATCTTTGTTCATTTCCTTCGTTTTTTCATTTTCCAGATCTTGGTTGCTCTTTTTGTATTCCATAACTTCCTGCTGCAGTCTTTCGTTATTATCTTCTAAATAGTGTATTCTACCAGCAGCCTCGTTTTTGACCCTTTCTATTTCCTGAAGCAAATTCGAGAAGTTCTTTTTTAAAACCTCATTTTCCATGCTATTGCATTCTTTGATTTCGTTCTTCAATGCTGTATTTTCTTTTTTCAAGTCATTTATTATATAAAATATTTTTTTATCAGCCTTTAATTTTGTTTTACATTCATCAACTTCGCGTTTCAAGTCTCTATTTTGGA
>JBOFEG010000006.1:0-8798 GCA_051647685.1 Chlamydiales bacterium
AGTTTTTTCACCGATGTTCTTCAAAGAAAAGGAGAAATTCTTTGTAATTATATTGGCTTGTCTATCATCTTCTATTGTTAACGGAGATCTATATACTACCTCCCCATTAGGGAAGAGATTGACAAGATCGGTTAACATAAATTTAGATTCTTTGTTCACATATCCCGGTACAAATTTGTTGCGCATATTATTGGCAAGCTTATGGAATAGTTGTACTTCATGATCCCATGTTACATCGCGCCCCTGAATAGAAATAGTGGCTACTGATTTTATTTTTGATAAAAAATTTCTAGTAATAGGAATTAAATCCTCAGAGTTTTCTTGTGCAATTAATCCATACCCATAATCGGGGATTTGGTATGTATCTAGTGTACCACCGAATAAAGATTGCGTGGGGTCTATGAAATAAGATTTACCATTATATTCTATTTTAGTGATTAGATGATCAAAGCAGGGAGTCGGTAGTTCATCCTTTAAATTATATGTTTTTTCGGTGCTAACGAGTACTGGGTATGCCTCTACACCAAGTAATTTCAATATTGCAATTAATAGAGAGGATTTATCTTTACAATCTCCATAATGATTTTCCAATGTTTTTTCAGGAGAATAGGGGGTGATAGCATGCTCTTTTTCTTCATCAGGAATCGATGCATAATAAATATCATCGGATACTAGGCGAATGGCCGCTAAAATTTGTTCTTCTACATCGGGATAGTTGCTTTGCCATTCCCGTACCAACTCTACAATATTTTGAGGTGGGTAGGAAGAAAAATGAGTTTTTTCATCTAGTAATAGAGCACTATACTTTGCGATATCATTCCAACTCTTTGTCGAAATATTTATGGATGGATCTCGCACAGGCTGTGATGAAGATATTTTAGGGAATTCACTAGGTGGGAGAAAGTGTATTTTGTAATCATTAATTTCCCAGGAATATTTTTTATAAGAGTCACCAACAATACAGACTGGATCTTGTTCAAAGAGATGCATTTTCCAGACAAGAGGTTTATCTTTTCCAATTAAACAGGAGTAGGCTATTTTTTTATAAACTGCGTAATCTTTTATATTGAAAGTATCCCCAAGTAATTGAGTTGTAGAATTATTTTTAATTTTATAAGAATAAGAGAGATCTAGAATATCTCCTATGTGTAGGTTATCAATATAGAAAAATACCTCTGTTGTATTACCTGAGGATGGGTAAAAGAATTGTCTTTTTGCGGTTAAGAGTTTGTCGATTACTCTGCCATCTCTAATAATTTTTATGCTGTGAATGATTAGATCGAGGTCTCGAGAATTAAAGACAATAGGAATTTGAGCGGCATCGGTTAGAGCTGCTTTAGAGACGATTTTATTGACTTCTCTAGAATAGTAAATTCTTTCATCTAGGTTAAACTGTCTATCAATCAATAAATGAGCAATTCCGGGGGAAGTTATATTTTCTTCACAGTCAGATTCATAATCCATTTCTTCAACCCAGGAGGGTGCGTTAGAAAACTGAATCTGCAGATTCTTTTTTTCTGTTATTGTTTCTTGTCGATAATTTTCTTTACAAGAGATAAGGGGAAATAGGACAGTAGAAGTACAAAAAAGAGCGAGAGAGATAGATTTAAAAAATTTCATATATAGTCTCTTTGTATAGATACGCTAATAAATCGGTATATAAAGACTTACATTATATATTGATTTGGATTAGTTTTAATCATATTATTATTTAAAATTTTTATTTTTCTCCCATAGTTTGAGATATTTGTAAAAAGTAGTATGACTATTATATAGGGAGATTAATAGTCCTTCTCCCCCCTCTAAAAATCCCTTTTGTAGAAAAAAGCTCTTAACAAAAGCATACGTACTATGGCCTATAGCTCGGGTCATTGAAGATTTTTTTTTACCTGTATATTGATCGGCAAAGAGATTAGAATAAAGCTGCATTTTAACTAAGAAATCATCCATTTTATTATAGGAGTAATGCAAAATAGGACTTTTCAAATCAATAATTTGCATATGCTTAGTGATCACTTTCTCGTGAACGAGTGCCTTTGAAAATGAAGTCATATTCTTATTATAGAGGCGAATTTGCTTATCCGGGTACCACCCACACGAACGAATCCACTTATCATTAAAAAAATTGTGTCTTGGAAAACTATAAACATTTTCTGGTTTGAGAGAAATCAAAGGCAAGCTTTCAATTAACAGAGCAGAGAGCACCTCATCAGAATCTAAGGCAAACACCCAATCATGGCTAGCGAGACTATCGGCTAAGGATCGCATAGGGCCAAAGCCACAAAATCGGCGCGTATGGAAGCGCACATTGGCATAGTTAGAGGCAATAGATTTTGTATCATCAATAGACTCCGAATCGAGGACGATGACTTCTGGAAAGGTAATGGTCGATTGCAATGTCCGATCTAAACTCTTTCCGCTATTTCTAGTTAAAATTACAATAGATATCATACCACCTGAACAATCATGTCGAGCAAGTGTAGAAAAAGAATAGATTTATCGACTAGGTTAGAATATAATTAGTGCTAAAAATTAGTACTATAATGAAAAAAAATTATCTTTCCATACTATCTGGATTTTGTAATTCGCATTTATTTGAAAAAATATTTATGGTTCTTGCGATGTGCGCGGGTTTTTGTATTACTCTCGATGCCTCGATTGTAAAACCGGTTAGTAATTCTTTTTTTATATCTTCTTACGGCACTTCTCTATTTCCCTATGCATGGCTATTTGCCCTGCCTATCAATCTTTTAGTCGTAACTCTATATAATAAACTCCTCTCTAAAATTGGATGTTTCAAAGTCATGTGGATAACTATTGCCATGGTTGTTTCTGGTGGACTCTTCTCTGCTTATTGTATTGCTACAGTCTCTTGGATTCCTTTTTTTCTGTATGTATGGAAAGATATTTATGTATTGCTTATGTTCCAACAGCTCTGGTCTGTTATCCACGTCACTATACCGGAAAAGCAATCTAAATGGTGTTATGGTCTGCTTTTTGGCTTTGGCGGAATTGGTTCTGTAATTGGTAGTTTTATTTCTGGTCAGTTCTCTATGAAACTCGGCTCTCAGAAGTTACTTCTCTGCTCCATTCCAATCTACATTACTTTTGCACTGATTTATTCTGTAGCTCTGTACATCAGAAGAAAAATGGAAAATCGGGAAGACTTGCAAACTTTACATGAAGATTGTACGGAAAAGAAACTCTCCGATGGGTTTCAGTTAATTCGAAATAGTAAACAGCTCCGATTTATTTTAGCGATTGTAGTTTGTATGCAAGTGGCAGCTACGTTAATGGAGCTGCAATTTAGTGTATTTCTTGCAAAACAAATGCCAACTACTGATCAAATGACTGCATTTAGTGGGAAATTGTTTACTTTCATTAATGGTATGGTGCTCTTTTTACAGTTTTTTGGAAGCACATTACTGCTTAATATCTTTCGCCTTCGGACCATTCATTTTAGTATGCCTATCATATTCTTGGGTAATGCATTGCTGTTTCTGCTCTTTCCCTACTTTGGTATGTTTATTTATTCCTTTGCTATAGTGAAATCATTTGATTATTCTATTTTTAATATCGCTAAAGAATCCCTCTATTCACCGCTAGCTATTCGAGAAAAATTCCAGGCCAAAGCAGTGATCGACATCTTTGCCTACAGATCAGCTCGAGGCATTGCATCCACTCTCGTATTAGTACTTCAAGGACTTGCCTTTGCACAAATATCCTATCTTGCCATGGGTAATGTACTAGTGTTTCTTTTTTGGATCTCAAGCGTCTTTTTTTTCTATCGCGAAAAACAAAAACCTGTTTTATCTTTAAGAAATGAAGATACAGTTTCGTAAATCGCTCAAACTATAGCAGATTTTTCATGAAAAGAAGCAAAACCCCTATAGTATATACCTCTAAATCAGGAACAGATATTCTTATCGATCCGATGTTATACAAGGGAACTGCCTTTACATCAGAAGAGAGGACTGATTTATCCTTGCAGGGGTTGCTTCCTTATCATATCTCCAGTCTGGAGGAACAAGTAGCTATTTCTTACCAACGCTTTTTGCAAATAAGTAACTCTCTCGATAAATATATTTTCCTGCAAGAATTACAAATGTCTAATCGAATCTTGTTCTATCAATTTATAGAGCAGTATATAGAAGAGACTCTTCCCTATATTTATACGCCTACTGTTGGTGAGGCTGCTGTGAATTTTAGTCAGATATTTAGACGGACTGGAGGTTTATATATCCCATTTCCACTCCTCTCTTCTATGGAAGAGATATTTAGACCCCTACATGGAAAAACTATCAAAGTCATTGTAGTGACAGATGGTGAAAGAGTACTTGGGCTTGGAGATCTAGGAGTTGGGGGTATGGCGATTTCACTTGGGAAATCCGCCTTGTACACTTTGTTTGGAGGGATCAACCCATCTGATATTCTTCCCATTGTATTAGATGTCGGCACCAACAATCAAGATCTACTCCGCGACCCCCATTACATCGGTTGGAAACATGAAAGAGTTCGCGGAGAAGATTATTTACATTTTGTCGATACCTTTGTCAGCCTTGTGCAGTCAAAATATCCCGATGTCGTCCTTCAATGGGAAGATTTTGCAAGACCCAATGCACCTCATCTATTAGAAAAATACAGAAAAAAGATTTGTTCCTTTAACGATGATATCCAGGGAACCGCTGCCATTGTACTTGCAGCCATTTTTTCCGCATTGCAACAAAAAAAAGAAACACTCATAGAGCAGCGTATAGTGATTGTAGGAGGTGGTTCTGCTGGACTCGGCATTGCCCATTATTTTTTAGAGGCTTGCGAGCTAGAGGGCATACCCATTAAGGAAGCGAGGCGTAACCTATACATTGTGGATAGATATGGACTTGTTCATACAGGACAAGATGCAGAGATTGAAAAAGAGTTACAGAAATTTGTGCAGGACGAAAAGCAATTACAGTTGTGGAAGGTAAAAAATCGCAAACAGATATCTCTACTTGAAGTAATCAGCAATGCACGACCCACAATCTTAATTGGTGTAACAGCCCACGCCGGTTTATTTAACGAGGAATTAATCCGAGAGATGGCCAAACACACACAAACACCCATCATTTTTCCTCTCTCTAATCCAACTGATAAGTCAGAAGCAAGCTTTGAACATCTAATTCAGTGGACGGGCGGGAAAGCATTAATTGCAACGGGTAGCCCTTTCCCCAAAGTTACCTATCAAAGCAAGGTATATGATCCGAGTCAATGTAACAATGTATATATTTATCCGGGACTTGGGCTTGGACTTGTGGTATCTAAATCGAAAGAAGTACTCGATTCCATGTTTATTACAGCGGCACGAGTACTCAGCGGACATTCTAAAGAGAGTCAAGATTCTATATTTCCGGGATTTTCATCCCTTCGAGAAGTGAGTAGAGAAATCGCAGTAGAAGTAGCGCGTATTGCATTGGAAGAGGGTCTCTCTCGGGAAAAAGAACTAAAAGAAACTACAATTACTAGCTTGATCGATAGCAAAATGTGGTTTCCAGTATACCCTAATGTACGTAGGAATAATGCAAATTAATAGGGACAGTAAGGATTAAATAAAGAGTTCGAATCCTTTAAGAATCGCTAAACGCATCTCTTTCGACTCAGATGGAAATTTTATATGAGAGGCGTCTCTCTTTATAACTTCCTGAATTAAAAGTCTGTTTTTAGGAGGAACTGGTGGAGCAACCTTTTCCACTTCTTTGGTTTCCTTAAGGAACGGGTGGGGTTGACCACTTTTGTGTTCTATAATTGTATTTTGGTTATTGGATGTATCTTCGTCACTCGGTAAGTATATATCGATTTCTCCATTACCTGTCTTATTGATTCGCGTATAGAAATGTTCAGAATTTTCCTTAGATGCCAAAGATGTTTCTGCATTATACTTATCTATTCTTCGTAGCTAGGTTCATCTAAAACTGGTTTATTACTTGGTATGTCGTAGATAGACTCCTCCAAGACTCGTTTATTGTTGGTTGGGGTGTTCCTTGAATAAAAAAGTTACAAAATTAAGATCATTTTTATTTTTGGTGGAACTCTTTCCTTCTTCTAGAACTTTTAAAATTTCATGCGATAGACTCATAGGTTAATTAACTTGTTTCGAAATCGCTATTGTAGATCGATCCATACAGGAAGTGTTATTTCTTATGAAATTGAGTAAATTACTTATTATTTCCTTAATTTTTTTACTAAAGAAGATTGTAAGTTAGTTTGTTGTGATATTGATATAGAGTAATTTTTAATAGAGTTTATAATTTTCATTAGCCACTATTTATTTGTTTTATTTCAAAATTGCAACTAAATTATAACATATTTTAATTTAAATTAGTTATAATTACTTGTAATAATAATGAAATACAATATAATTAGATGCATTGTTTGAGAAAGAATGAAATTCTGCCTATGTTCTCAATACTAGGAACAACTATCAAAAGAAGGGATTTGTTCTTTACAGTAAGGCTTTTCACCATATCCAGTCGTCATAGGAAGACGCATCTCTAGCAGGAACTCTGTATGCAACGTATAATTTTCTTCTCGATCTGTCTTTATTTCTATAATAGTGGGAACAGCTTTTTCTTGTGCTTCCAAAATAGACTTCTGTAATTCATAGATAGAATCTGGAGAAAAATAGAGAAGGTTCAGAGAACTTGAAAATTCAGAAAAGCAGTAAGTATGTTTGCCTGCAAAACTTGTCTCGAACGCACTATTAGAAAGTACTTTTGCAACCGGTAAAAAAGAAAAAATTCCACCCCCTCCATTATTGATAATTATAAATATGATTGGGATGGACTTTGACTTCAGTGGAAGCAAAGAGTTAAGGTCGTGAAGAGAGGTTAAATCGCCTAGCACAGCTATAATGGGTTTTTGTAGAGAGGTAGCAATCCCAATAGCTGTTGCTATATTTCCATCGATTCCAGAAATACCTCGATTTGCAAAAATCCTCAGAGGGCTAGTTGGGAAAAGGAGTGTATCTGCATCTCGCACGGGCATGCTATTAGAGATAAATAGTGCAAAAGAAGTTTGGAGCTGGGATAAAAAAATAGGCAGATGTAATTCGCTTACTTTGGGTTTTTGGATATAAAAAATATGAATCCTTTTTTTTATCTCTTCACTCAAGGTTTTCCACTTGTTTAGATAAGCAGCAGAAGAAATTTCAAGGAAGGGAAAGATTTGGTCACAAAAAGTAGTAGCTTTTACATAAAATCTATGGGTGAGTCTGTAGACAGGATTATAATTTTTGGAACTATTAGAAACATGTAGATAAGGAATGAAAGAGAGTTTTTCATTCCAAAGTAACCATCTCTTAGAAATCATTTTGTTTCCAAAGTGGATAATACAAGAAGGAATCAATTCACTATAAACAGATATATCTAACAGGAGATCATAGTAAGCAATAATATTTGGACATTCATACCCTCGAATGTTAGAAGTGATATCTGCTAAAATGGGCCAATGCAATTTTTCAGCAAGAGCAATAATAGCTTGCATTTCTTTTTCGCAATCCATGGAACCCACTACGATAATTCCAGACCTATTAAAAGGAATTTGTTTTGATAAAGTTTGACAAAGATGATTGGTTACTTGTTCGGGAGGAAAATATTGTGGGACATTTAACAAAGATTCAGTACTGTAAGAAAAATTTGGAGAAAATTCTAGCGGTTCTCGAAACATTAGATTGATATGAACGGGGCCTCGCACAGGATAAATTAATTTAGAGAATGCATAACTCAATGAATGGCTCATCTTATGTATTGTTTCAGGTGAATCAGGAGGTGGGTAATCGCATTGCCAAACGACATGATTTGAAAAAATTCTTGCCTGGTCTGTAGTTTGATTGGATCCCATAGAGCGTAATTCACTAGGCCTGTCTGCGGTAAGAATAAGAACAGGAAGTTCTTGTTCAAAAGCTTCCATTATTGCTGGGTAAAGATTGGCTAATGCAGAACCTGAAGTAACAACAATAGCTACGGGATTTTTACTTTCTTTAGCATATCCTAAAGCATGAAAAGCTAAGCCTCTTTCATCAAAATGATAATGAGTTTGTATATAAGATGTATTAGATAAAAATAAGACAAGAGGAGTGCTTCTAGATCCATAACCAACATAACAATGAGTTATATTAGATAAAAGCATTTGTTTTATAACAATCCTACTCCATAATTCATTTAGATTTTTTTCATCCGACATTCTAAACCTTTATTAAGATCATCCATCAAAAGGTAAATAAATTATAGATATTCTTTTGTGGTTTAACATGGTAACAATAGCTTGTCTACTAGAGTAAATTATTTGTAAATTAGATGTGGTATTAACACTAACGATCATTTGAACCAGATAAACAGGACTTGGTGGAAGAAATCCAGTTGAATATGTACTGGTACCATTAAGTGTAATAAAAAACTTACATTCATCCATTGGTGGCCTGTCATTTGATACAGTATAGAAGTTGACATAATAATCACCAGGTAACAATTGGAAAGTCGTGTTATTTATTTGAGTTATTCGAGTTCCTTTTTGTACTTTAGGTGGGGAATCAAATTCCATTGGTGTTTGATCATCTATTAGAGTTTGGGAATCACCAGTAGTAAAAAGGTGATCAAGAGAATTTGGTCCAGTAGCACCTGTCGTACCTGCATTACCTGTAGCACCTGTAGATCCGGTTGTTCCTGTAGCACCTGCATTACCTGTAGCACCTGTAGCACCTGTAGTTCCTGTAGTTCCACGTGCACCTGTAGCACCTATAGATCCGGTTGTTCCTGTAGTTCCAC
>JBOFEG010000007.1:0-33443 GCA_051647685.1 Chlamydiales bacterium
TTCCCTCCTACTTTTTTTTTGAATCAGACCCTAAAAAAAGGCTGGAAAATGCAGAACTTATTATTAACAAAAATGGCTTTGATTCTACAAAGAATTACGGAATGCAAAGTAACGATGAGCATGTAAAATTATTACAATTTGTTATCACTGCCAAAAAATTTAAAACGATACGAGAAATTGATAATTACATACAAAAGCATCGTATCTTTAACAGTATAGAATTAGCATCATTCCTTGCTAAAAAAGATCCTAAATTACTTATAGAAATCATAGATATTTTGCAAATATCAGAAGAGTTAGATCAATATAAATTGATTGAATTAATAACAGAAAATCTTGCAAGATACGAACTTCCCAGACTCATACAAAAGTTTAATAAATTTACTTTTTCAACACCTTCTAATTTAAAAAATATTATAGATGTGTTGATTCGAGCCTATGGAGTTACGGTAGTTATGTATTTGACAATTCAATTTAATAGCTTAGGACTTACTTCTGATGAAGATAGCTATGAGATATCTGAATATTTAGCTAATATATCTCCGAAAGATGTCGCTCAGCATCTTAAATTCATTAAAATAGAGAACCCAGTATATATCAAAAAACTCATTGCTTTTTTGATTAAAAAATCTCCAAAGGATATGTTGAGGTATTTTGACGTTTTTCATACAAATGCAGAATATAGAGATAACATAGCAAGAATGCTTTTATCAGATTTAAAAAAAGAAAATTTAAATGCTAATACAGATAATCCTTTTCAAAAAGTTATTAACTCGCTTATTACCAAAATTGAGCAATATAGAAATAAAGAGTTACAAACTTTTCTAACTATACATTTTTTAGCGAATTTACAGGATTCGCCTCAATATTTAAAAAGGTTTGACGATCTTACCAGTGATGAAAAAAATGGAGAGACCATCCAACATTTATTATTGCCTATGGTTGTTATATCTTCTTTAGTGAATTCAGCAGAAGACTTATCTTTTGCGAAAGAAATTGCGAAAATGCTTTCGCTAAGTGAAATTAGAAAAAGTTTACGAAACTCTGCAGGATGTATGCAAAATTTATTACAAACATTGTATGGTATGGAAAAAAGCATGGAAAAAAACTTGGACTTCCTACCTTCTTCAAAAAAAATCTATTTTTTACACCAAGCCCTTTATTGTTCAAAATCTGATGAAAATGAATATAAAAAAAATCTTGATGTATTATTTAGCTTATTTATTCGTACTGATATATTTCAGGAAATATTACATAAATTACCAGAAAACTATACCTTTGAAAGTCTATTACTAGAATTCATTACAAGAATACCAGCTATTCTACATTTAAACAGCCCTATAGATAATTTTTTTGATAAATATACTAATTTTGAAAATAGAATGAGAATTCCTAATACTCTTATAAAATATGTTACAAAATTAGAAAAGTTAAATGATTCTTCTCTTTTTAAAGATATGCAAAAATTGATTCATTCAATTCTAGAAAATCAAATTGAACAAGATAGATATTCAGTAAATAATAACCCTCATTTACAATTTATCCAGAAGGAATTTCCTTCTATATTTGCAAAATGGAAAGTGAGTTTAGAACCGAAAAATTTACACATAGATATCAAGAAACAATTAATCGCTGTCGATACAGATAATATGCAAGACTTATTTTTATGTGGAACAGAAATTGAAGGGAGCTGTCAAAGAATAGATGGAAATCCGAACGATACTAAGGGACTTATAGCTTATGTTTTAGATGGAAAAAATAGGTTGTTAGCTATTAAAGATAGAGAAACTGGAAAACTACAAGCTCGTTGTCTTTTAAGACTTTTATTAGATAGTGAAACAAAAAAGCCTGTGCTTTTTCAAGAACGAATTTATCCACACAATTCTAAATATAGTAATCAATTAAACGACTTAGCAAAAACCAAAGCAGAAGATCTCAAACTGCGCCTTTATAATAAAAATGCTTATACAGGAGCTACGCAAAAAATAATTTCTTTAAACAACTCTTTAGCTTATGAGTATGTAGATGGAATGCGGAAAATAGTTAATAATGGTAAAATTGAAATCAGTGCTTATCAAATTAATTAACAATTAATCTAATTAGAAATTTTTATTAATTCTATTAATTTAAATCTTTGTTTGTGATTTATAAATACCAAAAATAAAGGTTAAATTACTAAAGTTAAAAAGGATGGATCTAAGGGTTAGAACCTACCAGTCTTATAAGGAGCAAAGACAAGTGTTGAATTGTGTCCTCCAAATCCGAATGAATTAGACAGAGCTATTGTAACGTCACATGAAACAGCTTCATTTCGAACAATATCAAATTCTTCAACTTCTGGCTCGATGTCATTACAATTGATGGTAGGGTGCAGTTTTCCGGTCTGGATAGCTTGCACAACTGTGACAGCTTCCATTCCACCTGCAGCACCGAGACAATGACCAATCATAGATTTAGTACCATTCATCTTGATATTTTTCCGTAAATCTTCTGAAAATATCTGTTTTATACCTCGAATCTCAGCCAGATCGCCGACAACAGTTGAGGTTGCGTGCGCATTGATATAATTGACTTCTTCTTTTTGTACCCCTGCATCTTGCAATGCTTTGCCAATACAAAGAGAGACTCCTTGTCCATCTGCGAGTGGATCTGTCATATGATGTGCGTCGCAATTGACTGCGCCACCCAAATACTCGGCAAGAATTGGAGCTCCTCTTTTTTGTGCATGTTCAAGGCTCTCTAAAATTAATACCCCAGCACCTTCCCCCATGACAAACCCATCTCTCATTTTGTCCCAAGGCTTAGAGGCTCCCGTCGGATCGTCATTATTCTGAGATACTGCTTTTATTGCGACAAACCCGGACAATCCAACAGGGGTAATGGGAGCTTCAGCTCCACCGCAAACCATCAGATCCGCTTCGCCTTTCCGGATATGTTCCGCAGCTTGCAGTATACTATAATTCCCTGTGGCACAGGCGGTAGACATGGAGTAATTAGGCCCCATAAACCCGAGATCAATGGCCAGTATGGCGCCCCCCATATTCGTAATAATATAAGGAACAAAAAAAGGAGTTAAACGCTTATGTCCTTTATGGAGAATAGTTTGAGCTCCTTCGTAGAACATTGTCATACCTCCCATCCCAGAACCAATAATAACGCCGCAACGCTCCTTATCGAGATTAGAAAGCACTTCTGGGGTAATATGTGCGTATTCAAGAGCTTTTTTCCCAGCGACTACCGAGTAGAGAATGAAGGGATCGACGCGACGAGCCTGTTTTTTATCGATATATTGATCTGTTTCAAAGGGAGCTACACTAGCCGCAAAGCGAGTGGGGTAATCACTACAATCAAATTGATCGATGGCCCTAACGCCACTTTTCCCAGAAAGCAATTGATTATAAAAATGATTTACATCTGTTCCAAAACAAGATACAACTCCAATTCCCGTCACCACAACTCGTCGTTTTGTCATATAGATTCCCAAGTAAACTAATCTAACTATTTTAATCTATAGTGGGATTATCTAAAATAGTAATATATTTTTTATTTAAAGAATAATTTGTATACTTAAAAAGTATTTTGATTCCCCTGTAGATCAATAATCTTCCCATTTTGCCATAATTGTTCTAATCGGTATTTTTCTCTAAACGATGGAATAAAAAGATAAATAATTAATTCAAGATAATCAATAACAACCCAATCTCCATGAGAAAGACCTTCGATATAAGAAGGAGTACTCCCCTTTTTTTCTAAGAATTCGATTACTTCTTTAGCTAAAGCAATGACGTGACGTTCGATATTTCCATTGGCTAAAATCACATAATCGGTCAAGAGGGATATCTCCCGGACATCAATCGCAAGAAGAGCCGTGCCCTTTTTACTATATAAGAATTGCGCTATAGATTGAATGAGAGTTGTAGAATCTTTATGCATAAAAAAATTTTACTACAACATGGATTCTCTGGCAATTAGACTTGTAATTCCAATAAATATTCTTCTAATTTTTCAATAGAACTATTAATTTTTTCCATATGATCTCTTGCCTTTTGAATACAATCTCGACAAAGCAGGGCTTGCTGAAAATTGAGACCAGAGGAGCTATTGAGCCTTCGTAGGCTCTCGAGATGTAATTTAACTTCCTCTTTACATGCAAATGCTTTATGAAGATGATCTGTTATACTTTGTGCTTTCTCGATCGGATCTGTTATTTCCCAAGCAGCTTCATGTTGTTTTTGCAAGATTGTAGTTTGCAAATCAACTTGCGCTGCTTGATATTCTATTTCTTCCTCTAAATTGAATGTTAAAGTCAAAGATTGTTTGTTGGATTCCTCATGGATATCTAATAATTCCTGTATGGACATGTGGATTGCTTTTTCAACAGTAGTCTTATACTGATTTAAAAAGTTAGCTACTTCTTCTCGTCGAGAACTATTTCGAGAAGTATGCGAAGGATCTTTTTGTAAATATTTATCTTCCGCTAGTTGTTGTTGTTTCTCGAGTTCTCCTCGAAGTATCTTTACCTGTTCGTGAACAAAAGGAATTTTTTCTATATTCTGGTAAATCTCATCGAGTTTTTCGGAATATGTTTTTTTAGAAAAAGATTCTGTTGTGATCCATTTTCCAAAATTCTGTATTTCTTGATAGATGGATTCAAATTCGAGCTGGTTTTTTTGTTTCTTTTCTTGATAATCCTGACGTCTCTGTTTTTCTTTTTGTTTAATCGTCTCGAAACATGTACTTAGCAATTTTCGCGTAGAGAAAAAACATTCTGATGAAATAGAGAGAACTTTTGCCATCTTTTGAAATGCTTTGATTTCCTCTTTTAATAAATATAAAGGGGGTAATTTTTCCCTTTGAGGAGTCGTTGTGGCCTGAAAATATTTCTCGTTAAAGCGCTGAACATCTTCGTAAAATAAAGTGCTCATCTCCTGTATCATCTGCTTTTTTCTCGGGAAAATTCGGTTTCCTAATTGCGAAAGTTTTTGCAGCAACTTGACCTTATATTTAATTGAGATTGGAATAGCAATTAGTTCTCTCCGTATAGTCTGAATTCTAGAAATCATTGCATGGATAAAATTCAGTTGTAGTTGATTCTGATTATATACCTTTTCTTGTTCCCTTAATATATATCCCTCTTTAGGGAAATCAATTCTATCCATTAGAGCTATTTTTTTTTCTTCTTCGTCAAAGTCCTTTTCTAGCGATTCTACGGCTAAAGTTATCTGTTCAATAGAAAAGGCATTTTGTTCTTGTAAAATGTCATTGAGATTTCTAGCTTCTTTAGCTAGTTCAATATATTCTTCCCACAAAGCGCAGCGAACTGTTGGAGTAGATATCTCTTTAAAAGATTCTAAAGCGCATTTTTTAGCTTCCCAAAAGGGAACAAAGGCAGGATAATTTGGTTTAGAGAGAGACTCGCGCATGACATCAATACAAAAGCGAACTCGCTTTATAGGATCTTGCAGAGTTGTTAGGGTTTCTTGAAATAGATCGGGTTCACGCGGAGTAGAAGCTGATGGTTCATCTTGTTTCGGTAGCATAGCTTGCTTATTTTTTGTCATAAATAAAACTTATATCATTAATTAAACTTTTCATTGATCTTAAAAAAGATTCACTTTTTCGCAAAGGTAATTCTTAACTCTATATTTAATAGTTTTTTTAAAAGGAATGTTCATAATCTTGAATTATTAACTCAATTAAATTAGTTCTACTAATTTCCTCTATGTTGATCCATCGAAAGAGCTGCTCTTTCTTAAACCAAGTGAATTGCTTTTTTACAAATCGCTTAGAAGAGGCAATAAAATTTTGTAGAAAGAGATCGAAATCTTCTTCTCTTTGTGCGCTTTGAAGATATTCAAGTCCTTGCTTATAACCGATAGCTTGTGATGCTGTTGTATTATCTCGAAGCCCTTGGCGCTCGAGATCTGCAATTTCTTGCAGAAACCCATCTGCAATCATCTGATGGCATCTTTCCTCTATTCTTGTATACAATACAGATTTAGGGCGGTAAATAAACCAACATCGAAAATTATAGCGAAGAGAAAAGCTCTCCATTCGTTCTGGAGAAATGCGAAAGGCACTAACTTTTTGTTGGGTGAGTGAAATAATTTCAAGAGCTCTCACAATTTTTTGTTTGTCTCTCTGCGTGATTGTCCGCGCATATTCCGGATCGAGCTTGCCTAGTTTATCAAAAAGAAATTCTATTCCAAATTTTTCCATTTCAGCTTCTAAAGATTTTCGTAGTGAGGGAATAGATGGCGGACCAAGAGGAGGTCCATAGATTAACGAATGGAGGTAAAAACCAGTCCCACCTACTACAATGGGAACTTTATTGCGAGATAAAATATCAACTACCGCTCGACTAGCAAGGGAATAAAAATCTACAATATTGCAAGGGTTTTGTACATCCTGGACGTCAATGAGATGATGGGGTATTTCTTTTCTGATCTCTTTAGAGATTTTTGCAGTTCCAATATCCATGCCTCGATATACTTGCATTGAGTCAGCAGATATAATTTCTCCACCAAGTATTTTAGCGATGGCAACAGATAATTCGGTTTTTCCAACGGCTGTGGGACCCGAAATAATAATAACTTTTTTGCGTTTACTGAGATCTGTTTTCTGTAATTTTGCGCTTGGTAAGACAGCAGCATCAAATTTCACGAGTTACCTAAATATAATGTAGAGTCGATAGCTAGAAGCTGGTGGAATTACTCCCCAGCGCGCAAAGCAGCTTTTTCTGAATGAAAGATACGTAGAATTTTTTCAAATCCAGCCATTTTTATAATTTCCATGACTTCTCCACTCATGCAACAACAATATAAATTACCACCTGCAATATGCAATTTTTTAGTGTAAGAGAGAAGTAATCTCATGCCAGCGCTGCTTAAATAATCGAGTGATGTAAAATCTAGTATAATGATATTATGACTTTTTTTAATAAGTTCTTCCATGGTTCTTTCTAGAATTGGGGAAGAAGAGGCATCTAATCTTCCGTCAAGTCTCAATATAATTTTCTTCTCGTAATATTCTACCTTAATATCTAATCCCGCTGACATAGATGTATATTCCTATTGATTATTGCAACAATTCTAATTTCACTTTGCGTCCGAGTCTTGCACCAATTGGTATAGATAATGATCGAAGGGCATCAATTGTTTTTCCTTTTTTTCCAACTACTTGTCCAATATCTTTTTCGCCAACCGATATCTCAATAATAGTTCTTACATTGCCCTCTATAATTTGTACTTTTACTTCATCTGGATGATCTACAATGTTTTTAATAATATATTCAAAGAATTCTTTCATAAATTAACCAAAAATTTTTTCCTATAACTTTTTGCAAAGAGTACCATCCCAGGAGTTTTCCATCAATCCTTTCAAAAGTCTCTTATGTATCATTTAATTCAGTGACTTGGGCTACCCAATGTAAATAAGAGCGTTCCCCAAACAGAACCTTCCAGCTAAGCAGCGATGGAACTGTGTAGGAGGCCTTTTCACAAATATAATCTCTGATATTTTTCCACAATTCTTCTCGAGTTTTTATAAACACACAGACCTCATTTGCCTGAGTAATTTGTCCTTCCCAAGAAAAATAGGATTCGACAGACGGCAATATATTGATACATGCCGCTAGTTTATTAGAAATGATCTCGCGTGCAACCTCTCTTGCTTCCTCTAAATCTGCTGCAATCCACTCTATTACAATGTAAGACATATTATTCTCATCTGATAAAAGCGAGATCTGGAAGTCTTAAGTCAAATATTCTTTTCGAAATTAAATCAGTAGAAACCAACTCCTTTTTAAGGATAAGATATTGATCAATACCTCGCAAAGGTTTTTTTGGGTTCAATCGGAGAATATGGGACCCGAGCGGAAGATATTTTGAAGCATGGCTTTCCATTAATTCTACAATAAGAATTATTTCTCGTTTTGCATACGCATCGGATAAAAGGGAGGCTACATCGATTTGTCGAACGAGAAATTTTTCTTGGAATCCGATTTCAAGAGTATGCGCAACAATATCTAAAGCAATTTTCATCGATTCACTTGTAATCTGATATCCCCATAGATTAGCTTTATCGGGGAGTTCTGAATCGTGCACATAGATTAGAGGAAGTCGTTTTATCGAGAAAAAAGGAGATATTGGAAATAATACCCCCTCTTTATCAATGCCTACATTATAATAATTGCCAAGATAAGCAACGGGTTGTCTAAGCTCATAATTGATATAGAGAGTATCTCGATCTAAATCGATACTACACTCCTTCATAATAGGAAAAGATTTCAAAATTTGACACGATTTCTTTATATTAAACTTTTTACTTATAACAGAAGAATCTTGACTGAGCGATAAAAGCTCTGCAAAGAAATCCGTTTGGAGAGAGTTTTTTTCTGGAGAGCACTGTATAATTGTGGTGATTACTGATTCTTGTGGACTCTGAATGGTCCAATAAGTATGTAGTAGATGGTATCCGCTAATTACCATACAGATAAATGAAATAAAAATGATACAGATTGATATGGGCAGGATCGTCTTTCGGTTTATCATGAGATGAGATCAGCTCCAATTTCTGTTACGTCACCCGCTCCCATCGTAATTAGCACATCTCTTTCTTGTAGAATAGATCGCATATGAGAAACGATCTGATTTCTTTTTATATAGGTACATGGGATGCTCTTCTCTTTTTCGATAGCAGTGATTAAATCAGTACTGGAAATTCCTAAATCCTCGCTCTCTCCGGCAGAATAAACATCTGTAATTACAAGATGATCCGCTATCGATAAGCTCGATGCAAATTCGGATAGCATGAGTTGTAGGCGGGAATATCGATGGGGTTGAAATAAAGCAATCACTCTTTTCTCTGGAAAGGCTTCTTTCATCGCTTGCAGTGTCGACACAATCTCTGTTGGGTGATGTGCATAATCGTCGTATATGATTCCCCCCTCGCGAGAATGTCCTTTGTATTCACAACGCCTGGATACACCTTTGAAAGATTGCAGTGCAGAAGTAATTTGGGACTCAGGAATGCCGAGATGTAAGGCTAGCCCAAACACCGCGCTCGCATTTCTTGCGTTATGTTTTCCTATTAATGGCAACGTTATAGGGATCTCTTTTTGACGCATAGAAATTGTGAAATGAGATTTCATTCCCTGTTGAGAAAAATTACTGATCTGATAATCGGCGCCATCGGTAAATCCATATCGAACAGCACGAATATTTTTGCTCGCGAGATAGGGATCATCGCTACATAAGAATAAGAGATCTGGACGCATCACTTGAGCTAAAAATTCATCAAATCCCTTTTGTAATTTCTTCTCTGTTTTCCAATACTCTATATGATCGCTCTCTACATTGGTGACAATTGCGCTAAAAGCTGGAGTTCGCAAAAAAGAACCATCGCTCTCATCTGCTTCTCCTACAAAATAATTGCCCTTTCCTACATGACCATGAATACCCGTTGCAGTAGGAATTCCACCAATAACATAAGATGGCAATGCACTCGCTTCCTCGAGTACGTGCACAAGCATTGCGCTGGTAGTTGTCTTCCCATGGGTTCCCGCAACCAGCAAAGGTATTTTCTCTTTCATTAATTGATCGAGTAAGTCAGATCGATGCATTACAAGAGAGCGACTCGTTGGATCTACAAGGGATTGCAAATAGCTTTTTTGTATGGCAGAACTATAGACAATACAAGATCCTTCGGGTATATCGAGTACGTTGGATTGGAGGGTAATGCTAGCGCCTCGGTTTTGTAGACTCACAGTCATCTCACTCTCTCGAGAGTCACTGCCATATACTACATTGCCGCGCTCAAGGAGAATGTGTGCAAGAGCGCTCATCCCAATTCCCCCGATAGCTAACAAATAAAAGGGAACCGATATTTGCAGATGCTGGAGAATCACTTGATACAGCGGAATATAAAATTGCTTTCTTTTAAAAAGAGCAATGGCCGTGCGATAGGAATCTTTATTTTCCCAGAGTTTTTGTATGCTTCCAAGAATACTGTCTTCTGGTTGTCCATTACAAATCGCAATACCCCCTTTCACTATATCGGAAAGGTACTCTGCATTGCTGATTTGGTGCGAGCGCGAAGAAAACTGGTATGGAATAAGAATGGCAGGCACTTCAAATTCTATGAGTTCACTCAAAGTAGCAGCACCTGCTCTACAAATAGCAATATCAGCGGCTTCCCAAGCAAAATACATTTTTTCTTCAAACCGCTTCAAAGCGACAGGGATTTCCGCATCTTCGTATTTTTGGCGGAGATCGACGATATCTTCGTTTGCTCCTATTAGGTGAATAATTTGTATTCCACTACCCTGGAGCGCTGGAAGAATAGAACCTATCATTTGGTTGATCGCTAGCGCCCCAAGAGATCCCCCCGTAATCAGAAGAGTAGCTCTATTTTTTTCCAAACCAAAATACTCCCTTGCCATTTCGGAAGAAATTCCAAACGGCCTATGAATAGGCAATCCGACTTGTCGAAACTTTTTCTTACGTACTGTATGCACTTCTGTAAACACTCCAGTGGACATAACCGCCCATTGCGAAAAAAACTTATTGACTATCCCCTTTTTAATGTTGGATTCAAATAGAATCATAGGAATTCTACACAGAAAGGCTGCTAGAAGTGCGGGAAAACTGTGAAAACTTCCAAAACCAACTACGAGGTTTGGTTTCTCTTTGCGATAGATTCTCAAGCATTGCCAAGTACCCAGCAGCAATAGAGCCGTATTTTTGATAGAACGAATGGGATTCCTGTGAAATGGAGTTCCCCCAGGAAGAGTGTAATAAGGCAAATTTTGTGACTCAAGGCGATCTCGGTGGTTTGACAATCCCACGCCACAAAAAAATAGATCACAGGCATGTCTTAATTGGAGTGCAACAATGCATGCTGGAACCATATGTCCTCCCGTGCCCCCAGCAGCAAAACCTATTTTCTTTTTCATCCGTATGTACTCATTAGAGGGAGAGATTTTTTTTGTTCGCTCTTGCGATGAATATCGAGCAGCAGCGACAACGCAAGTGCATTGGCAAATAATGAAGATCCACCTTGCGAAAAAAATGGCAAATTGGTTCCCTTGCTCGGCAATAAATTAGAGACCACTCCTAAATTTAAGAAGGCTTGAAAACAGATTGTAAAAGTAATAATACTTGCGAGATAGAATCCTTCGACGTCTCTTGCATGCAGGGCGATATAAAATCCAATAACTGCTATTACCATATACATTAGAATGAGAAAGAGCATTCCTATGAATCCAAATTCCTCGGCATAAATAGCAGCAATATAATCTGATTTCGCTTCAGGCAAATAGTTAAATTTTTGGATGCTCGCTCCAAAGCCTTTACCAAACATTCCACCAGATCCCGCAGCGAGTTTCGCTTGATAGGGTTGATGTCCCTTTCCCAAGATATCGAGTTCGGGGTGGAGGTAGATACGAATGCGGTCTGGAACGTGTTTCATATGGAGAGCAAAAGAAGCCGCTACGGAGAATAGGAAAAATAGAGGGATTACCCAATATTTCCAGTTTACTTTTACAAGGAAAAATAACACCAGTAGTTGCATAAAGAGAATAGCAGCGGTGCCATTGTCGGGTTCAAATAAAATCAGACCTATGAAAAAAGCGATAATTCCAAATAACCTACAAAAACTGGGCCAAGTAATTACACCTTTATGTTGTTTACAGTAAAAGACGAAGAACATCGGAATAATATATTTCATAAATTCCGATGGCTGGCAAGAAATGCCAAAAATAGAGATCCATCGATGAGCGCCATTAATTTGTTTACCAATGTGGGGAAAATAGACTAAAAAAAGGAAAACTCCACCCATCCATAGTAAAGAAGGACTCTTGGATACCACCTTCTTATAACCGATTAGATACACTCCTATACTACACAGTATAGCAGCGAAAGAAATAAAGAGCTGCTTTAAGAACATAGATTGCGTAGAGATTTGTAACTTGCGGTCTAAAATTTCCGTCGCGGTAATATCGTAAATCATGAGTAGTCCCAGCAATAATAAGATACTTATACAACTGAGTAATATAATAGATAATCGATTCATCGAATGCGCAACCGATCGCCTGGTTTTAAATAGCGAGCTTTTTCCTGATTTAAATTATTCAACTCCAAAAGCTCATCCACTTTTAATTGGTTTTTAGCTGCAATTGTCCAAGGAGTATCTCCTGTGCGCACGGTATAGAATTGCTGTTTCGCAACGGCAGGCGTTGAGCTCACTTCCGATTTTATAGATTGTTTAGGTAGTGGTGGCAAGTAGATAGTCTGCCCAATCTGTAATTTTGTATTCACCAAATTATTGAACTTCATAATTTCTTTCACAGAAGTATTATGTGTTTTAGCAATCTTCTCTAATGCATCGCCGGATTGTACGGTGATCGATATAGTAGACGTAGGTAATAGCGGTTTACTCTCGTTTGCCGGAGGAGTTTTCTTTTCCGGCAAAACGAGTTCTGGCTCGCTCGCAGTCGGCCGAAGAGCATGAGATGGCGAAGGGCTTTCCGCAGTGTAGGTTGTGAGTATTTTATCGATTTCTTTCTTTGTGATCAGGGCTGGTTCTATGGTTATAGAGCTCTCCGATTTTTTTTTCACAAAAGACTCTTTTACGTGGGAAGGCTTAATCGCAAGAACAAACATGACAATTAACAAACCCGCATTGAGTAATACAGCTATTAAAATAGTATCTTTTCGACTCATACTAATTCCTCTACAATTTTTTTAAAGACATCTCCTCGATGTTCATAATTTTGAAACTGGTCAAAACTAGAGCAGCCCGGTGATAGGAGCACTATATCGCCAGGCTTTGCACCAAAATACGCCTGCAGTACTGCCTCTCTCAAAGTCGCAGTGAGGACTACTTGTATAGAATTAGATACCTCGAGAGCTATTAGCTGGGCGCAAGATCCAAATGCATAAATCCCTTGTACCTGAGCCTTCAATTGCCAAGACCAAGATGTAAAAGAATGTCCTTTGCTGATACCTCCAGAGAGCAACCAAATTTTTCCGCCTAAAGACTCAACTGCCATACGGACTGCATCCATATTTGTTGCTTTACTGTCATTATAGAAATGGATCTGATTTAATTCTCTTACAAATTCTAACCGGTGTTTGTGCGGCTTAAAAAAAAGAAGGGAGTCTATGAAATTTGCCCGTGTAACGGAAAAATGAGAACAGATAGCAAAGGCAGCCGCAAGATTAGAGGGAACAAATCCGGCGACTTTCATCTCTGTATCGATATCAAATTCGGGAAAATTTTTGTGTTTTAGAAAAGAGCCAAATCGTTTTTTACTATTTCTCGATATATACATAGCGGCTTTATCTTTAAGACAATTCTGCATTTCTAGTTTAGTTTTCGCATACGCTAGAAACCCAGCATATCGATCTAGATGATCTGGAGTAATGTTCAAGATTATACCGAGATCGAAACATTTCATCTGCAGTGTTTCTAGTTGGAAAGAGCTAAGTTCCACTACAAGTATTTCCTTTGTCTCTTGCAATGCATATTGAATTAGCGGAATACCAATATTGCCAACGGCTCTTGCTGGAACTCCACATTGATTTAATACGTGCGTTATCATACTGGTAACAGTAGTTTTTCCATTGGTACCTGTAATGGCTATCATCGGCTGTCGTATAAACTGCGCAGCTAAAGAAACTTCTCCAAATATAGGAATATTTTCTCGCTTCAATTCAACTATTATTCGATGTTGTGGCGACACGCCAGGAGAAATGACCGCAAACTCAAAATGAGTCTCGAGAGTATAATTTTTTTCTAGATGGAATTGTATTGGTAAATCAGTAGTAATCGATTGGGTATCTATGGCTGTAACTGCAAACCCTTTTTTTATCAGGAATTCTGAACTCGCAAGCCCGCTCTTCCCAAGACCCATCACTAAAGCTTTTTTCATTGTAGTTTCAAAGATACAATTCCAACTAATGCGAGAATAATACCAATAATCCAAAACCGCAACACAACTTTTGTCTCAGGCACGCCTTGGTATTCAAAATGGTGATGCAAAGGACTGCATAAAAAGACTCTTTTTTTTCCCCTGTATCGATAGCTGAGGACTTGTATAATTACAGAGCCCGCTTCAATAACAAATAACCCTCCAACCAGGGCGAGCAATATTTCTCTCCGGAGTAAAATAGCAGAGAGTCCTAGTAATGCCCCCAGAGTTAAAGAACCCACATCCCCCATAAACATCTGCGCAGGTGAGGAATTATACCACAGGAATCCAAGACACGCTCCGCAAAATCCACTTAAAAAAATAGCAATTTCCCGACTACCCGAAACAGAAATAATCTGTAAATAAGAAGCAATCTCACTATTACTAGATAAGAAAGCAATCCATGCAAAAACAGAGGCAGCAAAAAATAGTAGTCCCGCTGCGAGGCCGTCGAGACCATCGGTTAAATTGACTGCATTCGATGATCCAGTGAATACAAAGATAATCCACAAAGCAGAAAGCCAAACAAAGAAGCTTGGCATTTCATAAATACATTTTTTACAGAAGGGAATATAATACTGTCTTTGGTATTCAGATAGAGTGTATTCTTGATTTGTCTGTCTATTTCTCACAATCGGCATTTCTACATAATTTCCCATCCACGCGACGATAGATGGATGCAACAGGATAACCGATATAAAAGTAGCTATGCCACACTGAAGCAGAATTTTTTTTTTCGCATTCAAACCTCTTGAATTTTTAAACTTAAGTTTCAAAAAATCATCGATGGCTCCAAGGGAACCCACGGATAGAATAACGAATAAAAAAAGATAGGTAAAAAAATGATGTAGATTCATCCAAAGAAGTATCGAAACTGTTATGGCGCTTAGAATTAATAGCCCTCCCATCGTAGGAGTATTTTTTTTATCTTTATGCAATTTTGTCAGTAATTGAGATGCATCTGCGCGAATGGGCTGCGAGAACTTCTTTTTTGTGAAAACCCGAATAAAAATTTTTCCACCCCAAATTGTAAATAACAATGCAGTGAGTGCGGAAAAAATCATCTGCGTTGAGACATAAGAAAATACTGATGGAATTTTCACAGGAGTATGGCGATATAAGAATTCAAAAAACCAAGGAATCATAGGTTACTTTTTAGATTAGTATAGAAAATTACATCCTTTTTCTACAGTAGAGTTAGTGAATATTATGGGCAACAATATGTGTGTTATCTCTTCAATACAAAAGAATCTTCACCTAGGGGTTTATGGTTTGATACAGAAAAAGAATCATATACTTGTGATTCGTAAATCTAGAGGTCCGTATATAGGTCTTTTAGACCTGCCGGGAGGCAGGCCACATCATGGAGAATCTCTTTTACATGCCTTAAAAAGAGAAATCCGGGAAGAAACAGGGATAATAGCAACTAATTATTCTCTGTTTGATAATTTTTCATTTTTGACCACATATAAAGATACAGATGGACTTCAGAAACAATTATATCACGTAGCTCTCATCTATAACGTTACTGATTTCGATAGTGAACAATATAACTCTTCCATCACAGCGGAAGATGTCAATGGAAGTCTTTGGATTAATAAAGATGTAATAATTAAGAAAAATAGCTCTCCACTTCTTCAAGCAATAGTAGAAAATAATAAATAAGTAAGTCATTTTTTCATAAAACTCGTGCATAAAAATTTTAGTTTAATACAATGTCTTTTGATTTTTGTAATTTAGGAAAATAATGAGACATATAACTATTTTTTTTATTCTTATAACGTATCTTTCTAGTAGTTTTTCTTCACTCTACTGCGTTGTTCAGCATAATGAAAATGTGATAACCAATTCTGTAGAACAATACCACTATATTGAAGAAAGCTTCTCCAACGGCCACAGTGTACGAATTATCTATAATGCAAAGGAACAACCGGTTCGTATACAAATCTCAGAAGTCGGAGAAATAGTCTATGAATATAGAAATGGAAAACTCTGTCAAGTACATCGCCTAAATAATAATGGCCAAATTTTGTATACCCATAGGTATTTTGCCAAAGGTACAGAATCTATGATTGGCGATCTAGGGTTAATCGAGCGATCGGTTAATAATTCGGTCTACGTTTGTAAAACTCCCTATAGTGTAGAAATCTGCAAATATGATGACCGTGGAAACATCACTGAAAGAATAGTGAATGGTGAAACTATTCCCTACCAATATGACGAACAACATCGTCTTTTATGTGAGACGAATCTCTTCGAAGATCGATTAGAAAGCTATGATGGAATGCCTTGTATCTATGACGAACAAGGAAACTTAATCCAGAAGAAAAATACTCGATATACCTATGACAATCAAAATAGATTAATCGAAGTCGCTACAGAAAATAGCATAGTTTCTTTTTCTTATGATTACCGCAATCGACGAATTTCTAAGAGAGTGGAAACTGACACTGAAAATTATGAACAGACCTATCTTTACTATGAGAGTATTCCTATAGCTATTTTTAAAAATGGAAGTCTACAACAATTAGCCATTCCGGGAGCGAATCGATGTGATGCGATAGCCCAAGCGATTGCCATTGAAACTGATGGCAGAATTTATGCACCGATTTATGACATCCAATGGAACATTTCCAAACTAATCGATATACAGACGCAAGAAGTCTATACCTTTACAACTAACCCATTTGGAGGAAATCTCGATCAGGAAATAACTATTACACCTTGGCTTTTTGCTACCAAAGAATATGATCCAGAAACCAAGCTAATTTATTTTGGCTATCGCTATTACGATCCAAGTATTCAAAGATGGCTCTCTAAAGATCCTTTATTGCAAAAAGAAGATAACTTATATACTTACTGCTTCAATAATCCCCTTCGCTATATAGACCCAGATGGCAGATTTACCATTGTTATTCCTTTAATTGATCTTACCTTTATCATCCTGGGTAGAGCTATTGCAAAAGGACTATTGCTCGGAGGTGTTGCTTGGGCGGGCGCTAAGGGAGTCCAAAAGACCGATGAATACCTAAAAGAAAAAGAAAGGAAAAAACATAGAGAAAAAGATAAAGCCGCGGAAGCAGAACGTCGATTGCAAGAAAGTGCTCAAATGGCTGAAGCAAGCCTTTCAAGAAGTAAAGAGAAAGAAGGAAAACAACGAGACGGTTGCCCTGGAGATCATATAAGACAAAATAAGCAAGTGGATGCAGCAATAAAAGAAATTGAAAGAAGACTTAGAAAAAAACTAGACAAAGATGATCGCGAAGACTTGCACAGGATCATTTCGAAAAAAAACTATAGCTATCATGAGATTGTTGAAGAAGGAATTGAATTTTTTAGAAACTATGATTGAAGGAAATTATGCCCGAAGGGATTAAACTTGCAGAAGAATTATTCTTACAAATCGTAGGAGTTAAGGCAAGAAATGTTGAATTAGGTCACGGAAGTTTTATTACAATGGATTTTGGTAAAGATATTCTTATAACAAGCAAAAAAACAACGCGTACTAGAAGACGAGGAGAATGGTTCCTATGGATATATATGTGTGCATGGCGATTAGATCATAAAGGACAACCTGTAGTTGGGGCTTCTGATGAGAGAGATTTTATTGAGTCTAAATTACCTCACTTAGAAGGTAAGAAACTGTTGCATATGAAAATTATAAGTAATTCTTTTGACTGTCGGTTAGATTTTGATGAAAACTGGAGTTTATTATTATTTTCCCATGGGGTACAGGAAGATGAACAATGGATGTTTTTTACATCTCACAATGGAAAAGTATTTACTGCAGGACCTGGAATAAGCTGGGAATATGATGATTCTTCAAAGCCGTAATTCATTTCAACAATATGTCAAAAGGAACTGATCTTGCGCAACAATTATTTTCTCAGATTATAGGAATGAAAATTACTCGGTCTAAGTTAGGCTATGGTAGTTTTATTACTATAGATTGGGGTAAAGATATCATTGAGGAATTAAAAACTAAAGATGGTATTGAAAAACAAATATTTTGTGAATGGCATCTTTGGGTATACATGTGTACATGGCGTTTAGAAAAAAATAATGACCCTATCATTGGAGCTGGTGATGAAAGAGATGTTATTGAATCTAAAATTCCTCTTCTTATAGGTAAAAAACTATTACAGGCTGAAGTTCTCAATAACTCATTCGATGTTATTCTTAATTTTGACAAAGGATATCGTCTTCTACTCTTTTCTTTTGAGCTAGAAGATAGTGAGCAGTGGTTATTTTTTACTTCAAATAGAAAAGTATTTACTGCGGGACCAGGAGCAAATTGGAAATATAACGATTCCTAAAAAATATGAGATGTAGAAGTATTTTAGAGGAAGCCGTGAAAGAATAAAAACAGCAGAGCCTTTTCCTGAATGGAGTTATTAATGAACGTATATGGCCTGCGTATTTTTGAAGATAAACACACTATTGTTTGTATCAGTCTTATAGATATTTTAGATGTAATTCCAAATAAAAATGATTATAATTGGGCGATCCTATTTTTAGATGCCACTGGGGATTTACGAGGGGAAAAATCTTTATTGTCTTTAGAAGAAGAAATTAAAAAAGCTAAAAACGGACTCTACATAACATGGGATGAAATTCATCGGTTATTTCCAAAATTTGATCAAGTAATCGATTTAGATCTTATCGGATGCACGGATAAAAGTAAGTTACATCGCTATGATAATGACAAAGAAATGTATGAATCGTGTGATATTGTTATACGCATGGTGGACACCTCTTATTGGGAAATTTATTCTCATGCTCAGTCCTTACTTCAAGTATACAAAAAAAAATTCTTAAAAACAGAATCGATTAATATGAAAGTTTTAAAAGACTTGAAATAATGAATGATGATATGGCTAAAAATTATGTTGGTGATGATGCTCGTCTCACTAAATTTCTTTGTAAAACGTTTAGAGAATATACTATATGCTTTATAGGGTATAGCATGAATGATGTTCTCTTCGAATATCTTTTACGCACCTTGAAAGGAATCAAATTAAATCTCTATTCATTTTTTTCTTATGCTAGTGATGGAGAAAAAGAAGATAAACAATCCAAATGTAAACCATTACGAATTACACCTATTTTTTACCATAAAAATTCTGGATACGACATTTTATCTGAGACACTGTTTGAATGGGCAGAGTTATATGAAAAAGGAATCCAAGGCAAAGAATTAATAATTTCACAATATGCATCTAGAAACCCAAATGAAAGTACTCCGAATGATAATTTCGTTTCTCGTGTTCTATATGCTTTAACTGATGGACGTTTGATTTTATTAAAAAACAAAGTATGTGAATTTTCTATTTCATAGACTCCCATTTATTACAAAAATAGAAATTAGCATTCCGAGCATAAAAAGAAATAACACAATAATAGCAGAGTGGCTTAAAAAAATTACATGTTTATTAGTTAGTTGATTTTTCAAGAGTAGGGATTACTTTAATAATTTTTATTTAAATTTTGTAGACCTATATTCTTGCTCATTATTAACATTCTTTCTAATTTGGAATGATCTCCCAAAGTTTATATTGATTAGCTCCCTTAACTAATACCACGTCCCCGTCTTTTATATATTTCATGAGGGAATCGGACATAAGTTCTCGATCAGTGTAATGATATCCCGGTTTGCCCGAGGCAATCAATAGATCGCTAATTGCTTTAGATTCCTCGCCTAAACAAAAACAAGCATCTATCAAGGAAACTGCAGTACTCGCTACCCTTTCGTGTGCCTTTTCTGTATAACTTCCGAGCTCGTGCATATCTGCAAATACGAGGATTTTGCGTCCAGATGTTTTGGGCAGATTATGCATTGCGGCAATGGTGGAATCCGCATTGGCATTATAGCTGTCATCTATAAATGTTACTCCTTTATAACTTTTCTTCTCAAATCGATGAGGCACTACTGGCAAGGTATCGATCGATGCAAAAATATCTCTGAAAGAGATTCCAAGCAATTTTGCAATAGCGACAGCTCCTAAAAAATTATCCAATAGATGTTTTCCAGAAGTCTTTAGAGAAAAGGTGTCGCTGAGTTCTCTATAATATCGGATTTGAAAGCCGAGCTCTTGCGGTAATAGCTCGACATCTCTTCCACAGATAATTGTATTATCATGGGATGATTGCATAGAGTCATATTGTGAAATGTCTTGAGTAATAACGCGATATTGCAATTTGGGAGAAGAAAATATTCCCGCTTTTTCTTCTGCAATTTCGTTTAAGGAAGAGAATCCGGAGAAATGCGAATGGCTAATTTGTGTCACCCAAGCGATCGTTGGAGGCGCTATTTGCACCAGTTTTTGTATATTTCCCTTTTCGCTCATTCCCATTTCTAAAATATAAATCTGATGATCACTCGGTGCATTCAACAGAGAAATTGGCAATCCAATTTGTGAATTGTAATTCTTTGGCGTATGAAATACAGAAAAATGATTCTGTAAGAGGGCAAATAGATACTCTTTGCTGGTCGTCTTTCCAATGGATCCAGTAATTCCAATAATATGAGCCTTTGCAATGGTATTAATTTTCTCTTGCGCGAGTTTCTGGAGAGCCACTGTGACATTTTCTACAAAAAAGAGGTGAAGTCCATAAGAATCTCCTCGATAATATTTGGGAACAACGGCGATAGTGCCGCCTTTTTTAGCAACTTCGCTCAAGAAACAAGTGCCACTCACTTTATCTCCCTCTAAAGCAAAGAATAGACTTCCCTTCTCTATATCTCGACTATCAATCGAAAAATGATGAATTTTTTTATCGGTAATCAGCATGGGTTGCAGGAGAATCTGCGCTATATCACTGATATGCATTAAATATTTTCCTTATATTCTTGTTATAGTATAAAAATAATTTTATACTTTTTGTTTTCTATGTCACATAAACCTTTATTGCATAAGCGATCTAAAATACTTTCTATAGCTATTTTGCTAAGTTTAATAGTAATCGGAGAGATGGCAAGAACTTTTCTCGGCAATGGAGCTGGACTTAAAACACAGCACAACTCTCGCATCAATTTATTTGTTCTCTTTTTATCATTACAGGTGATCTTTGCTCCTCTGCAAGCTGGGTTATCTGATTTTTATTGTCGAAAAAAAAGCATTATATTTTGTCTTATTTGTATTACAACCAGTATATGCATTTCTTCTTTGTATAGCTATCGTGTAGATTTACTAACACTTGCGGCTTTATTATTTGGAATTGCTGGAAATCTGATTCCCATTTCTCGAGCGGGTTTATTAGATCTTATCTTTCCTCACCACAATTTTAGATTCTATATTGGACTCTCTACCGTATCTATCGCTTTGGGATATTGTTTGTCTGCTATTTTGTTTCGTATTCTTCCAACTTTTTCACTTTTATTATTGATAATAGTAGGACTAATTACAGGAATTTTTATAGCTTACTTTTATTTTATAGATATTAAAGATACTCTGCCTTCTAGATACAAAGGAGAATTTTCCTTATCGAAAGAAATATATTCTTTATGGAGTGATTTTCTAAAGAAACCCACTTTCCTCTTAATTTTTTTGACTTATTTTCTGCTCGAAATCGCTTTTTATGAAATGTTTTTCGATTATACAGCAACTACTCCAGAGTCTTTTTTTTCATCCATAATTGTTATGTGTCTTGGGTATATTGTTGGGGCTTTATTTATTAAAACGTCAACGTGTAGTGACGAGACATGGATAAAACGAGGGCTCTTTTGCAGTTTTATAGCCTTGGCATTATTTACCTGTATACCGATAAATCGGCTTGTGATTTTACGCCTTACTTTTTTTGTGATTTACTCAGTGGGATATGGCCTATTTACTCCTTGTTTATTTTCTTTATTATCCAAACAAGAAGCCTCACATAGTCAAGGAAGGATTTATGGAATTGTCGACTCTTTTGATGCAGGAGCTCTTTTAATATCCTATCTGATCAATGGATCGTTTACGAAACCTATTCCTCATAAGTCAACTTTCATTCACTATGAAAACTTTATCATCCCTCTTCTATCCATTAGTTGTTTTTTTGTCGCTGTACTATTGTATAATTATAGATCAAAAGCGTAATATGCTTTTATTATGAATTCAACGGATCCACTGCAATTTATTAGCAATAGCATGGGATGCTTTGCCTTATCTTTTTTATCAACTAAGAATATACTTGGAAAAATCGCTGACGAACAGATAGAAGAACACTCTTTTGAAACTCATAAAGATCGAATTGCTATTCGAAGTGCTATTTATACACTGATGCAGTGCAAAATAATTGATAGCGAGAAACGTCCCTATCAATTGACTCCTCTCGGGAAATCTTTAGTGGATCACATTAGTTTAATTCAAATGCTGCTCGGTGGATATGGCAACTTACTGGTCAGATCTATCGTAAAGAGTCCTTCTAAATTCCTTATTCACGATTCCGAAGTCGCAAGAGCTTCTGTCCCATTTGGTAAAAACAGTATAGATCCCATCGTGTTAGAAGAAATACCTCTGCTACAACCCAGGGGAACAATTTGTGATTTAGGCTGCGGGATTCCTACTCGCCTAATAGATTTCTGTGTCCAATTTGGTATGCCGGGCCTTGGGATCGATTACAGCCAGAAAACACTTGCTATAGGAAAAAAATTGGTAAAACAATGGAAAAATATTACTCTAGAGCGCGGTGACATTACCAGACTGGAAAAAATTTGGCCGGATGTCGACCTCTTAATGCAATATTTCGTTCTCCACGATATTACGCCAGCCTCTACATGTATTGAAATCCTACGAGACTACCCAATCCACTTTCCTAATTTTCGCTATTTTATGTATATAGACATTGTTTTCTCCCCCGGCAAAGAGCATATGCCTGGATTTGATTACGTCCATGGGCTTCAGAATATTCAGACCCGAAGTTATGAAGAAACAGTAGATTTGTTTAGTAAAGCCTCTCTCACTATATATAAAGAGAAGAAAATAGAGAAACTCCCGAATACCTACCTCTGGATCCTCACTCCTGCTCCATGAGGTATCTTTCTGCATCGAGGGCAGCTCGGCACCCATACCCCGCTGCCGTAATCGCTTGCCGGTATCGATAGTCGTGCACATCCCCGGCGGCAAAGACTCCTTCGATATTCGTATGACTACTGGAGTCAGACAGTAGTTTTATATATCCATTGGGCTCTAAATCAATATGGTTATTTAAAAAAGAGGTATTGGGTGTATGACCAATTGCAAAGAAAACTCCTCCTGCGGGAAATGTTTCTTTCTTTTTTGTGTGAACATTCTCAAGGGTAACCGATTCGACTACGGACGCGCCGCTAACTTCACTGAGTACGTGATTCCAAATAACTTCAATTTTTGGATGTTTGAGCGCTCGATCTGCCATAATTTTAGAGGCGCGGAATTCATTTCTTCGATGAACTATATAGACTTTTGACCCAAATTTTGTTAAAAAGAGAGCCTCCTCCATAGCGGTATCCCCTCCACCAATAACGTAGAGTTCCTTATTTTTAAAGATAGGAATGGCTCCGTCGCAGACCGCGCAGGCCGAGACTCCTTTTTGCCAAAGTTCCCCATCGCGGGTTCCAGGGATGTCCAATCGTTTTGCCGTAGCACCCGTCGCAATAATTATAGAATCTGCTTTTATAAGAGTATCCGAGCCTTGAATCACAAATGGGCGTTTTCGAAAATCAACCGCAATTACATCTTCTGGTAGAAGTACTGTCCCAAATTTTTTTGCCTGATCTCGCATACGAGACATTAAATCAGGTCCTGTAATCTCAAGGAAGCCGGGGTAATTCTCGACTTCAGTAGTAGTCATTAGTTGCCCTCCACTCGGCCCTGAATAAAAGCCTTCGAATAAAGCTATCGATAGTTTAGCTCTAGCAGCATAAATGGCTGCTGTATAGCCAGCGGGACCAGAGCCTATAATAACTAATTGTCTCTTTTGCATAGAAACCCTCTGCTTTTAAAATAGTAAACATCTATATTTCAAAAATAAAGCCTTAAAAAGCAAGATTCTATTACAAAATAGAGAACTATTTATTAGAATATATTCATGCACTGAAATACTACTATTTATTTTTCACCTTAATTCTTATAAACTCCAAATTCCCATAGAATTTTTCAGGCAAAGTTTTTAAACTGATTCCAATTTTTCTCATTTAATCAGGTTTACTTGTGGAAACAATAGATCGCAGTATTCGATTACAAAATTTGTCAAAATCTATCGGTGGTCACATGGTCATAAAAGATGCAAATCTGACTATTCCTTCGGGAGAGTTTTTTGCATTGTTAGGTCCCAGTGGATGCGGTAAAACTACGCTACTTCGATTAATCGGCGGATTGGAAGAGGTAGAATCAGGGACGATTCATCTGGGAGGCAGAGATATCACTCACTTGCCCATCAATCAAAGAAATATTACGATAGTCTTTCAAAATTATGCTCTATTTCCCCATCTAGATGTCTTTCAAAATATTGCCTATAGTTTAACTATTCAAAAGCGACCTAAAGATGAAGTAGAAGAAAGGGTTTTAAGGCTGGTAAAGGCTTTTCATCTTGAATCTCAAATGGAAAAGTTTCCGACTCAACTCTCCGGTGGACAACAACAGAGAGTAGCGCTTGCGCGAGCCATTATCAACAAACCCGATGTGTTACTCTTGGATGAGCCGCTTGCAGCGCTCGACTTTAAATTGCGAGAGCGAATGCTTATCGAACTCATCGATCTCCAACACGAACTCGAAACGACTTTTATCTATGTTACCCATGATCAGTTTGAAGCACTGACCGTTGCCGATCACATGGCTATCATGAATCATCAGGGCGATATTGAACAAATTGGCACGCCACAAGAAATCTATGAATTCCCCAATTCCTCCTTCGTGGCCAAATTTGTCGGGACAACCAATATTTTTCACGGCGTTTTGCACAATTTGGACGATAACCCAGAATTTGAAATCCCAGACCTTGGAAAAATTAATATAGTGGTTCCACAGAAAAAACCTTGGATGATCAATGGTTCTGCCGCCATTATGAGCCTGCGTCCCGAAAAAATTTTCATCTCTAAAAAACCCAATACCAAATTCTCTAATACATTAAAAGGTATCGTAGACTCTATTGTCTACTACGGCAGATCTACTCAGTATAACGTGATTATCAATAATACCGTAAAACTACAGGTATTTGAGCAAAATGAAGAGCATTTCACTCCAGAAAATATTGATTATGACGATGAGGTATATTTATATTGGCAAAAAGAAAACGTAGTACTTCTGGAAAAATGATATGAAAAAAAACTCCAGTTTTATCATTGGAATCCCAGCAGTAGTTTGGCAGATTTCTTTTTTTTACCTTCCGCTGCTTTTTGTAATCTTTTCCAGTCTCATTCGCCACTCGATTGATAAAAATATCTCTTTTACGCTAGAGAATTTCTTGCATTTGGGAAAATGGTTTTATCTGCAAGTGATTTTTAATTCATTTATTCTTGCAACGGTTGTTGCCTGTATTTGTATTCTACTCGCCTATCCTTTTTCTTATTTTGTCACTTTCTATGGGAAACGATTTAAAAATTTATATCTGTTCTTTTTAATTGTCCCCTTTTGGACTAACTTCCTTTTGCACGTATATGCATGGTTCTATGTATTAGAAAAAAATGGAGTAGTCAATCATTTATTTCAATCGATCGGAATTATTAAAACACCTATACCCTTTTTGAATTCTCCTTTTGCCATTATTCTTATGATGGTTTATTACTACCTACCCTTTACAATCATTCCCATTTATTCCGCACTCGAGCGCACTGATCATAAATTGTTAGAAGCCTCGCTTAGTTTAGGCGCATCCTTTAAGAAAACATTCCTAAAAATTCTTCTTCCCATAACAATGCCAGGAGTTCGCACGGCATTTTTTTTAGCTTTCATTCCCTCTTTTGGCGAATTCATTATTCCAGAATTAATGGGAGGCGATAAAACCTATTTTGTTGGCAATGTATTGACATTATTTGTACTTGGAGAAGGGACAGAGGGACTGGCTGCTGCCTTCACTATAATAAGTACCTTGGCTCTCCTTGCAGCGGCTGGACTATTTTATTGGCTTATCCATTCTCTTTTTAAACAACCACAAAATAAAAATCGCTAATGTCTTATAAAACTAAATTCCCATTAATCGTCGTTGCAGGAATATATATTTTTCTATACGTGCCTATTGTTGTGCTGATTATTTTTTCTTTTAACACGAGCGGCTTTCCTTCGCCTTGGAAAGAATTCACTCTGAAGTGGTATCGAGAATTATTTGGTGCAACCGATCTTTGGCGAGCGTTCAGGACCTCTCTTATCGTATCGACGACCGCTACTTTTTTAAGTCTCTCTATGGGAACCCTCTTAATTTTTTATCGATCTTGTGGAGGTAATATTAAGAGAATGATTCCTCTGTTTTACGTTAATTTAATCATACCAGAAACGGTACTGGGAGTTGGGTTGCTCGGGTATTTTACTCTATTCAATGTTCCACTTGGATATGTAACTCTGATCATTGCACATACGATACTCGGCCTGGGACTATTTATTCCTATCGTACATATTCGCTATGAGCAATTAGATGGAAAATTGATAGAATCTTCTCTTGTTCTGGGTGCATCTCGAGTGCAAACTTTTTTTCGCATTATTATTCCTTTTTTAGTGCCCACTATATTTTCAACAGCTCTTTTAATATTTATTCTCTCATTCGATGATTTTGTTCTCTCTTACTTTTGTTCTGGTACTAGTGTAGAACCTCTCTCTATTTATTTTCTCTCTCTCATTCGTTATGGGATCTCACCAATTTTAAATGCATTTTCTGCCATATTATTGAGCATCAGTATAATCTTCGCTGTTGTCTTTTTCTTTTTAAGTCGCAAATCTAGGCTCTTATAATGAAAAAACATTGGCTACATACAATTATATTTTTTGGATGGATTTCTCTCTTTATATGCATTTTACTTTTTGTAAAAATCCAAAACTCTTTTTCTTACGACAAAAATACACTACATATCTTCACGTGGTCAGATATTTTTGATCCAAAGCTTATTGAACGATTCCAAAAAGAAAAGAATATTCCGATCCAAATTCATTATTACAGCTCTAATGAAGAATTACTTGTAAAATTAAAAGCAACGGGTGGGAAAGGATACGATCTAATTATTCCGTCAGAATATAGTATTAAATATCTTATAGAATATGGCCTTATAAAAAAAATTGATAAAAGCAAACTTATTTTTTCAACTGCTGAATTTATACATAACCAGTTTGATCCAAATTTAGACTATTCTATCCCATTTACTTGGGAAGTAATGGGACTGGGTATAGATAAGAATTTTTTCCAAGGGGCCGCGTCCCAATTGAATTGGGATCATGTTTTTAAAGAAAAGGCAATTACCTACAAAATTTCCCTTCAAAATGATCCCTTCGAAGTAATTAATCTTGCTGCTTTTTACTTATATGGCTCTAAAAAACTACTAACAGATACTGAATTATACTCCGTAAAAACTCTTCTTAAAGAGCAAAAGCGATGGATAGAAGCCTATTCGGATTATCGAGCGGGTTATTTACTCGCGACGCGCAACTGTCCTTTAACGGTAAGCATGAGCTCTAACATGCTTCGCATGCAATTACAATTTGATTTTATTGACTTTGTTTTTCCGAAAGAGGGAACTTTTATTACGTTAGAGAGTTGTGCCATTCCAGTCGCCTCTACAAGAGAACATCTAACATATGAATTTATCAATTTTATGTATCAGCCTGATATTTTAGTGCAGAATGGCAACTCTTGTTATGTTTTTTTACCTGACAAAAAGCTTCTAAAACATCCGGCCATACTGCCACAAATTAAAAAAGTTACAGATAAGCTCGAAAACGATAAAGTTCCCCTTCTCTTTTTTGAGCATCTGATATCCCCTATTCAATTTCGGACGGCATGGGTAGAAATCAAATCTTACAAACTCTAATTCAATAAGGATTCGGACTAAAACCGAGATACTCATTCACAACTATGTTTGTAGAACTTCTTTAATTCCTTTGATGACGTTCTCGGTTTTATGAATACAACAGGGAGGAGCTTGATTGAGACTAACAAGACGGCATCGCTGACCAAAAGTATTGGGAATTTCGTGATAACAATGGGCAAAGGGACATGGACTTTGTAAAAAGACTTTTTTCTTATTATCCAAATGGCGAAAATGAGGATTTACTGAGCCAAAAAAGATTACAGATGGAATATTCATCGCAGCAGCGATATGACTTGGGCCAGAATCTAACCCAATAAAAAGATCGGCATAATAACAGAGTGACATGATCTGTCGAAAATCTTTCGTTTTTACCCACCGTGCGATGCGATCATTGCAATATGTAGAAATCTGTATCGGTTCCAGTCCTAAACAGCGGATGGAAGCAACGACTTCTGGCCAGTTAATTCCATAGCTATTGCGGAATTTATTTTCGACTTCATAGAAATCAAGATGCAAGATGGCATAGCTCTTTTTGATCTTCCTCTTTTTCTCTGTTTTCGAGAGATAGAGCCGCGGATAACTAAGCTTCAAGTCAGGAAGGCCTGCCTGCTCCCGAAAGGCTTCTAAATAGTGCATTTTGGGTTTTTCTTCAAACTTCAGATCAATTGGATACTCTTGGATCGGGAATATTTTTTCGTGACAATTGATATAGAGTCGCGAGGTAGGGTAATGATCAAAAATACAAGGATAAGGGGTAAAGATAAGGACATCTTCTCCTTCTCCAAGAAAATGGCGAACGATAGGCTCTGCCCAAATATTATCGCCAAACCCACTATTGCGAACAAAAATCGTCTTCATATACTTTCATGTATATATTGCCAAAAAATGATTCTTAAATCATTTTTTGGCAATATAACAATGAAAAAAATTTAAATTAAAGAGAGGGCGGTCAAAAGTTCTGAATACATCTTTCCCTATTAGATCTAACGGAAAATCCGAGAAATTATGACGGAATTAGTAAGACTTTAACCAGACTGACCCAGTTTTTGTTCGATATAAGAAATTACATCTTTCACTTTCTTTAGTTTTTCTGCATCTTCTTCACGAATTTCAAGGCCATATTTCTCTTCAAGAGCCATGATTAATTCTGTTTGATCCAAAGAATCAGCAGCAAGATCTTCACCAAAAGCTTTTTCTGGTGTAACGCTTTCTGCATCGATTCCAAGTTGCTCAGAAATAATTTCAATTATTTCTTCTATGAGTGTTTCTGTGTTGTTTTTTGTAGACATACCTGCCTTCCTTAGGGTTATATATTGTGTGATTCATAAAAAATGACTTCATGCGAGCATTCCTCCATCTACGGGGAGAACTGCTCCTGTTACATAGCTAGATAATTCACTCGCAAGAAAAAGAGCTACATTTGCAACTTCCGTAGCTTTGCCAAACCGAGCTATCGGAACAGTGTGCAAAATAGAATCTCGTTGTTCATGCGTTAATTTGTCTGTCATAGGAGTCTCTATAAATCCAGGCGCAATAGTATTAACACAAATTCCTCGCTTGGCAACTTCTTTAGCCAAAGATCGCGAGAAACCAATCATCCCAGCTTTCGATGCTGCGTAATTGGTTTGTCCTGGATTTCCAATCACTCCAATCACTGATGCAATATTAATAATTTTTCCACTTCTGGCTTTCATCATTGTGGGGAGTACCGCTTTTGTAACGCGAAATATAGAATCCAAATTAACAGATATCACGCGACTCCAATCCTCTTCTGTCATTCGGAGGAGAAGTTTGTCGGAAGTTATTCCAGCCGAGTTGACTAAAATATCTATATGGTTCCCCCATTCCTGAATTTGTCTTTTAATATTAGATTCAACTTCGGCCGAATTTCCAACATCTACTATGCAATAAGCGCACGCCCCAGGATGCTGATTCTCTGTTTTTATCTCTTCAACTGCAGCTATAGCTTTTTCCTTATTCGTACCAAGAATCAAAACAGTTGCTCCCTGATGAAGAAAGATCGCTGCAATCGCTTTACCGATTCCAGAGGTCCCACCCGTAATAATAGCTTTTTTTCCTTCTAATAACTTGTGCATACACTTCTCAAGGTATTAAAATCGGAAACATTTTCTACAGAAACAGTAGGTGTCTTTATTCCAATTCTACGATTAATATTTGTAAGGATCTTTCCAGGGCCAATCTCTATATATTGATCAACTCCAAGTTGTTCTATGGATTGTATACAATCATACCAACGGACGGTTCCAGTCAACTGATTGAACAAATTAGCTCTCATTTCTTCCAAAGAGATTGGAACCTTCCCCGTATAATTCATTGCAATCGATATAGAAGAGGGAAAAAACTGGGTATTTGTTAAAGATTCTTGCAAGCCACATGCTGCAGATCTCATCAGTTCACTATGAAAAGCACCTGACGTATTTAAGGGTATAACTCTCTTTCTTTTTTCTTGTTTGAGGAATTCAGATAAAATGCGAACGCCGTCCCTCGTTCCAGAAATTACTATTTGTTTTGGGTCATTAATATTGGCTATCCACACTGCATTTTCTAATTCGGTAGCTAGTATACTCTGCCTTACTTCACTCTCTTCTAAGCCAATAACGGCGCTCATGACACCGGGAGATTGGATAGTCGCTTTTTGCATAAGAGTGGCTCTCATATTAACGAGGCGAAGTCCAGAATGAAATTCTAAAATATTTGCGCTAGTCAAAGCGGTATATTCGCCGAGACTGAGTCCCGCACAAACTTTTGGTATAATTGGAAAATATTCCTGCAGTACTCGCATTACAGCGATACTTGCGACATAGATAGCTACTTGGCTATTTTTTGTCTTTGTCAATTCGTCAGCTGATCCACAGAAAATTAAATCAGATAGAGATTTTTTTAATACATCGGATGCTTCTTCGAAAGTTTGTTTTGCAATAGCAAATTGCTCAAAAAAATCTTTTGCCATACCGACATATTGAGCTCCCTGACCTGGGAAGATAAAAGCTGTTTGTTGTTCTTTCATAAACTACTCTCTTGCGTTAAAATACCGGCACCCCAAGTGAGACCAGCACCAAAAGCTACTAGCATAATATGATCCTGATTTTTTAAACCACCTTCTCTGATAAGTTCATCAAGCGCAATACCAATCGATGAGGCCGATGTATTTCCATATTTTTGTACCGTGAGGAACACTTGCTCGGTTGAATAGGAGAAACGTCTAGCAATTGCCTCAATGATTCGAATATTTGCCTGATGCGGAACAAGCCAACGAATATCGTCCTGCGTTAGACCCGCTTGATTCAATACAATACTCGCGGCAGACGCCATTCGTCGAACGGCGTGTTTAAATATTTCTTTACCTTCCATTTGAACAAAATGCATTTTCTTTGCAATAGTTTCGCTACTGGCTGGATTTCTAGAGCCGCCACCCGGGAGAATTAATAAATCCGCATATTGTCCATCTGAACCCAAACAGAGATTGTGAACGACCAAACCATCCCCTTTACCTGAGACTACACAAGCGGAGGCACCATCTCCAAATAAGACGCAGGTGTTTCTATCCGTATAATCTACAATAGAAGATAATTTTTCTGAGGCTACGACTAAGATATTTTTATAGGCTCCCGATTCAATAAAAGACTTTGCCATCGATAAAGCATATAGATACCCAGTACAAGCTGCCTGTATGTCTACAGCCCCAGCTTTTTCAATTTCAAGTCTTGTTTGTATCAAACAAGCCGTATTGGGAAACATATAATCGGGAGTCAATGTGGCAAATATAATGAAATCAATTTCATTTTTATCTATTTGTGCCGCTTGGATCGCTTTTTCAGCGGCTAAATAGCCCATATCAGAAGTGTATTCAGATGGACCCGCCAATCGCCGTTCCTTCATTCCAGTCCGAGATACAATCCATTCGTCCGAAGTGTCAACTATTTTTTCTAAATCGTGATTGGAAAGAATAGTTTGAGGTAAATAAGATCCAGTTCCTATAATCCTAGCAGTAGTTTTCTTCATGATTCGTAAATATCTTTTTTTATTGGAAACAATTTTATCAGATTAAACGATAAAAGCAAATGGTCTATTATAAGTCTTCAAATGGATGAGTAAAATAGATAAAAAATATATTATTAATAAATATTAATTGAATCGAAAAGAGACACTCTATATGGCGAAATATCCAAAAAATCTACTCAATCTAATGCATCTTTTTTCTAAGTTTACCGGGGTTGGGAAGAAAACTGCTGAAAGATTTGCTTTTCAAGTTATTTCTTGGTCGAATAAAGATAGAGAAAGATTTGCAAATATACTTATAAATTTAAGCACCTATATTCATAATTGTTCAGTCTGCGGATGCTTAATAGAAAAGTCGGAATGTCCATTTTGCTCTCCTATAAGAGACTCAACTGTTATGTGTGTCGTTGCTTCCTCCAAAGATGTTTTTGTTTTAGAAGGAACACAAAAATTTACTGGTATGTATCACGTACTGGGAGGTCTTTTATCGCCTATAGATGGAATCAATCCGGAAGTGCTTAGAATTGCTGAATTACACAAGCGAATTTGCCAATTACAAGTGCGAGAAATTATCCTTGCCTTTGATTTTACCTTTGAAGGAGATGCAACAGCTATCTATTTAAAAAAAATTTTAGACGACATTCCCCTTTTAAGAATTTCTAGACTCGCCCTAGGAATACCTCTTGGGAGCTCTTTAGATTACATTGATTCTCAAACGCTCAGTAAATCTTTGTCGGGTAGACAATCTTTTTAAGATTTTAAGTTCCTCTTTTTGTGTTAGTTTTTTATAATCCAAGCAACTATTAAATTCTAACGTTACACACAGATGAAATATTATTTTATTTTTCTTATTTTGTTCTCTTCCTATTGCTTAAATGCATCAGAAGTAGCTTTCCCAAAACAGCATACGCTCTATGAGGAAAAAATTGTACAATCGATTAGGATCGGTGTGACTCCGAGTTCCTCTACCTATAATACAGATGACATCAAAAATCGATTGCAAACGAAAGAAGGTTCTTATTTTTCTCAGGACATATTTGATCAGGACTTAAAAAGTTTATCAGAAAACTATTTTCGGATTGAACCATGCATTACTATAGAAGACGGCGGTCTGGCCGTTACTCTTATGCTTTGGGAAAAACCAATCATTCAAAAAATAGATTGGGTAGGGAATAAATACTTCTCAACAAAAAAATTACAAAAAGAACTTGATATAACACCCGGTTCCATATTTGATCGTGACGAATTTAATACGGCCTTTAATAAATTAAAGGAATTATACATTAAGCGAGGATATTTTGAATCCCAACTAAGCTTTCACGTCATTCCAAACTCCGCTACCAATGAAATTACTATTCAAATTCATGTTGATGAAGGGCGTTGTGGCATTGTCTCTCACCTCCAATTTATTGGATTCACAAAAGAGGAAGGTAGAGATATTATGGAAATGATTAATGCAAAGAGATATCGCCTTCTTCTATGTTG
>JBOFEG010000008.1:0-3066 GCA_051647685.1 Chlamydiales bacterium
TTTCTGGAACTAAAATAGCACTAAGAAGATGAATTCAAAGATATTAAAAGATACTGTAACGTATTTAGAGATAAGGTTATAAATCTCATTTTTCAAAATAGATTTATTAAATTTTATATAAACATAAAAAGTATTTTAAATATTTATTCGAGATTAAAAAAATTAATATAATATATCTCATCTAATTCTAGAATTAAATAAATTTCTTTATATTCCTTATTAAATATTTTTGTTGTTAGATGACAACTAATCACAGTCTTATCGTAGCAAAGGATTTCTATGAAAAAGAGTCTACTTATCTTCCTATCCATTATTCTAACCGGATGCGCGAGCTATAGAGCAGCTCCTTTACAAGATTATTCTCCGGTAACTTTTGTGAACTCCACTGAATCAAAAAATAATAGTGTGCTTGTAGCAGCCAAAAAGTTTGACGAAACAGATTGCAAGAATTACTTAGATAGAAATGTAATTCGTGCGGGATATCAACCGATACAAATCTTTATCAAAAATAACTCCTATAAAACATACGATTTTTCTCCGAGAAGAATAAACTTACCTTGTGCAAACTATGATCAAGTGGCCTCTAGAGTTCATACATCTACTATAGGAAGAGTTGCTGGATATGGAGTTGGAGCTCTTATTATATTTCCTTTAGTTATTCCAGCCGTTATTGATGGCATAAAATCTTCAGAAGCTAATCAAGCCTTAGACCTTGATTTTAGCTTGAAGACAGCTAGAGATGAACTAATTCACCCCGGCTTTTCATTGAATAAACTCCTCTTTATTCCAAGAGAAGGTTATCGAAGTCCTCTTATATTTAATCTGATGGAAATAGAGTCAAAATCTTTAGAAGAGTTTGAAGTTCATACTAATTAATGAAATTCCTTTACAAAAGCAGTAAAAAAATTTACATTTTCTCCTTATTTTTAAGGATATTATGAGACTTCTATTTTTTTTCGCTTTCTTTCTATTTTCTCGAGCTGTTTTTACTGATCTTATAATAGAGTATGACGAACGAGACCGAGTAACAAAACTAGAACTAGGAAAATCCGGATATGTAGAATACCATTATGATGAAAACCACTTATTAGAAATCACACGACATACAGAAAAAGGCGATCTTCTTTACACTCATGCTTATGAATACAACTCCGCCGATCATCCTATCATAGAAAAGCTTATCGGAAATTTAGGTGAAGTCACTTATACAGCTAGTGAGGGTTGTGACGGTTTAACTTTATCCACTACAAGTCCATTTCACTGTGAAGAATGTTACTATAATTCCGAGTATCAATTACTTACCCGTATTCAAGATCAAAACGTAGAAGAGTATTCTTATGATGAAAAAAACAAACTGGTTCACGAAAATCACTACCAAGATATCTCTTATAAACTGGATGAGCTTGGTAGGGTCATCTCTCAAATAATTGGAGGGAAGATAATTGAATATGAATACAACGAAGAAAATCAATTAATCAAGACTATCACACCTACTCTTACTGTGACTTATACTTATGGAGATCGAGGTCAAAGACTCTCTAAAACTATAGTAAAAGACAAAAACGAGATCAAAGAGAAATACTTTTCTATTGGCAAAGAAACTATCGGAGTCATTCGAGATGATACATTAATCTATCTTCAGGTTCCCGGTCTCTCCTTGCACAAAGACCTAATGAGACCTGTTGCTATTGAAACAAAAGATTCTGTCTATGCTCCCATCCACAATAATATTGGACACATCTCTCATCTTATCAACATCGATACTCAAGAAAAAATATCTTATCTTCACGATGCCTATGGTCAAAATCTAGCGAGCGAATCTTTTATCGTTCCTTGGTTTTTTGCGGGTAAATACTATGATGTAGAGACTGACTTGATCTGTTATGGTGATCGCTACTATAGCCCTTCGCTGAAAATATGGCTAACTCCAGATAAAATAGAAGATCCCCATCGAGAACATCCCCTGCAGTATTGTTTGGACAATCCTGTCTTTTATTGCGATCCCGATGGAAACTTTCAAGTGAATGTTCTTAGATTCACTTTTGGAGCTGCTGGTTGTATTTTAAGTTGTCCCCTGTTAGGTCCCAGTGCATTGATAATTGCAGGTGGCGCCTTAGTAGGATATGGGACTGGAAAGTTAATAAACCATTATCAAGAAAAATATCGGACGAAAGAATATCACAAATACTTAGAAAGAAAGAAAGCGGGTGGAATTGATCCAACTTTTCCAGAAAATCCGTTTGAAGATAAAAACTGGGAAGATATTAGTCATCCTCAAGCTAAAGCTGATACCCATTTTTCTTTTTAAAAACAAGATAACCGGGGAAATTATTGAATATGATCCAGGAGATCCTAAAGAGCCTGGGCATAATGGACACTCCAATTATCATCGTTTAAACCCGAATAAAAAAAATAGACATGATAAATACTTAGATGCCAATCGAAGACCGGTCAGAAATGGAAGTGAACCCTTTCACCTTTATCATCCAAGTCAAGTATGGTGGGAATAGACTATGGATATCAACAATTATACAGCTTATTTCCATGATGGAGACTTAGATATTAATCATTCAGAAGACACGATTATTTTAACAATGGCTAGTGCAGAAACGGATCAACAAGATTGTGACATTGAGCTTTCTCAAGAAAGTCCCTATCCGAATTTAATAGGAAAGCTTCATTGTGAACATGTAAAAGAAATTTTTATTAATGATAAATCCTTCAAAGGTCGATTAGAAAAAAAGTACTATGAGGCAGGAATCTTTAGATTTAAAATTCAGAAAAATAAGGTTTTATTAAGTATAAAATGGTCGAATTATTCTCCCCAATATCAAGAATTAGATCTTTCTACTATTCGAATTGAGGCAGGAAAAATTTATTGGGAAAACATTCCTACTCTACCCTTGGATTAAGTTGGGATCTTTAATAAATATAACAAGGTATCAAGGATTGTTCCACGATGGTCGAGTTGTTGAGATTATACATCATGGAAAGGATCTCTATTACTAATAAGATAGATAATTCCTTATTTTTTTGGATTTAACCTTTGTATTCCTACTTTTCTTT
>JBOFEG010000009.1:0-40990 GCA_051647685.1 Chlamydiales bacterium
CCGCTATCACAAATCATTCCGAACCAAAAAGAATACAGTAGAACACAGTTTGATAGGCAGAAAAATTTTGCAAACTTTCTGTTTCATTCATATTTGTTCTTTCAAATTCCAGTCAATTGCGGAAAAAATGCGTAAAAATGGATACGTGTACCTTAACCAGGATTATTAATGCTATCTGGATGAAAATCTACTATATCTTTAGTTTGGGAATATTACCTGCCTTCTAAAATAGCTATTAAATTTGGCCAAACATTGGTAAGAAGATTGAAAGGTGTGAGTAAATCACTGTCTATACAAGAAGATTGAATACCATGAATAAAATAGTACAAAGTCACAGAAATTTCATGTTTTAAAGGGTTAGGGTATTTGTTAGAAAACTTCATCATGCGTTCACTATATTTATCATAACCTCGCCATCTAGGATGATTTTTCATCAGTTCTGCAAAAATCAGTTTTTTATTATTAGGATTTTTCTTCTGACTCTTCAACTTTTTTTTAATAAATTCAATAGATTCATTTTCAAAAAGTAATATGAAATTAATCACAGCTTCCCAAAGTGCATTGCTTCGCTGCATAGAATTTTCCATACAATAGAGATCGAAGATTTTTTTAAATTCAGAAGATGGTTTGATAATCTGTTTAAAGATAGATTGAATTTTACGGTGTATAAAAATGTCACTAAAAGATAAATAATAAATATTCATTAAAAGTTGAGTAAGTTCTGGTAATCTTTTTTGGTCAAACTTTGATTTTTTATATAAAGTTCTAAACTTTTCGATTTTAATAGTAATTTGATCAAACATTTGAGTAAGAAATGGACAGGCATTTATTTCGGGATCTAACTCATCCCGTAACTTGTACATAATGTTGTCAAAAACTTTTGATTCTTCATCTGTACCTTGTAGTTTCATTATTAGATGCTCGATTATATAATTAATATTAAAAATCCTTATAGGCTAACTAAAAAGATATAAGATATCCATTGAATTAAAATTTTTTTAAATAAAAGTTTTCTTAACTATCTTATAATAAAATGGTTATGAAATTTCTTTCACAGAAATACAGATTTCTGTATAATAAACACATCTGACCAGGTAGAAAAATGAAAGAAAAATCAAGACTTACTATAGATATGTCTCCTACTGAGCATATGTACCTCAAAACGGCTTGCGCAAAGCTAGGTATAACGATGAGAGAACTCTTACTTCGTTCTGCTTTTGAAAAAATTGAGGATATGGAAGACGAGTGGCTTGTTGGTAGAGCTAAGGAGACTTTAAAAAATATTAAATCTGGCAAGGAAAAATTAGTTCCTTGGGATGAGTTAAAAAAGCGCATGTAATGAAATATAATATACAGATACCTCGTAAGATTGCGAAAAAACTCCTACGTTTTCCCAAAAAAGATCAAGAGAAGATTGTAGAGAAAATTGATCTCCTAAAAGAAAATCCTAAGCCTGATGGATATAAAAAATTATCAGGACATAATGATCCACTGTTATATCGCATCCGTGTTGGAGATTACCGTATTGTTTATACGGTTGAAGAAGATTGTCTTATCATTCTTATTGTAGAAGTTGGGCACAGAAAAGATATTTATCATTGTTTGTGAAGTCGGGATTGAATACAAAAAATCTGCTAAAATAAATGATTTGAAGCCATATAAAATATATCAGGCGTAAAAATAAAGAGAAAATATGGTTTTTACTGCTTTTGTAAAGGAATTTTATTAGAAAAGTGTACTGTTTAAGGCATTACTTCATTAAACAAATAGAAGGAGAGAATTTCTGAATCAATTGGAATCAATGAGAACAGGATTATGAGTCCGCTATCACAAATCATTCCGAATCGAAAAGAATACATTAGAACACAGTTTTATAGGCAGAAAAATTTTGTAAAGTTTCTATTCTATTCGTAAATATTCTTTGAAATTCAGATCAATTGCGGAAAAAATGCGGAAAACTTTGTCTTTGTATATTTAGTAGCAAAACAAAATTAAATATTCCACTACAGAACTTATGTTTCAATTGGTAAAGCACGAATTCCTATTCTAGACATTGGAATTAATTCATCGGGTTGCTCTAGACCTATAATTTGAAAGAATTTCGCAACAGCAATATTTTTAATTCCATGGGCTGCTAAATACAGTTCTGCACCTAAATTAGACGGTGTGATATAACATCCAAGTTCTTTTGAAGTTATGGAATTGTTTGTATAAAATTTTTCATCGATTGTATAAGCCGTTATCTCGCTTGGATAACCATGCGCAAATGTAGAAATTAAATCTTTGACTTTAAGATAATGTAAATATTTAGCAATTTTTTTAGAATCTACATCTTTTAATTGTAATACTTCTTGGAGGTTTTTTGAAGAAATGTAGACAGAACATTTACCTCTATCAGAATAAAGCTGAAGATTATTATTTGTTCCTTTAAAAGCACGGTAAATAGCTTGATAAATAAAGAAATGCGTTAGAAGTACTCTAGTAGGAGTTCCTTCTACGAGATTCCATAATATAAGTATTTCATCGTCATCCTCTTCATGTGTATATGAGCAAGCGACTAATCCAGTATAGAATTCTTGTAGTGTTTTTGTATTTGCGACATCTCTAAATCTATTAATGATTCTTTCTGGAATTTTAGAACCAAGATTTTTTTGAAACATTAAAATTTTTCTTGCAGTTCTTTTTGCTAGAAAATTTTTTAACTCTTCACCATATTTCTTAAATATCGGTTTAAAATATTCAATTGTTAATTGTTCAGCTGCTGTGGTGATCATTGTATCTATATCCATAAAACCGTTTAAATTCTTGAGTTAATGAATAAATATATGTAAGAGAAAAGAGTCTACATTCGTAAATTTTTAGGTGCAAATAAATTTTGTTGCATAAACTAGATGTTTATGGAATCCTTTCCTCCTGAAAAGGAGATTTTTATGACTCAAACCAGTGTTGAAGCTCAGAATCAATTATCTATCAAAAACTATCAAGAATTTCTAAAACAGCTTAAAGAGAAAATACAAATCTCACAAGTTAAAGCGGCTCTCTCTGTAAATTGTGAACTGATTCAATTATATTGGGAAATAGGAACTTCAATTAAGATAAAACAAAAAGAAGAAGGCTGGGGTTCTAAAACTATTGATAACCTAGCTAGTGATCTCAAATGTGAGTTTCCTAATATAAAAGGCTTTTCACGTACAAATATCAATTATATGGTTCAGTTTGCTAAAGAATATCCAGATAAGCAAATTATCCAACAGCTTGTTGGACAAATTCCATGGGGTCATAATATTGTTCTATTTCAGAGAGTTAGTGATAGAGAAGAGAGGCTTTGGTATATATCCAAAACTATTACTAATGGGTGGAGTCGAAAGCTTCTGGTTTATTGGATAGATAAGGAACTTTATAAGAGAAAAGGACAGGCATTAACTAACTTTCACAAGTCTTTACCCCCGTTACAGTCAGATCTAGCGCAACAGACACTGAAAGATCCATATTGTTTTGATTTCCTGACTCTTACAAAAAAATTTGATGAAAAAGAACTAGAAAACGGATTATTACAACATATTCAAAAATTTTTATTAGAACTAGGCTCTGGTTTTGCTTTTGTGGGTAGACAAGTAGAGTTACAAATTAGCAATCAGAATTTTCGACTAGATCTCTTATTCTACCATTTAAAACTTAGGTGTTTTGTTGTGATAGAATTAAAAGCGGAAGATTTTAAGCCTGAGTATGTCGGAAAGATGAATTTTTATTTAACAGCTGTTGATGAGACAATAAAACACACGGATGATAACCCTACTATTGGGCTGCTTCTTTGCAAAACAAAAAATAAAATCGTCGTGGAATATGCTTTAAGAGATGTTAATAAGCCTTTAGGAGTAGCTGAATACGAAACTAAAATTGTTAATTCTCTTCCAGATAACTTAAAAGGATCACTTCCAACAATTGCAGAAATTGAACAAGAATTAGTTAAAAACGAATAATATATACCTTTTGATTCAGAGGTGAGTTGCGGAACCTGATTAAGGTATTATTTTATTGAACAAAGACAAGGAGAGAATTTCTGAACCAATTGGAATCAATGAGAACAGGATTATGAGTCCGCTATCACCAATCATTCCGAATCGAAAAGAATACATGAGAACGAGTTTTTATAGGCAGAAAAATATTGTAAATTTTCTATTTTTATTCATAAATATTCTTTTAAATTCCAGTCAATTGCGGAAAAAATGCGTAAAATTTCTAGCAATAGTTTTAATAATTACACCTTTATGAAATATCTAACGGAGTTCTTCAAAAGGTTTTATTTTTAATTTAGTAAAATTATCTTGATCTTTATCTGACGTTTATAAAAGATTCCCTCTTTAAAATTATTTTGTTCAAATTTACATTAGGTAATCATATGAATTCTTTTCTCAACAAGATTCCTGAAAAGTTCACTGTAGAACAAGCGTTTACTATTAGTATGCTTTTTTTCTATGAATTATGGAGTTTGGTAGAACCAAAAGTATTAGATCAGGAACGTATAACGGGGACTTCTTCTTTATTCTTTGTAACAATCTGTACTGGTGACGAATCTTCTGCAGAGTGGAATGAAGCCATTTATCGTTTTATGAAAATACCTAAAGAAAAACAAAGAAATCTTAACTTAACTGTAGACGAGACTTTTGATTGCGCTATTGAATTTTGTAAGCATCACAATAAGCGTTATGAAAATCGGCTTTTCTATGCAGTTGTGCTACTAGAATCTATGAAAAAACATCCTGAGTTACATCAAGATGAATGGAAATGTTGGGATAAAGCGATTAAAGATACAGTAGAGAACTATATGAATGACGACAGTTTTAATTGGTTTGACGAATTACCCACTTGGCCAGAAAAAATATCTAATACTATAGGTTAAAAATGACAGCTTCCACCTCAGTTCTCAACAATATCCCCGAAAAGTTCACTGTAGAACAAGCTTTTACCATTAGTATGATTTTCTTTTACGAAATTTGGCAATTAGTTGAACCAAAAGTACTTCAAGAAGAGTTTTCAACCGATGGAATGTACTCTCTTTTTTTTACCATAGTTTGCACAGGCGAAGAATGTAGTGCTGAATGGAATGAAAGCGTTTATAGAGTTACCGGAGTGACAAAAGAAGAACAAAAACATTTAAAACTTTCTACAACTGATATTTTTTCGTGTGCTTTAGCATTTGTTCAACTTTACAATCAGAGATATAAATTTCAAATTTCTTATGCGGTGTTGCTATTAGAAAATATGCAAAATAATCCGAATGAATATAGCGCTGAATGGCAAGTTTGGCATCGCGCTATTAAACAAACTATTCTTCAATATTTAAATAGTAAACTTTTTGATTGGTCAGCTAGGTTGCCAGAAGATAATAATTAAAACTTATTGGATATATATGACGTACGCAAACTTTTCGAAAGGTATTTCTTCCCCATATGTACCTTTTGTTGCCCCAGAAAATTTACACCGAAATAGTGTAATTAATCATTTAGTCAAAAGAATGCAACCTTTAAGTAAAGGATACATAGATAAAGAAGGGAACTATTTTAGATTCTGGCTATGGAAAAGTATAGTATTGGGAACTTTAACAAAGGCTGATGGAACCGAATTAATTATCCCAGCTCATAAGATTATTAATCCTTGTTCTAATAATAAATTATGTAGTCCCTTAACATTGGAAAAATTAAAAAATTCCAACTTAGATATAGTTTACAATTCTCATAAAAATGAGATAATAATTTTCCCTCATTTAAAAGCTTCTGCTAAAGATGAAATTGATTCCAAAACAATTCAGGCTGAAGAAAAAAAGTCTTGGACTTCACCTCGTATCATGGAAACTGGAAGTAGATTGGGTCATATATTTAGAGATGCTCCTGGCCACTTAAAGGAAGATACTCCAAAAAACCGCGAGTATATTTTGGCAGCAGTATCTGATCCAGCTAATAAAGTTGGAGAAAATAAGTTTGGTAGAGAAATATATTGCAAAACAATGTCTGATGGATACAGAGCTTGGGCACATGTAGAGAAAGGGTTTATTATAAATGGGGGAAGAGATGTTCCGTGGAGAAAATGGAAGCCAGATCCTGAAGAATATTTAAGCGGTCGAATGGTACCCATTGTCACTATTTTTCGAGAACAAATCCAAATAGATCGACTAACTAACGTTTTCAACACCACAATAGCGGAAAATCATTGGGAACCTCATCCGTTAGAAACGATTACTGTATCGCGAGACGTAGGAGGCGTACGCCATGAGACGGGCATCATTGTAGATCTTCTCGAAGAACTACAATCTTCCCTTTATGATGATTATCTCTTCTTCATCCCAAAGACTGAAGGGAGTAATCTCTTAGACAAAAAAGAAATCCTCCAAATCGTGCAAGAAATTGCTAAGGGCATATATCTTCATGACACCATTCCTTTCTTCAGCCTAAACATGAATCCCCAGCAGCAAAACTATTCCATAATCCATCCTTGCTACCAAAACACTTACGTAGGCCACGTCATTTCCATGCTAGACTATTACCTCAAAGGCTTTTGGACAGGCCAGCTCTTTGATCAAAACTTCATACAAGAGTGGAGCAAAAATCCCAGCATTGATGACACCCTACTCCAACAACACCTTTTATCGATGAAAGAACTTTGTCAGCTTCACCAGGAAACTCCTTTTCATAGCTTCGATCAAATCCTGCAAAGACTCATCCAAGAAAACTCCCTAACAGAGGAGCAGCTACATATTCTCGGCAAAGAAACCCAAAACCTCGTACTTTCCTGCAAAATCCTTGGCAAACAAAACAGCATCTCTAAATACAAAAATCTCTTTGTACTCGATGGAAAAGTACAACTCATCCATACCGTCGAATGGACTCCTGACGGACCTGATCAAGAGCTTTGCCATCAAATACTCGATCAAGCATGCAACAGAGTTTGCCAACAAATTCAAGATATTGGTTTCAAAATTCCCATCCTAGAAAAATGGCTCAGCGTTCTTCAAATCATGAACTTCTTCTCCACCTACTTTCGTACAGTACAGCAAGCAGAAAAAATACCCATATTTGCTAAACCTATCCAAATAGATAGCCAAAAAATCTGTCCCTCTATTTTCCCACCTATCCCACATCCATCTGGGCCCCAAGTAGAAATTGAACCCAAAGCCATTTTAAATACCTTTTCTTCCTCCCAAAAACAACTCCTTGAAGAATTTTGCCAAAAAGACTCGGAGGACAGCAGACTCAAACAAACCTTACAATCAATATTCCTACAAAATATAAAAAACTTCCCTATGCAATACAGTTCAGAACATCTACAACCTTGCATCGACACCATCCTATCTGCCTTTCGAACCGGATACAGAACCATAGACCAACAAGTCCAAAAACTATTCATTCACTTACAGATCATCTCAGGATCCTATCATGCCACCTATCGAATCATCCTTAACTTCTCTATAAATCTCGCAAGAGATAACCTTAATAGTGAAATATCGGACCTCAAAAATAAAGTCGCTTCCCAAAAAATCTACAACCAAGATAGCCGGCGATTAGAGGAGCTCCTCCAAACACAAAAAGCTCTTACACAAGCTACTGAATGGATTAGTGATCCCTTATCTACGCTAGTACAAAAAGAGACTTGGCTCTATGACATTGAGCAAAAAAAACTCATCCCTGCACAAAAAACCTCTTGTGGAGAAACTCTAAAAGTCTATGGAGGCTATGAACCCAATCTCACAGATATACACTCCCAACAAAGCCCACTTGCCAAAAATATTGCACAACAAAACACAAAAAAATTAGAAGCATTAGAATATGAAAACATTATTCCTATTGCAGCTAACAGTAATAACACCCTTTTCTCTACATTATTTTATCCAACCAAGAACTCCTCCGGAATAGTCCTTAAACTTCCTCTGGAAGACTCCTTTCCTCTATCTAGCTATGGTTTGTCTTACCATACGATCCAGCTTTTTGCATCCTCTATACACAATATCGAAGATCACAACTTTTATACTCTATTGCAATCCATTCGAGAAAAAGATCTAGAATCCTTTACTGCCCATTATCTAAAAGAGATAGATTACAACAGGCTAGACTTGCTTGGCAAAGCAGCCATTCATTATGCAGCCCTCTCTTCATCTACCTATTTCCTACAAGAGCTTATTCATAAAAAAATCAATCTACTCACTCCTGATTCTCAAGGATGGACAGCACTCCATCACGCAGCAAATGCAGGAAACGTAGCGGCAATAGAACTCCTTCTTTCCGCCGCACCAGAAAGCCTCAATAGAGTAGGTGTCAATGGAGAGACACCTATTTATCTAGCTGTTCACAACAATCAGAAGCAAATTGTAGAAAAACTCCTTCAAGCGAATGCCGATCTCAACCTAAAACCAAGCCATGGTTACAATGTTCTGCTAAGCGCTATTCACAATGGACATGAAGAACTAGCGCTTCTACTAGTGCAGTCTGGAAAAATAGATTTGAATTATGCTTGGAGAAATGGCAAAACTGCCCTTCACTTCGCCATTGAAATGAAAATGGAAAAACTCTTGGAAGAAATCTTGCGAAGAGGAGTAGATCGAAATCAACCCTATCTTAGTAAAAAGCCCATTATAATAGCTCAAGAGCAAGGTTGAGAAAGGGGAGTAGAAATTCTCAATAGTAACTTTGCTTATCAAGAACCAACATGCACAATATTATAAGCAATAAGTTGTATCTCAATAAAGAAATTGGATTAGAAAAGTATACTTAGAGAAAATTTCTGAATCAATTGGAATCAATGAGAATAGGATTATGAGTCCGCTATCACAAATCATTCCGAATCGAAAAGAATACATGAGAACACAGTTTTATAGGCAGAAAAATCTTGTAAAGTTTCTATTTTATTCCTAAATATTCTTTGAAATTCCAGTCAATTGCGGAAAAAATGCGTAAAATTTACGATGAGTAAAAGGAATATGTTTCTAATAGATGCTTTTTGTCTCCGTTGATATCTTGCTATGATATTAAAACTTCCAACTTAATCCAAAGGTAGGTTGGGAATATTTTCCCAATAAATTTTGCCTGCCTCAATTCGAATAGTAGAAAAATCTAATTCGCTATATTGTGGAGAATAATTTGACCATTTTATACTTAACAAAACCTTATTTCCCTGAATTTTAAATCGAAAAATTCCTGCTTCATCGTATTTTTTTTCTAGGCGCCCTTTAAAAGGTTTATCATTAATAAATATTTCTTTTACATGTTCACAATGAAGTTTTCCTCTTAAATTGGGAAAAGGATTTTCTTTAGAAAGCTCAATTTCACAATCTTCTTGATCCATTTCTGCACTGACCATTGTTAAAATAATATTGTCATTTGAATGAGTAATATCTAATATTTCCCCATCATGGAAATAAGCTGTATAATTGTCGATATCCATTATTCCCACCATACATGATCTGGATGATAAAGATGAGAAGGTTCGCTTCCACTTCTGACTGGTCTTCGATTGGCGTCTAAGTATTTATCATGTCTATTTTTTTTATTCGGATTCAAACGATGATAGTGAGTATGTCCATTATGCCCAGGTTCTTTGGGATCTCCTGGATCGTATTCGATAATTTCCCCCGTTATTTTATTTTTAAAAAGAAAATGGTTATCAGCTTTAGCTTCAGGATGACTAATATCCTCCCAATTTTTATCTTCAAAAGGATTTTTTGGAAGAGTTGGATCAATTCCACCCGCTTTCTTTCTCTCTAATTGTTTACGGTATTCTTTAATACGATGTTTTTCTTGATAATGGTTTATTAACTTTCCAGTCCCATAGCCTACTAAGGCGCCACCTGCAATCATTAAGGCACTTGGACCTAAGAGTGGACAACTTAAAATACAACCAGCAGCCCCAAAAGTAAATCGAAGGACGTTTACTTGAAAATCGCCATCGGGATCGCAATAAAAAATGGGATTATCCAAACAATATTGCAGCGGATGTTCTCGATTGTGATCTTCTATTTTGTCCGGAGTGAGCCACATTTTGAGAGAAGGACTATAGTAGCGATCACCATAACAGATCAAGTCAGTCTCTATGTCATAGTATTTACCAGCAAAGAGCCACGGGACAATAAAAGATTCGCTCGCCAGGTTCTGACCATAGGCATCGTGAACATACGATGTTTTTTCTCGTGTATCAATATTGATAAGATGAGAAATGTGTCCAATATTGTTGTGAATAGGAGCATAGACAGAATCTTTTATTTCAATAGCGATCGGTCTCATAAGGTCTTTGTGCAAAGAGAGACCAGGAACTTGAAGGTAAATTAATGTATCATCTCGAATGACTCCGATGGTCTCTTTGCCAATAGAAAAGTACTTTTCTGTGATCTCTTCATTACCTTTTAGTATGGTTTTAGAGATTCTTTGCCCTTGTTCTCCATAAGTATATGTCACTGCAAGGGTAGGTGTAATAGTGCTAATTAGTTGATTCTCTTCATTGTATTCATATTCAATTACCTTCCCTCGAATTGTTTGAGAGATAACCCTGCCAAGCTCATCCAGTTTATAAGAGATATCTTGGTAGTGATTTTCGTGAACCAGTTTGTTTTTCTCTTCATAAGAATACTCTTCTACATGTTCATCTTGAATACGGGTAAGTAATTGATACTCGGAATTATAGTAACATTCTTCACTATGAAATGGACTTGTAGTGGATAAAGTTAAACCGTCACAACCCTCACTAGCTGTATAAATGATTTCTCCTAAATTTCCGATAAGCTTTTCTTTGATAGGATGATCCAGGGAGTTGTATTCATAAGCATGAGTGTAGAGAAGATCGCCTTCTTCTGTATGGCGCGTGATTTCTAATAAGTGGTTCTCATCATAATGGTATTCTACATATCCGGATTTTCCTAGTTCTAGTTTTGTTAGTCGTTCTCGTTCGTCATGCTCTATTGTAAACTGACTAAAAATAGATCGAGACAATAGAAAAAAAGTGAAAAAAAATAGAAGTCTCATAATATCCTTAAAAATAAGGAGAAAATGTAAATTTTTTTACTGCTTTTGTAAAGGAATTTTATTAAATATTTTTTATTAGCATATAAAGTATCATTGTTTTTATTGATAGAGTTATAAAAATTATTTTATTTTACTACTCGACTATTGCTGTATAGTAAAAAAGTGTTCAAGAATGGAATTCTACTATGAATTTAGATAAACACACTCATATAGGTTTTTACGGAATAATCAATAAAGAAGATCGTTTATTAGTAGTGAAAAAGTCAAGAGGACCTTACAAAGGTCTATTTGATCTTCCTGGTGGTAGACCTGAATATGGAGAGCCTATTTTAACAACTCTCTTCAGAGAGATACGAGAAGAGACCGGTATTAAGATTATAGAGCATTCATTATATGATAATTTCTCTTTCATCCTTCGATATACAGATTCGTTAAAAAAAGAAAAATCTATCTATCACATAGCATTAGTTTACAAAATTACACAATTTATTGATGACGATTTTAATGCAAACATTATAGATCAAGATGTAGTAGGGTCTCTCTGGATAGATAAAAAGCAACTTTTAGAAGAACAATGTTCTCCAGTTTTAAAACAAATATTAGTCAAAGATAAAAAAATTGAAGATAGTATATTTAAAGAACCTTTAAAGGACATTACATCTAGCAAGGAAAATTAATCTTTTCCGGTAAATGCAAGAAGAATATGTAATGAGATGTTGATATGACTATTAATTGGATACATTTTTTAATTCCTCTTGCTCTCCTCTTATTTTATGGGTACAAAAGCTTCTATAAAAAACAAAAATCCTTAGAACATGGATTTTTGCTGGGTGTGATGTTTATTTTAACACTATTTGCTCTTAGCAAATTGTTCTCTTTTTATATGAGACCTTCGCTCTAGTAAAGTAATTCGAGTAACTTTCGAGAATTTGAACTGTACGATTTTTTCGTACACTTGGGGAATGTGTATATTTTAGAGTTTGTATTTCATAGAAATTATTGGTCTATAAAAAGAGGGCGAATATTTTTCTTCATCCTCATCCAGTAAAGGATTGCTGTTGTCAGATGCATTAAACTAAGGATAAACCAGAACGAAATAGCCTTAGCTTGGAAGACCTGTATAGTGAGATAGATCAGTAGAAATCCATTAATCCAATTAAAAACACCCATACCCATAGAGAATTTCATATCTTTAAAAGCTAAGATATACCCAATAGGCACGCTACCTGAAACAAAGCAAACGAAAGAAAGCCACACTCCAAGAAAAAGAGTTCGAACAACAGAAGGATCTAAGACAATCTTGGGAAACAAGAAATGAAAGACGGGGTTAGGGCAGGCAAGTAGAGGAATACTCGTTATAGCAATCATTAGACTTACCAGAGTTAAACCAGATCTAAAAGCAGATTTGAGAGACAAATACTTTTTAGCACCTACAATTTGCGAGACAATAGTGGTTTGAGATAGACAAATGGCATCCGATAAGAAAGGAAGAAAGATAAACAAAGCTCCTCCTATAGATAGATAAAGCAAATAATCACCACCTTTAGCCGTCATTACATAGGATATAGCAGACCAACTGCCGAAGTTTAAGATACACGTAATAGACCGCATAAATCCATGTCGTATGCACTCCCAAAAGAGCTTAGGTTTAAAACTCCAATTACGTGATTGGTATAGTGCATTGTTTTTTGTATTCATAAAACAGCTCAATAGAAAGACACAGAATGCCCCTTGTGAAATAGCGGTACTAATCAAACCTCCCATTAAACCAAGACCATTGAAGATGAGAAAGTAGGCTAATACAACCTTAATGGTCTGACACACAAAACTTGCTAGCAAAATCAACTTAGTCTTTCGTTGTCCCAAATAAAATGAAGATAGAGTAATTCCCAGAGGAAATAGAAAATTAATAGAAAGCAGGGAATAGAAATAAGGAAGTCCGCATTGTTCGATAGGTGTACCATGGAAATAAAATTTACCGTACAACATACCCAAAGGCACCATCACAAACATAGAAAGCAGAGAAAACCAAATGAACTGCCAAATACCCGAACCAATTTTTAGCCGCTCATTTGCTCCATACCATCGCCCCACGAAGACCTGAGACATCATGGCTAAAGCCTTGCATGGAGCTTGAAAAATCATACAGGCATAATTAGTACTGACAGCTATTTGTAGAGCTTCTGTGGAGTATCTACCTAAAAGAATTTTCTCTATGAAGATAGCGAAATAAGATGAAAAAGACATTAAAAGAGCGGGGAAGAAGAGAGCAAAAAAGTCCCTAATTCCCCCAGCAGTTATTTGAGTTTCTTGATTATTTTCTAGTACTTTCATTCACACACGATAAAGGTAGATAGGGCTTAGGTTCTAGTTTGCGACAGTGCATAATGAGATGTAGAATATCATCAAAAGTGGCTGTTGTAAGTGTTCCAAAGTTTCCTGTATTTTGACAATACCAACCCTCATTGTTGATGCTTATTATAAATGGCTGATGTTTTACGCTTAAGTCGGGAAGTATATAAGTAACATAGTAATCACCCTCATTCTCTCCACTTCGAAGTATATAAAGATAGGGGGTCTTTTTCTCTCTGAGTATTTTTTCTGCTTCTAGCCCAGATATGTGCCCCTGCCAAGTTTCATGAGTTTCTATCTCTTGGATCACAGCATGTTTGTAAGATTTACTAGTATGTTCTTTTAATATTGCAGTCATAAGGTTTCCTTTTTTTTAAAGTTCATTATGAAATTAAAAGCATCGTTTGTACAAGACGCTTGTAATTCCTTTTGGATCATTACTTGTGATGGCTGGTAAAAAAGAGGAATTATGGGCATTTCTCTGCACAAAATCTTTTCAGCATTTAACAAATAAGACGATCGTTGGAATAGATTAGAGGTTTTCTCACTGCAATCTAGAATACATTGGAATTCTGGGTGTTCCCACTTTGCTAAATTCATTCTTTCCTTAGAAAATTTGAAAGCATTCAGCGTATAGATAGGATCATCTATCCATGAATGCCAATGTACCAAGCCTATCGTAAAGTCTCCTTTTGTAAGCTTATCAAAGTTTAAATTACAATCAAGGGCTTTGGGAGTGCATGTGACCCCAAAACATTCTTTTAGTTGTTGCTGTAAATGGTTAGCTGTATATTCTCGAACACCCTGTTTCTGGAAGATTATTTCAATATTAGGAAAATCTTCTCTAGAGATATCCAGTTCCTGTAATGCCTCTTCAAATAGCTGCGTCGCTTTCTTTTTATTATAATCGGGAAAGAAAGTATTAGGGTTCATGTGACTAAAGGGAAGTGGCGAATAAGCAGGCGTTAAAGATAAAAAACAATCAGAAACAATGGGTTCTCTTTGGATAGCATAAGCAAAGGCTTGGCGGAGAGTAAGATTATTAAATGGGAAGGAGTTTGTATTAAACACGAACCAATAGACACAACTATTGGGGAAAGATAGGACTTGACCCTCTGGAGAGTTATAATGGGGATGCCAGCTCCCAAATGGATTCCCAATCCAGTCTATCTCTTTCTTTTGAAAGGACTGAAAGGCTTGTGTCGCATTCATGTAAGTTAAGATTACTTGATCCCAAAAAACACCTTGTTTGTTCTTATAAAAAGGATTTCTTACGATGTAATATCCGTGATTAGGCTCATTGATTTTGAGTTGAAAGGCTCCATTGCAAGGATAATTTTTCTGCGAAGCGTAAGGCCACTGCGGATATCTCCGATCTATATGACGATGGATAGGGGAATAGAGTGTATGGGCTGTTAATTCTAAAAAATAAGGCGTTGGGCGAACAAGAGAGACTTTTAAAGTTTGTTCGTCAATTACTTGTATACCTACATCATCGAGGAGGCATTTGCCCTCTTTGGCTTCTTTTGCATTTTTTATGGGATAAAAGAAATAAGCAAAGGCAGTTTGAAAGTCGGGGGAAAGCACTTTTTTCCAAGAATATTCAAAATCATAGGCAGAAACCAGCGATCCATCATTCCAATGCGTTCTCCGCAAACTAAAGGTATAAGTTTTGCAATCTGGAGAAATTTCAATGTGTTCAGCGACTCCGTTTTCTATCTGACCATTCATACCAAATCGAACCAAACCTTCTAAAAGGAAGATGAGGATATTACGTGAATTGACATCTCCACCAATCCGAGGATCTAGAGAAACAGGTGAAAACTCGAGAGCAATTTTCAGCGTATGGGATTCCTGTATCTTTTCTTGCAGTTTTAATAAATCTACTCGTAAAGTTTCGATCATTCCTTTCCCGTCAGAGAATAGAATACAATTAAAAAAGATTCCCTCTTCAGTTTCTAAAATGTTGTATGTCTTGTCTTGTGTTTCACAGATTTCTTTTTGCAAACACTTAATAATGGTTTCTTTAATCGTTGGTATAGGAACACCTCGAATGATAATAAAAATTGGTTCTTTCCCAATCAGAGCGATATCTTCAACGAGAGTTTCATCAGCTAGGTACATCTCAAAAGAATAAGAAATATCGGATGGCAATATCTCTTTCCTTTTTTTTAGAAAGAGAGTGAATAGAATAGAAAGTGTCTTTGTAGAAATAAAAAGTTGTTTTTCCTCTGGCATGATGGAATAAAAAAAAGTCTCCATCAATTCTATTTCTGTCTCTGCTATCTTTGGGAATCTCTTCTTAAATTCCTGAAAGAGTTCCTGTTGCTCATAAAAAATCCCTCCATTGAAGTCACGAAATTCACCGAGGGCTTTTGTTAAGGCTGTTACTACCTTTTGACGAGCCGCATAGAAAATCAAAGATCCATCCGATCGAAGCAATTTAGATTCTCTGGGAAAATGTAAGCGGAAAATATGAGCTTGTATGTCGTGGTTCTTTAGCTTTTTTAGAGTAGAAATGTATTCCGAAACAAAGTTGCAGTCTAAAAATAGATTGTTCCAAGAAATAGGGTATGCTGGAGCAATCTGCACCAGATGGACTCTAAAGATGATTTCTTTGTCTGTCTGCTTATCTAAACTAATATAGACTTGGGGTAGGTCATCAGGTACTTGAATTTCTCCATTTAAAACGACGAGGGTTTTATATATCTCCTCTCTGTTAGAAGCCATAAAAACCATAGGAGAGAGACGTTGTATGCTACTTTTCATCTTTCTCTCTAAATCAGACTGTAAAATACATCTTTCCTGTAAGGAGATAGGATTTTCTTTCTCTAATTCCAGATAAATAATCTTAAGATTTTCATCTTTGGAAGGATGTTGATACAAGCTTTCTTTCACGTAACTAACATCAGGAATATATTTTTGTAGGGTAAGAAGGATGTTTTCTTTGTCGAAAATCTCGTAACGATCAAATAGATTACATCCTACAAGGCATCCTAAAACAGATTTAGAAATGAAAGGGAAAGTCAAAGCAGAATAAATGCAACGAATATCTAAATGCCGTTTATTTGGGTGAAAAGCAGCATTATAAGAGAGCTTTTCTTTCATTAGATGAATAGAAAGTATGAGACGAAATATATGCCAAGGGCTTCGAAGTGTTAGATATTCTTTTGTGTTGTGTAAATAAAAAAAACAGAGATCGTTAAAAAGTGAGTTTTTAATCTTATGCGGAAATCTATCATTCCACTGTTCTAATTTTTCAATGGTTTCTAGATAAGAAATATGAAGAGACGGATCTAAACAAAAGGAAAGAAGAGATTTTTTTTGTTCTTGTAGAGACATGTAATCGTTACTGAGAAATCATTAGCATTATCGTAATCGATGAATGATAGTAATTATGAAAAATTTAAATCTACATAAATCGACCTACCTGTTTTAAAGAAATTATTTTAAGATATAAGAAATTTTTCCTGAACTAGCTTTCAATATAAAAATTTCTAGACGAGTATTAAGGTTGTTTATAAATTTAATATATAAAAAATTTAATTAACATAGCTTTAAAAAGATTTTCGCTAAGTTCATAAGCTTGATTATGTGTTTCTTTTAAAATTTCAATTTCATTTAATGTTCTGATTATTTGCTTTTGTTGAATAACTGATACTAAAGGTATTTTAAAAAACATAATATCTTTAGGATAAATATGAGGTTGACCCGAGCCTGATTGTAATAAATAAATGTCCTGTTGTTTTGATTTAAGATAAAAAAAAATATATTTAGAGGACATTTTATTTTCATCTTTTGATCGAATTGTAAAACAATCAGAAGCAAATATCGGACAAGTAAAGTAATTTATAAAGCCTGCATAGGCACCTGAACTACTAACAGTTATAATATTTCCTTGGCGATTACTTTTATTATGAAAGTATGTTGGTTTTCTTCCAGCTGCTATTACTGGTATGTTTCCAGGAGAAATTGATTTTTTTGTAATAGTAGTCCCACGTTTAATTTCACAGATGTCATGAATTAATACAAATTTGTCCATAAATTTAGAAATTGATTTTCTTTTTTAAATATAAAATTGCTTTTTGAATATTCTTTTGAGTTTCTAAAATTTTTTTAAACGTTGACTTCGGAGAACATTCAAATGTTAATATCTTCTTTCGAGAATTTAAAAAGCCATTTATACATAGATTCCAATCATTTTTACTAATTTCTTCGATATTTATTTCAAAGCTGTTTTTTAATTCTTTTTTGTTATTCCACTTTAGAAGCAATTCTGGAATATCGTTTTTCTCAATAGGTTCTCGTTTACTATCTAAAGAAAATCCATCTGCTAACAATGCGTAAAACCAAACCCTTTTTGTTGGTTTGCCTCGCATAAATATAAGAATTGAAGTTGAAACGCCAGAATAAGGTTTAAATATTCCAGAAGGTAAGTTAATTACTGCTTCTAATTCACATTTTTCGAGTAATTCCTTTCGAATACTTTTATGAGCTTTTGTTGAGCCCGATAACAGACCATTTGGCACAATAACACCACACCTACCTTTATTTTCTAAATGATCTATAATCCATTTAAGAAATAAAAGTTCCGTTGCTTTTGATTTGAAATTTTCATATAAATCTTCTTGAATACTTTCTGCTTGGATTTTTCCAGCAAAAGGAGGATTTGCAAGTATAATAGAAAATTTCTCAGGATATTTATAAGGACAAGGGGAAGTAAGTGTATTATGATAAGCAATTTTTGCTTTATGGAGTTTATGAAGATACAAGTTTAATGCTGCAAATTTTACCATGTTTGCATCGTTATCAAATCCCCAAATAGCTTTTGTTTCTAAAAATTTTAATTCCTCATTTGAAAGTAAATCTCCATAAACATTTGAGGCAGTTTCTTTAGATGTATTTGATCTTAAAATATGTTTATGTGCAGATATAAGAAATCCACCTGTACCACAAGCTGGATCGCAAATTGTATCTCCAATTTTAGGATCTACTAGTTTTACTATTGTATCTATGATATGTCGTGGAGTTCTGAATTGCCCATTGGTTCCAGAACTAGAAAGCTTTTGTAAAAGATATTCATAGATATCTCCTTGAATATCAGATTCATTGATCTCTTCTGGAAGACTATTTATTACTTCAATAAGTGCTTTTAAAGTAATGGGTTCGGTAATTTTTAATGTCGCTTTCTTAAATAATATTTTACCTGTCTCTGACATTTTTGGAAGTTGGTGTATTTTCTCTATTGCATCGCGTACAGACTTGATTAATTGACTCCCAGATAAAAGTAATAAATAATTCCAGGAACAATTTTTAAAATCTTTTTTTAGTGAAGAGCAATATTTTGGAGAAATTTTAGATCTAGCATTTTCTTTTTCAGTTAAATCTTTTAAAAAAAGTAAATAAGAAATCAATTCAATAGAGTCCATGGGATTAGGTAATCCACCTGCATAAAGAATATCCATTGCTTGGTCTATTTTTAATTTAGCTCCAGAGGAGTGAAAGTTATTATTTTGCATAAGTCATCATTTTAGTTATCGTCGAAGTTTATTTAATTTTTGTATCAATTGCATTTGTCTTAATTCGTTTAAAATCGATAGTACCTTGGGTAATTGATATAACTTAGTAATACCTCCTAAAGTTGTAAATTGCGGTTCATCATATAAAAGCGGATCTTCTTCAATAAATCTTTCTAAATCTTCGGGAGTCTCAGAAATAGTTTTAATTATTAAATTTAACCACTTATTTTCAAAATAATTTGCATTTTCTTTAGATATAATTGGATTAATTAAATTTTGCAATAAATTTGAAATAGAAATTAATTTTTTTTGTTTTAATACATGGTAAACGAAATCCGAGGTTGGAGCAGGCAATTCATAAGCATCAACGAGGTTAGGGGTAGAATAAAACATTTTGGGACGATGAAAGAATCTTTCATGGAGAATTTGTTCAATTTTATGTTCGTCTTCTTCTTCAACTGCTTTTCTAAATTCGTTGTCTACTTCAGAAAATTCTTGTAAATCTTTTTCAAAATTATTTTTATATATTGAAGTATAAATTTGTTCTCCTGTAGGGATAGTTATTTTCTTTTCTATAACTATCCTATCACTTCCTTCCCATATAGGAATTGCTTCAATATCATTCGGTAATGAGGAAGTTATTTGATCGGATAAAAGATTATGTTGAAGAGAACTATTTTTTTTATTTCCTTCATGAATCTGAAGGGGAGAACTGAAGTCATATTTTTCTTCAAAATATTCGCATACAGCACAAAAATCTAAAATCATAAAACGATCTTTGTAATATTTTTTACCTTCAAAGTACTCTGAATAAAGACGAGTTCCTCGACCTTTAATTTGAAAGTATTGAGTAGGCGAAAAGATAGGTCTCATTAGCCCAATATTCCTTATCTGTGGGCAGTCATAACCTGTTGCTAGCATATCTACTGTAACAGCAATTCTTTCTGTTCTATTTCCTTTTCGAAACTGCTTAGCAATTGAACCTGAATCACGAATCCTTGAGGTAATAGTGATAGCTATGCCAGGACTTATTCTATTTAAAATTTTTGTAATTGCTGTTGCATGATTTTGATTTACCGCAAAAATGATAGATTTTCCTACTTTTTTATCTGGGCTTTTTAGAGCTTTATCTAAAAAGGCCTGACACATGACTTCATTACGTGCAGGAATAGAAATTTTTTTTTCTAAAGTTGCTATTGGAAATGTTTCTTCCTCTCCATCTATTTCTACTATCCAACCATTTTCTTCTAACGCTTCAGTAGTAATTTCCGTGCGTAAATCATATCGTTCTGACTGGCATAGAAAAGGTCCTTCTTGATCTTTGATTGCGTCTTCTAAGGAATATTGAAAAGTGGGCTTATCTATTTCACAGCCAATAAATTTATAAGTATCTCGTAGGACTCGGGCGTCATATTGCTTAGGATGATTTTTTTGTAAATGAGCTAGATCAAGATTTTTAAGATAGGATTTTGGTGTTGCCGTTAATCCAATTCTGGTTGCTTGATGAAAATATTGGATGCATTCACGTGCCGCTCCATAAATTGATCTGTGTGCTTCATCATTAATAATTAAATCAAAATAGAAGGGTCCAAAATCTCTATAATTTCTTCGAGACATAAGAGATTGGATTGTAGCGACAACAATACTCGAGCCATATAAAGTAAGTAATTTATTTTTAGTTTGCCTATAAAGAGTGGTTTTATACTCTGGTAAGAGTTCTTTAAAAGTTTCAATCGCTTGTTGTGCTAAATTAATCCTATCTACAATAAATAGAACTCGATGAGCATTTCTACTTTCTAAAAATCTGCGGATAATAGCTGCAATAACAAGGGTTTTACCTGTGCCTGTAGCCATTTCGATTAAAAAAGATTGTTTTCCTGAATCAAATTGGGTGGAAACCTCTTCAATAGCCTTTAATTGATATCCTCGAAGGATTTTATCTTCTTTTTCAAAGTAGTTCTTAGGGATAGGAAGTAATAGTGCATCGGCCTTATTTAGCCTTTTTTGTTGTAAACACTCTAAATCCTCTCTAGAGGGAAATTTTTCAATCCTTTTAACATCTTTTTTAGGGATTGACAAATAGTCCCAGAATAAATGTTCAAAACCATTAGACAGAATGATAAAAGGTGCCTTAGCTTCCTCAGCGTATTGTTTAGCTTGTTCTTTAGCATTATAAGGATCTTCACTTGCCCTTTTAGCTTCTACAATGCATAGAGGACCGTACTTCCCCATAAGAAGATAGTCTGAACGACCCTTCCCATTTGTTTCTTGTTTTACTTGACTAGTATCTTGAATATCCCAATTACTCTCTCTAAGAAGATCATTAATAACAGTTCTAGCCCAAGCTTCATTTTTCTCTTTCATTAAATATCTTTGAGTTTACATAAATAAGAGGTAGAAAAATTAGTTTTTTTATTTTCTTTTTTATAAATTATTTCTGTTCTTTTAATTATATTAACATTAATAAATTAAAAAGTAATTAACAGAATTAGTTTTAATTTATAACTAACAGATAATAAACTAATTACATTTTTGTAAAATTAATACGGATTCTGGAAAAGTTTAATTTGTTGTTTTTGAAGTTTTCTTGATTTAGGGAGAATATCAGATTGAATTAGGTCTTCACGGAAACGTAGATCAATAACTTTATTTCCCACTTGTTGAATTCTTTTCTTTATTTTCTGGAATGTCTTTTTATGTATGCCTTTAGGTATATCTTTGCTCTTAATGTGTTGATCTTTAAACCCATATTTGTGAAGGAGCTTAACAAACTTAGCAATCAAGCGATTATACTCGTTTTCGCTTTGTGTCCTATACGATAAAAAACAACATTTTCTACAAAGTAGACGAGGATGGTTTTTCCCAGGAGTAAGATACAAGTGTCTGTATCGTTGTGTGCAATAAGGACATACATAAAAATATCTTAACCCTCCATAATTACAAGGAATAGAACATATAACTACTCCATCTTCAGGAATAGGGAACTCTTTGTAATACCTAAAGAAGAAGACTGATTTCTTTTTGGCTTCATTGATCGTCATCTTTATCCCGCCTTTATTCGCTATTAGATCCTCTACAGCTCGATAATCTTTTCCTATACTTATTCTCGGGATCTCTTCTATATAAACTCTTTTTCTATAAGACATACTCTTTCATCTTTTAATACTTATCTAAAATTCAATACGAAATATATAGGGAATTTCCTACGTCTTAGTGCGTCTTTGATTACGTCTTAGATAGCAATTTTGTAACTCCTTTATAATCAATTGAAGTCCAAGACGTCCATAACGTCTAGGTAGTTTTTTTGCACAGATTTTTCATCGTTGATTAGACTAATTTTTCTGTGGAGATAAAATCACTAGGACGCCTTGGACGCTAGGACGTAGAATTAATTATCAATAACTTACAAAAATTTTCTCTTGGACGTGTCTAGGACGTAACCTAGACATTACTCCAAATACCCTCCGTTTGTTTACAATGTTTTTGGTAACATTCCCTACATTCTTCAATAGATGGGAAAGTATAAAAATATGGTCGAGTGCTACCCGATCCTGGTCGAGACTTCTCTACTTTAGGAATAAGCTTTTTAATTGTTTTCCCAAATTCTACTATGGATTGAGGCGCTATTTTTTGAGACTCGCACCAATCTTTATAATTTTCATAAAGGTTGTTACAAGATTTTTCTCTTTGAAATGCCCAGTGTTCCTCAGATCCCGCAATATGCCAAGAGCCTTCTTTTAATGCATAGTAAACATATTGTTCACTAGTAGAAGCTCCTTTTAATTTCATATCAAATCCTGCATCATTAATCGGCATGATTCGGGGATTAAAATTACTTATATCCTCATGCAATAAATCATATAACAAGGCTTCATAGCCTTTATTTTTAGTCATATGTATTTCTATATTGTTAAAATAGACAGCATCTTCTTTATGTTCTGAGGATACATCCAATACAAAGAATCTTCTATCATCCAAATCTCGGGGTACTGCCCAATCTTCGTTACTGGCTACGAAGAGATGACGAGAATTATCAATTTGAAAGCCATCTTTGCCTTTTCCTTCAATGAATATAGTAGGATCGGAAATTAAACCCTTTAAAGCGCCAATTTCTTTCTTATTACCTCCCCATATGGCTTCATTCGCAAAGATAATAAAAGCATTTTGCAAATGGCTATTAAATCTTCCTACGATATGGTCGAGACTATTAATCACTAGAAAATGTCTTCCAAAGAGATGACCAAAATGCCTTACAAAGGTATCCTTCCCAGTACCCTGTTGTCCTCGAAGCACAATAGCGGGACCGAGAAGTTTTGGCTGCTGAATAGTGCACGCCATATACTTTCGAAGATATTGGTAATATTCCTGATTTCCTCCGCAGATAACATATAAGGTATGATTCCAATAAGGAGAGGCATCTCCCTTCTCTGGAGAAACGGAGAAGCCCTTAAAGATATTGAAAACTTGTTCTCCTTTCTCATTTGTATAAGTAGGCTCCTTAGTTGGATCGAATACTATATCTGCATAAGTTCTTCTTTGGGGATGCTTCAACCAAAATTTCGCTTTATTCACCTCATTGCCTTGGCAATTGGTAAAAAAGTTATTCTCATGAAAATGGATCAAAGAACTGCGAGAATCTAAAATAAATCCTGCTGCTCCTTTTTCTATGAGGATGTACGTAGAGTTAGTGTGTATAATCGCGTACTTTTTGTTGAATTCATTTAGAACTTCTATTTCAGAAGATATACAGGGGACAATAGTCCCCTTTTCACAATTTACTTTTTTTGCTATAATTGGATACATAAGCGTTTACCTCTATTTTTGGGGGTTAATAGCCTGGTTGCCGCCAGGCTTTTTTTCTTTTTAGTAACTTTCCTTTTCTTTATTCCTGCTTCCATAAGCCTCTCATCATTTATTTGGATTAATACTTTCATGCGTTTATCAATATCGATTTGCATTCGGTTCATTGTTTTGCTCCTTGTTTAAGTAAGTTAAATAGAGTTTCTGGAAGGACTAAGCGTCTTCTTTTGAATTTTATAAAAGCGGGCGCGAGTCCATTAATTTCTCTTTCATAGGCAAGCTTTCTCAAGCTACCCATGTTTGGCCACTTATAGATGGCGGTGAAATCTTTAAAAGTTAGTGGGATTTCTTTTTTATTTTCGTTCATATTTTTTCTCCTAAATATGATTTTGTTATTAATTAGTTCTAATTTTGTCCCATTAATTGCATTTAAGTAAGATCCTAAAAGAAAGTATGTCTATTGAAAATTTTTTGGAGAATAACTTCTTTATTACTAATAGGTTAGTAACTTTTTATGAAAAGGTTACCTTATTTTAGTAGGTTTTTTATGTAAGTACGTCTAGGTTTTTTATCAGGACCCCTAGGTTTATGAGCTCTTTTATCTAATTTGTTTACTCGAATCATATCTATTAAGGTCTTATCAGCGTAATCAGGTCGACCAGGGATTTTTTGATAAAGTTCTATTATTTTTGGAATAGAATGATTAGGGTTATCATGAATAAGCTTCTTTAAAATATTGATAGCTAGCTTTTTGTGTTTTTCTCTTTGGGTGAGCGGTTGCTCTTCTTCTTTCTGAGCTTCTTTTTCCTTTTCTAGGAGCATAAGAACTATAAAACTCTGGAGACGTTCCAAATAGTAGGTGACACACTTACGGTTTAAAAGATACTCATCAGGTAACCATTGATTTAAGCCAAGTAATTCTTCTCTAGTAGAGTTATAGGTAAATAAATAAGAAATACAAGAATGTGCATGAGAAAGATTTATTTTATGAGAAGATTCAACAGCGCGATTCCAATTTGTTATTCGCACAACCTCCCACCTTCCCGGTTGGGGATTTTTTTCTAAAATATCTTCAGTTTTAGGGGAATTTTCTATTAATTCGGATATTTCTTCTAATAATCTCAATCTATACCAAAGCATACATAAGTCTAATTCTGTTTGAATCTGCACAAATTCTGAATGGAGGTATCCATTTTTTGTAATTTCTTCATGAGTTTCCCAAAATTGTTTTAGCGGAGAAAGAGATATAATGTCTTCTGGAGTATCTGGAGGGAATCCAACTTTTTTAAAAAGTTCAGAAATAAAAGCTAGTGGAGAAAAGTGAGAAGAGCGTTTTGATTTACTTATTACCCATTTGATTTTAACAAGCTGTTTTCTATAAACAAAAGTTGCGGAGGGTAACTTATATCGAAAAATAAATTCTTTCTCAACGACCTCTAAAGTTTCAATGTTATATTTTTCTGCCCGACGTTTTATTTTTGTTTCAATTTCAGAAATAAAAGCTTTTGTAAATGGATCTTCTCGTAATTTCTTTAAAAGACTTATAGTAAGATGTAGGAAGTTCATTCCATCTTGACAGTTAGTGATGAGTTTAATTTCCTGATCTAAAATTTTTTCAAATACTTCAATATCAGAACGATGATATAGGTTCATTATTGTTATCCTCCAGTTTGAAACGAGTTGGCAGTTCTTTGTATGAGTTTAGTTAGGTGTTCTTTGTTGAAATGGGTATATCTCTTCGACATTACAGGCGATCTATGTCCGAGTATCTCCATAAGTTCTCCTTGTGTGGCACCATTCATAGCGAGATGAGAGGCAGCAGTATGACGAAGGGTATGGAAAACTACGTCATGGAATCCTAATTTCTGTAAGATCTTTTTAAAAGATTTTCGGATCATTGAGTAAGGCGATCGCTTGTTGGGATCTTTTGAAGGGAAAACAAATTCTTCCGGACTCTTCTTATGATTTTTGGCTTGTAAATAGTGATAAATCGAATCTGACATAGGTACCACTCTTGTATCTTTGTTCTTAGTCATCTCAAGAGTAATAAACCGATTGCTGAAGTCGATATCCTTCCAAGTAAGATTAGCGATCTCACCGAAACGCATCCCTAGAGTACCACCGAGGAGTACCATTCCATATAGATTTGCATTAGAGCTTTTTTTACATTCTTCCAGTAGCGATTGAAACTCTTCTTTTGTAAGGAAACGAGTTCTGCCTTTATTTTCTGGAAATTTAGACACCTTTAAGAAGGGATTTTCTGATATGAGCTCCCATTCTTTATAAGCTAAAGTAAATATGGTGCTAAGAGTAGCTAGGTATCTATTTGCAGTAGCTTGAGTGCGATAAGTTTTCTTATTAGTCTTTTCTTGTAAGAGATCCTGTTTGGCTTGAGATAGAGTATATGCAGTAATATCTATCAGCAATTTGTCTCCGTAATGTTTTCTCCACCAATTCAAATGATGAATCTGACTACGCTTTCTTTCAGGGAACTGTTGTAACTGTAAATTTTCGTAGCGATCTAACAATTGAGATAAAGTACATTTGCGAGCTTTCTCTGATTGGGGTAATTGACCTTCGAGGAGTTTTGTTTCAGTAGCGCGTACCCAATTTTTAGCTTGAGTAAGATTGGTGAAAGATTTTCGTAGAGGTGGAAGAAGTCTTCGGCGTACTTCTGCGTGGTAGCTAAAGGAACCGTCTTTTTTCTTATATTTTCTGATACATCGAATAGGAATCGTATTTTTAGTCATAAACTATTCTACCTAATTAGTATAAATAAAATTTGGAATAAATGGGAAGCGGATTTGTAATCCGTTGCTCCTATGAACAATTTGTCTATGAAAAGATGGGAAGAAATAGGAAAAAATAGGGTATTTTCCGCAATTTTTCCGCAATTGGGTGTTTGTAGTTTTGTAATTGGAGCATTTTGTATAAAGAAAGATACAGATAGTTTGATTCTGATTGATTCAGATGAGTTGCGTAAAAAATGCGGAAAAAGGGGATAAAGTGCTGTTTTTTGCATCGTTTCTTAGTGTTATTGGGAACAAACTCGAAACGAATTGCATAGAGGAGAGTTAAAATGGGGCAACCTGGACTTGAACCAGGGACCGACGGGTTATGAGTCCGTTGCTCTAACCGACTGAGCTATTACCCCAAAGATTATCTGAAATATCGTAATGAAGCGAAAGAGAAAAATCAATACTTTTTATGCGTGGATTAATTATTGAAATAGGGTTTTTAATATATTTTTGAGGTAAAAATTAATTTAACTCTTTCCAAGAGTTTTTAATCATATGCTGTGTCCAAGTTAATCCACTCTGTTGGGCAAACATCTTGTGTAGGCAACCCATGAATCCAAACATTCGGTCGTACTACAATTTTATTAGGATTTTCATTCAACCAGGCTGCCCACCACCCAAAACTTGAATTCGTAATAATATTATGTTTACAGGATCTAAGTATTTGCAAATCGATATAATTGGGCTCGTTCTCGAGAAAAACTACATTTTTTATCCAACTAGGTATAGAGTCACGAGCAAATTCTAAATTATTACTACTTATTATAAATAAAGAGGATTCTGGAAAAAGAGCCATTGCTGTTTTTAAATATTCTTTTCCGTATTGAGGAAATAAAGTATCCACCGGAAATTCCCATTTATAATAACGAATTTGAACTCCCACTGTATTGGGATGGGATAAAATTAAGTGATATTTTTTTTGAATATAAGACAAATCCTCAGGGCGTAGAGAAAACAATTTAAGAAAGCGATGACGATAGTGATGAAAATATTTTTCAGATTGAAAATACCCATCGATTTGCATATTTGGCCGGTAGGGAATAGTTTGATGAGCATATGAGGGTTCCTTCCATTGAAACTGGACAGGCCTACAAAGAGAGGTATTATTGAATTTAAAAAATACATGTTGATAGATAGGTGAGTTGAAATCGAAACCTTCAAAATATAGTTCAGCGTTGTTGTCCCAAGCAAGAGCGCTACCTGTAGCTACTTGAAATAGATTGTTGCCGAGTTGTCCATATATTCGAGCAGTTACAAAGGGTTTATCTTCCTTTTGATGGGCAAATACAAATGTCGTGCTAATAATAAGTAATAGTCTGGAAAGAAATGTAATGACTATATTCATGTAAATTATTTTTTTAAAAAAATATTGATGAAAAATTAAAATTCTGTCAAGTTTTATAACCTATACTCAGGAGTAGCAAATGAAAAAATGGTTATATATTGTGACATTATTAGCAATTTTAGAGCCCACTTGGGCGGGGGAGAGTATCACTGGAAATGATGCGGATTATCTAGAAGTTTGTCAAGAAGCTGTTAATGAACAGTGGTATTTTGATAATTTCCGATCTTTATATGACTACACTCAAATAATTGAAATTGGATGTGGTCATGCCTTTGCAGATTTTTTACAAAAAAATGCTTCTAAAGAAGTACTGGCAAAACTTTGTGATTTTGAAAAATTGGATCAAATTGGTAATCCCTTAACGCGACAGTATTACCAAGGGCTTGGGGATTTTTCAGGTGCTACTTTGCGTTATATTGTTGTTGCAGAACAAATTAAACAATTATTTTCACTTCCTAAGAATGCTAAAATTGTGGAAATTGGAGCAGGATTTGGTGGGCAGTGCTATATTTTATCGCACCTACAATCTTTTTCAGATTATTATATTATAGACCTTCCAGAAGTGGAGCCATTAATCAAAAGAGTAATACATGCTCTACAAGTAAAGAATGTGACCTATTCATCTGAGGAACATAAAATCCTAGAGGATGACATAGATTTGGTTATTAGCAATTATTCCTTTTCTGAATGTGACAGACAAACTCAAGAAGATTATTTTGAAAGAGTAATAAAAAAATCTAAAAGAGGTTACGTCATCTATAACCAAATTGCATATCGTGTATTCGGTCTCGATTCTTTATCCCCTCTCGAGTTTGTTGCTATGTTACAAAAAAACAATATGAATCCAAAATTATACAGTGAACGAGTAGCAACAGCAAAAGATAATGTTCTTATTGTATGGGACAAAACTCTTAATTGACCGGAATTTCGGTATCAGAAATAGAACTTTCCACAACAGATGTAATATCCCAAGTGGGAGAATATTTTCGAATACCCGTAATAGAGTGAATATCTATATCAATAGGTGAAGAAAGTTTTTTTTCTGAAAAATATTTGAATATTTTTTCCATTCCATTCTTTGAAATAATGATGGAATGAGTCCCATATCGGCGTCCCACTCGTAGTAATCTATCAGTAATATAGTTTTTTTGTTTTATGGGCTTTATAATGTAGTTCCAGTGATTTCGGGTGTCAGTATAGAAAATATCCCATTGTGGATCGATTAGAGATAATTCTTTTATCAAGAGACGGATTTGATGAGGATTATTTACAAAAGTTATGTCATCTTCCATAACCCAGATAGCTGTGAATTCATTTTTTAATGCGTGTCGTAATATAGAAAGATGACTTAATAGACATCCAATAGCTCCCTTTGTGATTTGAGGCCGAGAAGTGGTTAGTTCTTGTATATCTCGCTTGCTTAGTTTCCAGCCATTAATAGCACTAACTCTATTCACAAAAAGGCCGTTATTTTTACAAATAGCTTGCGTCCGTTCCCACCGACTGTATCTCTCATCTAAATTTATTACATAAATACAATCTATGGATTTTATTCCACTATGAAATTGAGTTAGTTCAATCTCTGTAAGATAGTTAGGTATAATATGCGTATTGCCGCAAATAGAAGCGATAAAAATACAATGAAAACATATATTAAGAAACAATTTATACATAAATAACCTAAAAATTAAAATTAAAATTAAAATTAAAAATTTACAAAAAAGGATGTATATTATTCAAGATTTTTCATAAATTAGCGATTTCTAGATTAGACTTTGAAATGGTCATGCGCTGGCTAGAAGAGTAAATAGTCCAAGAGGCTAATATCCCAAGACACATCAGATATATTCCAGGAGCTCCACTCCAGTTTGTAATTTTATAGAGCCAGAGGCATATACTAGCGGTTGGCATTCCTATACATTGTGATCCAAAAGCATATGCCAAAGAGAGAATAAGATATCGTTTACACGGAGTAGTCAAATTTAGTGTCCAAGCGTGATAGGTAGCGGAGAACGATACTCCAAGTACAACGATTATTATTCGCACGAGAATTATTATGGGAAGAGTTCCATGCTGTAGTATTGCAAATAGCGGGATGGCACATACACTAGCTAGTGTAGCTCCGGTAATCATTACTTTTTCCATTCCGAGTCTATTCGACAAATAGCCAAATAGGGGAAGAAGCAACATATCTATCCCTATGAGAATAGTATTAATTTGTAGCATAGTAGTTTTTGAAAAGGAAGTTATTAGTGGTATATATCCATTCATTAGTGAAAATGCTAGAGAATAGATTGAATAACTAAATCCGGATGCAATTATTATCGAAATAAGAACTTTCTTATTTTTTTTTAGAATAGATAATAGGGATAATTTATCCCGAATTACATTATGAGTAATGTTACTGCATCGTAAATAACATCCAATAATTGCGGTTGCTCCTCCGCCCCAAAATAAAATTCTCCATGTGCTTTCTAAATCAGTATATCGACTCATATATGAAGTAATGGCAGAAGCGATTAACATCCCCCCAATCGCGCAAGCATCGTATAAACCACTAAATAATTCTTGTTTTCCTTTTGATGTATTTTCAAGAACAAATATAGCGCCACCAGTAGATTCTCCCGCAGCAAAAAAACTTTGAGACATTCTTCCAATAGTTAACAAGATAGGAGCACATAATCCTATTTCACGATAACTTGGAATAAATCCAATGCATATCGTTGTAATAGACATTCCAAGTAAGGATATAGAGAGAGCTTGCTTCCGACCAAAGGAATCGCCTATCCATCCGAAAAGTATAGCTCCTATAGGACGCACCAAAAATCCGGAACATAGAATACTATATGTAAAAATAAGTGCAGTTAATGGATCTTTATTAGTAAAAAAAATGGGAGCTAAGAATGGAGCTAGCAAACTAAAGAGAGCCGTATCATAGTGTTCTAAAAGGTTACCTATAATTCCGGAGATTTGATTGCGAATAGATAATTTGTGCATAGTGTTATAAATCATACGCACCAAAGAATCAACATGCTCCCTACGCTAGCATAATCTAGATCAGGTAGTAAGGGTTAACATAACATGTTTTTCAGCCCTACTAATTGGGCACCCCTGGTGAATATAAAATATTATTATCTCGAGATAAATATTAATTTAAATAAAAATTTCTGATTCCTTAAAAAAATAAGAAACTTCGAATTCTGCTGTTTCTGGACTATCTGATCCATGTACTGCATTTCTCTCAATATTTTCCCCAAATCGAGCGCGGATCGTATGAGATGCTGCTTGTGCTGGATTAGTAGATCCCATAATTTCTCTATTTTTTTGAATTGCATTAACTCCCGATAGAACGAGAACGAGTGATGGACCAGAAGTCATAAATTGAATTAGATCTTGAAAAAAGGGTTGTTTTCCATGAACGTGATAAAATCCCTTTGCTTGTTCTACATTCATTCGAATCATTTTAGCTGCTACAATGCGAAGACCTTCTTGTTCAAATGTATTTAAGATTTCTCCAATATGATTTTTCGCAATCGCGTCGGGCTTAATAATTGAGAGTGTTTTTTCTTTATTCAAAATATCCCTCCTTAACAAATAGACAATTAATGTTAATCTAAACCTATAATTTCTTGCAATATGAAGAATAAAATAAAAATTTAACCAATAAGTTTATTTTTAGATAAATATTTCTTATTATTATATAATAGTTTTAGATGTTTTGTTATAGAAGTATGAATATGGAAAAGAACTGGCACCTGTATTCAATTGAAGATAGTATAGCAGAACTAAAAACTACATCAGATGGGTTATCTGGCCCTACAGTAAAAGCCAGAATCAAAACGTATGGATTAAATAGGTTACATACATCACAAGCCAAATCTTTATGGCGTCTTTTATTTCATCAGTTCGCAAATCCATTTATTTTGATTCTAACTATTGCAACTTTCATAAAATTCTTTGTTTCTAATTTTTTAGATGGAATCGTATTACTTGCTACTATTTTTCTTATGGTAATTATAGGCTTTCTACAAGAATTAAAAGCGGAAAAAGCATTAGAGTCTTTAAAAAAGTTAGGGGGGCACAAATCTAAAGTACATAGAGATGGAAAACTTCAACTTCTAAATTCAGAAGAGCTTGTACCTGGAGATAAAATTTATGTAGAGGTAGGAGATAGAATTCCGGCTGATGCAAGATTGATTCAAACAAAGAATTTGGAGGTCGATGAATCAATGTTGCATGGAGAATCTATTCCATCTAAAAAACAGACAAACGCATTGCAACGATGTGGGCTCGCAGATAGAAATAATATGATTTATATGGGCAGCGTTGTCACTTCTGGTAAAGGTAACGCTATTGTAGTGCATACCGGTATGATGACTGAGGTTGGAAAAATCGCCGAAAGTATTGAAGAATTGGAAGCAACACCTACTCATTTACAAAAAAATATCAATACAATTGGAAACTGGATGCTATTCATCATATCTATATCAGTGTTAGTTCTGTGCGCTGTTGGTATCTATCGTGGAATGAGCTTCATAGATGTATTTTTACTCGGAGTCGCTGTGGCTATATCTGCTATTCCAGAAGGACTACCGCTTGCATTTACAACTACTTTAGCAACAGGTGTACGTTTAATGGCAAAGAGGCATATTATTATTCGTAAGCTAGGCGCAGTAGAAACATTGGGATCTACGACAGTAATTTGCTCTGACAAAACGGGTACGCTTACTTGTAATCGAATGACTGTTACACATCTATATTCTCCAGAAATGTCCTTTCAAATAGATGGAGATAATAGACAAGGTATAGAAGAGAAAATATTTCGCCTTATGTTACATATCGGAATTTTATGTAATAATGCTGTTATTCAAAAAAATAAAAATACTTATAAAATTATTGGGGATCCGACAGAAGCAGCTCTTTTAATTGCTGGCAGAGAAGCGGGTATAGAAGCAGAGCAATTATCGAATAAATATCCAAGAGTAGATGAAATTCCGTTTACTAGTGAGAGTTTATATATGTCGACACTTCATAATGTCTCAGGAGCTAAATCACATGTATACGCAAAAGGTGCTCCGGAAAAAATTCTTAGTCTGTGTTCTTTTATCTTTACAAATCAAGGAATTATTCCTTTAGAAAAAAAACATCTCGACCAAATTTCTCTCGATATGGAAGAAATGACCAAAAATGCTCTGAGACTCCTTGCAGTTGGATTTTATGAGAGTGATACCTTATCAGAAATTGATAAAGGGAAATTAGTGTTTGTCGGAATTTTTGGAATTATTGATCCTCCTAGGAAAGAAGCGCTTCACGCTATTCATTTCTGTAAGAGGGCGGGAATTCGAGTTATTATGATTACCGGGGATAATCCAATGACTGCGCTTGCTATTGCAAAAGAACTAGATATTCCAGCAGAAAAAGTAATTATCGGAACAGAACTCATAGAGTTAAGTAAAAAAGAGCTGCAAAAAGAATTGCAATCAGTCTCTGTATTTGCACGTATTGAACCCATTCATAAACTGCGTATTGTAAAAGCTCTACAGGGACTTGGAGAAATCGTTGCTGTAACTGGAGATGGGATTAATGATGCTCCGGCACTAGAAGCGGCTAATATTGGAATTGCTATGGGAATTTCAGGTACAGATGTTGCTCAAGAATCTGCGGATATGATTTTAGTAGATGATCGTTTTGATTCTATTGTATCTGCTATAGAAGAAGGACGAGCGATTTTTAATCGTCTTAGAAACATTTGTGCCTTTTTACTGACAACTTGCTTTGGTGAATTATTTGGTCTCATTTTAAGCGTTATCTTTATTGGAATAACTCCTTTAATTCCAATACAAATTCTATGGATAAATTTAGTATGTGGAACTGTAATTGCGATACCACTTGGATTTGAATCAAAAATGCATAACGAAATGAATTCACCTCCAAGAGATCCGACTTCTAAATTAATTTATTTAGGTATGGTGTACAGAATCGGAGCGCTTGCTTTCTTTTTAGGCGTTGGGACTTTTATACTATTTCGATATGTCTATTCCATAGTATCTTTAGACAAAGCAAGAACCATTATTTTATGCAGTATCATTGTTTTTGAATGGTTGATTGCATTAGAAATGAGATCAGATGAAGCGCCACTCAGAAGAGTAGGAATATTACGCAATAAACCATTTATTATCTCGATTACAATAGCTGCTTTGCTCCATCTATTAATTGTATATACGCCTATTTGTAACAAGATATTTCATATAGAACCACTATCATTGCGAGAATGGGGGATTGCTATTTTCCCAGGAGTCTCAATTTTTATTTTGGAGTCACTTAGAAAAGAATTCTTTCCTCACTTATTTAGCTTAGGAAAATTTACACCAAAGAAATAATAAAATACTTACTTTATTTGTTTTTTTGATTAAACGTTTATAGAGCAGATATATATGTTTAAAGTAGGGAAATAGAGAATTCTCTTAATCAGATAGTCGAATAATATTTATAGACCCTGCTTTACCCATGATTAAACTTATAGGTTGTTTCAATACTTTTATTTTTAGATAAGCTGGAGTATTATTTATTCTAATAATTTCTTGAATAGATAGCGGAATTCCTGTCATAGCAAGAGTGATAGGAGCAGAAATAGGTTCATGATCTACAAAAATCTGCAGCTCTCCTAAGTATGAATAATAAGTTAAAAGTGTAGACTGAATAAAATAACTTCCGGATTTCTTTATAACAAATGAATCTGGATGAAATTTGTCAATTGAATCTCCGTGTATTATATTTACTTCGTTAAATGTAATAAAACTATCTTTTGCAAAGGTAATCTTAATCTTACTATAATTTATGAGCTCGGCATGAAGATGATCTAAATCATTAGTAGGACATGTAACACCTCTTGGCCCTTGCTCTCCTGTAGTACCTGGAGATCCACGAGGGCCTTCGGGACCCATGAGCCCTGTGCTTCCTTGAGGACCTACGGGCCCTTGGGGTCCAACTTCACCACGCATTCCCGTAGTACCGGCAATACCTCTAGGCCCTTGCTCACCTTTAGGGCCTATAGGGCCCATGCTTCCTGGGATTACTTGAGGACGAACCGAAGAAGTAAAAATTTTTTCGAAGAATGAGGATGTTTACCTACTTCTAGAACATGTAAAATATCTGTTGAATATAGACACCATTGAAATGAGATTAAAACAATAATTTTTAAAAAAAATTCATAATGATTATCCTCTATACTCTTCTTTGTAGGTTATATTTAAACAAGTTCTAATAGGATCCCATCTAGAAATTGGAATTCTTATACTAGACTTTTTATCACTTGAGTCCGCTCCTAATGGAATATTAATTCCAATAATCCCTACAACTGTTTCTCCTCGGCCTTTACCTATATTTGATCTACAAGCAAAATGTTGGTAAACATTAATTCCTAAAGAAATTGATTTCAATTGAAGCTGTGTTTTATATTCTATTCCAAAATTTCTATTAAAAACCCAATAGGGTGCGACTGAAAAATAAAAATCTAAAAATTTTTGCTGAATTCTTTTACCAATTTCGACCTCACAACCAGTTAATGACTTTGAAGTATGATATTCGATTACTCTATAAGAATTAAATTGGTGGTAATTTTTAGATTGAACCATTTTTGTAATGGGTAAATAGAAATTTGTTCTAACTTCCAGAAAAGATAAACTTTCGAAACCTAGTCCAATTTGATGAAATTTATCTAAATTAAAATGTTTTATATCATAAAAGATATTGATTCCTAAAATGGTTTTTATATAAGGAAAATAATTGCGCAAGCCAAACCCTAAATTAAAAGCATACTCTGTAGAGTCGCTCATTGAATAATTAAACGATAATAATGGTGAATAAGTGAAATTATCAGTTTGAGGTAAATATGATACTTTTGTTGTACAAAAAGAATGACAAAAATAAGGATTTTTACCAGTTAACATAGATACATTAAAGAATATATTATCTTTTATGTACTGTGTTGTCGTGTAGGGTTCTCTGCTATTTATATTTAAGGGATCATTGAAGAAAGCTGAGAGCTGTCCAATATTTATAGAAAGAAAGGCTATTAATGATAAAAAAGAATAATATAGAATTATATTTATTATCAAAATAAAAACTTTCTTTTATTTCAAACTAGTTAGGGCATAAGTTTCAGATAAAGTTTAATAATTTTTACTATCATCCACAGTTATTGATAAATACTTTAGAAGAGAATAGGATGATTAACAATAAAATATTATAAGTTATTCTCATAAAGGACTAAAATTTTTTATTAGTTAAAATTATTTCTATTTTCAAAAAAAATTTGATTTCTGTAAATTAATTCGCCTAGACTATCCATAAAGTTTTGAGAGGATTTTTTCTTTAGTTAACAATAATTACTGTTATTTTCGATTCGATTAGGAGAGATTTTTTTTCTCAGTTATGAGTTTCCATTAAAAATCTGTAAAATAATTTTAGTTTTCAAAAATATTTCTTTGTAATACATTTTTGTAGCAAATTTTTTAATATAATTTAACAAAGAGTTTACAAATGACCATACCCATACGAGCTTCATCTGAAATTATACGAAATATGCCTCGATTTGTTCCTAGAGAAGATATTCCGAGTATGATCGCGAATGTTTGTAAAAATCCTTACACTCGTCCTGTTCCAGGAGCAAAATCTCTGTCGGTTTGTGAAATAAATAATAAACGTGTCTTTTTTGTTCATAAAGATTTACAAAAAGAAATTAACTTTTGTAATGCTCGAAGCGGAATCTTGAGTCATTTAAAATTGGCTGAAGATACTAAAATATTACAAGTGATTGGGGATTGTATTCCTTTTTCTAAACTGGGTACTGAGCGGGCGAAAGACATATTGCCTCCTATTTTAGAAAAACCCAATCAATTACTTCTTTGGGGCTATACGGGAAGTCAAAAAGATCATGGTAGACGGTTGGATATAAATCAGATACTTAATACATGGGTTGATGAATCTCCTTTGCGGGGCAATCAGGTGCTTGCAAATGTTCTTGATATAGATACTCCTAGGGCATTGAAAGAGTGGAATTGTCTTGGTTCGGAAACTACAAAGAATTTTTATTTAGTAAATGGAGATGCGACATTTGGAGAAGACATAGCATCTTCTGATTTTCTTACAGATAAAGCATGTTGTTTTGATGGAGGAATACAGTCATTTAGACAGATGATGAATCTACTTATGAGAGATATAGATATTCAATGTTATCATGGGTTTAGGGAGAAAAAAAATGTTGTACAAAATACATATTTCTCTGCGGTCGAATTTATCAAATTTATAAGGGGTAATATTCAAGAATATTATAAATATAATAACCTCACAGAAGGTAAAATTCCTGAAAAAATGGAAGTAGCGAATGAATTTCTAGAACTCTGGAGAGATAGTTATTTAGAAATACATCCGCTCTATAATCCAGAAGTGAATGATCCCAGTAATAGAGACGCTCTCTTCCAAGTTGCTTGGAATCTCTTTTTAGAGAAAGAGTTATGGAAAAAATTAAATTTATGTCAATTTTCAGCTGTTTAATCGAATAATGCTAATGAATGCAGAATTTTTCGACTGTAAATAAATGGGTCTCTCTTCTCCAACAAATTCCAAAGTTACGGGTGCTGAAACTACTTCTATGATTCTTTGTAGGGAAAGTTTATTGTTCTCATCGCAAACAGTTGTAGCAATGGGAGTCCCATTGAGTTTCATAACAATAGTTTTATTCGAACGCGGCAAAACATTGGCAATAAAATGTATGTAATAGTTTCCATTTTCATCTAAGGATATAATTGTCTCATCATATTGAGAAATACTTTGACCCGAATATATGGGAGTTTCTACAAAAAAAATAGAGTGTTCTCCAGATCCTTTGCCATTTTGATTTGCACTAAAAAAATAATCTAGAGACCTTAATTCTGGTAGTACACTAAATGGCGATCGATCATTGATAGCTATTGCAGAATAAAGTGATAGATTATGTACTAGCAGGGAAAAAATATATAATTTAAGAACATGTTTTATTTTCATTATTTTCCTATTCTATATTTAAGGTGTTGATAATTGAATGATACTTATAGTTGCATTTCCTCCTAAAGTTACTATGAGTCCAGTTGCTCTCACTTGTAGAGTAGTTGGTGCACTTGTAATATGAACAATTTGCTGTAGAACTAATGGAGTACCTGCTGTAGTTAAAACTATATTTGGACCGGTTGCTAGACCACCTACAAAAAGTTGAATTCCTCCAAGTAAAGAAGCTGTGACTGTTTGTCCTACGAAGTGTACATAATAATCGCCAGTTTCGTTTAACGAAAAAGTAGTTACATTTGTTTCTGAAATCGAAGTACCACTTATTATTGGTGTATTACTAAATGTAACAGGGGATCCTACAGAAACAGTAAGTCCTTCAGTATTTGAGTTATACAAATGATCCAAAGAAGCTGATCCAAGAGTGCCTGTAGCACCCGCTGGTCCTGTAGGTCCTGCTGGACCAGTTGCTCCAGTGGTACCCGCTGGGCCAGTAGCTCCAGTAGCACCTGTTGCGCCAGTAGGACCTGCAGGGCCAGTAGCTCCAGTAGCACCTGTTGCTCCAGTAGGACCTGCAGGGCCAGTAGCTCCAGTAGCACCTGTTGCGCCAGTAGGACCTGCAGGGCCAGTAGCTCCAGTAGCACCTGTTGCTCCAGTGGTACCCGCTGGGCCAGTAGCTCCAGTAGCACCTGTTGCGCCAGTAGGACCTGCAGGGCCAGTTGTGCCTGGAAGACCTATTCGGCCAATAGGACCTGGCGCTCCCGGCAAACCTATTGGGCCAATGGGACCGATTGGACCTGTTCCACCTGTTGCTCCCGGCAAACCTATTGGGCCAATGGGACCGATTGGACCTGTCGCTCCAGTGGACCCAAATCCAGTGGCGCCCGTTGCTCCAGTAGCGCCCGTCGCCCCAGTAGGTCCCAGAGGGCCTTGTGATGGTCCCATAGGACCCGTGGGTCCCATAGGACCAGTAGGTCCCATAGGACCTGTTGTTGGTATGCTTACTTGAGTTCCCGGAGAACCTGGAGGGCCTGGAGGACCTGGAGGACCTTGAGGTGGCCTAATAGATTTGCATTTTTTCTTTTCTATTTTCATAGAAAATTTAGGTGAACTAGTGTGCGTAGATGCTTCTATTGGAAATAGAATAGCTCCCATACAAAAGAGAAGAATAAATATTTTAGAATAAAACATGTTTTGCATAGTAGTTACCTAATAATTTGTTTTATATTTTAAACGTGAGTTAGTTCTAATAGTTTCCCATCGAGAAATAGGAATCTTCTTTAAGGAACCTTTTTCATCAGCACCTATACTATCTAAGGGAATATTAATACCAATTGTTCCCGCTATGTCAGTTGTACCACAGTAAATTTTTTGGTAAACTTGAACCCCTGCGAATAGAATTGATCTCCATCGAAACAATCCAAAATATTCAATCCCATATCCTTTCCCGAATAGAAAATAAGGAGCTATCGAGAAATATAAGTCGCATAGTGTTTTGTAAGCAAATCGCTTTCCTACTTCTATGTTCCATCCGTCAAAACCAGAAGTAATATTTTGTAGAGTAACTTGGTAACCACCTGGATAATAGTAAGTATTTTTAGTTATCAAACGTTTAGTAATGGGTATATAAACATTTGCTCGCAATTCGAGAAATGATAAACATTCAACTCCTCCTGCTATTTGGTAAAAAGTTTCGCAATTAACATGTTTGATATCGCAAAATATATTACAGCCTATTACGGATCTGACAAGAGGAGAGTAATTGCGGAATCCACCACCAAAACTAACAGCATACTCATCTCCATTAGCAATGAGGTATTTTAATTCTGCTAAAGGAGTAGCTGACTGAGAATAAATTGGTAAAGTAGGTATATAAGCTAATTTGGCAATAGCAAATGAATCACAAAAATAAGGATTATCTCCAAATATTCCTGCCGCAGTAGCAATCAAAGACTGTTCACGGAATCTAGTTTGTGGAATGGGGTAAATATTGGTTTCCGTTTCGAATGTAGGTTGCGCTATAGCAGATTGTAAAAACCTCATTTGGATGAGAATAATTAACGCTATAAAAAACGATAATGACTGCATATATGAAACCATATGGACAGAGTAGACAAGAAAATATTTAGTGTAAATATTTTTTTTAAATCAAAAACTAGAGCTCTTATTGTATTGATCTTTTTGTATATTTAAGGCGTTGAAACTTGAATAATACTTAGCGCTACAGTTCCTGCGAGAGTTATTGCCAGCCCGATTGCTCTTACCTGTAAAGTAGAGGGTGCAGTTGGAATATTAATAATTTCTTGGATAGTTATTGGAATTCCTAATGATAATAGAGTTACTCCTACACCAACTGCTATGCCATTTACAAAAACTTGTAGTCCCCCAAGGGTAACGCCTGAAGTTTGTGTTGTAAGATGAATATAATAGTCACCGGTTGCATTAATAGAAAAAGTAGTTACATTTGTTTTTGTGATAGATGTCCCAGATATTAATGCTGAGCCTCCAAATGAAACAGGTGAACCTAGCGCAACAAGGATTCCCGTCCCAGTAGTAAAAAGATGATCTAAAGAAGTCAGTCCAGTTGCACCTGTCGCACCTGTAGCTCCAGTGTTTCCTGTTGTACCAGTTGTACCAAAGCCTGTCGCACCTGTAGCTCCGGTGTTTCCTGTTGTACCTGTTGTACCAAAGCCTGTCGCACCTGTAGCTCCAGTGTTTCCTGTTGTACCTGTTGTACCAAATCCCGTTGCTCCTGTAGCTCCAGTGTTACCAGTCGTACCTGTAGTGCCAAAACCTGTCGCACCTGTCGCACCTGTAGCTCCAGTGTTTCCTGTTGTACCAGTTGTACCAAAGCCTGTCGCACCTGTAGCTCCGGTGTTACCAGTCGTACCTGTAGTGCCAAAACCTGTCGCACCTGTAGCTCCAGTGTTTCCTGTTGTACCAGTTGTACCTGTAGTACCAAATCCCGTTGCTCCTGTAGCTCCAGTGTTACCAGTCGTACCTGTAGTGCCAAAACCTGTTGCTCCTGTAGCTCCAGTGTTTCCTGTTGTACCAGTTGTACCAAAACCTGTTGCTCCTGTAGCTCCAGTGTTTCCTGTTGTACCAGTTGTACCAAAACCTGTTGCTCCTGTA
>JBOFEG010000010.1:0-60457 GCA_051647685.1 Chlamydiales bacterium
TAAATCAATCCAGCTTATGCAGTGGCTGTTTTTAGTGATGTTTATGATGTCGATGATGACTACAACCGCACATAGATCTGCATCGACCTAGGAAAGTTAATCCCCAAAGGCCAGCAAGTCCGATAAGACAATATACCAATCGAGCAAGCATATTCATGCTTGAACCAAACAGAAAACCAACTAGGTCAAATTGGAAAAAACCCCAAAGCCCCCAATTGATAGCGCCCAACAATATAAGAATGAGAGCTACAAAGTTTAATAATCTCATATTACCTCCTAATAAGACATAAAATTTTCTCTTATAATGTAATAATAAAAAATATTTTACGTTTTGTCATTATTTTTATTTAGAAATTCTCAATTAATTAATATTAAGCAATTTAATTATAAATAAATGAAGTAGTTCCTAGTAAACTTGACAAAATCATAAAATTTACTCTAAAATGACTTCTTTTTTTAAGTTACAATGAATCCAGACAATTTAATACTAGAATTATTTGATTTGAGCAAAATATCTTGTTTTGACTCGGAAAAGCAAGAATTGCTTTCTAGCTTTTTATCCATTATGGAATATATCCGTCACATAGAATCAGTTGATACAGAAGGGGTTCCCCCTTGTCATCGAGTTTCATTAGCAACGAATGTGCTTAGAACAGATGATGTGGATATATTGGATAACGAGCAATTATTTCGAGAAAACTTTTTAGAAAATAGTCCAGGCCATATAGGAGGCATGATTAAAGTTCCTACCATAATTCAATCTGAGTAAATCATAATGTATCAAAAATCTGCAAATCAACTAAAAGATGCCTTTGTTTCCCAGGAATTAAGCGCCTCGGAGATCGCTCATTATTTTATCAAGCGTATCATATCTCTGGATAAAGAAATCCGAGCTTTTATCTCTATCTTCTCTGAACAGGCTTTAATTAGAGCAGCTTATCTTGATAAAAAAAGAGATTCCGGAACTAAATTAGGTAGACTTGCTGGTATTCCAGTGGTAGTCAAAGATAATATTCATATTTCAGGAGAAAAAACTACTTGTGCATCAAAAATGTTGCAAAATTACTACGCTCCATTTGACTCTACGGTTGTACGATTGTTGCTTGAAGAAGATGCTATCATTTTAGGAAAAACCAATTTAGATGAATTTGCTATGGGATCTTCCACAGAAAATTCTCATTTTTTTCCTACAAAAAATCCTTGGGATTTAGAGTGCGTTCCTGGAGGATCTTCTGGTGGCTCTGCAGCAGCAGTTGCTGCTAGGGTATGTTCAATGGCTTTAGGCAGCGATACAGGTGGTTCTGTACGTCAGCCAGCTTCTTTCAATGGTATAGTTGGTTTTAAACCTACTTATGGGAGAATATCGCGACATGGACTCGTTACCTTTGCATCTTCGTTAGACCATATTGGTTTATGCACTTCAAATGTAGAAGACGTTGTTTTATTTATGGAAGTATTGGCAAAACCGTGTAGATATGATGCAACCAGTATACAGAGCCCAGCTCCTTCTTATCGTAAAGAAATTAAAGAATCTATAACTGATAAAAAAATCGGCGTGCCTTGGAGTTTTCTATGCCATATCTCTCCCGAAATAAAAGATAATTTGAAAGAATCCCTATCAATCTTTCAAGATCTGGGGGTGGAGATTGTAAATATATCTTTAGACTCTTGGCAACACTCTATTGCGATATATTGTGTTATTGCAATGGCAGAGGCTTCTACAAACCTCGCACGATTTGATGGGATTCGTTATGGATATAGAACTAGTAATGCTACGAATTTAGATGAATTATACAAACTTACTCGTGCTGAAGGTTTTGGACCAGAAGTAAAAAGACGAATTTTACTCGGAACTTATGTTTTATCTGAAGAGTATCAAAACGCTTATTATAAAAAGGCACAAAAAATTCGAACTCTGATGGTGCAGGAATTTGATAGGGCTTTTCAAGCCTGTGACGTTATTGCACTCCCGACGACTCCATCCTCTGCATTTAAATTGGATTCTATACGAAACACACTTGAGATGTATTTACAAGACATTCATACGGTGGCGGCTAATTTAGCGGGATTACCTGCAATTTCTATTCCATCTGGATTTGACAAAAATGGTAGACCCCTAGGGCTTCAATTAATTGGGCCTCAGTGTATGGATGGAAAAGTCCTTTGTTTTGCTCATCAATTCCAAAAAAAGTCCAATTACCATAAGTCTATCCCACCTCTTTGTGACCATGAGGTACAAGAATGATCCATATTTCTTATGAAGACTGGGAACCAGTAATTGGACTTGAAATACACGTACAACTCAATACACGGACTAAACTATTCAGTAGTGCACCAAACCAGTTTGGAAGTGAGCCAAATACAAACATATCCTATGTTGATACAGGTCAACCAGGAGCATTACCAGTTCTCAATAAAGAGGCTGTAAAAAAAGCGGTTTTATTTGGACTTGCTATTGGCTCTGACATATCTACGTTCAGTAAATTTGATCGGAAATCCTATTTTTATCCGGACAGCCCACGCAATTATCAAATTACTCAGTTTGATTACCCCATACTTAAGGGGGGTATAGTCACTATACAAATAGGTGGAAAAAAACTAGAAGTAGCTATTGATCGAGCTCATTTAGAAGATGATGCAGGTATGTTAAAACATTTTAGCCATTTTGCGGGCATAGATTTTAATCGCGCTGGCGTTCCCCTGCTTGAAATTGTTTCTATGCCTTGTATGCACTCTCCACAAGAGGCTATATCCTTTGCGACAGAGATAAAGGCTATTATGGAATATATTGGTGCATCAGACTGCAATATGGAAGAAGGTTCTCTGCGAGTTGACGTAAACATCTCTGTTAGAAAGAGAGGAGAATCTAGTTTACGCAATAAAGTGGAAATTAAGAATCTGAATTCTTTTAATACTATGGAGCAAGCAATAGAATCTGAAATCCGAAGACAAATCGCAGCTTATTCCCTCTCTCCCCACAAAAATCCTAAAGAAGTCATCAGATCTGCTACTGTGCGATTTGATATGGAAAAAAAGACTACTGTAATTATGCGTATGAAAGAACATGCTGCAGATTATAGATATTTTCCAGAACCGGACTTGCCACCAATCATTCTAACTGATGCCTATATTCAAGAACTAAAAAACAATTTACCCGAACTACCAGAAGAGCGTAGAAATAGATATATCAATGAATTTCACCTATCTGAATACCAAGCTTCTACTTTAGTAATCAATAAAGAGCTTTGTGATTTTTTTGAACAAGGTTTAGAGTTTTTGCCCAATCCTGTTGCATTATGTAATTGGATAACCGTAGAATTCGTAGGTCGGGTTAAAGATAGCGGGAAAACACTCCCTCGTTATGGAATTTCTATTCAACATATAATACAGCTTGTTCAATTAATTGATGCGAAGACTATCACAGGTAAAATTGCGAAAAATATTGCCGATGTTATGGTTCTTCATCCACATAAATCTCCAAAAGAAATTATACGGGAAAATCCAGATTTTATACCTATTCACGATACTTCAATCCTCGAGAATATGATAGATCAAGTTATCAAAGATAATCCACAATCGTGTTTAGACTATCGCAATGGTAAAGAAAAAGCCTACCATTTTCTCGTTGGACAAATTATGAAAACCTCTAGGGGTAAAGCAGATCCGAGTCTTGTACAAGATATACTACTGAAAAAAATACAATAAAAATTAGAATCTAGGATGATATTTAGAAAAATTCTTATGTAATTCATTTTGAGTTATATGTAGGTATTTTTCTGTCGTTGTAATTGTTTCATGACCTAGAAGCTCTTGAATAACGCGTATATCAGCTCCATTCTCTAGTAAGTGTGTAGCAAAAGAATGTCTAAGGGTGTGTGGTGAAACTTTTTTGTTAAGACCTACCTTTTTACTGTAATATTGTATTCTTTTCCACATAGAGCTCCGATTGATCCGAATCCCCTTTTTAGAAACAAATAATGGCGAAGTAGTTTTTGGCTGCCCGATTGGATAAAAATTGATAAGATAACGATCTAAAGCGGATAGTGCTTGTTGATAAATGGGAATAATTCGTTCTTTTCTGCCTTTACCAACAACACGTACTGAATCGTCTCCTATGTCGTAGAAGTTAAGATTGCATAATTCTGAAATTCGCATTCCGGTTGCGTAAAGTAGTTCTAATATAACTGCATCTCTTGATCCTCTAAAATTACTGCTATCGGGAGCCTGCAGTAATAGCTTTGTTTCTTGTTGCGTTAAACAATGTGGAAGTAATTGAGATTTAATTGGAGAATGAAGCATTTTCATTAGATTGTCTTCGAGTAAAGATTCCTTTTCTAAGTAAGAAAATAAACTTCTCAGAGTCATAAATATGCGAAGATGAGTATTATTGGATAATCCACTGTTCTTTAATTTAGCGAGAAATCCTTGGATGTTGAAGCGCGTTAATTCGTGTAAATATACAATCTTATGTTCTTCTAGGTACTCAGTAAATTTCTGTAAATCAGTTTGATAAGCGATTTTCGTGTTCTTAGATAGTCCTTTTTCTATGATAATATATTTAATAAACTCACATATGGAATGAGTCAGAGATATCATATGTATAAAGCCTTATAAGTATAAAGCGTTATACCAAATATTTATAAAGAATTCGATAGAATTTTATGTGCAGATTCACTGGCTTGCTTGTCCAGCTGACGATTGGCTTCCCATAAAATATATGTATATAAAAGAATAGGTACTATTACAATCATGGAAGCTGAGGCCAATATAGGTGCGGCAGCACCCATTGCAACACCTATACCTACAGTAGCGGCTAAAATCAATAGAGAAGAGCCGATATGCAATCCCATACCTAATTTTTCTTTTGCTGTAAGTATATGATCTTTTAATTTAGACAAAAGATTAGTGGTATCCGAAAAGGCTACGAGAGTTAATATCCCAATAAAAATCGCTGAAGCTGCTATAGCAACGCCTCCTGTCATAATAGTTGCAGTAGCGAGGCTTAATGTAGCTAAAATTGATAAGGAAATAACTACATATTGCTTTATTTTAAAAGATTTGCTTTCTTGCAATATAGTCTCAACTAATTCTTCCTTAGAAAGCGCATTAGATTGAATATGCTGCAATGCTTTAGGACCCATATATTTTTCAAATACAGCAATTTTGTTTTCATATATAGCAACTAATTCGTTAGCAAGAGCAATTTTAAAGGGACTCTCTAGCATTTCTAGTTTGTGAAGCGGATCGTTTTCTAATCCATTGAGTAACTTATGAGAATTTTTATCATACCATTGATCTAAGATAGATAGGTATTTTTCAGCTTCAGGTAACAAATTAGGATTGGTATCTTGTTCACACGATTCTAAAGCATGCTTATATGTATTTTCTATATCTTCCGATGTTATTGAGACTTTATCTTTTAGATACTGAGCTATTTCATCTGATTTTTCTGAAATAGATGGATTATTTAGTATGCTTGTTACTGGGCTCATAATTTTATTATGACGGTATAGGGTAAAAGCACTTCGAATATTTAAATAAACGACAGTCAATACACCCGATAAAGCTCCAATATATGATAAGGAATTTACAGCTGCGGTATTCGATTCAATCAGATTAACAAAGGTTAAAGAAAGAGCTTCTGCACCTAAAATCCCTTGTAGGGTTCCATATAAACCCTGAAACAGAGCAAATCTTGTAGATACGTTGTCATGAGCCTTTGATGCTGCTTTATAATTTCGAACAGCGTCTGATACTAAAGCCAGGGAAGAAGCGGAACATCCGAATTTAGCACTGGATAATAAAGCGTTCTCAAAGGAATGTATAAATTTTAAAGAAAAGGTAACTGGAAGACTAATAGCATCAGTTAGAGGATCTATAATTTCTGCATTTCCAAGTGGCTTAGGATTAGTAAGTAACAACTGATGAGCTAATTTATTAACTTTTCTTGCTAATGTAATAGCACTCAAATCATCTAAGTCACTCATATCTACTTTCTTATTATATATTTGTAAAAGTAGCGTAGCTTTTTCAGAAGAAATAGAAGGAATTTGATCTTTAACTAATTGATTATCAAAGGCTTGATGCTTGTTTAAAATCTTTAATAAATCGCCCTTATTTTTTTCCGATAGTACATTTCTTGATCCTATATAAGAAATATTAAGTGGCTCAATATAAATATCTTGCAAATTTTTTTATAGCTCTCATAATTATATTCTTCTCTTTTATGAACAATATTATAACACATTTTTGATTAAATTTAAAAAGGACTGATAAAAAGTAAATTTTATGTTATAATACTTAGTATAAAAGAATGAAAACAGGGACTAAATATGACTATATCTAATATAAGCGCTCCAGGACTATTTACAGGATCATATCCTACTCCACCTCATGCCTTGCAGGTTGGACAGTTAAAATTTGGAGACCATATTTATACAGTAACTGTAGAGTCTTCAGACCCACTTATTTCATCCCCTCTTCACGATACAATAGAAAAGATACAAGATTTGGTTCAGCTACACCTCAATCATCTTGAATCAAAAGGCGCTGACCTTAGCAAAATTGTGATTCAGCAGCTAGATGAGGAAGGGTTATCCTATGTAAATTGGTTGGAAGATAACCAATTTAAACCGAAAACGTTGCCATCTTCTGAACTCAATTTTTCCGCTTCAACTTTTTCTCCATCATTACAGGATTCATCTATCTCTAGTATATTAGATATTTATAGATCCATTATTGATCCCTTAATGGCTAGAAAAAATAGTGAGCAGGAAAAAGGGGCTATTCCAAGAAGCATAAAGAAATTCGGCAAACGTATTATCTTTACTCAGGATCCCCAACAGACTTTGGTAAAAACTCCAGAAAATCCTAATTCTCAAAACAATCGGAAAGTCGAAAATAATCCAAGTCAACAGACTTCTAAAACTAATTCTGAAGTAGAAGATTCATCCAAAAATGATAAATCTGAGACTGAGACTGCTAGTGAACCTGAATCAAGTAGTTTGTTGAGTAGGTTATGGAACGGTTTGACAAGATTTACACCTAGTTTTTCATGGAATAAGACAGATGAATATGAAAAACTCATCAATGTTAAAGAGACGGTGGATAACGATCAAACCTTGTACTTAGAGAGTAACACTCAAGCACAAAGAGATAGTGAAAAATTTGGAACTTCTAGCTTTGCGTAAGGCTTATCAGTAGGTTTGAGAATTACCGCAACCACATGATCCTTTAGCATTGGGATTGCTGATTTGAAATCCAGATTGGAGACCCTCTACATAATCAATTTCACAACCCATTAAAAAAGGTACTCTCGCTTTATTCACGTGAATATTTATACCGTAGGAATGGAACACTTCATCATTCTCCATGGGGCTTTCAGAAAAATCTAGTACATACTCGTATCCACTGCATCCTCCTGGACGATCGCCAAAACGCAATGCCCAACCTTCTTTACCTTCTTCTTTCAAGATTTTCTGAATATACAGAGCTGCCTTTTCTGTAAGGGTGATAGTTTCGGCTAGAAGTGGTTGCTCGAGAATCGCATTCAAGCGCTCTATGAGGTTGTCGATATCGACATCAGAAAAACCATGGCTATACATCCCAGCCTCCAAAGTCTCCCAAGTCGCAGCGCTACATCCAACACATTGCAATCCCATGCGATTCATTTCTTGTGCAAGTTTTTGGCTCTTGCATGAGAATTTCTGAAAAATTTCTTCAATTGTCATAGTTCGAACAATTTGCTTTGTCATATTTCTCCTAAAACTTTATTTTTACGCAGCCCTTTTTGATCTTGCATTGGCAAGCAAGCCTTTCTGTATCCTGTTCTCCTAAAAAATCGAGTTCTTCTTCCGTCATTGGAGTTAAGTTTTCATTTCCCTCAGTAACTTCAATAATGCAACTGCCACAAATACCCTCTTCACAGGCAAATGGAACTCCCATTTCTTCACAAACTTCTTTAATAGCGCTACCATTCTTGAGCTCTACTTCTTCTTGGTCGTTGAAAATGAGCTTAGCCATTATATTCCTTATACTGGAAAATCAATCAATTTTAAGTTTGCAAGATAAAAAAATCAACTTTTATTCATGTTATATATCAAAGAATTTTCTACGAAATTATTTCTTTTTTAAAGATCCAAGACAGTAATACACTGTCTAGCCAACGAATACCTGTAGTTTTATTCGGTCTTGATAAGAAACCCATATGTCCACCACCTGTAGATTTGTATACCAAAATGTTAGAAGGCAAAAAAGTATTGTCTAGTTGATCGTGCTCAACGATTGGATCATCTAAGGCAAATAGTATCTTGCACGGTATTGTTATGTTTGGAATTACGGGTAGAGAACTGCTAGCCTGATAGAATTCCTGTACCGATGAAAATCCGTCAAAGGGTGCGAGATACATTTCATCAAATTCAAGAATCCCTATCTTTTTTGATATGTTTATACTAGGGAGATCTGGAAATTGTTCATGACGAAAATACACATCGTCTACTAACAAATCAATGAGATATTTTTCATAAAATCTATTATCTGGCCTTCCCAGTAGATAAGCGCTCTTTTCTAAGTTAATAGGAGGGCTGATTGCAATTAACTCTTGTATGAATTCATTCGCCTTTTCACCCAGCTCGCCAACCAATTTTAAAGCTATGTTACCTCCTAATGAGAAACCAATTAATACGATATATGACTTAGGATAAGTATCTTTTAAATGTTTCAATGCACGTAAAACATCATTACTAGAATCGCTTAAGTAAATTTTCTTAGCATAACCTCTTCCACTTCCACAACCTCTTAGATTTAAGCGCACTACCTTTACTTGCATTTTTGACAGACGATTGGCCATACGTATCATATATGAGGATTTGTGAGATCCACATAGACCATGAATCATAAGTACTATCATTCCATCTGCCTTCCAATCGGGAGGAGAAGTAATCTCCAAAGCGATTTGATCTTCATCTGGAAGTTTAATAAATTGAGTATAGGATGGTGGTTCTTTATAAAAATTTACAAATGAGCCAATCGTAGTTTGTAAAAATTGGTTTTTTAATAATGGAAACGGTCTAAAGTTTAGTATAAGCTCCATAATATAAAAGGGTTATTATTATTGTTGTTCTATATTAACAATATTATATTTTTTATTTAATTTTCATTAATAAATTCAACTTTATTTAATTAAACAAAAACTAATTTTTAAGCCGTTTATTCTAAATAAAGTTAAGTAATAAAATTATTAAATTAATAAAAATTATTTGAAATTAATCTGATTAGCAGCCTAATTTAAAGAAATGAAGATATTGTATCTCATTTTGCTCACTTTTTTAGTGCAGCCTCTATTGTTTTCATCGAATGAAACAATTGAAATTGAACCAGATATTATCTATATTTCTATTGGAAGGTTTGACGCTACTCGTAAACGACCAAAATGGCTTGGTCAAATGGAATATAGACCGGGTTATTTATGCAGTAAGGTCAGACCGTACATTTCTATGTTTTTAACTGAGAATCAATCGATTTTCGCATCTACGGGACTAGCGTTAGATGTTTTTCTTTTCAAAAGTCTTGTTTTTACACCAAGTTTTGGGCCTGGGATATATTTTCAAGGAAAAGGTAAAAATTTGTATCATCCATTTTCCCTGCGCTCCAGCGTAGATTTATCTGTTGCCTTCTCAAACTTTTCGCGAATAGGAGTTCAATTATCACATATTTCTAATGCAGGCATCACAAAAAAAAATCCTGGGTCAGAAATTTTGACCATCTTTTATGCAATTCCTCTATGATAATAATATCCAAGTAGCCAGGCTTAAATAGATAGTTGTGGTAATAATATCTACAGACATTAAAACAATAGGGCCGGCTGCAACTGTTGCAGATGTCTTACGTTTGTATAGAAATATCGGCATACTAGCACCGATAATACCCGAGATAACTACAGAAATGATGATACCCATGGCAATAATTGGAGCTGCTTTCGTTCCATTTTGCCAAAGCATGGATATAATCCCAACGATACAACCACAAGTAAGAGCGAGTAAGAAAAGCAATTTTGTTTCTATAAAGATGCTGTTTAAAAAAAGACGCCAAGATCCACCGTGTGTTTTCCTCTGTAGGCTTTGGGTCATAGATTGCATGGAAATAGATTCGGAAAGAGCTAGTACTAAAGGAATAAACATAGCTAACACCAAAAATTTTTCAAGAACTTCTTCAAAAAAGTAAGAAATGGCTGCACACGCGAGTCCGCTAAATATATTACAAAAAATCCATGGCATACGATTTCTATAACTAGCAAAAGAAGAGAATTTTTTCCCATCTTCTTCTAAATAAAACCCTAGCATGCGAAAAATGTCTCTACGTCTCTTTGCCTGTGCGACATCTAGTTTTTCTTCAAAATAAATTTGCACATCGACCACTCCGAGAAACTGTCCTTTGTCATCAACTACTGGAAGGGCTAGTAAATGATGGCATTCTAAAAATTCTAAAGCCTCTTTCAATGTCTGAGACCCCTTTAAAAATACTACATCCGTATCCATTATATCTGCGATTTTAGAATGAGCCGTAGCGAGTAGTAAAGTTCGAGTTGGAACAATGCCCTCTAGACGATTTTTATGGTCAACTACGTAGATATAAACTATTTCGTCGGTGATTTTTTTCTTTCTAAGGAGTTGAACAGCTTGCTCTATTGTTTCATCGGAGCGTACAACAGTGTTTACAGGAACCACATATTCCCGTACGAGCTTTGTTAAATCTTGATTTGCCATGAATTTTTTTGTTAGAAAACCACCACTTGATTAAGATTTAACCTACGTTATTATTTAATTAAAGCGCATTATGGAAGATACGTCTTGGGAAAAAGGAGCCTCTTGGTACGATTCGCTCACTACTAGAACTGGACATTTCTATCATAGCAATCTTATCTTTCCTAAACTTAAACAACTTATACAAATAGAAAAGTCGAAAGACCCATCTGTTTTGGAGATTGGGTGTGGGCAAGGAGCTTTAGCCAGAGCTTGCTTCAGTACAGTCCCCTACCTCGGTTTGGATAACTCTGAGACTCTACTTATGCTTGCCAGCAAGCATCAAAAAAATTCCCTCCATAAATTTGCAATTCAAGATGCTACTCAAGTCTATACTTTGAATCAGAAATTTTCTCATATCATCTTTTTGCTATCTCTACAGAATATGGATAATCAGGAAATGGCTCTGAAACAAGCAGCAAATCATATAAGGCCCACTGGCAAATTGATCCTTATTCTCAACCACCCTTGCTTTCGTATTCCACGTCAATCTTCTTGGGAAGTAGATCTTAAACAAAAAATTCAATATCGACGTCTAAATAAATATTCATCTTCTATGCAAGTGCCGATAGAGATCCATCCCGGAAAAAAAGAAAAAAATATTCTTTGGGCTTTTCACTTATCTCTTGCTCGGTATTTTGAGTATTTAAATAAGGCCGGGCTCGCTGTGAGTGATCTACAAGAATGGTATTCTCCAAAGATAAGTAGCGGAAAGAATGCAAAGATGGAAAATAATGCGCGAAAAGAATTTCCTCTATTTTTAACTATTGTAGCTAACCCTTGTCATCAAGTATGTTAGAAAAAAAACTCTTCGGGATGTCTCTATGTGTGGTATTTATGGAATAATTGGAGAAACAGAAACGTGTATTGACGTTTGCTTAGACGGCTTGAAGAATTTAGAGTATAGGGGTTATGATTCAGCGGGTATTGCTGGATTTTTAGAACAAAACCTGGTCTTTTGTAAGGAAGTTGGGAGACTGGAAAATTTAAAAGAAAAGATGAGCAGACAAACGATGGGGCTTTCGACTGCTATTGGCCACACTCGCTGGGCAACTCATGGAAAGGTCTCTATTACTAATGCACATCCACATTTTGACAATAGCAATGCGATAGCTATTGTACACAATGGAATCATAGAAAATTATATTTCTTTAAAAAAAAGATTGCTCTCGCTTGGTTTTATATTTTATTCAGAAACAGATTCAGAGGTAATCGCGAATTTAATCGCGCATTATTATAATGGAGACTTTTTATCGGCTATCCAACTTAGCCTACGCGATTTGGAAGGATCTTTTGCTATTGCTGCTATTCATAAGGATTTTACTGATGGCATAATAGCGGCAAGCCGTGCAAGCCCGCTAGTTATTGGCACAACTACCCATGGGACTTCCTATTTATCTTCAGATCTACATGCATTTATTGATAAAACGAGCGACGTTCTTTTTCTGCAAGATAATCAAATTATCGTAGCGAGAAAGAACTCGATTTCTTTATACAATATGGAAGGAAAACAATTAACTCCCACTTTCCATACCTTGAGAAGTAAGGCACCTCTTTTATCTAAAGGATCTTATCCACATTACATGTTGAAAGAGATTTTTGATCAACCCGAGGCCATTACTACGATAATAAAATCCCATTGCAAAGGAAATTCTATACAATTCCATGAATTGCCATTTACGAGTAAAGAAATGAGGCAATTTCAACGAATTATATTTTTGGGCTGCGGTTCTTCGTGGCATGCAGGCTGCTTGGTAGCTCCCTTTTTTGAAAAACTAACAGGAGTTCCGGTACAATCTGAAATTTCTTCAGAATTTCGCTATAGAGAAGTTTCTGTTTCCCCCACTACTCTTATTATAGCCATCAGTCAATCTGGAGAAACTGCAGATACAATTGCAGCGGTGCGCAGTGTAAAAAAACAGGGCGCCTTTATTGTCGGAGTCTGTAATGTAGCTTATTCTACATTAACCCGAGAAGTTCACACTAACTTGCTTTTGGAGGCTGGACCTGAAATTAGTGTATGTTCAACCAAGGCTTTTACAAGTCAGGTAGCTCTTCTTTTTTTACTGGCACTATATTGTAAAAGAGAAAATTCAGACTCTGATAATTTTACAGAAGAATTCATCGAGGAATTCTCTCGCGTACCAAAGATAATACTAGAGCTACTACAACAATCGAATCGCATACAAACTATTTCTAGAAAATATTCTCAGTTCGAAAAATACTTCTTTTTAGGAAGACAATATATGTTTCCAGTCGCTTTAGAGGCTGCTTTAAAATTCAAAGAAATTACCTATGTAAATGGAGTAGCTTATCCAGCAGGTGAAATGAAACATGGTCCTTTGGCATTGATTGATAAAAATACCACAGTAATTGGACTTTGTGGAAATAACCACACCTATGACAAAATAATCAGCAATATCATGGAAGTTAGCGCCCGAAAAGCTCATGTTCTGCTTATTGCACCTACTGGAAAAAAATTTTATCCCATAGTAGATGATCAGTTTCTTTTCCCTAGGTATCTATTTGACGAACTAGCCATATTTCCATATATTATTGTGATGCAATTATTTGCTTATTACGTCGCAGTAGAGCGTGGTTGCGATATTGATAAACCCAGACATCTAGCTAAATCAGTAACAGTAGAATGAACAACGCAGAAAAAACGAAAAAGGAACTAGAATCTTCTAATTCAAGCGTAGAAAAAATATATGACGGAGAACTTATATCTGTCGTAAAACATGTAATATCTCGCCAAAATACTTATGAAAATTCTGATCGACAAATCTATGAATGCGTTGTGCATCCACAAGCAGTCACCATGGTTCCTCTCACAAATGATGGAAAACTTATTCTTGTTAGGCAATATCGATATTGCATAGATGAAATTTTGCTCGAATTCCCAGCGGGAAATATCTCTCCCAATGAAGATCCTTTTGTTGCTGCAAATAGGGAATTACAGGAGGAAATTGGATACAAAGCAGAAACACTCATACTACTCGAAAGTATTTTTTCAAGTCCGGGATTTTCTGATGAATATTTACATATTTTTCTAGCGAAGGATTTAACGCCAAGCCAGTTTATAGCAGAAGATACGTTCGAGATCGATGTAGTTACTCTCACTCTTGATGAAATGTATAGGAAAATAAAGAACCACGAGATCATAGATGCAAAAACTTTATGTGGCGTGCTTTTATTTGATAAGTGGAAAAAAGAGAATCAATTGCAATGAAAAGAATGTTTTCTATTATTATTGCTATTACAATCTTTGTTGTATTACTAATTATTTCTTTTCCTTATCTATTGAATTCTTCTATGGGAAAAGAAGCAATCTTATCTAAACTCTCCCAAAATATACACTATTCTCTGGAAGCTGATAAAACCTATTTTTCTTGGTTTGGACCTCAGAGATTGGAAAAACTTAACGCAATTTCTTCTAGTGGTGTACAGTACAAATTCCCCGAGCTTTCTTTAGATATGTCTTTATGGGAGTTATACAAGGAAATACCATCTATTGGTATTACTCGCATTTTTAATCCCACTGTTATAATTCCTCAAGTCAATCAAAAAACTAATAAATCAGGCAAATCACTTGATTCTGTACTATCCGCTCATAAGAAATGTTCCCAAACCAATTGCTGCAAAGTTTTTGGAGAAGTTCATGTCACTGATGGTAAGGTAATCTTGAGTGAGTTAGAGAGTTCTTTTGATATACCAAAATTACAATATATATGTAATCCGGATAAAATGACTTTGTATGTAGAGGCAAAACTTCCAAATAGTACGAGTATATCACATGCGGAGATAGAATATGGTATTCACGCGCAAAATTTTAGACTACAGGCAAGAGATGTTCCATCTAGTCTATTCGACTCTTTCGCGAGTCCTTGGAATGGACTTTGTATAGAAGAAATTCTCGGCTCCACGGTAAATATTGATGCCAGTGCAGAGTTAATCAATGAATCAGGACCTATATTCGTAAACTTGCATTCTCCAAATGCATCTTTAATACAATCGGGAACCTTACATCCCAGGCGTTACTTATTAGATAAGCCACTTTCAATATCTATGAAAGTATCGGAGAAAATAATAGGTTCCATTTTTCCTAATTCTATATTACAAATTGATGCTATACAAAGGCCAATTACAATTACTATCGGACCGCAAGAAATTTCTTTACCTCTATCCCTCTGTACTGAGATTAAGGATGGAGTTATTCACATTGGGAAAGTCACTTGTACAAATAAAGATCTACTTTTTGAAATAGCCGCTCAAATTTTGGGTATCCATGATTCAAAAATAGATATTTGGTTTTCTGATATTCCCGTTTGTTATGCTGATGGGATTTTGCGTATATCTCGCTTTGAAATTGTATTACAAAATAAGTATCCAATAGCCATTTGGGGGAAAATTGATTATTTTCAAAAAAAGGTAAGTCTTACCTTAGCCATTACAGAGAGCACACTTAGAAAAGTATTTGGGATCAAGTACCTTCCTCCCGATTATATAATTACTTGTCCCATAAAAGGGAGTTTTGATGATATACAATTAGATATTGGAAAACTCGTAAAAAAATTATCAATATTGCTTGCTAAAGAAAAAACAAAAAAACAACTGTGGAAAGAAGGAACACATTTTTTTAAAAAACCAAGTACTATCCCTTCTCCTATACAATCGATCCCAGGGGATAACAAATAAGTAAGCCGGAATGAATTATATCGAGCGTATTTATGTCCTTTTTTGATCCAAATCCCTCAAATGTCATAACAGGTCATATAGCCTGGCATGGCACGCTAAACCAATTTATGAGTGAGTTGTTTCTACATGCTCATAAACCAATGTCTTATATATTATGGCAATCAGGGCAAGAGGCTCACTATTTCTTTTCATATGTCGTAGACATATTTACAATATCTCATAAATTGTTTTTGATGGACCCAGTTACTTCGCTTTGGAAATACACGTGCAAACAGACTGTTTATCAAAATAAGAATTTTCAACAGATTTTACAATTTATTATGCAAACAAATTTACAAGGCAATTGGGAACCAATTATGCATCCTTCAAAAAAGCCTATATATCTATCGGACTATAAAGAAATCTATTAGACATTGTTAATAAAGCGTAAACAAATTGATTTTCTAGGAAAGACTCCTATCTTCCCATGGGAAAAGGAGCTTTATCTTCTACTAAATTAGATCTTAATTAGGCTACAATGGTTAAAGGAAACTTTGTTTGTTTCTTCTCTTGAGTTTTTGATAATTTCTTTACCACTTGCCCCACTAAATCATATTCTAGCGTGCCAGAGATAAAAACTTCGTAGTTAGCTCCAAGTTCATCAACAAGTCTTGTATCGTTGATAATTATTTCTCCATCTACTTCTGGTGCTTGCCCCGAGAACCTTCCTCTCATTAAATAAGGAGAATCTGGATGATTTCCTTCAATGATTACTGGGAGTGTTAGCCCTATATATTTTTTCATAGTATCTTGCAGAACATGTTGTTGGGTCTTACTGATAATATCTCGGCGCTCGTTTTTAATTTTTTCAGGAATGTGCAAAGGTAGTTTAGAAGAATAAGAGAGTTCTTCTTTGGAATAGGTAAAAATTCCTATATGATCTAGGCGTTGCTCTTGTACAAAAGCAACGAGTTCTTGGAACTGCGCCTCTGTTTCACCGGGAAACCCTACCATCAAACTGGTTCGGATTACGATATGTGGAATAGCTGCTCGCAATTTGCGAATCGTTTGGACAATTTGTTCTTTGTTGGTCTTTCGGTGCATGGCTTTAAGAATTTGATTGTTGCAATGTTGAATCGGCATATCAATATAGGGACAAATACGTTTATCGCGTGCAATCAATGCAATTAACTCATCCGTAATTTCATCTGGATATAAGTATAGCAATCGAATCCAAAATGGCTTATCTATTAAAAGTAATTTCTCCAGTAAACTCACGAGGCCACCAGATCGATTTTGATCTTTGCCATAATCTCCTAAATCCTGAGCAATTAATATGATTTCAAAAACTCCTTGGGCAAGCAAAGCGGAGAATTCTTTTATAATAATTTCCTCTAGTTTGCTCTGTAATTTTCCTTTAATAATTGGAATAATGCAAAAAGAGCAGCGTTTTTTGCATCCCTCAGCAATTTTTAGGTACGCGTAATGCTTTGGCGTGGATAGAGTTCTTGGTACTTCTCCAGAGTAAATATAACTGCGCATATCGCTGATCAATTCTCCCTCTTCTTTTGACTGTAGGGCTTGCAAGATTTGATCTGTATGTCCAGCACCGACAAAGTAATGTGTTTTTGGAAAATATTTTTCTAGAATATCCTTATGACTTTGTACCATACATCCAGTCACAATAATTTTTGCCCTGGATTTTTTTTGCATAGAGATCTTAGCGATTGTGTTTAAAGATTCTTCTCTAGAAGCTTGTAGGAAGCTACAGGTGTTAATAATGAAAAAGTCTGCGTGAGAAATAGAATCTATCACTTCATATCCAGCCTGTAGAACAAGTCCTAACATAATCTCTGTATCGACTAAATTTCTGGCACAACCAAGTGAAATAAAATGGACTTTATTTTGACGAAAAGTAGGTTTCATATCTTCCTCATAAAAGGCAATCTATTGTACGAAAACCCGGAAATTTTTTATACTCAAGAACAGTTTTTTAGAAAAACGATTTCTCTATGATTTCCTACATTCTCAAAAAATTGACTCTGTTGCTTTGTTCATTATTTATCATAGTGACGGCAACTTTCTATCTTATCAAGTCCGTCCCAGGGAATGCTTTTAGCGATAGTCAACTTTTACCTAAAGAAGTAGTGCAGGATTTAATCGCGCATTATGGCTTTGACCAACCCCTTCATAAACAATATATTCGGTATTTATATAGGCTTTGCCACTTGGATTTTGGAGCCTCTATTAAATATGAAAATAGGTCCGTTAGCCAGATTATTTTCCAAGGACTTCCAACTTCTATTTCTCTGTCGATATCTGCACTTCTATTTGCATTATGCATCGGCATTCCTATAGGTTCTTTTGTTTCTATGTATTCAAATCCATTGAACAAGACTATTTTTCTTATATATACTATTATTGCAACCTCTCTGCCTAGTTTCATCTTAGCTTTTTTATTGCAGTACCTGTTTGCAATCTATTGGAAAATTTTTCCTGTAGCTCGTTTTGATACTATTGTACATATGATCTTGCCAGTGCTATCCCTCGCCTCTTTCCCAGCAGCATTTATTGCCAAACTGACGCACTCCAGTATAGTGCAAACGCTACAGCAACCCTTTATTACCACTGCAATTGCAAAAGGACTTCACCCTAAGAGAATTTTTTTATATCACGTATTAAAAAATAGTTTGCTACCCGTGATAGCCTATATTGGGCCTCTAAGCGCATCTATTTTTCCCGCTAGTTTTGTAATAGAAAGAATTTTTGCTATTCCGGGGCTTGGGAGCTGGCTAATTACCAGCATATCTCATCGGGACTATATGGTTGTTCTTGGAATTACTATCTTTTATAGTGCATTATTACTATTCATTATATTTTTTATAGATCTCCTCTATCCACTACTTGATCCAAGGATTTGTATGCGAGAAAAGAGATATGTCTAAACAACCAACCTTACTCTTACAAAATCGTTGCGTAGTATTGGGAGCTACTATTCTTTTTTGCCTCCTGGTAGCTTGTTGCACAGTTCCTCTGTTACTGCCACACACCTATTCAAGTACTAATTTGTTGCAAAGAAATCTATCTCCCTCTCTTACACATCTATTTGGAACAGATAATCTCGGTAGAGATATTTGCGCGCGCGTATTTTATGGAATGAGAATCTCATTATTTATAGGAACTGTTGCGGCAATAATTGATATTACAATTGGAGTTTTATATGGAATTACTTCTGCTTTCTTGGGTGGAAAAATCGATGAATTTCTTATGCGAGTAGCAGATATCATCCAAGCTATTCCAAGCTTACTACTTGCTATTTTTATCACCGTTATTATAGGCAGTAGTATTGGCACTATCATCGTAGCTATTACAATCACTGGATGGATTGCGATGGCTCGAATTATTCGAGGACAGATTCTCTCTTTGAAAGAACAAGATTTTATAGCAGCAACTATAGCCATTGGAGCCAGTACAACTCGCATTATCTTTCACCATCTCATTCCAAATAGCATTGGAATTATCCTGACTACTACAACGATGACGATTCCCATTGCTATTTTTACAGAGGCCTTTTTGAGTTTTTTGGGTATAGGCGTACAACTACCTATTGCAAGTCTCGGTACAATGGCACATGAAGGAATCTCTACCTTTATTTATTACCCATGGCAACTATTTTTTCCGATGGGAATGATTGTATTAATCATTGCCTCCTTTAATCTACTAGGGACTGGGTTTAGACAAGTCTGGAATTCTTGCGAGAAGGTGTTATGAATACCTATTTATTAGAAACGCGTGACCTAACGGTTACTATCAACGATGTAGCTATTCTACAATCGATCTCATTTACAATAGAAGCTGGTGAATGCATAGCCTTAATTGGACCCTCTGGATCGGGAAAAAGTATAACGGCTCAAGCACTTCTGCAACTACTCCCGAGTACTACTAAGTATTCGGGAGAAATTTTATGGAAGAATCAATCAATTATGAGCTATTCAGAAAAACAATTTAGATCGATTCGAGGAAAAGAGATAGCTGTTATTTTTCAAAATTCAGGTTCTGCTTTAAACCCGACTATGAAAATCGGTTGCCAAATTGCTGAAATATTTAGAGAACATGCGCCTGTTTTGTTACAGGAACAAATACGAGAGAAAATAATAGAATTACTTGAAGAAGTGGGATTGTCAGAATTGGTATATGGACAATACCCTCACCACTTGAGTGGTGGTATGCAACAGAGAGTTTGCATAGCAATGGCACTTGCTATGTCTCCTGAACTACTCATTGCCGATGAACCCACTACTGCACTCGACCCTATTTTGCAAAAACAAATTCTATGTCTACTCCAAGAGCTTCAAAAAAACCGGTCTATGAGTATTTTATTTATTACACACGACCTACGATTAATTACAAGATTTTGCTCTCGAGCGCTCATTATAGATAAAGGGCAAATTGTTGAGTCCTCTACCGTTGATGAGTTGTTTTCTAATCCAAGCCACCCAATTACAAAAAAACTGATTCAGTCTATACCGACTATACTTAGAAAAACCCCGAGTGAAACTGTTACAACCAATTTATGACAGAACCATTATTTGTAATCAAAGAACTATCGAAGAAATATTCCAATGAAGGAGATGGTTTTTCTCTACAAAACATTTCTTTTTTAATTTTTTCGGGAGAAACGCTTGGAATAATTGGAGAAAGTGGCAGTGGTAAAACAACGTTTGGAAAATTGCTTATTAGGTTATATATAGCAGATTCTGGCTTTATTCTCTTTAAAAGGAAAGATATCGCCCATCTCTCTAAAAAAGATGTAATTCAATATCGAAGATCTGTACAAATGGTCTTTCAAAATCCCTCTCTAACCTGTAATCCACAGAAGAGAATCTTAGATATCATCTCAGAGCCGTTAGAAATCCATAATATAATTCCTAAAGAACAAAGATACGACCGAGTAATAGAGCTTTTGCATCTTGTACAATTGGATGCAGATCTTATTCTAAAATACCCTTTTGAATGCAGTGGAGGCCAATTACAGAGGGTATCTATTGCAAGAGCTCTAGCTCTTAACCCCGAAGTGATTGTATGTGATGAACCACTTACTGCTCTAGATTTGCCCACTGCATTGCAAATTGTTGAACTATTGCAATCTCTTCAGGAAAAACTTAAGCTGACATACGTTTTTATTTCGCATGATTTGAGTATGATTCAGAAACTGACCCATCGCATTTTAGTTCTTAGAAAGGGAAGCATAGTAGAACTTGGAACTACAAAAGATATTCTATTAAATCCTTCGGAGATTTATACGAAAAATTTTGTATCAGCAGCTTTCCTATTATAATAAAAAGTATATAGCATTTATCTATAGTAAGCTAATTTTCAACAGATTGTGCAATATTTTGTGTGTACTTTACTGTAGAAAAAATTTGGTTTATATGCTATAATTACAGTAGGGAAACTTATGAATTTAACTAATAATATACTATTACATACTAGTGAGTCTAAAGAACCTGAGCTCTCAGTTGACTTTGCATCACTTAAGCTGAATCCCATTGTAGCTTATATAGTTACGATGTCCTCTCTAACTCCTTTATTAAAAAGGGGTTATGCTCAAGCCATTTCGGAATCGGTTGGATCAGATAGCAATATAACAAATATCCTCTCTACTCCTCCCGCACATGCAGCAGCTCCTGAAAGGATCAATAAACTGCTAGAAGGGCATATGGGGAATATTAGGGATAAACTCGGAGATATTAAAAAAATTATAGATGAACTGAAAGAGAAGGCAGCCTTCTATATGGGTTTAATCTCGAAGGGTGAGAAGCACTACATCGTGGGAAAAGAGTGGGAAGAATTTGAGAAGAAATTTATATACTCTACGAAACGAATAATGGAGACCGTAACCCTCATTAGAGAATCCATTAAAAAGCTTCGATCAATCTTATCTAAAAACGCTAAATACCCAGCATTAGATCAAATAGAGAAGTATTGTCAAAGCCTACTCGATAAGATCCCAGATCCAAGTAGTAAATGGAATCCTGAAAATGCTGAATACGACGGGTCTAAGTGGATGCATAAATCTATTAATGATGAGGAAAAAACCGTTTTTTTAGGATGGGAAACATGGTTTAAAGGAATTAAAAATCCAGTTGGTTTATTAGAGATGATCCTTGATAAAGATACGAGTAAAAAGGATGATTATCTCAAAACTATAGGTAATGGTTTAGATTCTGTAGAAGAGCTTTTGAGAAACGTAGGAAAGTATAGCCGAATGTTAGAGAGAGAGGAAATTTTCAAACATTTAGCTAGTCTAGACACTGAAGAAGCCTATGTTTACATAATCAGTACCGTATTACCTATGTTGCAAGATGAATCGACTGCCGGTCTTGACGAAGCGGGAAAGACTATGAAAATAATTGCAGGAATTTATGACAAATGGAATGAGATACAAGATCTGATCAATAAGTCTATTAAACAAGATGCAAAAGATGCAGTAGCGGCAGACAACCTGGGCAATAAAATTAAAGAGATGGTGCAAGATATTCAATACGAATTAAAAAGAGCTAAGATCTATCTTCCATCATCAGCGCATTCATTACTCGATACAATGAAAGAGTTATCGAATAAATTAGTGACAGAGTATCCTAAAGACTTCTTTAAGGTTGCAGGAGATTCCGATCAAACTATATTTAAGATATATATGGACAACATTGGTCAAGGAATTACAGCTTTAACCAGTATATCTAACATGGCACAGCAGCAATTGCAGATCGAAACACAGTATTATAATTCTCTGCTAGGGTTCCAGAAGTCTGCTCAAGATTCTCTTAATAAAAGTATTCAAGCAGCTTTAAATAATATGAGAGCAGTCTAAGTTTTCTAGACAGCTGTCTTTCTTACACAATTAATCATAATTCCTCCTAGTAATGCCGCTATAGAAAAGACAATCAAGGGGAGAGAAGATACGATAGTTGCCAGTAATCCACTTGCAAGAGCCGCTATTGCGGTAGCAAGAAACTGAATCACCTGATCATTCCCAGCCGCTCTTCCTTTGACGTGTCCACGCGCGGATAATAAGGCGATAGAATTACAAGCGGGAAAACAGAAAGCGATTGGAATGGATATCATCATTAAAGTAAACCACAATACATCTGTCTGAATTGGCAATAAAACGAGAAACATAGTGATTGCCATTACAAATGGGAAGAAAGCTAAAATTCTTCTTGGCCTCCATTGTTTTTGGGACATTCTCAAAAAATAGAGATCAATAAGTAACATAGGCAATATAAACCACGATAAAAATTCGGAAAGCAAAGTTACCTTCGCTTGAAAAGCATCTACAATATACATCGAAATACTGCGAAAAAATCCGAACATAGAAAAATATAAAAGAAAATTGGCAATGTATAAGGGCTTTGTACTGTGGTTTTTCAGCATAGATAGAATGCTTTCTCGAGATAAGCCGTCCACTTTTAATTTTTTCTTAGGGATGTAAGATTCATCAAAACTGACAAGAATCCAAAGAGTTGCAATCAGTAACACGAAAAATCCACACCAAAAGGGAGTTGCATAAGTAAACATCCCTGCAATTCTTCCCCCTAACAAGGGACCTACTAGGTAAGCGAGACTCACTACCACATAGGTAGCACTGATTAATTTATTATTATTTTTATGAAGAGCAGCTATTGCAATCACTTCGTGTGCAATTAGAACGTTAGATTCGATTACTCCAGTAAGAAAAATGCTAATGGCCAAAATTACATAATTACTTTCTAATATCGCAAAAGCAATGACCGCATAAAATAGAGTAGCGCCCAAAAGAGATATTGTTAAAACTGGCTTTCTTCCAAATTTGTCCGATAGTCTTTCTATATAAGGGGCCCCAATAAATTGCCCTATCGGATAAAGGAAGAGAAGAATTCCCAAAAAGAAATATCGAATTCCTATAGGATTGCCATAAAAAAAAGTACTCTCCTCGATGTGCAGTAACATCGGAGGGAATATAGAAATCATTAAGCTATGCCCCAAAACCGATGCAAAGATTACAAAGTATAAGGCAAATATACGAGAAAAACTAATCATTATATTATTACTTTATATTAAACCCCGTGTATCAATTAGTATTATTTATATCAATCTATATTGATATAAATAATACTAATTACAATTGACTATTATTTTTGTAAATTACCTTATATTATATAAATGATTCATTTTAAAAAAAATGGAGATGTTTGATTTTAGAAAACTCAATTAAGCTGAAGTAGTCTGGCCTTTCTCTCTTCTAAGGCGCGAATTTCTTGATCCAGGTTGCGAGCTTGCTGCTCGTGAAAATCAGCATTTTGCCATGAACGCCTTGCGTCAATTAGATGACCATCGCGAAATTGCAATCGATCCCCATCATCTCGTGCTCGTGTAGCCTTTCCGAGATGCATATTTTTTTCATTAATTTTTCTATGTATTTGTGATTGAATTTGATCGAGCTCTGATTGATAATTGTCTCCAAATCCGAGGCTATTGGAAATCGGAAGCGCATTGATAGTAAATGTACTGTAGTTCATTAAAAAAATAAGAAATAGACTCAGCCAAATTCGCATCATCTTGGTATAATTCATATATTACCCGATAAAATTGTATTTCCTCAAGGTATCACATAGTATTTTTTTTAAAAAATTTTTTATCGAAAAGATTCAAAGATTGGTTTAAACTATTCCTTATGTCTATTTGATTAATGTATTAATGTATTTAATAATTATATTATCTATTATTTTCACTTTTCCATTGTTCCCTAATATTCCTACATTGAATAGTCGATTGCAAAAAGCAAAGGGTGGAGAATTTATTGTCACACAGAAAAATAAAACTATTACCCTCTTAACGTATCACTTACTACGATCTAAGGATCGAATACTTCTTGAAGAGATATCAGCTCCGCGAAGCTCTATTTCCTTTCCAATTGATTGGCAGGAATGGATAAATAGGTTTGCTCCTGGACACCACTCTTGGACTTTATATGAGATTGATTTTTATACTGGTGAATTGATCTCTTGTTTTTCCCCTTCTAAGGGAGAATGGTTATCTATTCATGGAGAAGCGGGGTTTCTTCCAAAATTACTAACACTTCCCCTTCAAGAAATGTCAGATTTCAAAAAAAAACGAATAGGCCCTGCACCTCAAAAAAAATTTGATGATCATAGACCGATATGGGCACCATTATTAGTGTATCACGGTAAAACCCACGAGAGAGCTTCTTTTGATGTTTATGAAACTTTTTGGCCAAATGACAATACCGATTTAAGTCTTGCGCACATTACTCTCTATTTTCACAAACAAAATATTTCCTTTCCATTTCCCTATTGGATGCAAGTCGATACTGGGCTAGGCCGTGCTACAGTCCGAGTCATTGATTCTGGATCGGAACTACGAAGTATATTTGTCGACATGCCCAAACGAAATTGTAGAGGCTCGAAGGAAGCAATGCAATGAGTTTGCAAAAACAGCGAAAGCCTGGTATCATATACCTATACCTTGAGGATTTATGAAAAAAATATCTATTCGCAGAATGCGTGAATATCTAGTGCAAACATATTCATTATACCGCAAAAAGGAAGCGACGTTGTCAATATGCGACAAAGAAAAAATCGAATCTTCTATGCGTCAGCTACAAGGGGCTTTATCCAGCAAGGATAAGATGGCTGGCTCTAAAGCGTATTATGCTCTACAGAGCTTATCCAAAGAATATTTAAAAAAACCTAGATGGGCTAGTTGTATAGACTATATTGGAGGCTTCTTCATGGCTCTATTCATTGCGATCGCTGCTCGCGGTCTATGGTTTGAATTATACCAAATACCGACTGGTTCTATGAGACCCACATTTTGTGAAGAAGATCGGGTTATAGTTTCAAAAACTGCTTTTGGAATTAACATGCCTCTTATGGCAAAACATCTATATTTCGATCCGGATTTAATTAATCGAAATGGAATCTTCATTTTTACTGGAGAAAATATAGATATTTCTAACGGTGATATGCGATATTTTTATTTATTTCCCGGGAAGAAACAATATATCAAGAGGTTGATTGGAAAACCCGGTGATATCCTCTATTTCTATGGAGGCAAAATTTATGGAATCGATAAAGAGAAAAAGGATATTACTTCGGACTTGAATCCAGAAATGTTGCAGGATATTGAACATATCCCCTATCTGTCTTTCGAAGGTAGAGTAAAGACTATGCAATCTAGGGATATGCATTCCCAGGTAACTTTGTCGCAAATGAATCTGCCTATAGCAGAATTATCGATAACTCCCTATGGAAAAGCAGAAGGAAAGCTGCTTCCAAAGTGGGAGCCAATGGAAAACTATTTTAATATATGGGGATGTAAGAACTATGGAATGGTTCGACTTCTTACTGCTGAACAAGTTTTTGAGTTTGCCCCGCAGGAATATAAGAATTTGCCAAAATCTCTTCTTTACGCAGAAATACTTCATCATCCCGATATTAAAAAGCCTTTTCTCGGTAAAGATCTCTATGGAAGAGTTCGCCCAATTCCCTCTATTAGTAAATCCTACCTCCCTCTACAGGAGATACATGTCCGGGCTTTATTCGACAAACTAAATACCTCTAGGTTTGTTGTTAAAGGAGGAAAAGGCTATCGATATGGTGCATCGATGAATTCTCTATTTGGAATTCCTCTTGTAGGTGTTCCCGATGGAATGTATGAATTTATCGCTGGAACTCCTTATCAGATCTATTGGAAAGGAGTAACTCGTAAATTATCCGCTGATCACCCACTAGCTCAATTCAATATTTCTCAAACTCAAGCATTATTTAATATTGGAATTGAATTTGATGCGAGATATCTTCCAAAGTATCCCGACCAAAATTGTAACCCCGCCAGGTATTGTTATTTTAAAGAGGGCGATCTATATTTTTTAGCAGCGCCTATTCTACGGCAAAGCGATCCAGAATTGATATCATTTGTCTCTCGTGAAAAAGAAAAACAAAAAAGAGCTTTTCCAAATAGTTATTTTGCCTTCTTAGATAGTGGTCCTCCACTCAAAGTCGATGGTTCGATAGATAAAGATTTTATCGCGCAATATGGGTTGCGCATTCCAGATGGTCATTATTTAGCTCTTGGAGATAATCATGCTATGAGCGCTGATAGTCGAGATTTTGGATTTGTACCTCAAAATAATATCCGTGGTGCTCCTAAGCTAATTTTTTGGCCTTTTGGTGAAAGAATGGGAAAACCCATTCAAGCTCCCTATCCCATTATTAATTTTCCTCGAACGCTCATTTGGTCTATTGCCATCATAAGTTTTTTATCGTGGAATGTATGGAAATTGATTCGCCAGAAATTCATATTCAAAAAAATTGAGAATACAAAAGTCATCTGTAATGAATCTGTAGAAAATTCGTTAGACTTGAATTAAATAGTTTCATTGAGGATCGTAACAGTATGACTATCTTTTTTAGTAGGAATGTTTTCAAATGGTTTTTTCGATTTATTCTTCCGCTATACTTTCTTTGCATTCCTATACAACAACTCCTGCCTAGCCCTTTATCTCCAATCACTCTTCCAGAAGAGCCGAGAAAAATCACTCCAGATTCAAAAGATGCTCCTCTCGAAGTATCTGGAAAAATCGATGTGAAACCAACTACTCGCGATGACGAGATTCGAGATAGGTTAGATAAGATCTTAAAAGCAACAGGCTGGTTTACCAGTTCTTCAGTGGCTGTAGTGGATGGTGTTGTCTTCCTAAATGGTTCTACTAAAATGCAGGATTATAAAACGTGGGCGGGCAATTTAGCGAGAAACACACAAGGAACCACTGCAGTTGTTAATAAGATTGTTATATCCAAGCCACCTATTTGGAATTTCGGCCTCATTTTCGGAAAATTACAAGAAGAATTTCGTCGGGTAATCTGGGCGCTTCCCTCTATAATTGCTGGAATGATTATTTTATTCATAGCTTATGTAATAGCTCGATTAATTACCCCTCCCATCCGACGAATGTTGCATAAAAAATTTACTCATTTAATTCTTGCAGACGTAATTGCGAAATCCATTGGCTGTTTGGTTTTTTTGATCGGAATTTATATCGTTTTTGAGCTGGTTAATCTGACAAATATTGCTATGACAGTAGTTGGAGGGACAGGTTTAATTGGTATCATACTCGGTATTGCTTTCCGAGATATTACAGAAAACTTTCTTGCCAGTATATTTTTAAGTATTCAAAACCCATTTCGGAATGGAGACCTCATCGAAATTAATCAAAATCTCGGATATGTCCAGAGACTCACTATGCGGGTAACTGTTCTTATGGATATGAATGGCAGTCATATTCAAATCCCGAATTCTACTGTATACAAAAGCGAAATCAAAAACTATACGAGCAATCCGAATAGACGGGATTCATTTATTGTAGGAATCAGTTACGATACCTCTATTTCTACTGCGCAGGAAGCCGCTCTTATCGTGTTAAATAATCATGAAGCAGTATTAAAAGATCCAGAGCCTTTAGTCCTAGTTAGCAGTATGGATTCTTCATCCATTAATTTGCAGATTTACTTTTGGATAGATAGTACTAATTATAGCATACTTAAAGTGAGATCTTCTTTAATTCGTCTAGTAAAAGGCGCTTTTTATGAGAAGCATATTACTATACCCGATTCATCTCGAGAGCGCTTATTCCCAAAAGGTATCTCTGTGGAATTAGTTAAGAAAGAACGAACAACAGCTAAAGTAACAGGCAGTAGTCTCGCTCCGAAATCACCCCCTGTTCATAAGGAATTAAAAACTGTCGCTACTAAAGCAGAATCGGGACTTGCTAGTGAAGCAAAGGAGATTAAGGAACTCGCCTCTCAATCAAAAATGCCAGAAAAGGGAAAAGATCTTCTTTCCAATTCAAAACAGGAAAATGCAAAGAATGATAATGATTCACATCAAGGTAATGAAACAGATGATAAAAAGGATTAACTGTTGATTACCTAGAAGGTCTATTTTTCTTAAAAAACTTTTCTATATAAAATTGCCTTTACTTAAGAAGTCCTTATCCATATAGAAAACTTTTTTAGAGTGTAGAGATTGTATTATCTAGAAGCTTCTGCTCGATTGAGATCAATTGTAGCAAATTCTCCATTGAGATCTATAGGAGTTCCCTCACAAGGAGCAAAAGTGAGATCAGCAATTAAAGTCTCATTGGTGATATACTCTGCATGAGAATAAAAAGCTTTTTTCACTCTTTCTGTTGTATCTAGAGTCACTCTGATGCGATCGGTGACTTGGAGCCCTAGCGTCTTTCTCATTGTATTAAGCCTATTTACAAGCTCTCTTGCCATTCCTTCTTGAATTAGATCCTCGTTTAGATCGAGGTTTAATGCAACCGTAATACCACCCGATACCTGCGCAATAATGCCATCTCGAACAATAGAACCTATTAATAAATCCTCCGGGGTTATAGAGAAAATATTCCCATCAATAGCAATCGATATAGGATCTTCTTCAGTACAGGCAGAGGCTTCCTCGTAAGTTAGTGTCTGAATTTTCTCTCTCAATTTTGGGAGCCATTTCCCCACTTTTTTCCCAAGAGTTTTTAGATTGGGCTTAATACTGTGAGTGACAAATTGAGACTCTTCATGAGAGAAGTGAATTTCTTTTACGTTTAACTCTTCTTTAATTAGGTTGTCTTGCTCCTGCAGAGATGTAATTATCCCCTCATTGGCAGAGACAATATAGGCTGTTTGTAAAGGCTGCCTGACTTTTATATGATTCTCTTTTCGCAAACTATGACCAAGATTTACAACTGCTTGAGCGAGTGCAGTTTTTTCTTCTAACTCTATATCTCGAAGTAGGGAATTATATAATGGAAAAGTAGTTAAATGAACAGAGATCGGATCTTCCGCTCTTCTCAAATTTTGGTACATTTCCTCACTAATAAAGGGAATAAAGGGAGCGGCTATTTGTGCGAAAGCATATAAAACAGAATAGAGGGTTCCAAATGCTAATTGTTGATCTACTGGGTCAGAATCTTCCCAAAACCTACGTCGATTTCTTCGAATATACCAGTTTGTCAGCGATTCGATAAACTCTACTAGGGATTCTACAGCGCTTGATAAATGATATTGCTCTAAGGATCCTTCTACCTCAAAGATCAACTTTTGTAGTTTTGAAATAATCCATCGATCAATTGGTAAAGCATTATGTGGAAATTCAGTATCTGTTGGTTGCCATTTATAGATATTGGCATACGTTGCAAAAAACACATAACAATTCCAAAACGGCAAAAGAAGTTGCCGGACAGAGATCTCAACATCTTTTTCAGAAAAACGCATATCTTCCCCTCTGACGGCGGCACTTCGAAGTAAATAAAATCGCAGCGCATCGGCACCATGAGTATCGATTATAGTGGAGGGTTCGGGATAATTTTTTAATTTTTTCGACATCTTACGTCCATCTTCTGCTAGGATGAGTCCATTGACAACGACATTTTTAAAGGCAGAGGTATCAAAAAGTGCTGTACTGAGAACTGTTAATGTATAAAACCATCCGCGCGTTTGGTCGATTCCTTCCGCAATAAAATCAGCTGGAAATCTGTTTTCGATCACATCTTTATTCTCAAATGGATAATGCATTTGTGCATAAGGCATTGAACCCGATTCAAACCAGCAGTCAAATACTTCAGGAGTACGCCTGTATTCTTTTCCTTCTTTGTGGATAACTATGTCATCGATGTGATGTCTATGGATATCGGGGATAGTTCTTTGAGATAACTTTTCAAGTTCTGACACACTGGATATAACGATATAATCATCTTCTTCACTTTTCCAAATAGGCAATGGAGTGCCCCAATATCTATTTCGACTGACGGCCCAATCTCGCGCACTCTCAAGCCATTTACCAAACCTTCCCTCTTTCATGTGCTCTGGTATCCAATGAATAGATTGATTAATTTCCACCAATCGATCTTTAATTTTTTCAACGGCGACAAACCAACTATCTACTGCCTTATAAATGAGCGGGGTGTCAGATCGCCAACAAAACGGATATCTGTGGCGAATCGTCGCTTGATGAAATAGAAGTTTTTCCCGTTTTAAATATTGAATAATCTGTTTATCTGCATCTTTTACAAATAAACCAGTGTATTCTGGAACCTCAGATGTGAACTTTCCATTGCTATCGACTGGACACACAATTTCGATATTTTCTCTGAGACAAACAAAAAAGTCCTCTTCCCCAAATGCAGGAGCTGCATGTACAATTCCAGTTCCATTATCTTCTCCAACAAAACTGTCTCCAATGACTCGGAAAGCATTGGGTCTTTCCCCTATAAAACAGGAAAAAGGAGGTGTATATTTCTCTCCTAACAAATTTTTCCCAAGACAAGTAGACTCAATTTCATAACTTCCCGGATCTTTAAAGTGAGCTGTTATACGCTTGGTTGCTAATATATAAAGGCTATCATCGACACGGCTTTTGACTTTAGCATATTCAATAACTGGGTTTACAACAAGCGCGAGATTAGATGGCAGAGTCCAAGGAGTTGTTGTCCAAATCAAAAAGAATTCGCCTGGATTTTTTGTTGGCATTTTTACAGTAACCGCCGGATCATCTACGTCTTGGTAGTTCAAGTTCGCTTCAAAATTAGAAAGAGGGGTTCCAAGCTTAGCGGAATAAGGCATCACCTTAAATCCTTTATAAACCAAATCTTTTTTCCAAAGCTCCCCAAATACCCACCAGACTGACTCCATAAAATTGCGATCCATAGTTCGGTACGCATAGTCCATATCAATCCAACGACCCATACGCTCTATAGTGGATTTCCATTGGTTGGTATATCGAAGTACGATAGATCGGCATTCTTCATTAAACTTGGCTATGCCAAAGTTTTGAATTTCAAAAGCACCAGATAGAGCTTGCGTCTTCTCAATTTCATTTTCTACCGGTAATCCATGACAATCCCATCCAAAGCGTCTAGGGACAAAAAATCCCTTCATTGTTTTATAACGTGGAATTACATCTTTGATGGTACCTGCCATGAGGTGACCATAGTGAGGAAGACCCGTTGCAAAAGGAGGCCCGTCATAAAAACAAAAGGCAGGAGAACCCTCTCTTTGTTGCAGAGATCTGTTAAAGATATCCATCTCTTTCCAAAAATTTAGAATTCGCTCTTCTTTTTCTGGAAATTTTTCTTTTTTAATTTCGAACATAATTATTATTTAATGAATCAGCAATGCCATCTATAGTAACCAAAAATAGGTATTCAAGAAAAGCTCTCCTTGCAAATATCTTTTAAATAGAGAATAATCAAGCAGTAATTTATTTAATTTAAGCCCTTTACTATCAAAGAGACCTGGTTTTCACCTCTTCTACTGGAAAAAAGCAAGCCTCCTATGGTATAATATGTTCGGGGGTGTACAGGTTTCGACTCAGAAGCGAGACTTATGTGGCATGCAGAGGACGTCGGTTGGCCTCTTAAAAAATCCGATAGACAATCAAATGTCAACAAAATCCAAAAAGTTGATTTCAGCCCTAAGGCTGAACAGCTTGCTGCTTAATTCTTAACCGAATTAGATAGCCGGTAGCTCAAAATGCGATCAGGAGTTTTGAAATCTACCGTCATATACCTGATATGATTATAGGTTTGGGTCTATAAGGGCCTATAATCGAGATTTACTTACAGACTAGAGAGTTGAAGTGGGGGCGGCTGCCAGCAAACTTTCGAATGAATTAGCCGATAAGCATGTAGTCATATAAATTGAGTTGGCTGAGGACGAGAGTTCGATTCTCTCCACCTCCAATTCTTTGTACAAAGTTTGTAATCCATCATCTGTTGGAAGGGATTATGCACTTGTATTGAGAGAGTTATGTCATTCAATTCTAAGTTCTGAAATACCAAACGGAGAAGTTGTCTCTTTTCTTCCACTTCAGAACTCTCGAATAATTTTCTGGCCTGAGCGGCTAATTTGAGCACTATGTTGGCTGTAACATAAAAGTTATGATCCGCTCTTTGATGGCTTTCCATAGCCTTTATTCCTTCGGCTTGCTTCTCTTTATATTCCTTTATCTTTTCCAAGTACATCTTCTCGTCGATGATACCGTCTAATTTATCCTCATAGATCTGACTGATTCGTTTTTGGAGTTTCTCTTGTTCTTTGCGCAGCGCATCCATGCTCTCTTTATAGAATTGTTCCTCCGATTGGTGAATTTCTCGCAAATAGTGAGTAATGGTTACAATTTGTTCTTCAGTGAGAGAAATTTGATCAAAATAGGATACTAAAGGCTTCAGCAGTTCTTCCTCGCGAACATAGGTTCGTTTGCATATTCCCTTTCCATTCGTACAACTATAGTAAATATGTTTATTTTTTTTGATTTCTGGAGTCACGATACATCCACAATGCGCGCACGTTATCAACCCGTGTAAAATAAAGGATTTTATCTTGGTTTTATGGGGTTTGGATAGATATCTATCGATCACTTGTTGGACTTGTTGAAAAGTTTCTACGGAAATAAGTTTTGGATCTAGAAGCAAAAAAAACAATGTAAAGATATAAAATTTTTTCGATTAATAGAAAAAGATGTATTAGTATTTGTTTTTATAATTAGAGGAGTGTTTGTTCCTATAGAAGAAATAAAATACTATTTAAAAATAGAGAAATATATTCATAAAACATCACAAGCAATAGGACTATTCATAAAAATTGTAGATAATGTTTACAAGCTAGAAAACGCTTTTTATGAAGAAGAAAAGTATGAATATAAAGAACAGCTGGAGCATATAAAGAAGCAGTATCAAGAAGGTTTAAAAAATACTTTTATTCAATTTTGAATATTTATATTTTCCGCTCCCTTATTGAATAGACATGCATATGATCAAAACTCCCGCATCTTTACTGAATAGACGTTTTATAGAAATAATATTAGCTGATAAAACCTATGATCCTTTGTATGATTTAATCGCTCTTAATCCATTGCAAATAGCTGGCAATACTGTAGTTTCTCCACTCTCTTGCTATTGTAAAAGCAAATTGTGGTTACTTAAGCATACAGTAAACTTACAAAGTAGAAACAACTCTAGAGAACTCATTTATTGTATCAATAAAGAGGCTGAAGAAGCTGGAAGAACCTTATCAATAGAAAAGACAAAAAGTTTAATGAATCGACTTTCAAACACATTGTCTTCCGTATACGCGGTATATGGGAATAATCAATTAAATCCCACTGAATTTACAGAAAGAGATCACGATCAAGTTAGAGGATTTCTAAAAATGAATAAAGCATCACCCTATTTTTCTTCGGATTTTTTAGTTGATCTCTCTTTCAACTTTTGTCAAGGTGCGTATTTAGTTATAGCTCATAATGATCTCTATAGGGATATTCAAAGAGTATTTGGAAATAAATTTAAACCAGTGTATATTCCTTTGCCCTATCCTTTCGAAAATTATTATCCCGAAGAACAAATTGGTTATGCAAAACAAGCAATCTTTGTCCTAACGCCCAATGCTCCGAAATGGAACGATGAGGATGGAAACACTTTGTATAAAATGATCTATATTGGAAAAGAAGCCTTTGGGGTTCTAAGGCATCGAGATTATCCACCAGAAATCTGCTTAATGGAAAATGCGAAATACTTTTCTTGGCGTGCTAAATTGGGATATCTTACCTTGCGAGAAGAACACGTTGTAAATCATATAGTTACCTTACAAGAACAATAGTTGCTATTAGATTTGCTAATCTAAGATTAATCTTGAAGAGTTCAAAATAGAAAAATGTGTGTAAAAAATAAATAAAAATTGACGAAAGAATTCTTTGTCTTTACAGTTTTTGCTTACCATAACTCCTTCTACCATGCGAAAACTCAAACTTCTTCTTCATTGTTATCTATTAATTGCAACGACTACCCTTCTTGCACTGCCCAATAATAGTTTTCATTGCGTTAATCTAAAACCAGTAAACTTGTGTAGTCAATCTGCTGTACCAACTGATATTCAATCTATAACTTACGACCAAATTATCCACCTACTCCAAGAGATAGAGGAAGGAGATCTTGAAAACAAATGTTCGCCAGAACAATTAGAGCAAATCAATCAATTCCTTGCACTTCTAGCTGTCGAAGGAATTCTTCCCAATGATGATGAGGAAGAGGCAAGTATTACGGAAGATGTACAAGAGTTATTAGAGCATCGAGAAAATCCCCTACAACAAGCATTTTTATCAGGAGAGTATGAACAAGGCACTTTTATTCCTACTATTTTGAACATAGATAGTTATGGCACTGTTATTCCTTGCGGATGGATCAAGAAGAGCTGGAAAAGCACAAAAGCCTTTGTTAAAAAACACAAGAAAGTCATCATTATCGGCGCTATTATTGTGGTAACCGTTTCCGCTGTTACTATTGTAGCCATTGCCTCTTCCTCAGGAGCTGCTTCTACTTTAGCTGGCTCTGCTGCAGCCATAGCGGCGTCTAATTCCTCAGATTCTGATTGGGAAGAAGAAGAGAGCTCTACTACTTCTTCTCCCTTTGAATCTACGTTAAAAGAGGAAATTGAGTCTTTTAAGGGAAAAGTAGCGGAAGAAAATCTTCTTGAACCTTCTTTTTCTGAGGAAGATCTTTCGATGGAATCTACAGGAAAAACTCTAGGTAACATCTGGGCTCATCAAACGTTGGAAGAAATTCATAATAATTTTGAAAGTTTATCGAGTAATAAAGGTTGTATAGAATTAGGGCACCGAGAAATTGATAAGAAATTCCCTATAGAAAATGATTATCCTTATAAACACCTTGCACTCGACTCTAACAACAAAATTTCACTACATCAAATCCAAGCAGAAAAAGCTTTTGAACTCGGATATTATCCGGAAGCCATTCGTAACCTAAATCAAGCTATAGATATTGAACCGAACAATTCCACACTGTATTTAGAAAGAGCTGCCTCTCAATTTCACATGGGAGAGTATCAACAAGCACTGCAGGATTTTGAGAAGTTTACTACGCATTCTCATGCTATCACTGAACAAAACCCCCTTTCTATTTCCGAATTTAGTGTAGGTTTTACCAAAGGGCTTCCTCAAGGAGTCTATGAATCGGGTAAGGGAATTATGACCTTTCTCTCCGACTTTGTGACGCATCCCGTTCATACTTCTGCTCAAGTAATGCAATCGCTCTCTACGTTAGCGGAACTCGTTTTTGAAAAAGAATGGGAAATGATAGGGAAAGCAATGGCTCCTGAAGTTTGTGAACTTGTGAAGGAGTGGGATACTCTATCTTCTGATAAAAAAGGAGAACTCGCTGGATACGCTATTGGGAAACATGGCACAGATATTCTCGCGCCTGGAACCATTGCTAAGGTTGCTAGTAAGAGTGTGAAAAACGCTAAGAAATTGGCTACGGTTTGTAAGAATATTAAGTTGGCTGAGGAAACTTTAGTTTTAGAAACTGCATCAGGGATTGGAAATGTTGCCAAAGTAGGAGAAATAGTCACATCAGGCAAAAGTATCTTTTCTATTGGCAAGTCTTTAGGCTTTACAGAGAGCGAAATGTCTCATCTCAAAAACGCCGGAGTGTTAGAGAAAAATATTAGTGTGAGTTTAGAAAATCTGAGTTCACAGTTCCAAAGTGAGGTGATTAAAGATTCAATTAAACAACATAGACATATTAAAATGATAAAAGAAAGCTTGACAAAACCCATAAAGGAAGTTGAAAAAAGCATTCGTAGTTATGAAAAGCTTATTATTGATCATAAAGACAAAATTAAAAATCCTCAAAATCATTGTTTGGGCTGGGAAGATTTACATGCAAAAAGGAAATCTCATTTAATTAATGAGCATTGGCCTCAGGAAATTAGATTATATGAATGTAAGAAAAAAATTCTTCAGGATCTTTTAAAAGAGAGAGGAAATTGAAATATGGATGATGAAAAATATAAGGGTTACCTCCAAGATTCTATAGCAATCTTAAAAAAATGGGCTATGGAATCGAAAAAGAAAGCCGATGACTTAAATGATGACAATGATGATTTTAATCAAGGCCATCTAATGGCATATTTTTCAGTATTTTCTCTATTGAAACATCAAGCTTGGTCTTTAGATATTGATCAGAAAGAAATTGGTTTAGAAGACATAGATCCAGAAATTGATTTGTTGGGGCTTACTAAAAAAGAGGATATAGAACCAAAATAAATTATTTTGATATTCTTTTATATAAAATAGAGAGATTCATCAATAAATGAACAAAAAAAAGGATATACAAAAAGACATTTCTCTTTTAGAACTAATTTTATTAAAAATTGAAAGATATTTTGATAATAAACTGCCTATTTCCAGTCTAATTTATGACTTAGAAAATTATTTAAATCAAATTACAACCATAGACAGATCGTGGAAAAAAAAATTTAGACTAATATGGTTAGATATTGAAGTTGCTTATTCATTAGCTCTAGATAGTGGATTAGAAGAACCAACTGGTGAAGAAAAAATTATTGCTGAAGACTCAATATTGTCTCTAAAAAAAATGGCTCAAGATAAACTAACTAACTTGAAGATAGAAATGTAAGAACTTCACTTATCCTCTAAAGCGGATTTCTCCTAATAGTGATGAATTAGAAACCTATGCTATGCTACTGATGAATTCAACTATTACGAACACGTCAACCCTTATTCTAAGAGCAAACAACTAAATTAACTCCTAATCAGACCCCTAAGATGAGTTCTCAATCAAATCTACAAAATCGCCATAGGATTAATAAAAAATACTACAAATCTGCAGAAGAGTACGATAAGAAAAAAGTTCTACAAAATACCTCTGACTATCTTAAAAACTACCTAACTCCAAATAAAAATTGGAATAAACGGATATCACCAAAAGAGCGAATTAATCAGATAAGGTACTCTAACGTTAACTGGAAAACTGTATCTACCCATATCAGAAAGATGCAGTATCAAGATTTTTTGCAGACACCTTATTGGAAAGCGATCTCTGCCCATTCTAAGTTTAAGGCTCGGCATAGGTGTCAAATATGCAACAGCGCTTATAATTTAGCCACTCATCATAGAAATTATGCGATTCATGGTTTTGAACATGCTCATATCCATGAGTTAGTCGTTCTTTGTGATGATTGTCACAGTAAATTTCATAATAAAATCCCAAAGTCGAAGTACAAAAGAAAAGCAGAATTTATAGTTTTCATTATAAACTTAATGGTGTTATCTGGATTTATAGCGCATTTTTTGATTAAGGAATATCTTAGCTAAAATAACGTCGCATTGAAACAATATCTAAAAAATAATTTCTTTTCTTAGGCAAATTCCTATTTTTGTTTCTAGTTTATACCAATCAATAGTTCTGAATACGTCCAATGACTTCCATTATTTCTTTAATTCTATTCATAATCAATATTTAGTTAAATTATATATATAAAAAATCATTTTTATGATATAATAGTTTCATTATTAAATAAGTTAAAATTATGATATTACAAAAATGGGCAACATTAGAACCGAATTACTTTTTTAATAATGAATTAGAAATTACAAATAACAACTCGGAAAAACCATCCTTACCCGAACTCTTTGAAAAAACTATTGGTGAACTTGAAAACAGTGAACTAGATGTTTCGTTAGATACTGTTATTCCAGCATTTCAAAAAATAGACAAATATTATAAAGAAAAAAATATCAATAAAGAATCTTCCGCTCTAACCTCTTCTTATGAGAAAATAAATGACCTTTTAGTTTCCAAAATATCAAAAAAGTATGAAGGTAATTATAGAGAATTTGTAGATAGTGGTATTACTCTTAAAAAGAATAATCAAACAGCGGAAGCAGGGTTTATAGATAAATGTTTGGAATGTAGTGTAAGTGTTTTAGACAAGTATTCAATGCCAAAAGGCATAGTTTATGAAATAATAAATGAAAAGGGATGTACTGGATATTTGATTGGAATCCTTCACATTCTTACATTCTCTTATCTCGAAACCAATGCGCCTTGGTTGCTGCAAAAAATAAAGATTCCGATGAATTAATTACTGAAATTGGAACTAGCTATCAAAATGCTTCCAACCATGAATTAGAATTTATGCGAACTACAATGGATATAGGACTATCTGAACTTGCCATAAACAATAAAGTAAATGTATTAGGGTTCGAAACATTAGAGTGGCAAAAAAAATTCTTTCCTGAAGCACAACAATTAACACAATCTAAAGACTATCTCGAAAAGTTTTCTCCATACTTGTTAAATAGATATGAGCACTCTCCAGTTCACCAAATTTATGAATCAGTTGAAGCTTGGCAACATGGCAATATCGAAGAGCAAAAGTTAATAACTACTAAATTGATTGGAGCAAAAGCTAAAGAAGTCGCTTTTAAAGAGAGAAACAAAAAATAGCTTTCATGCCCCTCTATTAATTTAATAGACAGATTAGAAAAAATGGATAAACCTATTTGTATAGCAGTAGGGACAGGTCATCTTGTAGGTAAAACCGGATTTATTAAAGCTTTAGAGAATACCCAAAAATTTCAAATCAATAAAATTGATAAATTAATTAATTTTTAGCTCTCTAAAATAAGGTACTTAAATCAAATATACCATTTGGATTCAAAGATAAGATGTTTTATTAAAATATAAAATTGACATAACAATTCCTTTTAAATAAGAGATAGAGTAAATATAGCTTTCTCGGAGGAAAATTTATGAAAAAAATTGTCTATTTGCTATGTGCACTTATGCCTATTTTTACAAGTGCATTAGAAATCGATATTATTGCTAATTTTGATATAGATGAACTCCCGGCCAAACTACTGCCTATAAAAGAGAATTTCGATTTCAAAGTTGTATCTTTGTCGGATTATTTTGTGTGTAAATGCTCTAATGATCCTAATTTGAGTAAAATTCTTATCTTCAATCCTTATTTTGATTCCACCCTTATATCCAAGCTTCCGAAAGAAAAATTGATATTATTTGTATGGGAGCCTGAAACCTCTTTGCCAACTTCATTCTACAATGACTATTCAAGAGTGTATACGTGGGATGATACTTTAATAGATAATCAAAAGTTCTTTCGTTTTGATAACCCGTATCTTATGCCTATGGAAGAAAATACGATTCCATTTGAAGAAAGAACCCTGTGTACAATGGTTGTCGGAAATTGGACGCAAAAGCGTCTTGATATTCTTGAGTTTTTTGAATCTAATTACCCTAAAGACTTAGATTGTTATGGAAGACGACAACCTAGAGAAACCCGTCTTTGGAAAGGATCAATTGCTGGACTGCATTCGGGTAGGGAAAAAATTTACACTCTTCAGAAATATAAATTTTGCATTTGTTTTGAAAACACAATCGGACTGTCTGGATACATTACTGAGAAAATTTTTGGTTGTTTTGCGGCTGGATGCATACCTATTTATTGGGGATCTGAAAATATAGAACATTATATCCCAAAGTCTTGCTTTATTGACTATCGAGATTTCAAAAGTGATGAACAGCTCCATCAATTCCTAGTTAACATGTCTTTGGAAAGATATCAAGAGTACATAGAAGCAATTCAAAATTATCTAAATAGCGAGCAGGCTCAGATTTTTTCTCCAGCATTCTTTGATAATCTGGTATATGAAGCAATTACTCATTAGTCTCGGAAAAAAATCCTAAAAACCCCTGTAATTATATATTACATAAAATTATAAAAAAAAATCATAAGGACCTGTCATCAATTAAAATAATTTTTGGTAATTATAAAAAAAGTGAATACATGAGATAAAAACGCTTTTAGTTTAATCATCAAAGGAATGATTAATGGCAAAAGCTTTTATATTTGTATTAATAATTACTAATATTGCCTTCACTAATCCATTTCTGATTGATGTTGACAAGAAAAAAAATTTCCTAGCTGATGACTATATCAACATGCAGTCTCAACTTAGATCTATAGATGTTTCATCCTTAATATCGAGTTATTATGAAGAATTTATTAAATTAGGCGAAGCGGACCCAAATCGTTTCTCTTACGATTCTTTTTATCGCAGATGTTCTGTGGGCACTAATTGGACTTTTATCGATCCAAAACAGGGAACACTTCCCGAAAAAAAACTCTGCAAAATTAATAATGGCGGAGATTGTTGTATTGTCTGTGTTTCCTCTTACAATAAATTTTATCCAGAACTTATGCTTTCGAATATTTTTTGGGAGAATATCCAAACCCGACTGGAAAAGAGATACAATATATTGGTGTGCCCTATGCATTTAAAATTTTTGCTATGCTAGAAGCGGAACAACTTGGTTTTAACAAAGTTATTTGGTTAGATGCATCCATGAAAGTGCTAAAGGATCCAACTCCTTTGTTTGAAATACTAGATAGCACTGGTTCTTTTTTTACTACAGCAAATTCACTTTTCCCTTGGTGAGAAATGCAAGACCAACAAAAAAAATCCTTCCACAAACCAGATATAAATTATATGAATTAACAGGGATAGATGTTGCAAATAGCAAATATTACGTACCAGGCGGCGTTTTCGGATTTAGAATGGATCATCCACTTACTAAAAAATTTATAAATAAATACCACGAAATAGTTAGTGAAGGTTATGGTTTCATATCGAATGCTCCAGAAGAATATGTTTTTTCGTCTATACTTTCCCAAGATGGATTTAAAGAATGGAAACCTACAACGTATTTTAAGCTACTTTCTAATAGAAAAGATAAAATTACTAAATCAACTTCAAAAATAAAATTATTCCCTATAAAACGTTTATTGACAAAAATACTGGGAAAAAAGTCTGTTACTACAATAATAAGAGAAGATCACAAAAGAGCCGAGCAAGAGGGCTATTTCTTTTACTACAGGGAGCATTAAAATTTACTGTGATGAAAACACGTATTAAGATTTGTTTTTCTTTTATTATTTCTATCCTTCACTTTTATTCTATACTCTATTCTATTTCTATCGATGAAATACTTCTAGAATCCCCTTTACGGGACTATCTGAGAGAAATTGAAATAACAGAATTACATACAGGCATGGAACTTATTGATTGCATTTATGCTATCAATTTGGATGAAAGAATAAATCGATGGAACCAATTACGGGATTCATGGGAAAAAAATGGACTTTCTGTGAATAGAGTTCAAGCAGTTAATGGATGGAATTTAAGTAAAGATTGTATAAAAACTCTGAGTTTCCCACATGATAGTATGCCAGGAGGAGTTCTTGGATGTTTTTTAAGCCATATTTCTGTGTTGAAAAATGCATATGAAAACCAATTTAATGTTATTTGGGTGTTGGAGGATGATGCAGGCTTTTTTGGAGATCCTCAAAAAATTACAGAACTTGTAGCAGCTCTTTCTAAGTTAGATCCACAGTGGGATATCTTGTATACAGATGTTAGAAATATTGGAATTACGCAGGGAAGTTTTGGAGTTTTACCAGTTAATAATGAAGACTATCTCGATAAAAATTTTATGCGAGTAGGTAACAGATTTGGCTTCTATTCAGTTTTTATTTCAAAGTCTGATATAGAAAAACTTCTGCATTATTTTATTTCTCATTCTCTTTCCACACCTATTGATGTAGAAATACATCGCATTCCAAATATTCGGAAATATTCTGTACGTCAAAATATAGTATCTTATACTCAAATAACTGATTCTACAACTCAATTCCCCCTTTAAGTTTTAGCTGAATTCAAGGAGTTGGAGTAAATCCCAACAGAACACAAAATTCCATGCATTTTGCCCACCAAGTAGCAGCAACTGGATGTACTAGTGCAGCTGCCGAACAAGCTACCATACATCCAATTTCTACTGCAGGACCAGCAGATGCTGTAGGTAATGAGCAAGTGGATAAGATAGCGAGAGCTAAAGCTGTGATTTTAGGGTTTGCAAGTGCGGAAGTGCTGACTAACTTGATTGTTTCAGTGCTGTAATTTCTTAACGTGGAAAGTGTTCCATTAACCGACATCTAAACCTCCTGTAAGAGAACTTTGTGAGAAAAAAAATTCTTACAAACAAAAAATATAAAATCAATAATATTTTATATGCCTCTAGAAAGACGCTTTTTGGTATAGAAACAGAAGAATCACAGAAATAACACCTATAATAAAAAAAGTAGCCCTATTGGGTTTTTCTTTGAATTTTTTTCTTATAGATTCTGGAAGACAAGAAATACAGAGAATGGCAAGTCCAGGAACTACCATGAGTACCAGAATAAGGAAGATATATTGCATAGTTGTCATAATGTACCTATAAGAAATTCTGTCAATTTTTAGTGTAACACTTATATTAAAATAATAAATACAATATTTTAGTTCTGAATTAGAGTAAACTGCAGTGATTTCTACCATTACACATTTTCATAATCGAATTTGGTCTGATATAGAAAGTCGTCTCATCCCCTCTTCTGATGGATCTTATTATTGGGAAATTTTTCACGCTGTACCATTAATTATAGAATTTCCAGTAGCTATTGCGGTCAGTTGTGTACAGACTGTTAATAAAATCCTATTTTGTATTCCCGATCTCTTTAGACATCCAGTGTCTAATGAAGATTTTTCGCATGTGCTTCAGGATGCAAGAGCATGGGGAAAACTTGCTAACATCGAGAGTCAAATTACTTTAGGAAGAGAAAATCCAGACTTTCTATTTGGCGTTGCAACGTGTACTTATCAAGATTCAGGATCAGTTCACTGTCCGAGTTCACAATGGGCTTTTTGGGAGAAAAGCCTCCCTGAGCATAACCGTTCTGGAAAAAGTGCGGATCTTTTCGAATACTATAAAACAGAGCGGGGTTGTAAAAAAATTACCAATGCACTTCGCGAACTCGGCGTCAATTCTTATCGTTTTTCGATAGAATGGAGTCAAATTGAACCTCAAGAAGGAGTATGGGATGAAGCTGTATTGCAAGTGTATTTGAATTTTTGTTTGCACTTGCGAAACCAACAAATTACTCCCATGATTACTCTCCATCATTTTTCTGAACCCCTTTGGTTTCACAAAAAGGGAAGCTTTGAAAAAGAAGAAAACCACGAAGCTTTTGTTCGCTTTTCTGAAAAGATATTCCTTCTTTTCACAAAATCAGACCAGGGTAGACCACTAGTGGAATACTTTTGTACGATTAATGAGCCGGCTATCGATTCTTTTTCTCGTTTTGTTCGAGGTTCTTTCTCTCCTGGAATTATATTGAACTTTAGTAGAGCAGCAAGGTTTCTTAAAGGAGCTTTAAAAGCACATGTATTGACTTATGAAAGACTCAAAAAACAAGCTCCAGAAAGTGTTAAGATTGGTCTTGTACATCAATATCTGAGATTTATTCCATCTAATCTATGGATTTTCCCTATTACATATTACCTTACCCGCCTTGTAAATGAAGTTGCACTCGATTTTTTTCGTACAGGAACATTTGTCTTCAAAATGCCCTTTGTACATGTTCGGGGTTCAATGCCTCCTCCAAAAACTGACTTTTGCGGACTTCAATATTATACCCGTCCCTACATTGGAATATTCGGATCTACAAGTCCCAGCTCCCCAATGACACAAATGCCTTTCCGTGAAGATCCAGAGGGAATCTATGAGGCGAGTGTCCAAGTGTATCAATCTTTTAAGGTACCTATTATTGTTACAGAAAATGGAATTTCTACTCACAATGAAGAGCAACGATCTCGTTACCTTATTCGATCTCTTTATGCATTAAATAAGTCTACTGCAGAAATCGGAATAGAAAATCTACTTGGATATTATTTGTGGTCTTTTTCTGATAATTTTGAATGGGATATGGGACTGACTCCACAGGCTTTTGGGGCTTTCACTATTGATAAAAAATTAAAAGAAGGAGCTCGAGTCTATACTCGGATCATTCGGACATGGGAAAGAAATATACAAACTACTCCAGCAAGTATTTCATAAAAGTATTGCGCTTGCAACAACGCGAGTAGGTTTTGTTTTATTGAAAAAAAATAATTGAAAAAATATTCTTATATCTGGTTTTTACAACGAGGTTTTATTATGAAAAAATTTATATGTGCATTTTTGTTTTGTATACTTCCCACTTTGAGTTATAGCGGTGAGCTTTTACAATTTAAGGAAGATTATTTCTCAGAATTTACAAACAATTATAGAGAAATAGAAATAGCTGATATGGCTTGGAAAGAAGGTTCCTTAGAAAAAGCATGGTCTATATATTCCTGTATTTCTGATGTTGCAGAGCACCCTTTATTCCAGAGTGGAATTTTCTTAAAAAAAGCCTTACTCGCTCATGAAATGGGACTCGATGAGGAAGCTAAAGAAAATACTCTTGCTTTTATGCAACCCTTCATTACAGAGTCCGGTTTGGAAATAAGCGAAGACGATCTTGACAAAATTATAGAATCTGCAAAAAATTCCATCATGAAAAATGCAGAGAAATTTAAAGAGTTATTCTTCACTATTTATGAAAGCACAGAGGAAGAAGAGGAATAAGAAAATTTTTCCAATCTATCTGCAGAAGTCAAGGAGTTTAGAAATAGTCACTATCAGAATGAACTTGAATTCCAAGTGATTTTAAATACTGTTTCCCTCCTTCTTCTCTATCTACAAATACAATTGCATCACTTACAATAAGACCCTGAGACCGCAGAATTTCCGCTATCTTTGCAATGCTCTCTCCAGTCGTAACGACATCTTCTACAATTAACACCCTATGATTATCCCGGTATACACCTTCTATAATCTGACCCATTCCATGATTTTTCCTCTCCTTTCTTATCAAAATCATGGGTATGTTGTAACGCATAGAAATTCCTACAGTTATAGCAAGAGCTGCATAAGGTACTCCACAAAGGGTATCAAACGAAAGATTCATTATTTTTTTATGTATAAGTTCACTTATTTGAATGAGCAGTTTGGGGTACGAAATAGCACACCGTAAATCCACATAATAGGGTGACAGTAAACTATTCTTCAGCGTAAATGATCCAGAATGAATAATTCCAATAGCGAAAAGTTTTTCAATAACGCTTTGTAAGTCTGTTTCTTCTATAGAAATTTTTTTGGATAATGGAGATGATGGTTGCAACTGATTAGTATACAATGATCCGATACATAACAACATCCCGATAATAACATATTTCATCCTGTGATACCTTCTCTATACTAATTCAAAAATAATAGGAAAATTATTTTTAGAATACTTTTTCTATTACCTTTAAAATTGATTTTTTCTTATCCTAAATTTTTAATTCAATGGCGTTTTCTAAAGGAATTCTATGAAACATTTATGTATTGGTCTCTTTGTGTGGTTTAATACCATTTTATCACAAGAACTACCAATGTTATATAATAAAAATTATGAAATCCCCCTTTCTCCTTATGAAATACAACTCGTAAATCATGCAAAAACAAGCATAGATAAGGCGCTTAATTTTCAATCTAAACTGAACGAAACTGGTTTTGCAAGCGATACTAACATGAATGTTCTACCATCAGACTGCCCTTCAGATCACTTGTTAAATAATCTATGTGATTTACCAGGGACTTCGCATTTACATGTAGGATTACTAAAGGGTGGATCTTTTGTTGGAGCGCTGTACGGCAACCAAGATCTTTTAGTTGAGGCTATTGGAGTAGATTGGTTTGAGGAGTATCCCTACGATAAATTTTATTCAAATTGTTCTACTTACCTAGATATGGATAAAATCAAAATTATTAATAATTCGTGCTTTGATTTGGATAAATCTCTGTTTACGTCTCCGATTGATATTTATTTTTATGATGCTGATCACAGTATGTTGGGACATCAAAGAGCATTTACTTATTATGACGATGTTTTTTCTGATGTATTTATTGCAGTAGTCGACGATTGGAAATGCCCTTGGGTACGCAGGCCCACTTTTAAAGCTTTTGAGAAGTTAAACTATCATATACTATATGAGACTTATATTCCTGATAGCAAAGCTTACGGTCATGGGCAATATGTCGTTGTCATAAAAAAATCAATTCTTCCTAAATAAAGCTGTATTATTATCTATCTCGCAAATAATTTCACACTCATCAAATAATCGCCACATACTCGACATCTTGGTTAATTTGTTATCTATTACTTGAAACAAGTTAGAAAAGAGAACATATCCACCTGGTTTAACCTTTGGTAAAAAAAGCTCTACATCTATAAGTGCGCCTTCTTCACAAAAATTTCCATCTAAATGAAGAAAATCAATTTCTGGTATTTGATTGATAGCCATTTCTGATGTAGCGTGAATTACCGAACAATAGGAATTCAGATTCCACTGATTGATAAGAGTAGTAAATCTATTTTTTATCTCTTTCATATTGACATGTGTCCACCAATTATAATTTGGATCATTGTTTGACATATGTTTTATAGCATCAACATTTGACCAAGCATCGATTGCATAGATGCATCCCGTTCTAAGATAATTAAGAGTAGCTGCCACGGGCAAAACTGAAGAGCCACTAAATACTCCTATTTCCACACAAACTTCTGGACGAATGGCAAAAATTAAATCCATTATCAACTCGGCCTTTTTTGCAGAACACCAACTGTTCTCAAGATATTTAATCACTCGATTTTTAAGCGATTGAAATTGAACATCTGGCAAAGTTGATCTATTCGATTCCATAACAAAACTGTATTCGTTTGCATCGCTATATAGATTGATTGTCTGTACAAATAAAAGAAATAAACCCAATCCATATATTATTTTTAGAATGTACGGTGTATATTTTTGGAAGTTGTTTAACATGTTCCTCCCCACTAGTTGTAAATAAAAAAATATTTTTAACGAAAATATCACCCATCTTAGATCTAGAATTTAATTTCTTCCAATGAAAATTCTTTTATAGGGTATCGCGATCAAAAAATTAGTGTCTAACAAATTATAAGAAGCAATAGGGGACGTAGGACTTATTTCTGAGACATAACTTCTACAGTGATATTTCTCTCCATAGGACCTATCTCCAGCATCTCCAAGACCTGAAACAATACATCCCTGGTCGTTTATATCGGGATCTATGGCTGCCGTAAAAATTGTCACATTTGGATGCTCTTTTGCGACTCGAGAAAGTCCAGGTCTCGATGCAAGTGCAGTAATTACAAATATTTTTTTTGGAATATAATTTTGAATTACTCGAATAGCATTAAGGATAGACCCGCCAGTTGCTAGCATAGTATCTGATAGGATAACATACCTATCCTTCAGCTTAGGAAGAGAGGTATATTGTATCTTTGACTCAAGTGTTTCTTCATTGCGAGAAATAGCAAAAAACCCCACCTCTGAGTTAGGAAATATTTTTTGTATTCCTGTGTGTAATGGCAATCCAGCTCGAAGAATGGTTACGAGTACGGGGATTTCATCGCATAAAAAATGAGTAGAATTTTCTCCAATCGTTGTTTGTACAGAGACTTCTTTCGTAGGTAGAGCTCTCAAAGCATCTAAAGCCAAGTATTCACCAATGCTTTCTAGGGAGGCTCGAAATTTTTTTTGATCTGTTTTTGGATCGCGAATGGTAAAAAGAAGTTGATCTGCTACTATAGAAAATAGTAAATTATTAAATAGTAATAAAAAAATTATATCATAATTACGAATGTATTCCTAATTAATTTGAAATTAAGGCGAGAATTAATTAAAAAGTTATCTCGCCATTTCCATCTATTTGTTTTTATTAGAAGAATTACTAGAAGAATTGGATGAACTTGAAGATCCCAAAGAACCCGCTTTTACAGGCTCACTCTTATCATCTTTTAATTCATAGCCTTTAGAAGGACCACAGCCATTCTTCTCATCGTCAGCTCCATAGATCGGATATCCTTTCATGCAAAGAAAAGTACAGAAGATCATCAGTAATGATATTTTTAACGTTTTCATTTTTACTCCTATTTTTAATACCAATACACAATTATCGGGTTGTGAAATTCAGAAAAATTTATCAATTCTAAATTTTATTTGATATAAAATTATGGAAAATTTCGCTAAAAAATTCCTTGTAAAAATTTAAAATATTTACTATTCATTATAATAAAATTATGTTTTCCTATAGGGTACGGCTTCTCAGTAATTCTCATGATTTCTACATATTCTTGAAAAATATTCTTCTTACTAATACGTAACTATGGTATAAATTAATGGTTATGTTATGGAATGAATTCTGTTTTTAGATAAACTAAATAAGTTCTATGACAATAAGATTGTTAGCGAGGATGAGACATTGCAATCAACTCTTCAAAATAATCAAATTTTATAAATACATATTTGAATAAATATGTGAAACGTATACTAGGAGAATAACGTGTCTAAGAAACTATATGTTGGGAATTTATCCCATGATCTAAATAATAATGATTTACAACAATTGTTTGAAACACATGGCAATGTCGTATCTGCACAAATTATCATGGATCGAGAAACAGGAAGATCTAAAGGCTTTGGCTTTGTCGAAATGGGCAGTGCTACAGAAGCTAAAGAAGCTATTGATGCTCTTAATGGAAAAGAAGTCCATGGAAGACCATTGACAGTTAACGAAGCTAGACCTCCAGCTGAAAGAGGTTCCCGAAGAGATGGCAACCGAAGTGGCGGCGGCGGATTCCGCGGCGGTCATGGTGGCGGAAGACGGTATTAATTAAACCGTTTTTTTGATCAGCCCTTATCCTAAAAGGATAAGGGCTTCTTTTTTGCCCTTATTCAATTTAAAATAATGTATTCTTTCTCATGCATCCAGGTGCATGTCCATGCTTTTCATAATAATTTTGATGTTCCTCTTCAGCCAGATAAAAAGTCGAAGCAGGTCTCACTTTTGTTCGTACTCGTGTTCCATGCTTTATAAGTATTGCTATAAGACTATCTATTGTGTCTCTTTGCGCCTCCGTTACATAAAAAACACAAGATTCATACTGCTCGCCTTGATCAACTCCTTGGTTTAATGGATCGTGGTTATTAAAAAAAAACTTGGCTAAATCCTCGTAAGATAATACTTGTGTATCAAAAACAACTTTTACTGCTTCTAAATGCCCTGTTTTTCCCATGCAGACTTCTTTATAGGTTGGATCGACTACATGACCTCCCATAAACCCGACAGAGGTAGATGTAACGCCTTGTAAGGTTTTAAAGGATGACTCTATTCCCCAGAAACAACCACCCGCAAAAAAAGCAATTTCAAATCCCTCTTTTGTATTAGCGGGAATAAAGAGCATAGATAAAGAATTTACGCAGTGACGTACATTAGCTTTCGTAAGATTTTCGCCAATAAAAACATGTCCAAGATGCCCATTACAATGTGAGCATATAATCTCTATTCGTCTACCATCCGGATCCGGACGATTTTCTACTGCTCCGGGAATTTCTTCTTCAAAGCTCGGCCAACCACAATGAGACAGGAACTTCTTAGAAGAAAGATAGAGTGGAGAGTCGCATTGTTTACAGGCATAGATTCCTAATGCTTTGGAGTTGTTATAAGAACCACTATGGGCGAGTTCTGTATGCTGGTGAAGAATAATCTCACTTTCTTCGGGAGTTAATTTTCGATACCTAAACATAACTACGGTTCGTCCTATTTAGAAAATGTATACTATATACCTATATCAAAAGAGGAATTTTATTGTTGCAAATAGGAAGGTATAAGCGATCTATGTCGTTATAACTTGGGATTACAAATGGGTCAATCACCCTCTAATACTCGCAGGCTCTTTCGACTTAGAACTGTAGATCAAAGAGAAATCTAAAGCCGTAGACATTTTGTTTTTCAGAAAAACTAATACATAGGAAAAAGGGCTCGAACTGCAGACCCCATTGCCTAATGATGCCTATGCACCAAGTAAAGGGAAAAGCAATTTCTCCACCCCAATCTGTTCGGTCAATAGTATATGTCTTATATTTATGTTGTGTATATCTTTGCCTGGTATAAAACGATTTAAAAACTTTGGCGTAAATGCCAAAGTTAAACAACTGATTGAAATCATATTTTATACGAACGCCACCTGAGAGGTAGGAAATGCATTCTGTAAAGGTATTTCGATGAAATATATGGGAGTTAAAGTGATATCCTCCAATTCCAAGATAGGGCGAATAAATCCATCTATCTGAATCCATGGTGTAACCCGCTCGAACTTCATAGCCATTGAAGTGAGCATCATCCCCTTTTTTGGGTATAGATTTCCCCTTTTTTGATACTTGAAAGTTATTATTTCCAATAGAAAGAAATCCATCTGCGCCAGCGTAAATGGATCTCGGATAGATATAGTCATACCCAAGATATAGACCACCAAAGAATTTTTGTCCGTGAATACACAGATCCTCTACATGATTATTGAGAGAAAATGCAAAAAATATGGGTCCAAAATAGAGATGGTGCGGACATTCATCTAACACCATGATTTCTTCTTTGGGACATTGTTGAAATAGACCATCTGCATGCAAGGATTGCACGCCAAATAATAACAACAGGATCCATGTACACTGTTTCATAGAAAGTTCCTTATATAAAATTACGATGTATTGTATTGAATAAAATATTTTCTTATCAATAGAACCTATAATAAAATTTCTGCGGCGAGCGATGCGAGTTCAGAGCGCTCTGTTTTCTCTAAAAAGATGTGTCCATAAATTGGATAATCTTTAAACCTCTGTACGAGGTACGTCAACGCGTTAGAATCTTTACTCAAATAAGGATTGTCAATTTGCGTTGGGTCTCCGGTAAGTATTACCTTTGTTCCACGTCCGGCCCTCGAAATGATAGTTTTTACCTCATGTGGAGTTAGGTTTTGGGCTTCATCGATAATAATATACATCTTGGGCAAAGTTCTTCCTCGAATATAAGTGACTGCTTCCATTTCGAATTTTTTGCTCTCTGTGATCCATCTTTTTGTTTCATTTCCATTGTCCTTTCCACAAGTAAATTCGCATAGGAATTCTAAATTGTCATAGATCGGCTGCATCCAGTGATATAATTTTTCCTCTTTTGATCCCGGTAAATATCCGATATCCCTGCCGAGTGGCATAATAGGTCTGCTAATCAAAATTTTTCTGTATCGATCTTCATCAAAAACCATTTTAAGACCACATGCGAGCGCGAGAAGAGTTTTTCCAGTACCTGCTGGACCAATGAGTGTCACCAAATGAACATCTTCTCGTAAAAGTAGGTCAATAGCGCATCTCTGTTCTATATTTAATGGCGTAACCCCCCAAATATTTTTCTCTAGTGGCATCAGATGTTCCAGTCTCTTTGTTCTTCCATTGAACCGACTGAGGGATTCTTCTTTTGTCTCCTGCGATCGTAATATACAATAGGCATTGGGACTGCATTTATGATGTGTACCTAACGTACCTTTAGTGAGAAATTGATCAAATTCTTGCTTTGAAATGACAATCTCTTGAATCCCCTTGTAAATGTGATCGTAATCTTGACGAAATCCACCGTAATCTTGAGCAGTAATTCCCACTGCCTCCGCTTTTACTCGCATGAAAAAGTCTTTCGATACAATCACTACTTCTTTTTCTATATGAGTCAATTGATAAGCGGATAAAAGGATGCGATTGGGTGGTGTATCTAAAGGCAATAAGAAATCCTTTTTTCCCATACTCTTTAGTTCTACGAAAATCCGGAACTTAGTATCTTTTCCAATGATGATTCCTTCGTGGAGATTCTTTCTTTGCGCTAGTTGATCTACATATCGCAAAACAAATCGAGAACTTTTTCCTAAATCATCTGCAAATTGTTTTAACTTATCTAATTCTTCCAAAACCGCCAGGGGGATCACTACATCGTGTCCTGGAAATTTCTCCATGGCAAGTGGATCGTGCAGGAATACACTGGTATCCAAAATATAGGTTTTTCGCGTCATTTATCTCCCAATAATTGGCTAGAGGATCCTATGATTGATTCTTTCTGCAGTATACTGAATTTCTCTTTCTATAAAAGCGTGTGTATAATTTTTTTTAAATTCTCTGAAATAACTTAGCACTTAAAGAGTGTAAGTGCTAAATTTATTGACAATCTGAGTTCCATCTACTATAATTTTAAGTAAAACAGAACCTATACCTTGGGTGGAAAATTATGAAAAAAATTAATAATCAAATACTTAGCATACCTCCCTACATATCTACTTCTTGGCAGAATGTAGCTACTCTCCATATGTCCAAAGAGGGTGATAATCTTGTATTAATTATATCACTGCTAACTAACCAAATGATCCGAGTTCCCAATCTTACGGAAGCAGAAATTCATTATATTTTTCAAACTCATAGTAAAGTCTTAGAAAAACAATCACAGTCCAAAGAGATGATGGGGGCGACTTTTGGTTTTCCCATAAAAATGGGATACGAAATCCTCGATGGAGCAGGGTCTTTCCTCCAACATAATAGTAAACAAGCGAATGCAAAAGATTTACCGAAAGAATTCTTAGAAAAAATCGCTGGACTTGCAAAAGCAATCGATTTTGATGGATCGGCAGAAACTTTTATGAAAGCAGAACCGCACTGTAATTGCCCTTATTGCCAAATTGCGCGCGCGCTCGATGGCAAAACGTTAGAAGTACAAGAGGAAGAGGTTGCTACAGAGGATTTGCAATTTCGCGAGTGGGACATCGAACAGATTAATGAAAAGGTGTATATAGTAACCAACCCACTAGACCAACAAGAAAAATACCAAATCTATTTAGGGAAACCTATTGGTTGTACTTGTGGAAATTCTCATTGCGATCATATTCGCGCAGTACTCGAGAGTTAATCTCTTTACTCACTAAAAAAACCGTGGTATTTAAAAATATGAATCCCTAGAATTCAGTATTAACTGAATTTTTTACTAGAAGGGGTAATCATATGATTCAATCTAAAACATTATGGTCATTTTATGTAGTCTCTGTACTTATCCCTTATAATCTGATGGCAACAGAAGGTGTAGCGACTCCCCATACACCCACTCCACCTCAAACAAGTACTGCGCAAGTGAAGGCCACTCCAAGCCCTAAATTAGCTGCGAATTTTAGACCTTTTACAGGTAGAGTGGTTGGAAAAAAAGTAAGAATGAGACTCCATCCGGATGTGGATAGTCCGATTGTTAAAGAGTGTAAAAAAGATGATCTATTACTGGTAGTTGCAGAAAAAAATGGATTTTATGTCATACAACCTCCTTCCGATATTAAAGCCTATATTTTCCGCAGTTTCATTTTAGATGGTATTGTCGAAGGCGATCACGTAAATGTACGAATTGCGCCAGATCGCGATGCACCAGCGATTGGTCATCTAAGCACGGGAACTCGCGTGAATGGTCGAATCAGTGAACTGAACAATAAATGGCTTGAGATTGTGCCACCAGGTTCGACTAACTTTTTTGTGGCAAAAGAATTCATAGAATATGCGGGTGATTCAAATTTAAAAGCGACTTACGAACAGAGACTCAGCGCTCTCACACAAGCCTTAGATTCCATTAATCTCTTCAGCCAAGCGGAAATGCATAAGCCTTACGATAAAATCGACTTTCATAAAATTGAAAGTCGATATCAAGAAATACTGCAAAATTATTCAGATTTTAAAGAAGAAGTAGAAATCGCTAGAAAAAATCTTATGCAATGTCAAGAGAAATATTTATATAAAAAGATTGCTTTCTTAGAAAGACGAGCTTCCCAAGTAGGTTGTCAAAAACCTAGTGAAACAGCGGGAATTAGTTCGAGTGATAAAGAAACTACCTCTCTTGAAAAAATGCGCATGTGGGAACCTCTCGAAGAGTCTATGTACCTCAGTTGGTCTTCTATGCACCACGCTAAGACAATGGAGGATTTTTATACTGATCAAAAATTAAAAGCATCCATGCTATCGGGAGTGGTCGAGGGATACCGAGAAGCAGTGAAAAACAAACCGGGCGATTTCCTCTTAACGCAAGATAGCGGTCTTCCCGTGGCCTTTTTATATAGCACACAGATTAATTTAGAAGAGTATATCGGAAAAAGAGTGAACTTGTCCGTATCAGAAAGACCGTGCAATAACTTTGCTTTTCCAGCCTATTATGTGCACGACATAGAAGAGTAAACTTTTACGGAAGATCTGTTGCTTTGCATTTACGGGGCATCTCCTCTATGACTTTGCTAGGAATTACTTTTGCATTGGATGAGGATCCCTGTACTTCTTGTAATCGTTTAGCACTCGGAAATACTCGAGACTCTAAAGATCCCACTGCATCGTTATACGCATGCACAGAAGAATGGAGATTCTGCCCTATCTTTGCCATGTGTTTAGTAAATATAATTAATCGATCTTGCAGCTCTTTCCCCAGTTCTTGGATTCGTTTGGTGTTTTGTGCGAGAGTTTCTTGTTGCCACCCGTAAGCGATAATGCGAAGAAGTCCAATAAGTGTAGCTGGAGTGGCAAATACGACGCCAATTTTAGCCCCTAGTTCAATGAGACCTGGATCTACTTGCAAAGCGCTATGAAACAATACCTCAGAGGGTAAAAATAAGACGACGAATTCGGGACTGGGGGTAATTTTTTTCCAATATTCTTTCTTTCCCAAAGCATCGATATGGCGACGCAAAGATTTGGCGTGTTCCTGAAGTTTTGCGTGTTCAATTACAGCATCGTCTGTTTCAATTGCTTCCATATAGGCGCCCAGTGGAACTTTTGCGTCTATGATAACGGATCTATTATCGGGTAGTCGAATAATTACGTCGGGACGAGATATGTCAAATTCTCCGCGTAGGCTGGTTTGTTCTTCAAAATCACAATAGGGACGCATACCTACAATTTCGAGTACTCTTTTCAATTGAATTTCTCCCCATCGGCCCCTGAGATTCGGAGAGCGAAATACTTTTTTTAAGTTTGAGGTTTCTTTTTGCAGTTCGCGTTCTGATTCGATCATATTGGATAGCTGCGTTTGTATCTTCGTATGATCTATTTTTCGCTCGAATTCTAATTTTTTCATTTCCTCTTGCATTTTTTCGAGTTGTTCGCAAATGGGAAGAAACAAACTTTTTACTGTGTTTTCATTGTGAGAGGATTTCATTTGGATTTCTTTTTGGTATTTTTCCAGTTTTGCACTGGCAAGTTCTAAGAAAGCCTGGTTATTTTTCGATAAGGTTTCTATAGAAAGCGCGCGAAAGCTTTCTTTACAAAAGGTAGTAACATTGCCAATTTCTGCAATTTTTTTCTGGTAAAAATCTTCTCGTTCCCGAAGAGTGGTTTCGATTGCAGCATATCGAACTCTCCACTCTACGAGTTCTTGTTGCAAAGCAGCGCATTGCCTCTCTTTTTTATCAAGCAAAGCTACTTTTTCTCGAGCGGCATTCTTCTCTGCGAGAAGCAGGTGATATTTTTTTTTATCTATAATAAAAAATATTATAGAAATGACAAAGCTAATCAGTAAAAACATTTCCATCTATTCGATGAGTATGCCTAAATAAGAGTTTTTTTGTATAAAACCTTTACTGTTGCTAGATAAAAAATTTCACACTATAATTATCGGTATATAATAAAAAAAACTTTTACTTTTAATAAAATACCCTATGCATACTCCAAAACACATTCGAAATGTTGCAATTATTGCTCATATTGATCATGGTAAAACTACTTTAATCGATAGTTTATTACAATATAGCCACGCCTTCCAACAGCACGAGGAAGCGCCTGAACGAGTCCTTGATTCCTTCGAACTCGAGAAAGAGCGCGGCATTACTATTTTTGCCAAACATACCTCGCTTGAATTTGAAGATTATAAGATTAATTTGATAGATACCCCGGGGCACGCCGACTTTTCTGGAGAAGTAGAGCGGGTACTTGGAATGGTAAACGGAGTACTCCTGCTCGTAGATGCAAAAGAGGGGCCTATGCCGCAAACCCGCTTTGTGCTCGCCCAAGCCCTTCGCAAAAAATTACCCATTGTCGTCGTTTTAAATAAAATTGATCGCCCTCACGCTGACCCAGATCACGCTTTGAATCGAACTTTTGATTTATTTATAGAACTCGGTGCCGATGATGCTCAACTCGATTTTCCCTATTGCTACAGCTCCGCTTTGTCTGGATACGCTATGCAGTCGCTAGAGGACCCAAGAACCGATATGAAACCTCTGTTCGAGTTAATCATTAGTAAGGTACCCCAACCTCCTGGAGATCCAGCACTCCCCTTTCTTATGCAAGTGAGTACGCTTACCTATGACGATTATCTCGGTAGAGGCGCCACGGGAAGAATTATTGAGGGGTCTATTAACAAAGGCGACGCAGCTTTGTGTATTGCTTCGGATGGAACAAGCCACAATTTCCGAGTGACAAAAATTGAAGGTAGAAGCGGAATCCACAAAAAAGAATTAGAGAGTAGTACTGCTGGCGATATTGCCACTTTGTTTGGAATTGAATCGGTAATGATTGGAGATACTTTTTGTAGTCCGTCGCAAGTAGTACAACTGCCCCCAATTACACTCAGCGATCCCACTATCTCTATTGAAATTACTGTCAATTCTAGTCCCTTTGTTGGCAAAGAGGGAAAGCATGTGACAATGAATAAAATTAAAGAGAGGCTCATGCGCGAGAAAAGAGCTAACGTGTCACTGCGAATCGAAGAACTCGATAAACAAGAAGAGGCAATTTCTGTCGCGGGAAAAGGAGAACTCCACCTTGCTATTCTGCTAGAGACAATGCGCAGAGAGGGATATGAATTTTCCGTTTCTAAACCCAAGGTGATAACGAAGAAAGAGGCGGACGGAATCTATGAGCCTTATGACTCGGTACATATTGAAGTGCCGGAGGCTAGCAGTGGCGCAGTGATTGATGGGTTAAATCAGCGAAAAGCAGAACTCAAGACTCTCAATACTAATGAACACGGCGTGACAATGATGCAATTCTATATTCCAACGAGAGGTATCATTGGTTATCGAAATGAGTTCTTAACAGTTACCAAGGGTCAGGGAATCATGACTTCTAGTTTTGATAGTTACGGACCTTGGAAAGGCGATATCCCAGGGAGAAAAAAAGGTGTACTCATTAGCGGTAATCGCGGTGCGGTAACTCCTTATGCTGCTTTTAACTTACAGAGTCGGGGCGATCTCTTTGTTTCACCAAGTGATCAAGTGTATGAGGGAATGATTGTTGGAGAACACAATCGCGAAAATGATTTAGTAGTAAATATTATACGAGAAAAACATTTAACCAATGTGCGAGCATCCGGTAGCGATGAGAACATCGTCTTAGTTCCTGTTTCTAAACTGACTTTAGAGAGAGCGATTACTTATATCGAAGAGGATGAGCTCATTGAAATTACCCCGAAAAATATTAGACTTCGCAAAGCTCTTCTCACCGAAAATGAAAGAAAAAGGCCTAGCGTAAAAACTTTTTAAAAAACGATAGTTCTTTTAGAGGTCGATCTGCTATTCTGGAATTAAGTACATAAAAACTCGGCCAGAACTTCCCATGCAGGCGTCCCAATCACCTTCTCGAAAGACAATTTCAGAAATGTTTGATGCGATCTCTCCAACTTATGATCGCGCAAACCGCATTTTATCTCTTGGACTCGATTTGTACTGGAGACGCACTCTATCGCATCAATTACCGGCGCGAGAAATCTCTCACGTTCTCGATATAGCAACGGGTACTGGTGACCAAATACTTTCTATTCTTAAAGAATTTCCACGAGCTAAATTTAAGATCACCGGTATTGATATGTCTCCGGATATGTTGGAACTTGCTCGAGAAAAAATTAAGAGTGTAACGGATTCTGAAAGAACAGAGTTTCTGCTATGCGATGCTGGAACTTTGCCGCTGGAGGATGGAGTAATTGATTGCATTACTGTCTCTTTTGGCGTGCGCAATTTTATCAATCTGCACCACTGTTTGAATGAGATGTTTCGCGTTCTTACAAAAAATGGTAGAATGCTTATTTTAGAATTTGCTATGCCAGAGAATCTTATTATTCGAAATATTCATTTGCAATACTTGCGCCACGTCGTTCCCTTGCTCGGCAAATCTATTTCGAGACACCCCACTGCCTACCGCTACCTCAATCAAACCATCGAAGTATTTCCCTATGGAAAATCTTTTGCATCTCTCCTGCAACATATTGGTTTTAGCGATGTCCGAATAATTCCTCTTACCTTTGGTATTGTCAATGTTTATGTGGCTCAAAAATAGTCTTCTCCGAGATTTAATCACAGATTTATCGTCTCATCCAAATCCATTGGAACTATCTATCAATGGTACATCTTTTCGTCTCTGGCGAGCCTCGGCAAAAATAACCATTAAACAACCCATAAGCGATTGGTTTGCTCAGCAAAATTATTTGCCCAAAATCTATCTCCAGTACGGCTGTAGTAAGAATTTTGACATAGCTTTAGGCTCGCTTTTGGAAGTAAAGGAATTTCCACAAATCACTATCCTTAAGAATCCATATCGTTTTAATCCAAAATTATATGGCGGAATCAGTAACATACCTGCCACTGGACAGTTTTCTATCTGGCAAAACTTTCCGAAAACGATTTTTTTTCTGCCACAAATCGAAATTGAAACAATAAGTGGAGAAAGTTTTCTTAATCTCTATTTTTTAAATCGTGCAGAAGTACATAAAAAGGGAATTATACAAAGCTTATCAAAACTGCAAAAATGTATCGATACAGAAGAATCTATTACTCTCACAATGATCAGCAAAAAAGATTTTCCAACGAGACTCGATTGGAATGATACAATAGAAAATGTTTTAAAAGATATTTCTCTAGGAAAAATAGAAAAAGCAGTTGTGGCGCGACAAAGCTCTTTTACTTATAAAGAACCTCTATCAATTTCTTATCTCTTGCGTCAGTTACAAAAAATTACATATGGTACTTTGTTTTGTATTCAATTTTCCCCTCTTGAAAACTTTATAGGTGTTACTCCGGAACTTTTGTATTCTCGTACAGAAAATACAATCGAAATTATGGCGCTCGCAGGAACTGCTTCTCTCTTGCAAAGTCGATATCTCCAAAGAGAAAAAGAACAAAAAGAATTTGGTCTTGTGAAAGAATTTGTCTACAAAACAATGAAAACTCTTTGTAGAACGATTGATTTTTCTCCTGATATTACTTACCCAATAGTATCTCTTGTCCATTTGCGCCGAATCTATCGAGGAAAGCTTCGTCCCTTTATAAACGACCAAGAAATCCTCAAAACATTACACCCAACTCCCGCTATATCCGGTTTTCCACAACAAGTTGCTGCCGATTTGTTACAAAAAATAGAACCTTTTGATCGCGGCTGGTATGCCTCTCCCATTGGATATATTTCAGAAAAAGAAACTCGTATGTATATTGCCATTCGATCCGCTTTTATTACCGAAAACATATTACATCTTTTTTCCGGAGCCGGCATTGTAAAAGGTTCCACCCCGGAGAAAGAATGGGAAGAATTAAATAATAAAATAGAACACTTTAGTTATATAGTATAATAATTTTTGTTATATAAAAAACTAAATTAAATGACAGGTATTTATTTATGATCAAACAAGTATACTGCATAGTTATTTTCTTATTTTCTTATAATTTTTCTATATATGGCAATATTTCTTTAGAAAACTCTACTTTTCACCTCCGTCGATGTTGTAAACCAGCCAAACCGTGTCGAGGGCCTCCTGGGGTTCAGGGAAAACAAGGATCAACAGGGCCCCCAGGTTCTAGCGGAAGCGGATCTGGGATAACCGGGGCAACTGGTGCGACAGGAGCCACCGGCAGCACGGGTGCACGTGGAATAACCGGATCTACAGGTGCACGTGGAACTACAGGAACAACCGGATCTACAGGTGCTACAGGTAATGCAGGAACTACAGGTGCTACAGGTGCACGTGGAACTACAGGAACAACCGGATCTACAGGTGCTACAGGTAATGCAGGAACTACAGGTGCACGTGGAACTACAGGAACCACAGGAACTACAGGTGCTACAGGTAATGCAGGTGCTACAGGAACAACCGGATCTACAGGTGCTACAGGTAATGCAGGAACTACAGGAACTACAGGAACTACAGGAACAACCGGATCTACAGGTGCTACAGGTAATGCAGGAACTAC
>JBOFEG010000011.1:0-57691 GCA_051647685.1 Chlamydiales bacterium
AAACAAAGAGTCACGAATCATAAGAGATCTAAATCACAAAATCTCAAAGAAAATCGTAACCGAAGTCGTACAAACTAACTCAGGAATAGTACTCGAAGAATTAAAGGGAATTAGAAAAACAGCAGAAACTTCCAAAAAAATTCAGGTATGCTCTGAACAGTTGGTCTTTCTATCAGTTGAAAATGTTCATACGATATAAGGCTAAGCTGCTTGGCATACCAGTATCCGAGATTGATCCAAAATATACATCACAGCAGTGTAGTAAATGCGGACTTCTCGGTGAAAGAAAGGGAAAGAACTTTAAGTGTTCATGCGGACACGTTGAAAATGCTGATGTCAATGCGTCTTTCGTGATATCGCTGAGACATCAAGGCATTAGAGGGGCATATGGCGTGCCCTAAGAGGCAAGTGGCTTGAAAGAAGTCAAACCTCAGAACCCCTTGGCTTTAGCCTTGGGAGTATGTCAGTTCTACCAAAATTTCATTATTAGTGATGTAACAATAGGGGAGACACGATTAATGAAATTAACTAGAAAGAAACCTGCACCAAAACCATTGATACCGCGATGTTTTTGAGATGTCTTTAACTTATAAAGGCAAGCGCAACATATACTAAGAGATGCTAGTGCCATAATTATATTATTTGTTTCCATTCATATCTCGAGCTTTTTGTTTAAGATTTCTAGCTTCGTTAAAATCCTTAATTAAGTCTTTTATGCTATTAACTCCATATCCAGCTGATACAGCACCTGCAACAGGATTTCCTTTAGAAGCCTCGTACATTCCATATCCAACCGCAGCTGCACCTATAGTAGCATTTCGAAGAGAGTTATCAAGTTTATTATTTGCGCTTTTATCAAGTTCTTCTCTAGTTTCATTGCAGTAGGCAATCGAAATACATAAGCAATAAATATAGATGCATCGAAATAATATTTTTCCCAAAGTTTAATCTCCATTCTAAAAATGATATAAAAAATATCATAATAGAGTTTTAAGATAAAATTATTTTTCAAGATTTAATGAATGAGATATACGCTTGCATAAATTAAAATTTTTTATTAAACTCTCTAAATTTTTATTGCATATATAATTTGATTTAATACAAGGAAAACTTATGCGTATATCTAATGAACGCTATCTTTTGACTCCGGCTCAAAGAGCTGAAGTAATCAAAAAACAAAAAGAAAGAGAACCGGAGAGATTAAAGCGCTGGAATCAAGAAATAAAGAGACAAATCGCAGCAGAAAAAGAGAGGAACCGATGGGATCATTCAGCATTCCCACGAGGTTCCCATTAATAGGATTGAGTTTGATAAGGGTACTTATTTTTGAAAAGAGATTTAAAGGGGAATAATAGCGCTTTTACAGTGTTTGCAGGAATGGAGATAATAGTCTGCAGCATATTGCGTACATTACCAAGAATAGAGACTTCTTGCATAAATTTACGGGCTATTAAATCGGTAATTTGATTCATAGGCAAACCTTTTTGTGAATTAACATTATGGAAAGCCAGTTGTGGAATAGGTTTCAATCTGTGGGCTTCTTCACCATAAGGTGCCAGATCCACCACTGAATTGTTAAAGATGAGATTATGTACGAATACTGTCTTTGTTCGCAGTGATTGGGTAGCGATTTCAGGCTGGTCAGAATCTAAATTACTGAGTAATTGCGTCCAATTTCCATGGGTATTTTTTTTATCATAAAATTCGACGCCAGCATAGACATTAGAAATGGTAATTCTTTCAAATAAAATCCGAGGGTAAAGAAAGCGAATGAGAGGAATATCAAACCGCAATTCTTGCGCTTGAAATGCGGTAGTTAGTTTTGAACCACAAGGACTATATATCTTCAAATCATATATTGTAAAAAAGGTAGGTCGAACTATCATTTTTCCAATGGTCACATTGGTATTTAACTTCATACTTAACTGACTAGCAATAATTTTTCCTAAATTCAAATAAGTGACAAATCCAATGACAAAAAAAAATGCTAAAATAAAAAAAAAGTTTTTCAGAAATACTTTTACATGACGCATAGAGATATATTGGTATTTTCTATGATTGTGCATGTTTGAATAAAAAAGAAAAGAGCATTTCTCAGGTATTCCTGAGAAATGCTCTTGATTTACAGTGGAGTGTAAAATTTATTAATTAGTACTCGCTACCACCAGGCATTCCAGCTGGAGTAGATTCTTTATCTTCTACTTCGTCTGTAATAATTGCCTCAGTTGTAAGAAGCAGAGCAGCAATAGATGCTGCAAGTTCAATAGTTAATCGAACTACTTTAGTAGGATCGATAATACCTTTCACAAGCATATCTCCGAAAGTATCTGTGGCTGCATCCCAACCTTCAGTTCCTTTCATTTGCTTAACTCTCTCTACAATGATAGAGCCTTCTTTACCTGCATTTTCTGCAATTTGGCGAAGAGGGTAGGTAAGTGCCTTAATAACAATTTCAACCCCAATCTTCTCATCGCCCACAAGCTGTGTAGCAAGCGTTTCTAAAGACGGAAGACAACGAATCAGGGCAACACCACCGCCAGGCAAGACTCCTTCTTCTACGGCTGCTTGAGTAGCATGTCTCGCATCGTCTACGCGATCTTTTTTCTCTTTCATTTCGACTTCAGTTGCAGCTCCAACTCGAATGATAGCAACGCCACCAGTCAATTTAGCAAGTCTTTCTTGTAATTTTTCTCTATCATAGTCTGTTGTAGCTTTCTCGAGTTCAAATCGGATTTGTGCGATTTGTTTTTCGATAGCTTCTTTATGTCCGAATCCACCGATTAGTGTAGTTTCGTCTTTTTTTATGATAGCTTTTTTTACTCTTCCGAGCATGTCGAGTTTTACTGTATCTAGTTTTATACCTAGCTCTTCACAGATAAACTGACTGCCGGTTAGAACAGCTATGTCTTGTAGAGTAGCTTTTCTACGATCGCCGAAACCAGGTGCTTTTACGACGCATACTTTAAATCCGCCTCGTAATTTATTTAATAGAAGAGTTGCCAATGCCTCACCTTCTACATCTTCAGAGATGATAAGAAGAGGTTTTCCACTTTCAGCAATAGCTTGTAGCAGGGCAAGTATATCTTTTAAAACAGAAATTTTCTTTTCGTAAACTAAGACATACGCATCTTCTAAAATTGCTTCCTGTTGTTCATTTGTAATAAAATGAGCTGAAGTATATCCGCGATCAAAACTCATACCTTCTACGACATCTAATGTCGTTTCAAAGCCTTTACCTTCTTCTACAGTAATAGCGCCATCTTTTCCTACTTTCTGCATAGCTTTAGCAATCATTTCGCCAATATCAGAAGCTCCATTTGCAGAAAGTGTTGCTACCTGCTCAATTTCCGTTTGTGTTTGGATCGGTTTGCTCATTTCGACAAGTTTTGCTTGAATAGCTTTAACGCCTTTCTCAATACCTCGACGGATACCAATTGGATTAGTTCCAGCGACTACGTTTTTGAGACCTTCAGCATAAATGGCTTCGGCAAGGACTGTCGCAGTTGTAGTACCATCTCCTGCAGTATCGTTCGTTTTATTGGCGACTTGTTTTACCATCTGGGCGCCCATATTTTCATGCTTATCTTCGAGTTCGATTTCTTTAGCAACAGTAACGCCATCTTTTGTAATATGTGGTGCTCCATAAGAGCGATCGATTAGAACATTGCGACCTTTAGGGCCGAGTGTGACTTTTACAGTATTGGCAAGAGTTCTAACGCCACGTAGAATCTTTTGTCTTGCTTCTTCTTTATATTTAATATCTTTGGCTGTCATATCGTTTAACTCCTTAAAATTATTCTTCTAATATTGCAACAATATCATCGGCGCGAACGATAATATATTCTTCATCTTCTAAAGTGACTTCCTGACCGGAATATTTATCGATTAATACTTTGTCATTCACTTTAACTGGCATAGGTTCAAACGTGCCATCCTTTAATAATTTTCCTGCGCCTACTGAAATAACAATAGCGGTTTCTTGCTTTTTCTTCGCACTATCGGGGATGAAAATACCACCCTTTACAGATTCATCTTCTTGTAACCGTTGGACAAATACGCGATCTCCAAGTGGTTTAAGTACAGATTTTTTTTTAGTTTGTTGTGTCATAATTAATAGTCTCCTTTGAAAGAAAAAGGTTGTTTTTATCGAGCTAAATTAGCTTCAATAATAGGGAAGCGACCTATTTTTTGCAATACATTTTAGCAGATTGAAGGAATAATTGCTAAAAATCAAACTGATGTAAAGGAGATATTTTATGGCTAAAGAGAGAAGCCTTATAGATAAGAAGGATCAATGGAATCTGGAATCGTTATATCCCTCAATCGAGGCATGGAATAAAGAATTTGAAAGTATTGAACAGCAACGACTAGATGATTGGATCGATATTACATCATATCGTGGAAATCTACATAAAAGCGTAAATATATTTTTTGATTTTATTGTAAAACAACTGAATGTACAGAGAAAAATTGAAAAATTATATACATATGCCCACCTTCGGCATGATGAAGATCTAACTGTAGCCATCTATACTTCTGCCTATGAGAAAATAGTAGCTCTCTTTCATAGCTTTTATGAAGCTATATCTTGGAAGAACTCAGAAATTCATTCACTACCAGAATCGATACTCGAGGAATATTTACAAAATCCTTTATTACAAGAATATAAAAATTATATTACTCGATCTATGCATTTAAAACCTCACACCCTTCCTTCTGAACAAGAAAAGTTGATAGGCGCAATGATGCCAGCATTTGAAGGAACAGAGAGAACATTTCGCGTCCTACAGAATGCTGATTTGCAATTTCCACAAATCTTAAATGAACAGGGAGAATTATTAGATCTCTCTCAAGGATTATATTCTACGTATCTCCAATCTAAAGATCGCACATTAAGACACAATGCGTTTCATATGTTATATTCTCACTATGAAAAATTATCTAATACATTTTGTAGTTTACTTTATGGAGAGGTCATTAAGAATATTTCTTTATCGAAAGCTAGAAAATATACATCGACGCTCGAATCTGCTTTATTTCCTCATAATATTGATCTCTCCATCTATCAAACTTTGATCGAAACAGTGAGAAAAAATATCTCATTGCATCATTGCTATATTTCATTTCGAAAAGAAACTCTGCAATTTTCTAGTTTACATTCCTATGATTTATATTGTTCTCTTATTCCAGAAGTTACTCTGCATTGGACTTTTGAAGAGGCGGTAGAAGATATTATAACTTCGCTTGAGCCACTAGGGGAAGAATATGCAAGTATCGCTAAACGAGGATTATTAGAGGATGGCTGGGTAGATAGATTTGAGAATAAAAATAAACGAGGAGGCGCTTATTCAAGTGGTTGTTATGACAGTAATCCCTACATTCTATTGAATTTTTCTGGGACTTTTAGTGATGTAAGGACTCTTGCGCATGAATTGGGACATAGTATGCATTCTTGGTATAGTCGCAAAGCTCAAACTTATGCAAATTTTCAATATCCAATCTTTTTAGCTGAAATTGCCTCTACCTTTCATGAGGAATTATTATTCTGTTATTTATTAAAAAAATGCACCGATAAACAGCAAAAAGCTTTCTTTATCCATCAGAGGATCGATGAAATTCGAACTACATTTTTTAGACAAACTATGTTTGCTGAATTTGAAAAAACAATATATGAAACCGTTGAGAATAGAGTTCCCTTAACTGTTGACTACCTAAAAGAGCTATACTCTCAGTTAAATCGAGATTATTTTGGTGTGGACTTTCATTTTGACGACCTATTGTCGGTAGAGTTTATGCGCATTCCTCACTTTTACTCGCATTTTTATGTATATCAATATGCAACCGGTATCAGTATTGCACATGCCTTGTCACAGATGGTCCAGAATGATGGAAATAAAGATAGATATATTCAATTTATTTCTTCAGGAGGAACCGACTATCCGTTAAAAATCTTAGAAAAGATTGGAATAAACATGAATAATTCGGCTTTGTATGAAAGGTTAATTCAATATTTTGATGGTTTAGTGCAGGATCTTCAAAAATTGTTGATTCCTGTTTTGTAACAAGGAGTTAAGGTAAGTTATTGCAAGTTGCATAAAATTAATTTTTAATTTTATATTGCTCAAAATTCTCTATGTCGTTATCTAAAATAGGAATTCTTGTAATTATTCCCATGACATGGGGATAGATTTTATTATTAATTTTTTGAGTGATGTTAAGTATGAGTGAAAAATTAGGAACTCCAGTTAGTATGTTACGTAAGAATAGATTTAGAGATTATTTTGTAGTTACTAATGAAAAAGGATTGCATACACGTCCTGCAACAGAATTGGTGCGCTGTGCTTCTTCGTATCATGCGCAAATACAACTTGTATACCAAGGATTAAAGGTAAATGCAAAATCTATGCTGGGCATTTTGATGTTAGCAGCTCCAAAAGGTGCAAAAGTAGTTGTTGAAGCCGAAGGTGAAGATGCTGAAAGTGCAATGAAAGACATCTTATGTCGCGCTAAAAATAGATTCAATATTCAATATTGAAAATGCGTTTATATTTAATCTCGCAGGGGCGTAATCTTTGTAAGGATATCTCTTCTACAATAAATTGGGATATTTTTAATTAAGGCTAGTGGTAGGCAATCACTAGGTCTGGTATCGATTTCTAAAATTTTATAATTGTCATTTACTTTCTGCTGAAGATATAGACGAGCATAATATACAGTATCCTGCACATCAGTTATAACAATTTGTAGTAATTGAATATCAAACCCATCAAAAATAAAATGCATCATATCATGGGTTAGAGGACGTGGATATTTTTTCTCAGTAATGTAAATTTGAATATTTTGTCCAACATGCGGATCTGTATAAATAGCAAATTGAACGCTTTCGCAACAAAGAATAAATACGGTGTAGGATTTAGACTGCATAACTTTATTAAAGTTTACTGGTACCAGTTCATATTCCATAAATCAATCTCAGACAATTGTATAAAAGCTTCTTTGTATAAAGAAATTCAAGATTTGTCTAGAAAAATTTTTTAGCGACAGAGGTATTTTATATCTACATCCCCATTAGATAGGGCTGTGACTAGAATTGTGGCATAGTCATAAAACAAGCCTGTTTCAATAACACCTGGAATAGAAATTAGATTATAATGAAGTGTTTTGATATCCATGTTTAGAGGAAAGCTTATGTCATAGATATAATTATGGTTATCTGTCATGAATAAAGAATTTTTAGAGGTATGTCGCAAGTGTCCATGTAGACCTAATTTTTGTATTTCATTGATAGTTAGAAGATAACTAAAAGGTAGGATCTCAATAGGGATTTTATGATTATGTAGGGATGAGCGTTTGCTTTCGTCAATAATAATGATAGTTGACTTTGATGATTTAGCGAGTATTTTTTCTCTCAGAAGTGCACCACCGCCTCCTTTAATCATGCAAAAATAATCATCTACCACATCAGCTCCATCCACAGTTATATCAATTTGACTCACGAGATCTTGTGATAACATAGGAATTTGATAGTGCAAAGCAAGCTCTTCGGATTTCGATGAAGAAGCTACTGCTTGTATGGCAAAGCCTCTGTGACAAAGCATTCCTAAAGCTTCAATAAAAAATCTTACTGTTGTGCCTGAACCAAGCCCTAGAATTGTGTTTGGTTGAACTAATTTAAGTGCTGCGATAGCTGCTGCTTTTTTTAATTGATCGAGGTTGCCCATTGCTTGCTATTTTGAAAGAAATCCATGTTATTTGACAAGAGAACTCGTGCGCTTCATTTACTATCTAACGTAGGGGTGCATGATTTTTGAGAAAATAAAAAAGTACTTGTCTGAAAATCAATATCATACAAAAATGAAGCTGATATCAAATGAGTTCATGCTAGGTAGACTTAATTTGGATTTAAGAAGGAGCTGTTATGAAAAGTATAACAAAGAAACAACTAATCCATGAGATACATGAGAAGGAGAATATACCTCCAAGAACAGTACGAATCGTATTAGAAGCATTTTTAGAATTAGTAAGTAATCACATTACGGCTGGAGGCCGGATTGAAATTCGCGATTTTGGGGTGTTTGAACGCGTTTTAAGAAAACAAAAAATTGGAAGAAATCCAAAAAAAGCGGAAGTGCCTATTATCATTCCTGCGAGATATGCAATAAAATTTACTCCGGGAAAAAAGATGAAACATCTATTAGAAGAACATCGTGATAAACGACATACTACACCTTTAAGAGAGTCTTCTACACTCTAGATTTATGCGGGAACTCTTATCGAATATATGCGATAAATTAATTAAAGAAGGTCAGCAATCAAATATTTGGATACAGCAAATTTGCGCAGTAAAGTTACAAAACTCTACTAGTTTGTGTCATCTATTTCCGCTTTCTGTAGAAGATACACTCCTGTCTCCGGGTGCATTTATTCAAACAACTAAACATCTAGTAATTACTGCTATACTATACTATTTATCGCCTACAACGATATTTGAAAAAAATCAACTGCAAAATATTATTCAAAGTTTCTGTAACTATCACTATTCTTCCATCCCCATTTGTTCTCTAGCACTGACTAGCTGTTTGAATTTAATTAATAATGGATCAAGTTTTGCTCCAGTAGAAAAAAATTATTCTGACATTTACCCGACTGACTCCGACGCAAAACAGAATTTAGAGATATCGGTATTATGTTTACTGCTCGCAATAATCCATCAAGATAATCCTGATTGCATAGGTCAATTCATTCAACATAGCGAAAAGTGTTTAGCTTTAATAGATGAAAAGTATGGCCCAATATTTACTCTATGGGTTAGGGAAAAAGATTTTTGCTTGGAAGATATTTTACTCCAGTATTTTTTAGTAGTTTATGGACTTACTTATTGTAATGTCCAAGAAATTTCAGAAACATTAATTACTTCCTTACGGCGAGAGATCAGCTGTTTATTAGCAAATAAAAATAGCGACACCTCCGCTTTTACTATGGCTTTATTGCTTTTTTGTAATAAATTCTTATCGGATCCTTTCCCATGTTCCACTTCTTCATTACAGAAGAAAAACTCGCATGTTGCTATATCCTCATCAAAGGATATCTTCATTGCAATAACGACCGTTGGAAAAAATACTGGAATTGGATATATTCAAAGAGGAAAAGTAGTTATTACGAATTTCGGCCCTCATTTTTTCCCATTGGGAGAAATGGATCATTTTGGAATCTTTCACAATCCTACATGGAGAGAAAAAATACAAAATGCCACGCCACAGCCATTTCATATTAAGAGTTGGATAAGCCTCCCTTCAATTAAATTGAATTCGAATCAGTTAGAAAAATTTATGAAGGGCGATATAGAAATGGAGTTAGAAGTTGAGAAAAAAAACTGTGGAATTGATATTGGAATCCGTTTAATTGGGCCGGTTCATTCGAATAAACTCGCCTTCACATTTTTTCTGCAGGCATATGAACTCTTAGCTGGTGATACAAAATTAGAGCCTTATTCTTTAAATCGATATCAAGGAATAAATATGCCTGTTATGGCAACTCATGAAACTGACAATATTACAATTTCTCCGAGTTTTGTTGGAGAAATGCAAATATTTTCACTAGCTGGAAAAAACCATTTTTGGGGTAGTCAGTTTCTTTTGGCTTATTCTCTGGTAGATGAGGATAAACGCTATCATTGGAACATAACTTATTGATTATAAGCTAGTTATTGGTTTTTTATTGAGCTTGCAAAATAAAGCTTAATGGTTGATAATCCTGAGAGGCTAAAGAGCTAGAAATTATCAATTAAGGAGACTCTATTTTGGCGTCTTTCCCTAAAATTATCCTGATAGGATCACTTTGTATATTTACTGGGATTGGGATTCTGTCCATTGTTAAAAAGAAAAATACTACAATTGATCAACCTATTGTAGCGCAAGAACAATCTTTTGCAGTTCAGAATATAGCTGAAAAACAATCTTTTGCGAGCCAGGGATTAACTCATAAACAAGAACATATGCAATTAATTATTAACACGGATGAAGAAGAGTCAGTCGATCGAATTCATCAATTTTTTTCTTTAGGAGTCAATCAACTTCCTATTGTTGAAACTATTGCATATAATAGCAGAGTTTCTTGGCTACAGGGCAGACCCGCCTGGATTGCAGATTATGCACAACACTTCAAGACATCTAAGCATTTTATTGCTAGGAGTTTGAATAAAAAACCAGATTATTTAACACAAAAGGTAGCATCCGGTGATAGATTCAATGTCTTACGTCAAGATGTAAATTTTAATTTTTATCTTTTGATTGACTTATCACGTTGTAGAATGTGGTTTTATTATATAAATTTAGATACAAATCATCGAGTCCTATTAAAGTCCTATAAGGTCGGAGTAGGAAGGCTGACTGATTTTTCCGAGTCAGGAACTTTAACACCGCTTGGTCGATTTACCTTGGGTCAAAAAGTAGCTATATATAAACCAGGCGATCAAGGTTTATTTCAAAAAGAAGAAGTAGAAATGGTTCGAGTCTTTGGAACAAGATGGATACCGCTGGAGCCAATAGAACAAAACAATTCCCGAGCTTATTATGGGTATGGTTTACATGGTGCTCCATGGGAAGGAGAAACTTCACTTACAGAAAATTCAGACTGTATTGGTGTTTACGGTAGCGACGGTTGCATTCGGTTATCACAAGATGATATTGAAGAGTTATTTGCGATTTTAATCAGCCGCCCAACTATTGTAGAAATTGTTAGAGATAAAGCACTTGTAGAGCTGCCTGGAAATGAAAGCTCAGATAATTCATTGGAGTTTGTAGATAATGCTAAGTCATGAAAAAGAAATTTATGAATATGAACAGACTCTTTTAAAGTTAAAAGAGCACAACCAAAATAACCCTATTTGGTCAGATTCAGAAATTCGCAAACTTGAAAAGAAGCTATCTGTTTTAAAAGATAAAGTCTACGCGGGTCTCACTTCCTGGCAAAGAGTTGAAATTTGTCGTCATCCAGAACGTCCCAGATCTATTGATTATATTAGAAATATCTGTGATTCATTCACAGAAATATTTGGAGATCGTTTATACGGAGATGATCGCGCAATGATCACTGGATTTGGAAAAATTCAAGGCGAAAAATTTGTTATTCTTGCACAAGAAAAGGGATGTAATACCGAGAGTAGAGTGTATAGAAATTTTGGCATGTCCTATCCAGAGGGGTACCGCAAGGCTTTGAGAGCCATGCAACTCGCTGAAAAATTCCATCTCCCAATCCTATCGCTTATTGATACACCTGGAGCATATCCCGCACTTGCTGCAGAAGAACGAGGACAGGGCTGGGCAATCGCAAAAAATTTATTAACAATGTCCCGGTTAAAAACTCCAATTATTGTAGTATTAATTGGTGAGGGATGCTCCGGTGGTGCAATTGGTATTGGAATTGGCGATGCAATTGCTATGTTAGAACATGCATATTATTCTGTTATTTCACCTGAGGGTTGTGCATCTATTCTATGGAAAGACACGAAGAAAAAAGAGGAAGCCGCTGAAGTTTTAAAAATACATGCAGAAGATTTATTGTCGCTTGGAATAATCGATGATATGATTCGAGAGCCTCAAGGAGGAGCTCACATAGATCCCAACATGGTTTATATAAATATTCAAGACTATCTTCTTAAGAAATTATCTGATTTAAAAAATATTCCTATAGCTGCATTACTTGAGATGCGCTATAAAAAATTCCGCAAAATGGGAATATTTGATGTTATATCAAAACAGTAACTGTATCTTATTGATTTTTTATTTATAATAGGTAAAAGATATAACAATTAATTTTGCTAAATTGGTTTATATTTCACACCCTCTTTTCAAATAGATAATAGTAACACGATTCAATTCCATGAGAATACTAATCCAAGTCATATTCACTTCTAAAAAATATCTCTCCTTATTAGTTTTTGTAATTATTAGTCTTTTTGCCTTAGTAATCACAAACCAAATGGAAATGTGTTCTTTAGGAATGCTATCTCGACAAGGAGTGGATTTTTTTTCCTTATTTGGGAAAAAAGATAATGCAATATCTTTTCAAGATGTACAAGCTGTGTGGCCTGAAATATCACAGGGAGAATCTTCTATTACTCCCGTGCTTGCCAATGCTTATTTACATAAGAAAAAAAAACATAAATTATTAGAAAAATTCTTCTATAAATTCAATCGTAGGGATAGTGAAGTAGAAACATTACAATCTATTTTATGGGTCATTGTTTGGGTAGCTATTCTTAAAGCAATTTGTTTGTTTATTAGTAGATATAGCCTACAGGTATTTTGTATTCGAATTAGTAGAGATCTACGTGAACAATACTTTGCTCATATCCAAACCCTTCCACTTAGTTTTTACCAAAAATATGATATTGGATCCCTGTCTACTCGTATTGTAAATGACTCCAGTCAGATTGCGCGATCTTTTAATTCTTTATTGATCAATTATATTCAAACTCCTATTTCAATTGTTGCAAGCATTTGTGGTTGTTTACTCATTTCGTGGAAGCTGTCTTTAATTATCTTTATCGGTCTCCCATCACTCGTCATCCCAATAATTGTAGTGACCAAAAAAGTAAAAAAAATCACTCGGCAACTACAGAAAAATCAAGAAAGTTTTGTATCTGTTTTACTCGACCTTTTATCTGGAATTCAAATTATTAAAGCATTCCGCATGGAAGCTTTTTCACTCGAAAAATATCGTAGTCAAAATAATCAAATGGCGCATTTAGAAAAAAAAAGCGCTAAATATGATTTGTTAACAAGACCTATCTTACATACAGTTACAACTCTTTGTATTGCATTAATTTTTTTACTAGGCCTCCATATACTCGCTTTAGAATTGTCTGAGATAATCATGTTTTGTGGATTGCTTTATTTATTTTATGAACCTATTAAAAAATTCACAGAAGAAAATATGAATGTACAAAAAGGGGTAGTTGCAGCGGAAAGATTATTAGAAGTATTACAAATACAACCTAAAGTCAAAGATCAAGATAATGCAATTGATATCATTGATTACCATTCTACTTTAGAATTTAATAACGTATGGTTTCGTTATGAGAATAGATGGGTTTTAAAAAATATCTCGTTTTCTATAAAGAAAGGGGAAGTAGTAGCAATTATTGGGACAACTGGCTCTGGGAAGTCAACTCTGGTACAGTTAATTCCTAGATTATATGAACCGGAAAGAGGTAAGATTCTCATCGATGGGAAACCATTGCATACCTATACAAAAAAATCTTTACGTAAGATTATTAGTTTTGCTACACAAAATCCTTTTTTGTTTTGTGATACTATTCGGAATAATATTTGTCATGGAAATCCTTATTCTATAAATGAAGTGGAAGATGCTGCAAGGCAAGCTTATGCTGATGAATTTATCCAAGAGATGCCTCATAAATATGCAACGCTAATTGCAGAACGGGGGGGGAATCTCTCTGGGGGCCAAAAACAGCGGATCGCCATTGCAAGAGCCCTAGTAAGACAAGCCCCTATTTTAATTTTAGACGAGGCTACCTCCTCTTTGGATGTTATAAGTGAGGGGTATATTAAAGATGCAATAAGAGAACTTAGAGGTCAGTGTACTCAGATTATTATAGCACACCGCTTATCTACTATTGAAGATGCAGATAGAATAATATTATTACAGAAGGGAGAAATCATTGCACAGGGTCATTATAAGGAACTCCTTGTTTCTTCACCTGAGTTTCAATTACTATGGAAGGTACATTATAAAAAAGCCTTTATATAAGATAGCCGTCTTTATTTAAAAAAATATTTATAAAATCAGAATTTAATTTGTGATAATTTATAAAACAGATAAAATAGTTATTTTTAAAATAAATTACTTTTGATCTCATTATAATGAATTATATCAAAAAAACTAAAAAGGCTATTTTATGGACAAATGTTTTAAATGGGCCTTTAATTTCTATTTGTGCCTTATTTGCAATAATATTGCGTAAAGATGTGCACATTTCTCCTTTTCAAATCATATTATTTGGAATGCTCAAACCTATTGTGTCAATTTTTTCTTTTTATTGGAGCTCGTGGATAAAAAATCATCCCACTAATCTGCGTTGTAATCTAATTTTAGCGGGGATTGCATTGAGAATTCCATTCCTTTTATTTCCGTTTGTTAATCAAGGGTGGTTTTATATAGCCTCTGGAATCCTATACATTCTGCTAAACCGGACTCTTAATCCTATTTGGATTGAAGTTCTTAAAAGAAATTTATCGAAGGAGATACGAGATCGTTATTATTCTATAGGATCTTCTATCAATTGTCTAATGTATGTACTTCTTGCAATTATATTTGGAAAAGCTCTAGATATTCTTTGGTTTCGATGGCAATGGATCTTTTTTGGCAGCGCATTACTCGGGTTATTTGGATTATTTTTTCAAGTTTTTCTTCCTATTCAAAATTCTACTTATGTATCGGATCCTAAAACTAACCTTTCCTGGAAAAGTTTTCTCACTCTACCTTGGGTCAATAGCTTCCGATTGATGAAGGAACGCAGGGATTTTGCTAAATTTCAATGGATTTTTATGTTGGGTGGATCTGCACTTATGTTGGTACAACCTATAATTCCTCTATTATTGGTCGATATACTTAACTTATCTTATATGGATATGACTATAGCATTTATGATCTGTGAAGGGCTTGGATTTTGTTTAAGTACCTCTGCTTGGGCTCGTGCATTAAATAAATATCCAATTTATTTTGTTATTAGCCTAGTCTGTGCTCTATTTGCTGTGTATATAATGTGTATATTTTCTGTAATATCTTTCCCCTTGATATCTTTTCCCTCTGCAATTTATATCGCTTACATTATTTATGGTATTGCAAGTGCAGGTAGTCATTTAGCGTGGAACTTATCCGGAGCTATATTTGCAAAAGATGAGAGTAGTATGCAATTTAGTAGCGTGAATGTGGTTATGGTAGGTATACGAGGTTTGATTGTACATCCCTTGAGTGGTTATTTGTACTTTAAACTGGGTCTTGGGGCCCCTAGCGTATTTTGCCTAGCCATATTCATTTGCATAATTGGAACTATTTACGCATATAGCCTACTAGTATCGAAGAAAGTTTCTCAAATATAGTGAGGTTTTTTTAAGTTTTTACAAATAAATAGTGCATATCCTAGCTTTTTTAAACATTTTTCTGTAAATAAGCAAAGTAGAAAATGATGATACTGAATGAAGCGATTACACATTTTACTACTTTGTTTTGGCCTTACTAATTTTAGTTATTCTTCGGAAAAACACGAAATTTTGCAAAATATACCCTGTGAACAACAAGAAAATGAACAGGGTATATATGAAGATTTTTTCCGAAACTTGATAGCTAGACCTATATTTAGTGAAGACGAACCTGTATTTCTTTTCCCAAGTGAAATATTAACGCGATCACTATGTGTTTCGGATGAAGAATTAGAAAATATGAGCGATGCCTATTTAGAGGGATATATACAGGCGCTTATTGATGTACATTATTACGAATTTAAAATTATTGTCTATGTTGCGGATGGGTATGTATACCTGGCTAACTTGCCTAGGAATAAGCTTTTATTTCAAAGTATTGTTGCCTTTGTAAGAGGTCTGCCAGGAGTAAAATGTGTAAAAATCACTACTCGATTTTCCGATAAGATTTTAAACCAAAAAGAAGAATATGAGAGTCGTCCCTGCATAAAAGGAACATGGTTTCCCCAACAAACAGTTTCTTTTCAACCGGTCTTAGGCGATCCGTGGGAACCAATGTATTCTGCAGCTTTTAGACTCGGAAATAAACGAATTGGTTCTAAAGTAATCGCGGTCTCTTATGGAGATACCTTTCCTATTTTTCGTTGGTATAATATTGGAAAACGTCAAGGAGCTTTGCAAATTGATGTACAAGCAGGGGCTTGGTCTGTATTTAAAATGAATCCAAAACGCGATTTTTCTGAACTAAAAAATACAGATTATTTAATAGGAATTCCTCTCTCCTATGCAATAGGGAGATGGTCTTTTCGATTACGGGCTTATCATATTTCTTGTCACTTAGGTGATGAATTTATGGTAAACCATCGTCATTATAAAAGAAAAAATCCAAGTATGGAAGCCATTGACTTCTATTCATCTTGTCAAATGACTTCGGGAATAAGATTATATTTTGGCCCAGGAGTTATAATACACAGTGATCCATCCTTTACAATGAATCCTTTATATTTTCAATATGGAGGTGAGTTTAGATTTTTCGGGAATAACTTCTATTATCACGGATTATACGGAACCTGTCTATTCGTTGCCAATTTTAGGCATTGGCAGACTAATCATTGGCAATTTGACTTTACTTCACAACTTGGATATGAGTGGAGTAAATTGCAGGGAGTCGGAAGAAAGATGAGAATTTTTTTAGAATATCACAATGGCTATTCTGAAGGACAATTCTTTAAAGACAGAACGCAATATGGAGCTATTCGTTTATCTTGGGGATTCTAACTTGTATATTTTGCGTAGTATTTAATTTATTCTTACGGTAGGCTTTCCGTTCTGATAAAAATTGGAGTGTAAAATGATTTTTGGAATACCGAACAATAGAGCAATGTTTACTTCACCAGCTGATAATATTTTTAATAAGGAACGATTACAAGATCGAATTTCATCTACTTTGAAATATATCTTAAAATCAAAACAAGAAGGGATACAATCAGAATCAGTTACTTTTACCAAAGAAGAGAAAGCAAGGCTTACAGCGCCCTTTTTTGGTGACTCTAATGAGATAAATGATGCTGAACTGGTATACTGTCCTGACGGAATATCTTATAAACAAGAATCTTTGCCATTTTTTGTTGACTCTAACGAGATAAATGAAGCGGAATTGACATGTTTTTCTGAAAAACTATCTTATAATGATGAAGAAGAATCTGTTGCCTCTTCTAGCGACTCTAACGAGACAAATGAGACGGAATTGACATGTTTTTCTGAAAAACTATCTTATAATGATGAAGAAGAATCTGTGACATCTTCTAGCGACTCTAACGAGATAAATGAGGTGGAATTGGGATGCTCTTCTGACGAACTATGTTATATTAATAAAGAAGAATCCGTATCGGACACAAGTCGTTCATTGATTAGTAAAATAATGACCGTATGGAATAAATATACGCAATTATCTTATTTATCTGAAAAGCTAGACATGCTGGCTGAAGATCATAAGGTCCGATTATATACATATACTGCTGGGTTAATTTTTAAAGAAAGTGATAGTGGAGTTAGAAAAATTGTACAAATACTATCATCTCTATCTGGCATTACACATATTTGTTTAATAACCACTTTATTTTTAGACAAAGTGTTGCCTAGTTCAAAAAAAATATAATTTTTAGTTTTTTGCGACCTGCTCTAGGGTTGCAAATCCATCGGGGTATATTGGATGAGCGGGACCAATACGTAGTTGATTTGCAAAAAATTGTCTGTAAATTTCTAAGCCTTGCTCAGCTTTTTGAATACAATAAAAGCAATTGGAAATCCACTCTGATCCTACAATAGTTCCATTATTAATATTACAGCGGAAACGATGTGTAATTTTACTTTTCCAATATTCTACTGGTCCAAATAGAAGTACAGGTGTTGGGTAAATAACCCTTACTTTTCTGCGCACTTCTTCTAATGCATGTTCAAAATCTGTTCCAATCCCACCTTGCACAAGAATGGGAAAATCTAAATTAAATTCAGCTTGTCTTTCTACTAAACGGTCTAGACGATAAGTCATTTTAGCTTCAATATATGGATTTTGTTTTTGTTCAGGCACATTTTCTCCAGTCATAGATGCAAAGTCTACAATATTCGCACAAGATAAGACGCCAACTTCTTGTGCAACTTTATTGCTAATTTTCATGATACCAGGGCCCCCTCCGGTTACTAATGCTAGAGGTGTATTTGCATTGAAGAGTGGATGTTGCATAGTTGATCGCAGAATAAGTAATTCTTGTAGAAGTTTTTTAAGTTCTCTTGCAAAGATTGTTTCTTCTTTTAAATTTGATCCATATACGCCGAATATAGTAGCATTTTGAAATTCCTGTGCTTTGTTGATCGGGACAAACATTCCAATATCTTTATCGGGTTTAGGTACATATTGCAGAATTTGATTCTGTGGTTTATCTAACCAATAAACTGAAATGCCAAATTTAACGAGATCGATCAATAAAGTTCGGTCTTCGTGAGAGAAGAAATCTCCTGAGGAACGAGAAGGAGATAGAAAATAAATTCTTTTTAAACAAGAACGGACATTTTCACTTAGAAGCAACCCTTTCATTAAGGGAGATAGAAAAAATCGACTGAGCAAAATACCCTGGCTTGTAATCATACCTGAATCGATTGCCTTTAGAAATGGATACGATGGCTGTGATTGAATATAATGCTGTGCGATGATAGCTTGTCTCGTTGATTGGAATAATCCAGGAAAATTACCCGGATTAGCCTCCTTTACAATCCAATCCGATGGCTTTAGATCTAACATTTGACTGCCTTTAACTATATAAGTACAACATTTGTGATGCGTAGGTTTTGGAGCGCTTTCGAATGCTTTAAATAGATGTTTTGGATCCTCTAAGCATTCTTGCAGCTGATCTCTATCTGTAAAGAAGACATGTTCTCGGTAAGGTTCTAAAGTATAAAATTCTAAAGGCACGTCAATTAATTCCTTTTGAGAAGAGCCATAAAATTCATAGACATCACCGGATGCTTCTGTATCAGGTTGTAAAACTGAAGCGGAAGCATGCCGAATCCCTTTAGGCAATAATTCATTCACTACCATACCAAACACAGTCCTGATATGTAGGGGTAAACTTCTTACTAAAAGTAATTTTCCTTCCTGAACAGTTTTTGGAACATTGGGCAAAGATTGTTGGTTGATTCGCAAGAATTTTCGTAGAGAAATTTTATTATTAGTTAGCGCATTCATAATAAATGGGATAGCGCCTTGTATTGAATTTGGATAGGTATATGTTCCTCGTTTTAAAAGAAGAAAAGCCACAGCTCGATTATTGATAGTCTCTAAAACAAGTTGATTACTCCCTTGCATTCCTCCAAGAGACAGTAATGGTTTTCCCAATCGATCAGATCTTCCAAACATACGCAATAAATAATCGGGATTTTTTACAAGCCGTCTATCATCTTTTGCAAATAATTTCCCAATAAAACTACCCTTTTTTAAGTAATGTAATACTACTTTTCCTAATGGATCGATAGGAATTAAGACGAGGTGTACTTCCGCTATTTTTAATTTATAAGAGAGTTCTATATGTTTGTGAATTCCATTAATTCCAAGTTGTGCTAATGAACTCTTTAAATTGAAAAATATTTGAGATGGATCAATGTAAAATCCCACAAAATTTCGAGGTATATTTTCAATTCGAACTATAACCTCTTTAGATTCGGACTCTGTTGTATGAATTTTATGGATAAATCCATCTGAGGTAATCAAATCATAAGAAGTAAAGTAATGATAGTTTAACATAGAAAGGTTTTTTAAAACTGAGGTAATTCTTTGATCCTGCCATTCTTTTCGATTACTGACAAGTGTGTCGGAGAGGTGCTATTTTAGCATAGAGCAAATTGATTATCTATTTGAGTATCTTTACAAAAAGATATTCTCAGATATGATAGGTAATTTTCATACTTTCTTTTAGGTAAATTCTTTGGGAACTAGAAGTTTTGGTACACATGATGGTAGCTTTCATGCAGATGAAGTTACTGCCTGCGCATTATTACTGGTTTTTGATTTAATCGATTTTGATTCTATTATCCGCTCTAGGGATCCTACAGCGTTACAATCTTGTGAATATGTCTGTGATGTCGGTGGGATTTATGATCCAGTAAAAAAGCGTTTTGACCACCATCAAGTAAGTTATGATGGGAACTTGAGTAGTGCGGGTATGGTTCTTATGTACCTGAAAGAAATCGGAATTATATCGGAGGATTTATATAACTATTTTAATAATTCTGTTGTCATAGGTGTAGATGCAGTTGATAATGGTAGAGAATCTCCAAAACTCGGTTATTGCAGTTTTTCATCAGTCATTCAAAATTATTCACCTATAGAATATGGGGCAGAGAAAGAATTAGTGACGAGTGCATTTCTCGAAGCGGTAAATTTCACCGTAGGCCATTTCCAGCGATTACATAAGAGATTTATCTACATGCAATCGTGTAAACAATATATTGCAAAAGTAATGAAGAAACAATCTACCTATTTAATCTTTGATCGTTCAATGCCATGGTTAGATTCCTTTTTTTCTCTTCATGGAGAAAGTCACCCAGCTTTGTTTATTATTATGCCAACCGGTAATCATTGGAAATTGCGTACTATTCCGTTTACCCGAGACACTCCTATGAGCATACGTTACCCATTGCCGGAGTCATGGGCAGGGCTCATGGATGCAGAATTACAACGCGCGACTGGTATTCCTGGAGCAATATTTTGTCACAAAAATCGTTTTATCTCGATTTGGGAAACACAAAGCGATGCTATGCAAGCTTTACAAGACATTCTTGGAAAGAATTCATGAAAAGTATTTTTGAAAAAATTATAGATAGAGAGTTACCTGCAGAAATTCTTTTTGAAAATGACTCAGTCATTGCAATTCAAGATATTCATCCACTTGCACCAATACATATTCTTATCATATCTAAACAGAAATATCCAGATTTCCAAAATATCCCGACTCATGATATGCCTATTATTCTCGGAGAAATTGGAGTTGTTGCGCAATTGCTCGCAAAAAAATTTTCCATAGAATCTGGATATCGACTAGTAACAAATATAGGAGCTTCATCGGGTCAAACTATCTATCATTTACATTTTCATTTGCTTGGTGGAAAACAACTAGGGCATATGGGATGAAAAATGGAAATCTTCTTGTATGGGAAAAATTCTGAAATATATATTTTTCATAACAATATTTTTCTGTAATTACCAAACGTTTGCAGATCCAGCATCAGAACCAATGCTGCGTCAACGCATCAAATTACTTTTTTTAGTAAAAGATGCGAAAGGTGCTCTTGAGACATCTGCTAAAGCTATCCATCAGTTTCCTGAATCTCTAGAAATAAAAAAATTACATGTACAAGCACTATCACAATCTGGGTATAGTTCATATGCTTTACAACTATGGGAAGAGATAAAAAATGAACTTTCAGATCCCAAAGAAATAGCTAAAATGCAGGAATGTATTGCATGGGGTATTATTTCTACCGGAAAATCTTCTTCTCGAGTAGAAATTAAAAATTTCTCCTTATTTAGCTCTTTTCTTACCCAAGATGCTAGAGCATCGAAGATGTTGCTAGATGCTCTAAATTCATCTAATGCTGTTCAACGCGCTTTAGGAATAAGACTTGCTGCAAAATATGGAAATGCAGAGCTCCATCGAAACATAATTAATTTACTTGCAACAGAAAAAGTCGCCTTTGTTAGAAAAGAGCTAATTGAAGCGATAGGAGTTGGAAAAATTATAGAGGGAAAAGAAGCCCTACAAAGTATTTTATCAATCGATACAGAACCATTCGAAAAGTATACAGCTATTCACTCTTTAAGCCTTCTCTCTGAAAATCTCCAAATAGAAGAAATCACAGCTCTCTTGCAACATCCACAGGCTAGTTTTCGCTTACTTGCAATTCACATCATAGATAAGTTAAATCTTCAGGCTTTATACCCACTGTTATTTACTATCCTTCAAGATCCTTCTCTCGATGTAAAGATTGCAGGACTCAAATCTATTGGGTTACATGTACCTGAATGGTCAATAGAAGAAAAAAATGCAGTTAAAGCTTGTTGCTTGGATACAAATCCATTTGTTTCCATGCTAGGTGCGTGGAATTGCCTGTTACATGGAGAAGATATAGGAACGAATGTATTTATAGAAAAAATGCAGTGTAGCAATCCATCCATTCGTATTTTTGCATCAGCGCTTCTATCGTTTACTGGTTTTAAAGGGCTTCCTTTAATTATTTCAACCTTTCAATCTACCGAAGATCCCTATGTACGTGTTAATTTAGCGCGGAGTTTAATTAGCCTTAGGGTATTTGTAAAAGAAGCATCCCTTGCATTATTGGATTTCATTCGCGATACAGCGGCTCCGATTATGTGGGATAAGGGACAGTATATTTTTTTCCCGATGATATCTCCGTCTAATATTGCCCCGACTCCCTTATGTTACAATCTTCGATCTGTGATGGATGGCATGACTAGATTATCACTATTAAATAATTTACTAATAACAGAACCAAAGGTTGCTGTTGAAACCGCTCGAAATTATTTACATAATCATTTCTGGGGGTTGTCGGCGAATGCAGCTGCTATGCTTATGGAGACTGGCAATACTTATTGTGTCGATCTTGTCAAAAATTTACTAAATGATTCAAATAAAAAAATTAGATTGCAAGCAGCGCTTGTTCTTGCTTTTATGCATCAAGATGAAAGAGCGGCAAAGATTTTAGAGGAATTGTACTATACAGTAAGACAGGAAGATCGGTTCTATATTTTAGAAGCTCTAGGGCAACTCAGTACAAAACAATCTATTCCCTTTTTAATGAAATTATTAGCAGAGCCATTTACAGGAATCCGAATAGCTGCAGCTTCCATTTTAATTCAAAACCTCTATCATTAAGAAATTAATTGAGATCTCTCGAGTTCTAAGATATATTGAAAGGCGTGTTGCTTCATCCGCAAATATAGGTTAGCAAGTCCATTGGCTCGATTGGGAGAAACTAAAGAAAAAATTTGCAATTCCTCTAAAAATTTAGGGGGGCATCGTAAAATAACTTCAGGGAGTTCATTATCATATGTCATAACTAAAAGTTGAGAGAGTCCTTGTGAAATAAGAGCATTGGAGTAAGTATGTAATCGAATCCTCTGTTGTTCTAAATACGAATGCAGAAATAATATACTTTGACATCCTGGGACAAGATTGGCGTCATTTTTCCAACTTTCCTCAAATTGCACAGATTGCTTGCCTAAATTTATGATTCTCTTATACAATTCTTCATTGACACTAGATGAGGAAAGAAGTTCTTTTATTTTTTGTTGATTTTGTAAACAAGTTGTATACATAACGTGCTCCAAAGCTAGTGTAGCTAAAGGCTCGGATTTTTGACAAGAATCCTATTGATTTAGGAAGGATTGAATAAAAGAAAATTTTTTAAAACATGTTATAATCCTCTGATTTTCCAACAAACAAAAGGAGATATGTCAAAAAAAGAAGATACCATCAAGATGGAAGGAACAGTAGAAGAGTTGCTTCCAAATAGAACTTTTCGGTTAACATTAGAAAATGGAAGTAAAATCTTGGCTCATTTATGTGGAAAAATGTGTCAAAAAAATATTAGAGTTCTCGTTGGTGACACTGTAACTGTAGAAATTTCTCCTTATGATTTAAGTAAGGCTAGAATTATATACCGTCAACGATAAGGCAATCGAAAAAAACATTTTTTTCCGATTGTTATTGATTTTTTTTTGGTTAGAGAATAAGCTGGGTGACTTTTAAGCAGGATTTTCTCTGTATCTGAAGCCCAGATAGCTCAGTGGTAGAGCATTTGCATGGTAAGCAAAAGGCCGTAGGTTCGATTCCTATTTTGGGCAAAAGAAAAGGAATGGTTTCTTACACGTATAGCAATGTCGATTCTATCTGCTAAGTTAGGATTATAAGGAAGGAGATTTTAAAATAAATGGCTAAAAAAGTATTTGAAAGAAAAAAAGAACATTTTAATGTTGGCACAATTGGTCACGTCGATCATGGGAAAACAACGCTTACTGCTGCTCTTACAATGGTTGCAGCTAAAATGGTAGGCGGTAAAGCTAAAACGTATGCAGAAATTGATAACACACCCGAAGAAAAAGCTCGAGGGATTACAATTAATGCATCTCACGTAGAATATGAAACAGATAAACGACATTATTCCCACGTAGACTGTCCTGGCCACGCTGATTACATTAAAAATATGATTACTGGTGCCGCCCAGATGGATGGTGCAATTTTAGTCGTTGCTGCAACAGATGGAGCTATGCCACAAACAAAAGAGCACATTTTACTTGCGAGACAAGTTGGGGTGCCATACATAGATGTCTTTATCAATAAAGTTGACCAAGCTGATCCAGATCTCGTTGAAATGGTTAGAGAAGAAATTACTGAGCTTTTAGAGCAACAGGGTTATAAAAACTGTAAAATAGCTGCTGGAAGTGCTAGAGACGCAGTAGACGGGAAGCCTGGTGCAGATGAGCCTATTAAAGAATTACTACGTGATTTGGATGAACTGCCATCACCAGTTCGCGAATTAGACAAACCATTTTTAATGCCTATTGAAGGTGCTTTTTCTATTTCCGGGAGAGGAACTGTTGCAACAGGTAAAATTGAAAGAGGAAAGTGTGATGTTAACACACCTTTAGAATTAGTGGGATTTGGCGCCCGATATTCAACAGTCGTTACAAGTTTTGAAATATTTAACCAAACTTTAACTTATGCAGAAGCGGGAGAAAACGTTGGAGCACTACTCCGAGGAATTGAAAAAGATAAAGTAAGAAGAGGAATGGTACTGGCGCAACCAGGTACAGTTAAAGAAGCAACTAAATTTCAGGCCATTATTTATGTTCTAACAAAAGATGAAGGTGGAAGACCAAAACCATTCTCATCTGGGTATCGTCCACAATTTTACATAAGAACAGCTGATGTTACAGGTACTATTACTCTCAAAGAAGGCGTAGAACTCGTTATGCCAGGTGATGACGTAGAAGTTACTGTTACACTACTTGCACCGATAGTTCTAGAAGAAAAACTAACCTTTGCAATTCGCGAAGGCGGAAGAACGATTGCACAAGGGAAAATTGAAAAAATATTAGAAACTGTAACAGTTAAAGCATCTAAATAAAGAAAGGGTTTAGGGTGTGTAGTTCAACTGGCTAGAGCGTCGATCTCCAAAGTCGAAAACGGGGGTTCAAATCCCTCCACACTCGCAAACTACTAACTTTGATACTAACTAGAAGTAAGATAGGGTTATGGGGCAAAAAACTATTGTGTCAAAAATTCTTTTCAATAAAAAGAAGATAAATTTTTTCCAGGATATAAAAGAAGAAATCCATAAAATCTCTTGGACTTCTAAAAAAGAATTGCGGACCTGTACAAAAATTGTTCTAACATCAATTTTTTTCTTAGGTTTCAGTATCTATTTTATTGATTTGTTTATTAAAAGTTTTTTAGATCTACTTCGATTTGTAATACATTGAGTTAGAGAACACAACAGGTAAGTTTCATGAGTAAATGGTACGTGATTCAAGTAATGTCTGGTTATGAAAAAAGAGTACAAAAATCTCTTATGGAACACCGAGAGACAAAGGGAATGACTGATTCTGTAGAAGAAGTAATTGTACCCATTGAAAATATAGCAGAAGTCAAGAAAGGGCAACAGAAAATCATAGAAAAACGTCTTTGGCCGGGATACATTTTAATAAAAATGGGGCTAAATGATGAGTCTTGGGCATATGTTTGTAATACAAATAATGTAATCGGATTTTTAGGTGGGGAAAAACCTCAACCTCTATCTGAAATTGAAGTAGAAGATATTTTAAAAGAACTTGCTTCTAAACAAGGTGAAGTCGTTCAAAAACACAAATTTGAAGTAGATGATACTGTTAAAATTGTCGATGGAGTTTTTGTTAACTTTATAGGGAAAGTAGTTGAGGTATTTCATGATAAAGGGGTCCTTAGCGTTAATGTTTCTATTTTTGGAAGAGATACTAGAGTTGATGATTTGGAATTTTGGCAAGTAGAAGAAGCTACTGCAGATATAGAGGGTAAATAGCATGGCGAAAAAAAAGTTTTTTAAATCAATTAAGTTACAGATTCCAGCGGGTAAAGCAACTCCTGCACCGCCGATTGGGCCAGCACTTGGAAGCGCTGGTTTAAATATAATGGCTTTTTGCAAAGATTTTAACGCAAAAACTAGCGGTTTAATCGGTATAATAATCCCTGTTGTGATCACTGTATATGCAGATAAGACATATACATTTATCATGAAAAAACCTCCGACGTCAGAATTGATTAAAACTGCATTGGGAATTAGTAAGGGTTCTAGTGTGCCACATCGGGATAAAGTGGGAAAACTAGAAGAAATCCAAGTTAAAAAAATTGCAGAAGAAAAAATGGAAGATTTTCAAGCAAATTCACTCAAGGCTGCAATGAGTTGCGTTGAGGGAACCGCTCGTTCTATGGGCGTTAGTATAGCTAAGGGGGGATAGTAAGATTCAAATGAATAAACTTAATAAAAAACAAAAAGAAGCGGTAAAAATAATAGATCTACAGCGAAAATATCCGTTAGAGGAAGCTATTATAAAATTGCAAGAGTGCCCTAAAGCAAAATTTGATGAATCAGTAGATATATCTCTTAAGCTCGGAATAGATCCAAAAAAATCGGATCAACAGATTCGAAGCACTGTGACCCTTCCCCATGGAACTGGAAAAAAAACTGTAATAGCTGTTTTTGCAAAAGGACAGCAATTAGAAGAGGCAGAAAAAGCTGGAGCTGATTTTGTAGGGAGCGATGATTTAATTCAAAAGGTAAAAGATGGATGGACTGAGTTTGATGCGGTAGTGGCTACGCCAGACATGATGAAAGAAGTTGGAAAGCTTGGTAAAGTACTTGGTCCTCGAGGACTTATGCCTACTCCTAAAGCTGGAACTGTAACTACAGATGTGATGCGCGCTATTACTGAATTAAAATCGGGAAAAATTGAATTTAGAACCGATAAAACTGCTGGTGTAAATAATGCTATTGGAAAAATATCGTTTTCTAAAGAAGCAATATCCGAAAATATAAAAACATTTTTACAAGCAATTATACGTGCTAAACCGGCAAATGCAAAAGGTGAGTATATTCAAAGACTTGTCCTGTCTTCTACAATGGGACCTGGAATAAAGATAGATATACAGTCAGCTATTTAACGTAAGGAATGCAGGGATGAGAGCAGATAAACAACTTTATCTAGAAGAAATTAGCGAAGTTATTCAAAAGTCATCTTCATTATTCATGTTTAGTTATGAAAAAATGGATGTCCAAACAATGACAACTTTGCGAAAGCGATTGCGTAAGCTTGGTGGAAATATAAAAATGGTTCCTAAAAGGATGTTTTGTAAAGCAGCATCCCTGCAAGGATTATCTTTTAAAGAAATGAAGGGAAACCTAGCTGTTATTTCTATTGCTAAAGATTCCGTTGAATCGGCAAAAGTATTAGATGGATTTCGCAAAGAACATAAAGATGCTATCAAGATTCTTGGTGGTACCTTAGATGGTCAAATGTTGTCTGTAGAAGAATTTGAAGAAATTGCGATGTTGCCAGGTATCCAACAGCTTCGAGCTGAATTGATCGGCATACTAGGATCGCCGCTAAGTGGATGTATATCGAATATAGAAAGAGTACTAACTAATGTATTACTCTGTTTAGAAGAAAAAAGTAAAAAATAAAAGAGGGTTATATCGTGAGCCAAGAAAAATTAAGTCAATTAGTTCAAGAACTAAATCAACTACCAGCTTTAGAATTGTCGAAACTTAAAAAACTTCTTGAAGAAGAATGGGGAGTTACTGCTGCAGCACCTATGATGATGGCAGCCGGCCCAGTTGGAGCAGGACCTGCCGCAGCGGAAGAAGCCGAAGAAGCTTCAGAATTTAGAATAACACTAGAAGAGTTTGCGGCCGATAAAAAAATTAGCGTAATCAAAGTCATTAGAGAAATTACTGGACTTGGATTGAAAGAAGCTAAGGAACTTGTAGAAAGTGCTCCAAAAGCTGTCAAAGAAGGCGCTACTAAAGCAGAAGCAGAAGAAATTGTAAAAAAATTGCAAGATGCCGGTGCAAAAGTTTCTTCAAAAGGCATGTAAGCAATAAAAGTTTTGAAACTTTGTGGATAGAAAGTACTCGCAGTCACTTAAATTATTTTAGTTAGGTTAAGTCTCGGTATTATTTTCTTAAAATATAGAAAACACTTTATAACTGGAGGCAAGTATAATGCTAAGGAAGTCACCTAGTAGGGTGAGTTTTAAAGATCAAGAAGAAGTTGTTGATCTTCCAAACTTAATAGAAATTCAGCTTAAGTCATATAGAGAATTTTTACAAGTAGATAAGCTTGCACATGAAAGAGATCCGGTGGGTCTAGAAGAAGTGTTTCAAGAGGTATTTCCAATTAAGTCATATGATGAAAAGACCGTTTTAGAGTATACGTCTTATAATTTAGGAGCGCCAAAATATAGTCCTGAAGAATGTATTCGTCGAGGAATTACATATCATCTTACTTTAAAAGTTAAGTTTCGCTTGACTGATGAGACTGGGATTAAAGAAGAAGAAGTCTATATGGGAACCCTTCCTATTATGACTGAGGAAGGAACTTTTATAATCAATGGAGCTGAACGCGTTATTGTGTCTCAGTTACATCGTTCTCCGGGAATTGCTTTTGAGATGCATAAACATGCAAAAGGTATTAATCTATATTCTTTCCGAGTCATTCCTTATCGTGGAAACTGGTTAGAAGCTGCTTATGACATCAATGATTTAATTTACATTTATGTGGATAGAAAAAAGCGAAGAAGAAAAGTTCTAGCGACTTCTTTCATTCGCACCTTAGGCTATTCTTCTGATTCTGACATAATAGAAGAATTTTTTGAAACGCATAGGGTAAAAATTCGTTCAGAAAAAGATTTTGCAGGACTTATTGGAAAAATTCTAGCAGAAGATATCATAGACGAGGAAAGCGGAGCAATCTATGGCAAAGCTGGTGAGAAACTCACTACAGCTATGTTAAAACGCATGCTTGATGTCAATATTACAACACTGCGAATTGCTGAAGATGCCGATGAAAGAAGCCCTATTATTAAAATGCTTGCAAAAGATCCAACAGATTCTTATGAATCTGCTTTAAAGGATTTTTATCGAAAAATTCGTCCAGGCGAGCCTGCTACGTTATCTAACGCTCGTTCGGCCATTATGAGATTATTTTTTGATCCTAAAAGATATAATCTTGGACGAGTTGGACGTTATAAATTGAATCGAAAACTCGGGTTATCTATTTCTGATGAAGATCTCAATGTTGTAACCTTATTAAAAGAAGACATCGTAGAGGCTTTAAAATACCTTATTCGATTAAAGAAAGGAGACAGCAATGCTTATGTCGATGATATTGATCACCTGTCTAATAGAAGAGTTCGATCTGTAGGAGAACTGGTTCAAAATCAGTGTCGAATTGGCCTGGCTCGGATGGAAAAAATTATCAAAGAGCGAATGAATCTCTTTGATTTTACTTCTGATACGTTAACCCCAGGTAAACTAATTTCTGCTAAAGGTCTTGTAGGAATATTAAAAGATTTCTTTGGTAGATCACAACTGTCCCAGTTTATGGATCAAACTAATCCGCTGGCAGAACTCACACATAAGAGACGATTATCGTCACTTGGGCCTGGAGGATTAAATCGAGAAAGAGCTGGATTCGAGGTTCGAGACGTGCATGCGAGTCACTATGGTCGAGTTTGTCCAATTGAAACACCTGAAGGCCCTAATATTGGATTGATTACCTCACTCTCATCCTTTGCGAAAATTAATGAATTCGGATTCATAGAAACTCCTTATCGTATCGTTCGCGATGGAGTTGTAACGAAAGAAATTGAATACATGACAGCGGATCAAGAAGAAAACAGCGTTATTGCGCAAGCCTCTGCTATCTTAGATGAGTACAACATGTTTGCAGAACCAATTTGCTGGGCTAGAAGAAGAGGTGAGGCTTTAAAGCTTGACACAGCACAAATGACTCATATGGATGTATCCCCGAAACAACTCGTCTCTATTGTAACTGGACTTATTCCATTCTTAGAACACGATGATGCAAACAGAGCTCTAATGGGTTCAAATATGCAACGCCAAGCGGTTCCTTTATTGATTACAGATGCACCAATTGTTGGAACTGGGATTGAAAAAAGGGTAGCCAAAGATTCCGGAGCAGTTATTGTCGCAGAAGAAGATGGAGTAGTGGAGTATGTGGATGGTATTTCTATTATCATTGCTCCAAAGCTAAATCCTACAAAGAAAAAAACCTATTTCTTAAGAAAGTTTCTTCGGTCAAATTCTGGATCTTGTATTAATCAAACTCCCCTATGTCATGTTGGAGATGTCATTAAAGCTGGTGATGTGATTGCAGATGGACCTGCTACAGACAAGGGTGAAATTGCACTTGGAAAGAATGTGCTTGTCGCATTCATGCCATGGCTTGGATATAATTATGAAGATGCGATTATTATTTCTGAGGCACTTCTTGTTAAGGATGCCTATACATCTATTCATCTAGAAGAATTTGAATTAACAGCGCGAGATACGAAACTTGGACAAGAAGAGATTACTCGTGATATTCCCAATGTATCCGATGAGGCTCTTGCTGATCTGGGAGAAGATGGAATTATTCGCATTGGAGCTAAAGTAGTTCCAGGTAAAATCTTAGTCGGGAAAATTCGTCCTAAAGTAGAGAGCGAGGAACTCGCTCCAGAACAGAGATTAATACTTGCCATTTTTGGAGAAAAGGGAGCTGATGTACAAGATGCATCACTAGTAGCTCCTCCCGGAACGGAAGGAACTGTTATTGATGTACGAGTATTTTGTCGTACGGATAAATTATCAAAGACAGATGATGAGCGTGTAGAAGAAGCAACAAGACTTAAAAATATTCACAAAGAATTTAAAGAAAAAGAAATGGAAATTGGAATCGAATTCCATGAAAAGTTGGGAGCTCTTTTGTTAGAGGAGGTTGCTCCAGCTCATATCATGCATAGAAAAACAGGGGATGTCCTACTCAGAGAAGGCCAAATGGTGACACAGGACATTTTAGAAATGTTAGAGAGTGAGAATTTAAATGATTTAATTTTCCAGGACAACCCAACATACGCCAATATGAAACAGGTTTTTATTGATCATATGCAGGCTGTTCAAAAACTAGAAATTGATCATGCCTCTGTTGTGGAATATATGAAAAAGGGCGACGCAGAACTAGAGGCGGGAGTAATACGTCAAGTCAAAGTATATGTTGCTTCTAAGAGAAAATTAGAAGTTGGAGATAAAATGGCCGGGCGTCATGGAAATAAAGGTGTTGTTTCTAACATTGTAGCTGAAAGTGATATGCCATTTTTATCAGATGGCCGAACAATAGAAATAATTCTTAATCCACTTGGTGTACCATCAAGGATGAATATTGGGCAACTGCTCGAGACACATCTCGGATTTGCCGCACGACAAGTAGGAATTTATGTAAAAGTACCCGTCTTTGAAGGCTTTCCAGAAGAAGAGATTTGGAATATGATGCGTAAGCAAGATATTCCTGATAATGGGAAATTGTATCTATATGATGGGCGTACTGGAGAGCGATTTGATAATCCTGTAGTGGTTGGCTATATTTATATGCTCAAGCTATCCCATCTAGTTGTTGATAAAATTCATGCAAGATCGATTGGCCCGTACTCTTTAGTTACGCAACAGCCACTTGGTGGAAAAGCACAGCGTGGGGGGCAGCGATTCGGGGAAATGGAAGTATGGGCGCTCGAGGCTTATGGTGCATCTTATAATCTTCAGGAAACGCTTACTGTCAAATCAGATGATGTTTCGGGAAGACAGCGCATCTATGAGTCTATTGTCAAAGGAGATAACATACTGCGCGCGGGAATTCCCGAGTCTTTCAACGTACTTATCAAAGAAGTACAAGGTCTTTGTTTAGATGTACAGGTTGAATATTCAGATGAATAGCAACTTAAATTTTTCGATAGAAGAGTCGAATATAAACTCTTGTAAGGGGTCAATAAATGGTAAATGATGAAGATGAAGTAGTTGTAAAAAAGAAAACTCGGTTTAACAAGCTTCTGTTAAAAATCGCTTCGGACGATATTATTGAGAATACGTGGTCTCGAGGCGAGATTAAAAAACCGGAAACAATTAACTATCGAACCTATAAACCGGAACCGGGCGGGCTCTCTTGTCAGAAAATATTTGGTCCTGTCAATGACGGAGAATGTGCTTGTGGAAAGTATAAGAAAATTAAGCATAAAGGTATTGTTTGCGACCGATGTGGAGTAGAAGTTACAGATTCTAAAGTGCGCAGAGAAAGAATGGCACATATTAAGCTTGCTGTTCCAGTAGTGCATATTTGGTTCTTTAAAACACCTCCTTCCCGTATTGGAAATATACTTGGGATGTCTACCGCAGATTTGGAAAGAGTCATTTATTATGAAGAATATATTGTTATAGACCCGGGTAAAACTACCTTGGATCGCAAACAATTACTGACAGATTTAGAATATAGAGAAGCTAAAGAGAAATGGGGTTCCGATACATTTAAAGCTCTTATGGGTGGAGATGCTATTCGAGAATTACTCGAGAAAGAAGATCTCGGCGCTCTCGTTGTTGATTTAAAAGAGCGACTTCGACGAACAAAATCGATGCAAGCTCGAGTAAAAATTGCTAAAAGACTGAAAATTGTAGAAAGCTTTTCTAATTCTCCTAATCATCCATCTTCCATGGTGATCTCATGCGTTCCAGTTATTCCTCCAGATCTACGACCCTTAGTAGCACTAGATGGAGGTCGATTTGCAACATCTGATCTCAATGATTTATATCGAAGGGTAATTAATAGAAACAATCGTCTTAAAGCTATTCTAAAGTTAAAAACGCCAGAGGTGATTGTACGGAATGAAAAACGAATGCTGCAAGAAGCAGTAGATGCGCTGTTTGATAACGGTCGTCATGGGCATCCAGTTATGGGTGCAGGCAACAGACCTTTAAAATCTCTTTCCGAAATGTTAAAAGGGAAACAGGGTAGATTCCGTCAAAATTTACTTGGTAAACGAGTCGATTACTCTGGAAGATCCGTTATTGTTGTTGGTCCCGAATTACAATTCAATCAGTGTGGTCTTCCTAAAAGAATGGCACTCGAGCTTTTTGAGCCATTCATTGTAAAAAGATTAAAAGACCGGGGCTATGTATATACAATCCGATCAGCAAAAAAAATGATTCAGAGGGAAGCACCTGAGGTTTGGGATGTATTAGAAGAAATTATTCAAGGACACCCGGTACTGCTCAACCGAGCGCCAACTCTGCATAGATTGGGTATTCAAGCTTTCGAACCAGTATTGATCGAAGGTAAAGCAATTCGTATCCATCCACTTGTCTGTGCTGCATTCAATGCTGACTTTGATGGAGACCAAATGGCGGTTCACGTGCCTCTATCTATCGAAGCTCAGATGGAAGCCAAACTAATTATGATGGCACCTGACAATATTTTCTTACCATCCTCTGGTAAACCAGTGACATTGCCAAGCCAAGATATGACTATCGGTCTATATTACCTCATGCTAGACCCATTATATGATCCAGAATTACACAATAAAAAAGTAAAAGTCTTCTCTAATCTAGACGAGGTATTGCTGGCTTTATCCGCTGCTGATCCATATATCAATCGCCCAACTGGTGAACGAGATGATACAGGTCGGGGTATGCATATTCATGAAAAAATACGCGTTCGCCTGCCTGATGGAATTATTGTTACTACTCCGGGTAGAGTATTATTCAACACAATTGTTCCAGAAGCGCTTGGATTCCAAAATTACGTCTTACGTAAGAAAAAGATGAGCGACTTAGTACTCGAGGCTTATAAAAAAGTAGGACTTGAAACTACTGTGAAGTTCTTAGATGATCTAAAAACCCTTGGATTTACACAAGCGACAAAAGCAGCGCTTTCTATGGGAATTGCAGACATTTGTATCCCAAAAACAAAAGATGCTTTCATACAAGAAGCTTATAAAAAAGTAGCTATTGTCGATAAGCAATATGAAGATGGGGTTATCACTGAAGGAGAGCGACACTCTAAAATTGTTAATATTTGGACAGAAGTATCCGATGATGTTGCAGAAGATTTATTCAAATTAATTAGTGCATCACATGGGCCAAGAAATGATCAATTAAATCCTCTTTATTTGATGATGGATTCAGGAGCTCGTGGAAATAAATCGCAAGTAAGACAACTTGGAGCGCTACGAGGACTAATGGCAAAACCATCGGGAGAAATTATTAGTTCTCCTGTTACTTCTAATTTCCGAGAGGGGCTCAGTGTTTTAGAATACTTCCTATCTTCTCACGGAGCTAGAAAGGGTGCTGCAGATACAGCGTTAAAAACTGCTGACTCGGGGTATTTAACTCGAAGACTTGTAGACGTTGCACAAGAAGTTTTAATTACTGCGGAAGATTGCGGTACATTAAATGGAATTGAAGTATCTGCTATTAAGCAAGGTCAAGAAGAGTTATTGCCTCTGCGAGATAGATTATATGGCAGAACCGTTTGTGATGACGTATATCAACCTGGAGATCGCACAAAACTTCTCGCACGCGAGAGCGATGTTCTGACTATTCTCCAAGCAGAAGCGATAGATGATGCGGGTATTGAGTCGGTTAAAATTCGATCCAGCTTAACCTGTGAGATGCCAAGAGGGATTTGTGCAAAATGCTATGGAGTTAATCTTGCACATGGAAGGCTTGTCGCTAAAGGAGAAGCGGTTGGAATTATTGCAGCACAGTCTATTGGAGAGCCGGGAACACAGCTCACGATGAGAACCTTCCACCTCGGTGGTATTGCATCAGCTCAAAGTAATCCCGTATTTATTGCGGATGGGGAAGGAATTCTTCTTTATTCCAATATACGAACAGTTAAAAATGAAGATGGAGTTAACTTAGTTCTTAATAAGAATGGATTGCTCCATATTGTGCGCGATGAGGGAAGAAGTCATGAAGAATACCAACGCCTCCTTGCTGCTAAATCTATCGAGCCGTTGCAATCCTTTGCAGTAGAACTTGGAACGCATATTTTATTCGATGACTATACTCCTGTACATAAAAATGACAAAGTATGTCAAGCAGAGCAACACAACGTTCCAATTATTTGTGAAAAGCCTGGATTTGTACGGTATGAAGATCTTGTCGAAGGTATCTCTACCTATCGAGAAGTAAATAAACAAACCGGAACAACTGAGCTTATTGTAAAACAACACAGGGGTGAATTACATCCTCAAATCATGATCTACGAAGATCGAGAATGTACACAACTTATCGGAAACTATCCAATTCCTTCAGGTGCATTTATCTCTGTACAAGAGGATGAAAATGTTACTGCAGGTACAATTCTAGCGAGATTACCTAGAGCTGCCATCCGTACTAAGGATATTACTGGTGGTCTTACTCGAGTAGCAGAAATCTTTGAGGCGAGAGAACCAAAAGATGCCGCAGAGATAGCAAAAATCGATGGTATTGTAGATTTTAGAGGTATTCAAAAAAATAAACGTATTATTGTAGTGCGCGATGCAGTCTCCGGTATGGAAGAAGAACATCAGATTCCACTTGGTGAGAGATTTTTAATCGTACAAAACGAAGATAGCGTTGTTCGAGGACAGCCACTTACAAATGGTCTTGTTAAATTACAAGAAATCTTAGAAATTTGTGGTGTAACTATTCTACAAAAATACCTTGTAGATCAAGTACAAGAAGTATACCGCTTACAAGGTGTAGATATTAACGACAAGCATATTGAAATTATCGTTCGACAAATGCTACAGAAAGTCCGCATTACAGATCCCGGTGATACAATATTCTTATATGGAGAAGATGTTTCTAAAAAAGCATTCAATATACAAAATGCCAAAGTAATCGAAGAGGGTGCGAGACCTGCACAAGCCCAACCAGTTCTTCTCGGGATCACGAAAGCATCTCTTGGAACAGAGTCTTGGGTATCTGCTGCATCCTTCCAAGAGACAACTAGAGTGCTCACAGAAGCAGCAAGTGCCGGTAAGCATGACCTCCTTCTCGACCCAAAATCGAATGTGATCATGGGTAATATGATTCCTGTCGGTACTGGATTCTTTGCATTCGAAGAGCGAGTCAGTAAAGGTCATGAAGAGCGTCAAGAAGAACTCGAATTTGCTTTTGCAGACTAATTTAATTCTTTCTTTATAGCCAGAATTTCTATAGAACCAATAGAAATTCTGGTTTTTTATTATCAACTCTATTATTAAAAATAATTTTATATATTAAGATAGCAAGTTACTTATATACCTTGTTAGGCCTTTAATAGATCATGATTTCCCTTCTTTTTATATAATATTTTTAATTATCAATTAATATATTTATTAAATAGTAATATACTAAATAAAGAATTAATTTATATTTATATCAAATAATATAACATTTATAATGTTTTTATTATTTTTATAATAAAAACAAATATATGTATCCTATAAGAAATTTTAATTTTTCTACTATTATTAATTTTAATGAACAGCAAGAAAGAAGGGCAATAATAGAGCAAGCTCATCTTTTAATATCGGATGAGTCTAATGAAAGTAGAAAATCTATTGTTAATATTTTACTTAAAACATTACCAGAAGAAAGAGAATCTTTAATAAATGACGCTCTTAAGTTAGTTACTGCTGATACTGAAGATGAAGATAAAGAAGAACTGCTCATTATTTTATCTAATATATGCCAAGAAGAACGAAGAGAAATAATAGAGGAAACTTGCCGCTTAGGTATTGAAGATAATGATACTAAATCATTAATCTTTGAAATCTTATCTCATATATCTCAAGAAGAAAGAAAATCTCTAATAGATGATGTTCGTCGTTTAATTATTGATGATGTGTCTGATGAAGTGATTGATTTATATAAACCGTTAATTGTAAATAAATTATGCAAAATTGGTAAGGAAGAAAGAAAAACTGTAATTGATGAAATGATTCTGTTATTCAAAAATGATAAATCGGCTCAGAGTATTAATAGAATTTTTAATTCGATAATTGGTCTCCCACTAGAAGCTAGATCACTTTTAATAGCACAGGCTCTACATGTAATTACTGATACAATGCCTGCTTCCGATAGGGAAATACTTATTGATTTTTTAAGCCTGATACCTGTGGATGAAATAGAATTTTTAACAACGCAAGCTCTTCGTTTAATTACTGATACAATGTCTTCCTTAGATAGAAAACGAATTATGGAACGTTTAAGTCAAGTGCCTGTAAATGAAATGGACTCTTTAACGACACAAGTTCTTCGTTTGATTACGGATTCAATGTCTTCTCGTGACATAATACATCTTATTGATTTTTTAACTACGATACCTTTAGAAGACATGCAATTTTTAATAACAGAAGCTCTTCGTTTAATTACTAACGATATGACGCCTCAAAATAGAGAAGATGTTATTTCTTATTTAGTTTCTCTCTCTGAAAATCAGAGAGAATTCTTCATAATGCAAGTTCTTCATTTAAGCACCGAGGATATTACAGGTGAAAATAGGGTGCGAATAATAAGTTCAATATACGACACATTTGATAAATACAAATTTGTAACTAATAGTAACGAAATAATTCATAATCCTATGACAGTCATTGTATCTTTATATGACACATTACAAAGAAGCTATATAGGATTGTTGCCCTCTTATATTGAATATACTAATTCTCAAGGAGTAGATGATGGAGGATTAACGAGATCTTTTGTAGCGGCATTGACCGAATCTTTTTGTAATCCAGATTATGGCTTTGTTACTAATAGTGAAAAGGGAGTTATTCCAATCACAGGGGTGAATGGATCTTCGCCTTTATCTATAAGAGATAAAGAGAAATGCTTTAAAATAATCGGAAGGTTTTTTTCGTCTGCAATACAAGAATATAAATCTATAGTTCTAGGTCAATATTTTCATCCAATAGTATTTGAAATGATCTTCAATCTAACGGCTGAAGATCTTGCAAACTATCATTCATCTTCAGTATTTAATAAAATGTTAAAAATTTTGATTATAAAAGAATTGAATGCGCCAGAAGAATTTGCGGAAGCTGTTATTCAAGATAAGATTACCGATGAGATTAAAGAAATATACTGTATTGACTCAAAAGAAGAATGTATAAAAGAATATAATTTCGACAAAAAAATTGAAGCAATTCTTATCATTGCAAAGTCCATGTATGACTCTCTATTAAATAAGGTTGAATGGGGTCCCTTAAAAGGAGATTCAGTAGAAGTATTAAGAGATAAAATACAGGGGATCCTTTCTAGAGATAGGGTTAAAAACGCTCTTCAAATCGATGAAATGGATGAAGTGGATGAAACTTCTTTTGAATATATTAAAAAATGGATTACCGGAACAAATTCCGAAATGTTAGAAAAATTTATTGATGCTATCTCAGGAATGAAAACATTAAACTCAACTACGAAATTAAACATAGCTGGTCTAAATGGCCTGAATAAACTTCCCCAATTCCATACCTGTTTCTTTAGAATAGATCTTTCCCAATACTCAAGCTACGAGGCATTTAAAGAAAAATTAGAAATAAGTTTAGATTATTGCATGCTCGATAGCGGCTTTCAGATGGCTTAAGATACAAGTTATCTAATCATAGAGTAAAAGTTTTAATTCTCATTCTTTACATAGCTAGTGGTAATTATATTTTAGTCGATAGTTACTCTTTATGCTTAGGATAACTATATTAAAAAAAGACATATACAGAAAAATATCTATGTATCCTATAAGGAATCGCATACCTTTAGTTACTCCTCTTCTTGATCATGAACTGTTAGTCCAGCAAGCGCATCGCTTAACAACCACCGCAATGCATTCGGAAGATCAAGCCCTGATTATTAGTAAATTAGCCTTACTATTTCCCGAGGACAGAAAAGATCTAATAACTCAAGTATTACCAGTAATAACGGACACTATGTCTGTGCAAGATCGGATGTTCCTTATTAATAGATTATCGTTTATGCGGCAAGACGAAAGGGAGCTACTAATAAGGCAAGCCCTAACTTTATTGTCTGATTCTATGTCTGATCAAGATCGGATATTTATTATCAATAAACTATCTTTCATGTCTGCATGCGAAAGAGACCTGGTAGTTATGCAAGCTCTTCGTTTAATTAAGGATGATATGTCTGCTAAGGACAGGAGAGCCATAATTGAAGGGAAAATTCTGTTGCTGCATAGAAAATATCGCTTTAGAATTAGCAGTCATGAAATAATAGAAAATCCTATAAAAATTCTTTTAGACATCTTTGAAACATTTGTAAGGAATCCAATACAAATATCGTTATATTCTATTGAATATATTGACGCTCAGACGATAGATGATGGTGGACTAATGCGATCTTTTGTAGCTAAGTTGACAGAATCTTTTTGTAATGCAAAATATTCTCTTGTTACAGAGACTGAATTGGGAGTAATTCCAACTCTAAATAATACGGAATCTTTTTTGCTATCTTTAGAAGATCAAGAAAAATGCTTTAAGACTATCGGAAGGTTCTTTTCTACTGCTTTGCAACAGTATAATTTTATAGTCTTAGGACAAAATTTTCATCCCATTGTATTTGAAATGATCTTCTCTCTAACGGTAGAAGATCTGGCTAAGCTAGATTCGCAAGAAGTATTTGATAAAATGTTCCTTGTATGGTTGTTACAAGAACGAAATATAGACGAAAGAATGGGAAAAAATATTGTTAAAGACAAAATCACGAAGGAAGTAAGAGATATTTATTGTATTAACTCAAAAGCTGAATTTATAAAAATGTACCGTTTAGAGGAAAAAATTAAAGCAATTCTTATATTGACAAGATCAATCTATGATTCTCTCTCAAATAAGGGCGAGTGGGAGACTCTAAAAGGAAATTCAGCGACTACTTTGCGAGAAAAAATTCAGGGAACTATTTCTAAAGAGGACGTTATAAAAGTTCTTTCTTTAGATGATCTAGACAAAGTAAAGGAAACATCAGTGCAATATATTAAAAAATGGGTTACTGAAACGAGCACTGAGAGATTAATAGAATTGGTCGAAGCCATTTCCGGAATAAAGACATTGAGTCGCACTACGAAACTCAATGTGTCAGGCGTTAAGGGGATGGATAAACTTCCTGTATTTTATATGTGTTTTTCTCGAATAGAGTTATCTGAATATACAAGTTACAAGATATTTAAAGAAAGACTAGAGGTAAGTCTAGACCATTGTCTCATAGGCAGTGGTTTTCAAATGGCTTAATTTCTTTCTAAAAGATAAATTAAAAAAATTCTAATTTTTTAAGTAGACAACTTTCTATGATTATTAAAACAGAACGCCTCCTACTCCGTCCTTGGCAAGAAAAAGATATAGAACCATTTTATCGGATGAATGCAGACGAAAGAGTTATGAAATATTTTCCAAAAACTCTGACTTGGGAAGAAAGCAACAAGCTTTTCAAAAAAATTTCTACCCATATTGAAAAATTTGATTGGGGACTTTGGGCCGTGGAATTACCAGAAGTAGCAAATTTTATTGGTTTTATAGGACTGTCTCCCGTTTCGTTTACAGCACATTTTACCCCTTCTGTCGAAATTGGATGGCGTCTCGCTTATCCATATTGGGGTCAAGGGTATGCAACGGAAGGTGCATTAGCTGCTCTTAGAGTTGGTTTTGAAATACTTCATTTACTAGAAATTGTTTCTTTTACGGCAAAACAAAATAAGCGTTCGATAGCTGTTATGAAAAAGATCGGAATGCATCACAATGAAAGTGATGATTTTGATCATCCAAAACTTACTCTAGGTAATATACTGTCCAGACATGTTTTATATCGTCTTTCTATAGACGAATGGAAAAAAACATTCTGAGTAAATTTCTTCAAATTCCAGGTTTTTAGTTATAAAAAATAATTTATTCTTTACAATAGACCCCTCTATAATAAGTCAATTTTATATTTATTAACTTAAACTAATGGCAGTACAATAAAACCATATAGGAGGAAATCATGTCTGTGCAAACGACTTCTCTACAACCTTGGATTCATTGCAATCTGTATAATCAATTCCCTAGTGTCGAAGACGCTAGAAATTCAATAAGTGAGGAATGTAAAATTAAGATAGGAAAAATTCTTGGAAACTTTGTTCCAGAATTAATTGGACAGTTTGGAACTACTCTGACTTATGGTCATCATGATCTTAAGGAAAATGAATTTATTATTGGCGAGTTACAAAAAGGTAAGCTGGTTTCTAAACCGAAACAGAGAACTGTTACGGTATGTCCAATTGCTTGGGTGGCAACTGCTGAGGCATTATTTGCTACTAAAGCTATAGTTAATGCATCGGAAAAAGTTTTACACTTGGTTAAAATAATAGAAAAAAAGGCTAATAACATTTTACAACATCTACCATTAGAATCTCATGAGAAATTCAGCAAATTAAGTATAGCTATAGATCCGAGAATATTATGTGATACAAACAAGACCTATTTTGTAGAAACAAACGATAAAGATATATCTATACTTACACCACAACAAAAAGAAGAAGTTGATTTTTCAGCGGAAAAAATTGTATCTACTTACAAATCAATTGATTTACCACAAGTCAATAAAAAAAATTCTGAAACATAGTGTAGCTCGGATTGTTTACCTTATAGAGGCAGTCATTATTACAGTCATATGAAAAAGTAAATCTACATAAGTTATATAGGTAACTGAGGCTTAAAAGTTAAATTTTTTCAGCTGGAAGAGAATTAGTTCTTCGACTTTCTTCTATAATAAAAGCTCTTTCATCCATTAATATTTTACCGAGCTTATTTTCTCCTTTTTCTACTGTATGACTCGGACCCTCTCCCCAAAACATATTATCTGTTTGTTCGATAAGAGTCGCAGGAGCAGTTGCAACTAATTTGTCTTTAAGGGTAGGGTTTTGACTAAATTTAAGATAAATTATCTGTAAAATTGCCGGTAATTCATGTAATTGTTCCGTTTAGTACTCAATATGCATATGAAAAACTGAAATCGTTACCATATCATGCAAGTAGTCATTTAGAAGTTACGAGCATATCACAAATTCCAAGCGTTGATGAATCGCTGAGTACTGACGATGTAAATCGTTTGCGAGAATTATACGGATGGGAAAAAGACTCCATTGAATCTAAAGGCCGAGGTTTAATTTACTTTGATCACAAAATTCCAAATGGAATGTCTTTTGTGGAGCCATTTACTACAGGTTCAGTTTTTCCAGGTAAAAATGGACACGAGGTAAAGGGAAAGAAAGGTACTCATTATATAAATCTACCTGAAGTGAAACCTCCTTATAAAGACTAAGCAATAATAATTTTTATTATTTACTTATATCATCTTAGAAATTCTTTTTCTGAGTTGTATAGTATCAGTAGCAAAATTACGAATACCCTCAGCTAATTTTTCCGTTGCCATCGCATTCTCATTGAGTTTCCAACGAAAAGTAGATTCATTGAGAGTAATTTTCGACAATCCGCTTTTTTGTGCAGATTCCAAATCCAATCTCCGAGTGATATGCGTTGTAGTGTCTGTAAGGGACTGCAAAAGTTTAGGAGATATAGTCAATAGATCACACCCACTAAGCGCCAGTATCTGATCAATATTTCTAAAACTAGCTCCCATAATTTCTGTTTTGTAATGATGCTTTTTATAGTAATTATAAATCTGTAATACTGATTTAACACCTGGATCTATATCTGCTGAGTAAGAATCGACTCTTTCCTTCTGTTTATACCAATCGGAAATTCTACCCACAAAAGGTGAAATTAAAGTAACCCCAGCGTTAGCACACGCAATCGCTTGGTATAAGTCAAAGAGAAGTGTCATATTGCAATGAATACCCTGTTTCTCAAGCTCTCTAGCAGCTAAGATTCCTTCCCAAGTCGAGGCGAGTTTAATTAAAATTCGATCTCTTGAGACGCCAGCTTGTTCATATAACTCAATAAACCGCTGTCCCTGAGAAATACTGCCTTGTTTATCAAAAGATAACCTTGCATCTACTTCTGTTGAAACACGACCGGGGACAGTTTTGCTAATTTCTATTCCAAAATTGACTGAGAGTTTAGTAATAATTGTATCTAATAGAGCATCGGACGGAATACCTGCCTTTTTTCCCCATGCAATGGCCTCGTTCAAAAGGAAGGAGTATTTTGGGTTATCGACAGCTTGTAAGATTAAAGTAGGATTTGTAGTAGCGTCTGTGGGTTTGTATTTTTTAATTTCATCGATTTCTCCGGTATCAGAGACGATAACAGTCCACTGCTGCAGTTGTTCTAAAACGTTCATAAGAGCTCAAATTATATTTATTGAGTTCTATTATAATGATTGGGACCATTAATGAGAATCTCTGGCAACGAAAATCATACCTAGAGTTGCAATCCCGAGCAATATTCCCGTAGCAATGGCGATATAAGCTTGTTGATTTTCAATAGTATTTTTTCTATTTTTTCTAAAGCAACAATCGGTTTGGTCTTTACTGGAGCAACAAGGACCTTTATTGTTGCATGGAGGAGATGTCGAAGCCCTTTGTATTTGATTGAGTCGATAATATTCAGATTCTTCATAGGATGGAAGGGGCGGGACGATTTCTACTTCGTATACTTTTACTTTTGGTGTGGCATAGATATTAGTAGAGTGAGCTGTACAAACGAGCAATAAATAACCAATTATTTTTTTCATACATTCCCTTATCTACTCTGTGGTACAGCTATAACTACAGTAGCAATGCCGATTGCAATCCCAATCCCCCAAAACAGGAGAGTCGCGTTCAATTCATCAGAGCTCGGCTCTCGTAGATTCCTCTTTCTCCTATCTAAACACTCCCCACTAGGTTGATAAACTTGAGATCGATAATATTCTTTATATAGCTTGTCACAAGGTTCACAATTGATATAAGTTTTTGCTTCGTTAGTTATTAATAATAGAAGTAATAGAATAAGAATCTTAAAATTTTGTTTATACATAATATTCTCTTCTTAAACTTTAATATGTCATAATTTTTTTAAATTTCAATTTTTTTTTACTTTATTTATTTTTTCTATAGAAAATTAACCATTTATTAAGTATAATTTCATCGCAGATTAACAGTCTAATTAGAGGGGATAGGCGCTATGGAAACGCTATCTAATCAAGATAAAGTACAAAAAATCTGTGATACTATCCGAAGAGATACATTATTGCCGGCGGAACTACAGGCAGAAGAAATTCTTAAAAATGCTGAACGCCGAGCAGCAATGACTTTGGAAAAAGCTCGCCAAGAGGCCAAACAGCTACAAGAACAAGCGCGCATAGAAATTCTTAAAGACAAACAAGCTTGCATTTCTTCTCTACAGATAGCCTGTAAACAAACATTAGATCTATTTAAACAGAAAATTGAAAAAAAAGTTTTCCACGATGGACTGTCGGAAATAATAGAAGAAACAACAAAAAAACCTGAAATTATTACCCGATGTATTGAATCTGTTTTAGATGCTTTAGCAAAAGAGGGAATTGAACAAGATCTACAACTCATTATCTCTAAATCTGTATCGCCACGTGATGTGATAGCTATGCTTGTACAAAAGGCAGTAACGACGCTGGAGTCCTCTCCGATACAACTGGATAGTTTTGCCGGAGGGGCGAAGATTCGTATAAAAGGGCAACATTTAACTATTGATGTATCAGACATCGCTTTAAAAGAATTGATCGCGGGTTTCTTGAGAGAAGATTTTAGGACTCTTGTGTTTTCTTCGTAAGAGGAAGAGCTATGGGGCAGTATTACTTTATTCATTCGGCTTTGCCGGAGCTCAAGCTGGGTTGTCCGACAAGAATTACTTTTCCGGAGATGATGCAATTATTTTGTGACAATCTCTCTGACTTCGACTTATCTTTGGCTCATAATTTACTTACTATTATAGATCTTACGAATGTATACTATTATTTGACAAATCAAACTCTAGATCCCAGAGGAAGACTATCTTTATCAGAAATAGAAGAGTCATTGCTCACACTCACTCATTTTCCTCAATATCTCATCTCTTATTTAGAAAAATATACTGACGCAAAGGCGAGAATAGAGAATTTTTCTGAAGTTTATCTAGCTTATTTTCAACTGGAATCAGTAAACTCTTCGGGATTTATGCGGAATTATCTGAAATTCGAAATGAATTTACGGATATATCTTGCAAAAGTTCGCGCGACAAGGTTTCGGAAAGAATATTCAATAACTATTTCAGATGATGAATATCCTATAATGGATCAATTTGAAGATCTAGGAAATGCCTTACTACAAGTAAGAGGAAATCCACTAGAGGAGTATCAAATTATCCAGAAATATCGATTTGATGCGCTACAAAATATGGCGGAAGTGCGTTCTTTTGGGATAAATGGCTTATTTGCCTATATGATGCAATGGCTCATTATAGAAGATGACAGCTCTTTAGATGAAAGACAAGGGAAACAAACAATCCAGAAATTATTAGAGGTAAGCGCATGAATATCGATAAAAAACCGAAGCCCGCGACTGGAAAAGTTCTTCGAGCTTTTGGTAATCTCCTCCACGTACAATTTGAAGGAAATGTTCGACAAGGAGAACTTGCTTTTGTTTGGGTTGATACAGTTCCTTTAAAAGCAGAAGTAATTGAAATTGCTGGAACAGAAGTAAAAATTCAAGTTTTTGAAGATACTCGAGGAGTGCAATATGGTACTCGCGTACAATTTTTAGGGGAGTTATTGGAAGTCGAACTCGGTCCGGGTTTACTCGGATCTGTATTTGATGGACTCCAAAATCCATTGAGTGAAGTTGCAAAAATATCTGGATTATTTTTAGAACGTGGCGTTTACCTTCCTCCATTAAACCGAAATACCCATTTTCATTTTGAGCCAAGCGTTACAATATCTACGAGCGTTAGTAGAGGGATGACGCTGGGTACTGTCCGTGAAGGCAGATTTCTTCATAAAATAATGGTTCCACTTTCTCTATCCGGAATCTATAAAATTCGTTGGGTTGCAGAAGATGGGTCTTACAGGGTAGATCAACCGATTGCAACTTTGGTCTCTGATGAGGGAGAAGAAATCTCTGTAACCATGTTACAAAAATGGCCAATTAAAATCCCCTTGCTCTCTGGGAAAAAAGTGCGTCCAGATAAGGTACTCACTACAGGTTGGCGAATTATTGACACGCAACTACCCATTGTAAAAGGAGGAACCTTTTGCACACCTGGTCCATTTGGCGCCGGTAAGACAGTTCTCCAACATCATTTATCTAAATATGCCTCTGTTGATATTGTAGTGATCGTAGCCTGTGGGGAACGAGCCGGAGAAGTAGTAGAGGTCCTCCGCACATTTCCAACACTCACAGATCCACATACGATGGAATCTTTAATGAGTCGAACCATTATTATTTGTAATACATCATCTATGCCAGTAGCCTCTCGAGAAGCCTCTGTTTATACGGGAGTCACTATTGCTGAATATTATCGACAAATGGGTCTCGATGTTCTACTCCTGGCAGATTCTACTTCTAGATGGGCGCAAGCTATGCGAGAGATTTCGGGAAGGCTAGAAGAAATTCCGGGAGAAGAAGCATTTCCCGCTTATTTATCTTCTAGAATCGCTGCATTTTACGAACGAGCCGGCGTGATTTCAATGGCAGATGGTATGCGAGGCTCTCTCACAATTGGAGGAACAGTTTCTCCAGCTGGCGGAAATTTTGAAGAACCAGTAACGCAAGCGACACTGCTCGTTGTTGGGGCTTTTCATGGTCTTTCTAGAGCAAGATCTGATGCCAGAAGATTTCCAGCTATCGATCCATTACTTTCCTGGACAAAGTATCTCCCAACTGTCCAAAAAACACTGCAAAATAGTGTTGGAGACTGGGAAACCAACGTACGTTTTGCCATGAAAATCTTGCAACGGGGCGATGAAATAGGAAGGCGGATGGAGGTAGTAGGAGAAGAAGGAATTAGTATAGAAGATTTTATTGTATATTTGCAATCTGAACTCTATGATTTTGCTTATCTACAACAGAATGCATTCAGTACAGAGGATGTATATTGCTCCATGGAAAAACAAATCGATTTATTCTCCACTATTCAAGATATCTTTGCTCATAAGTATTCTTTTACTTCTCACGATTCTGCGAGAAAATTTTTCTTAAATTTACAAAGTGATGTGCGAAATCTCCACTATGTAGCGTTTCCATCGGATCAATATAGAGAAGGAAAACAAGGTATTCGGGACAAATTAATTGCGAGTGATTCACTAAACTCGGCGGCGAATGTATGAAAAAGATATATGAAAAAATTGTAGATATTCGCGGTAGCTTATTGACAGTACTCGCTACTGGAGTAAAGCTCGGAGAGCTCGCTCTTATTCAGACCCATTCCGGAGAATCTATACTGTCCTCGGTTTTAGCTATCGATGGAGAAAAAGTTACGCTCCAGTCTTTTAAAGATATTAGAGGGATTTCTACTGGAGATAAGATTATTTTCCTGAAGCAACAGATGAGAGTTGCTTGTGGGAATTCTTTACTTGGAAGGGTATTTACAGGTAGTGGCTTGCCCATAGACGGCGGACCTCCCGTATTTGGAAAAGAAATTGATATAGCGCAACCATCCTTTAATCCAGTAAAGCGAATTATTCCGCATCAGCTAGTTCGGACGAATATTCCTATGATTGACGTCTTTAATTGTTTAGTGAAGTCGCAAAAGATTCCTATTTTTTCCGTTTCTGGTGAGCCTTATAACGAATTACTGATGCGAATTGCACAGCAAACGGATGCCGATGTCGTTATTTTAGGCGGGATGGGACTCCGGCACGACGATTATCAAACTTTTATCGATCATACAGAATCGTCTGGTGCTCTCGAAAAAACCATCATGTTTATTCATAAAGCGACAGACCCTCCAGTCGAATGTCTGCTTGTTCCCGATATGGCGCTAACCGTTGCAGAACAGTTTGCCATTCATGGGAAGGATGTCCTCGTATTGTTAACCGATATGACTGCATTTGCGGATGCAATTAAAGAAATCATGATCACAATGGATCAAATTCCATCGACTCGTGGTTATCCCGGATCACTTTATTCGGAACTCGCTTTTCGCTACGAGAAAGCAGTAGATTTAGAAGGGAGTGGATCGATTACTATTGTCTCGATTACAACGATGCCAGGTGGGGATGTTACCCATCCAATTCCTGATAATACCGGATATATTACGGAGGGCCAATTTTATCTACACGATGGAGTTATTGAACCATTCGGATCCCTTTCTCGCTTGAAACAACAAGTAATCGGCAAAAAGACGCGTGAGGACCACGGAGAGATTGCTAATGCACAAATTAGATTGTATGCAGAGTCAAAGAAAGCGCAAGAAAGACAGAGTATGGGATTCAGACTCTCTGAATGGGATCGAAAGCTCATTACATTCGCGACTGAGTTCGAAGAGAAGATGATGAATCTTCAGGTAAATATTCCACTAGAAGAGGCGCTGGATCTCGGATGGAAACTTCTATCCAATTGTTTTGAAAGATATGAACTCGGGATTAAACCCAGTATTTTAGAAAAATACTGGCCTAAGGGGAAGTGATTTTGTGAATGCCATCAAACTGACCAAACATTCTCTTCGAACCCAACAATCTCGAATGCAGCAATTGAGAAAATATTTGCCCACTTTGCAGCTAAAAAAAGCTCTTCTGCAAATAGAAGCAAATGAATCCTTTTTACAACTCGAAAGTCTTCTGGAAAAATACAATAAAAAATACAAAGAGATAGAGAAATTTGTTAAATTGTTTAGCGCGCCAGATATGGCAACTTTACTTGCTTCCCTACAAATAGATACATCAGTAATTACCTATGACAATATCGCTGGACTTGAGATTCCTGTGCTTCAGGAGCTTACTTTTCCAGTACCAGATTTTCCTCTATTTTCTACTCCCTTTTGGTGGGATTCCGCTTTGCAACACCTGCAGTCTTTATTTCATTTGAAAAAGCAATATACGATCATACGTGAGAAACATGCCATACTTAAAGGTGAGCTGCGAAATGTATCGATTCGCGTGAATTTATTTGAGAAAATTCTCATTCCAAAGACGCATTATCATATAAAGAAAATTCAGGTGTTTTTAGGAGATCAACAATTAACATCGATTGCACAATCGAAAGTGGCTAAAGCAAAAATTGTTGCTAAGAAACTTAGTCTGGCTCAGGAGATCCTATGATTAACGCTGTACATAAGTATATTTTTATTGGACTCCAGAAAGAAATTCACTCTTTTCTCGCTCAAGCGCAGACGCTAGGGATTATCGAATTTATTATTCCTAAGGTGAAAGATCAGGTGGTATCGGATTCAATATCCGACCTGTTGCAAGCGATAAAAATTTTGGCAAAACAACCAAAAATAGATCCGATTGCTTTGGATCGAAAAGAATTAGAAGAAAAAATCACCCATATAATAGAGTTGCAACAAAATTTTCAGAAAGCAGAAGAGCTACATAAGTCGATTATCCATACCATACATCAAACAGCTCCGCTCGGCGATTTTTCAGTCGATGATATAGAAGAAATTGCTTCTAAAACCGGAAAAAAAATTCAATTCTTTCAAGTAAAAAAATCCCAGCTATCGAAACTTCCAGAAACTTGGTTATATATCGGACAAGAACTTGGCAACTATTATTACATGTCTTTTATGGGAGATGTTCCTCCGTCCGGTATGGTTACAATACCGTTAAAATACTCTTTATCTACCCTTCGAGTTGAAAAAGAACGACTTGATTCCTTACAAAATCAACTAAAGAAATCACTAGAACAAGCTGCGGCTTACCTCCCCTCTTTTGAAATGCATCTGCTGGAGCAACTGAATCAAATGCATTTTGAGGAGGTAAAAGATCACTCTAGCAGACCGCTTGGTAATCATCTATTTGCTTTACAGGGATGGATTCCAGAAAACCACATTGAGACTATCAAAAGAGAATTTGCAAAAACCAATGTTTATATAGAAAAGGTATCTACAGAAGTGGCAGATAGAGTACCGACATACATGAATAATACCGACATAGCTAAACTTGGTGAAGACCTGGTGCATGTATACGACATACCCTCTCCCTATGATGTGGATCCATCTCTATGGGTATTTTGGTTCTTTGTTATATTTTTTTCTATGATTGTGGCCGATGCCGGTTATGGGTTTGTTTTTTTCGCAGGCGCTATTGTTGCAAAGAAATATTGGAAAAATCTAGAAAAAGCTCAAGAAAGATATTTGAGACTCTTTCGATACTTGTCGATTGGCTGTATACTGTGGGGGGCTGCCATAGGTTCTTATTTTGGAATTACTTTATCTCCTGAGAGCGCCTTAAAATCTCGATCTATTTCTTACTATTTAGCAAAACAAAAAGCTTCCTATCATATCGATAAACGGGACATGAATTATCAAAAATGGATACAGAAATATCCAAAGCTTCAAACAGAATCGCGGGATGAGATCCTCACCTTTAAACAGAGTAAGGATGGTAAGGTAAGTTATCCTATTTTGAGTGAAATTGAAAATACAGTTTTATTGGAGATTGCCCTCCTTGTAGGAGTTATTCATATCTCTCTATCCTTGCTGCGGTATGCTAAAAGACATTTTCCCAATTTCGGTTGGTGCATCACAATTCTTGGCGGATATTTATATTGTGCACAATTTCTTCAAGCCACATCACTCCTGTATGTTTTAGGTATAATTCCGGAAGCTGTGGCAAAGCAAATAGGAATGCAGCTATTACTCTTTGGATCATTGGTTACCATTAGCTGCGCTTTTATCCAACATCGAATGAAAGGGCTTTTTGAGATTGTACACGGAGTTCAGATATTTGCCGATATACTATCCTATCTGCGCATTTATGCCCTTGGGATTGCTGCAATGATCATGGCCAATACTTTTAATTGGCTGGGATCCAAAGTGGGATTTATCGGTGGAACTTTAATTATTTTATTTGGTCATTGTACGAATATTATTTTGGCTATAATGGGCGGTGTCATTCACGGCCTACGTTTGAATTTTATCGAGTGGTATCACTACTCTTTTCAAGGAGATGGCAAGTTATTTCGCCCTCTACAACTAAAAAAAAAGATACAATAACCCGGGAGGTTGTATGAATTTCGATATGGTAGGACCCGCTATAGTACTTGGACTCGGCGCGATCGGAAGTGCGATCGGTTGTGCAATAGGTGGTATGGCTTCTCATGGAGTGATGTCTCGCATGGAGGAAAATCATGGAAAATTTATTGGAATGGCAGCATTGCCATCATCGCAAGTGATCTATGCTTTCATTCTCATGCTTGTTATGGCAGATAGTATACGAGCGAAAACTCTGTCGCCTTTGTCTGGAATAGCTATTGGATCGTCAGTCGGGCTGGCCATTATGCTTTCTTCGATTTATCAGGGCAAGTGTGCTGCAACAGGCATCCAAGCAACAGCTAAACAACCGGCAATTTATGGAAAATGTTTTGCTGCACTGGGAATTGTGGAATCGTTTTCTCTATTTGCTTTTGTATTTGCTTTATTGCTAATGTAATAAGAATATGTCACAGAAAAGAGAAGATTTCCGCATTGAACGAGATACACTGGGCGAGGTGCGCGTACCTAAGGATAAATTATTCGGAGCGCAGACTGAGAGATCGCGAACCAATTTTATCATTGGCTCTCAAAAGATGCCGCAGCCTGTTATCTATGCTATTGCTTATATTAAAAAAGCAGCTGCTTTAGTTAACTGTAAACTGGGCATTTTATCCGAGGAAAAACGCGATGCTATTGTAAGCGGCGCAGAGGCTATCCTTAGTGGTGAGCTCGACGATCAATTTCCTCTCGTTGTATGGCAGACTGGCTCTGGTACGCAATCGAATATGAACGTGAACGAGGTGATTAGCAATTATGCAAGCAGGAAAGTTGGCATGAGCCTTGGCACTCACATGCCCCTTCATCCCAATGACGATGTCAATAAATCGCAATCATCTAATGACGTTTTCCCATCGGCTATGCATATTGCAGCCATTTTGCAAATTACCCATCATCTCCTTCCCAATCTCTCTTTATTGTTGCGCGGCATGGAAAAAAAGTCGCAACAATTTCGCGATATCATTAAGGTGGGTCGGACCCATCTTATGGATGCGACACCCATGTCCCTTGGACAAGAATTTTCAGGCTATGCTGCACAAATTAAAAACAGCATTGAATCAATTTCTCATGGCGTCAATCAACTTCGAGAAATTGCTTTAGGCGGCACGGCTGTAGGCACTGGTATTAATGCACCCAAGGAATATGCAACACTTGTCGCTAAAGAATTAAGTCTTCTTATAGGAGAAAAGATAATTTCAGCTCCCAATAAATTTGAAGCATTAGCATGCAGCGATAGTATTTTAGAAATGAGTGGTAGTCTCAAAAGACTGGCTGGATCTTTGATGAAAATCGCTGGTGATATCGCCTTATTGTCTTCAGGGCCGAGATGTGGAATTGGAGAACTTATTCTTCCGAGTAACGAACCCGGATCCTCTATTATGCCGGGTAAAATCAATCCCACACAATGTGAATCTATGGCCATGGTGGCATGCCAAGTGATCGGAAATGATGCAGCGATTACCATGGCCTGTGCCAATGGTCGTTTAGAGCTGAATGTATTTCGTCCTGTAATGATTTATAATCTTTTAGATTCTATTACTCTACTCGGAGATAGCGCAGCTAATTTCTATTATAAATGTTTAGAAGGGATTGAACCCAATCATGCTACAATAGAGCGCCATTTAGAAAACTCTCTGATGTCTGTAACGGCCTTAACGCCTTCGATTGGGTATGAGAAAGCTGCTACTATTGTAAAAAAAGCCTTTGATGATGGAATTTCCATACAAGACGCTGCAGAGCAATTGCAAATATTATCGAGAGAAGAATGTAAAAGACTACTCAACTTTAGGAAACTTGCCAATCTCGACAATGAAAAAATATAGTAGTACCCCTGCTACAATGGTATGGCTTGTCGAAGGAACAGAATCCATCGACAAGTTCTTGAAAGACATAATTGCACCCTAAGATGTAACTTTATCCCAGTATTGACAAAGTAATTCTAGCGCGTCTGTTCTATAGTAATCGTACTGGGGGCGTATAGGATCTACTCTTTTAGCAGAGAGAGCTGTCTCCATAATGTTCTGTAAAACTTGGGAATCTAGTTCAGCAAATCGAGGGGAATCTAAAAGAGTTTGTAAGCTTTCTATAGGAATAGTATCGACGTTGTTAAATCCAATGCCACAAGTTTTATGCATAGCTTTAATAAAATCTTGCAAGTGAATTTCATTAAAGCGATCGTTAGATACAATAGTTTGTAAGACCTCTGAATCTTTATATTGTGCAGATTCTTGTAAAACTTTTCCTAGGTTTTCCGCTGTGATTTCATGAAATCTATTTGATTCTAGAAAAAATTTCACAGATATTGGCTGAAATCTATCCACACAAACAGAAAAAATCTCATTTAATTGCTGAAGACTTATTTGGTTAAAGTTGCTAGCTTGTATAAGCTCTACGACTTCACGTCCTCTCCAATTTCTTGCCGAACTTATCATAATTTCTACTAAAGATTCTTGAGTGACTTGATTAAATTTAGGAAAATTGATAAGAGTCCGCAATATCTCTATCTTGTTTTCTATTTCGTCCGTGAAACTACCATTAGAAGCAGCGCAGTATAGGGATTCAGTATAGTCTTTTACACTAATTTCATTAGCGCGCGAACATTCTATAATAGCTTTTACCGTACCCAAATATCTATTTGTGGAAGCAGTTTTTAGCAGATTACCTAAAGCTTCTCGGCTAATCTTTTTGAATCTATTATTATCAATTAAAGTTCTAGTTTCTTCTCCCTCATTGGAACCACTCAAGACAAATGCTATCTCTAACGCACCTACGGATAAATCCTTAAATCTACTAGAATTTATAAAAAGCCTCGCCATATCTGAGTGGTTATAGATACAACAAAATTTAAATCCTTGTTCTAGTGTTTCCGGAGGAATCCTTTTAAATTGTCCGGATACTATTAAAGAATTAAAAAAATCTTTAAATTTTATAAATACTTCCTTTTTATCACTATTACATTTAGTTTCTCCGGCTTTTTTACAATAGTTAATCAATGTAGTCGATAATTCGCTTATGGGTATATCAATTAATTTATTAGAAAGAACTTTAATAAATAAGTTGTAATAAGAAATTTTTTCATCTTTTTTTAACTTAGAATCTATTTCATATATCATCTTGGAAGTACACAAAAAATTTAGATAATCTTGTGGTTGTAAATTCGAAGAGATAATTTGAAACAATTCGTACCGATCTTTTTCCATAATAGATGTAAAATCTAAGAGCCTTCTATTTTCATTTGAAAACGATTGTATAGTCATATAAATTCTCCGTATAAATTAAATTGTCGGAAAAGGATATTATTTTTCTTTGAAATAAGACAAGATAGATAAAGTATTTTAAATTATTTAAATAAAGTATTTTATTTATTAAAATAAAAATGAATAAGAAAGAAAATATGAATCTCATTACAATATAGTTATTCTATATCCTACACTTAAACCAAAACCATAATGGAGTGTACTATTGATTAGTTGGTTATCTTGGAATCCCTCACGAGTAATATTTTATCTCCCCATAATCCATCATCCAATTACTTGGTATGGAGTTATTTTGGCACTCGGATATGGTATAGGGTATCGTATTTTAGCGATTCTATATCGACATTACTCTGTTAACAATGTAGCTAAGACAAATGTTTCGGAATTGTCTACACAGTTACGGACACAAGAATTTTGTGAAGCAATTTCAATGTATTGCCTATTCGGGATCTTACTGGGAGCAAGGATTGGACATATTCTCTTTTATGAAAATATTCATGAATATGTATTGTATCCTTTACGGATTTTTATGACCTGGAAAGGTGGTATTTCTAGTCATGGCGCTATAGTAGGAGCTGCTATTTCTATTGCGTCTTACCTCTATCGATCACAAAATACAAAAAAAATCTCATTTCTTCAGGCGACCGATCTCTTAGTGATTCCCTTGACGCTGGGTATGGCCTTTGTTCGCCTTGGCAATTTTATCAACCAAGAAGCAGTAGGGGTTTATACATCTCTTCCTTGGGGAATTGTTTTTGAAAATCCCTTTATCATTGAAAGCGTCATTCCTAGACATCCAGTTCAAATTTATGAGGCTATTGCATATGTTGGACTTTTCTATTTTTTATACAAACTCTATAGAAAGAATATGTCGTTGCTTTCTCCGGGAAAAATAACTTCTTTATTTTTAAGTCTATGTTTTACTATGCGATTTCTTTTGGAATATCTCAAAGAAGAACCTTTGCATTACCTCAATCTAAGTATGGGACAATGGCTGAGTATTCCATTTATTATTATCGGTGCTTTCATATTGATCTTTCAGAAGAATTTTGTAGAACTAAAAAATCGATAATAATATTAAAGAACCTTTTTAAAAAAAGATTTCATCATGACATTGTTTCCTAGAGCAAATCTTCAACTAGTATACGTATCTGACATTGAACGTTCTACAGAATTTTATAAGACGCTTTTTAATTCTGACCCAATCTTTGTAAGTCCTCGCTACGTAGCATTTTCAGCTACACATAATGGAAAAGCACTCTTTGCAATTTGGTCAGGTGGAACAAGCCCAGACCTTAGTACTCCCCGTTTTTCTGAAATTGGAATTTTATTGTCTTCGAATGAAGAAGTAAATAGCCTCTTTGAAAAATGGGAAAAAGTCCCCAATATTACTATTGTAAAAAAACCTTATGATGAAGTATTTGGACGTACTTTTATCATTTCAGACCCAGATGGCCACCTTATTCGAGTATCTCCTTTAGATGATTAACAGGATCGTATTTATAATTCTTCATCGGAAAAAGGCGTCACTGGCAAAAGACGAGTAAGGCGTTCTCGAAGTATTCTCTTTTTCTCACAGGGATGCGCTGTGATAGATTCACTTTGCCGATGGATAAAAGCTTTCAAAGTATTCATGGTTTTGCAAGATTCTTGATACCAAAAATGTTTATATAGAGTATCTATTCTAAAAAGAAGATGATCCATATAATTCGGTAAAATTGGGTGTAGAGAAATACTCATCTTGATAACTTCTTTGATGATTTGCTTTTTCTTTTTGTAAAGTCCCTTTCCAACAGATCGTTGGAGAAAGTCCCAAAGATAATGCTGTTTTTCTATAGGGATAAAGCGGCAAGCCATTTCATTTTGCAAGCAAAAATACTCTATTCTCTCTGTAATATTGTCTCTATCTACCGTGCATTTTTGCATTTCCTGTAGTCTATAGGTAGTGGTACGGACTTGCTGTGCAAAAGTGGATTTCGGTTGATCAATAATGCTATCCTGAATAGCAATGAGTAAAGATTGTAATATTTCGGGAGTTATAGATTGTGAAATATGGCGCGCTTTATCTAGACTTTCCCAAAGAATTATTTCAAGGTTTTGATTATCTACAGATTCAATAGAAATATTACATAACTCTGTGTAGCTACGTAAAATTTCTTCTTCCATTTGATCCTTAGAAGAAGACTTTTTTTGTTCCTTTAATAAAACGGATTCTATTTTAATAAAGGCATAGAGGACTGGATCAAAATTTGGAAAATATGATAAAAAAGATCGAGATTTTTCTTGCACGATTAAACGAATAGCAATTCGCAGCTTCGATAGTTCGTAATTTTTGGGTAAAGAGGGAATAAGTGACAAAACTGATATCATATTTTGTACAAAAGAGAGATACGTTATCGAAGAATCGCTTTTTCCGCGATATATCCAATGGATGTGATTAGAAATATACGTCTCAATAGCCGTTCTTGTAGATTTAGAAAATTCTGCTTGTCCAATGTAGGATTTTGATAAGATGATAGACACAATAGTGGCAAGCTTTTCCATACTATGAAAAAAATCACTTTGGAACAGATTCAAACAATTATACCTCACAAGATTTTTGAGTTTTTCATAGCTCAAATTAGGATTTTGATGGATGTAATAGAGCATGTTTTGGCATATAAATCGATCTAACCCATCTGTTTCTTTTTGCATAGGTATACTTTTAAGTATAGAGGGAGGAAGCAGATGTTGTTGTACAGCCCAAATGGTGCGCGTCAAATTTTGTAGGTTGGGTTGTTTTCCCTCTAAAATTGCAACACACTCGCACAAGTTATTTGCCAAAGATGGGATTTGATCATAATAACATTGAGAAGATTGTTTATAATTTTCTTGATAACTTCGAATATTCTCTTTAATTAAATAGTTAATATTTAATTTTCCATCGATTTCATAAGCCTCGCGATAGATGACTTTCTTTTGGTAATAAGAGATCTTTTCCCATGTTCGTTTCAAAGCAGCAATTCCGAGTCTGTAATAGGGGAATTTTACTTTGAATTCTGGAAGAATTCGCTGAAGAATATCTTTTTCTATTTGATGATTCCAATTTTTAATCCCCCCCTTCTTGTGCATCATTTCGTTGACCTTTTTACAGAGAAATAGATTTAGATCTGATAGTGGATCTTGAAATTCTTCCATCTCATCCACTGGACACATAGAGTTGATTTGTCTAATAGATTGTGAGTTTGCAATCAATGAACAATCTTTATGAGATTTCCAAGCATCATTTGGAAAAGGTTGGGAAGTTGCAATATTTGGCATAGAATTAGTTATATTTAATCAGCCGTAAATGTTTTTCTATCCTAACTTTGACTTTTTGTCTAAATTTTTTTTTAAATCCTTATGTTTTAACAAAAATTAAAAATTACAT
>JBOFEG010000012.1:0-16282 GCA_051647685.1 Chlamydiales bacterium
GAAATTGTAATTATGTCTATAAATATTTTTAACCACCCTTACAAAGCTGATATAGATAGACAGCTTGAACCTTTAACTCGATCTCTACGTAACGGAGATACCATCACAGCTATTCATACTCCTATTGTTTTACCTTTGAATACCTCAAGCGAGATCGGTGGGTACGCTCGTTCTCTAGAGCTCCCTTTTGGTCCAAAATGGATTGCCCTAAATTGCGAACGTTTCTCTAAAGAGACCTCATCTGTGCAAGAATTTATTCTAGCTCGTCAAGTGGCTTTATTTGATAAGCGTAGTAGGTATTTGCATCTTCCTATAGCCGTGGTAGCTGTTGCGATAGCAACTCTTGCCTCTAATATTTTGTTTCCTTTTTCTATTGTAGCTGCTGTAAGTATTCCAAGTATAGCAGCGCTAGCTGGTGCAGCTATTATAGCTAAAAGAGAACGAAACAATGAGTACTATGCGGATTTAATTGCTTTTCGTAATTGTGATTATCATGTTAAACAAAATATTTTGATACATCTTGAAAATAAAATAGAAGAAGAAGGTATTCATAGACGGCCATCTTTTATTAAAAATATTTTTTCCGGATATCCTTCTTCTCAAGCAAGATATAATAGATTGTTTTGGGATTCACAAAATACAGATAATTTTAGAGGGTTTGTAAGAGATCGATTAGAAGCTAGACGTGTAGCTAGTGAAATAGAATTACAAGAGTTGTTTTAAGCTATACCAAAGAACACTCAATTTTTAAATAGCTTTATAGGATTATCGGGATAAAGATTTATTTCTGAAAAAGAGAAGCAATCTGATAGAGAATATTTCCCACAGCGGGTGCGAATAAGTTCCTCAATATGAGCATAACACCCTAAGAGATTCCCTAGGTCGTTAGCTAAACTTCTAATGTAGGTGCCACTAGAGCAATGTATATGTAAATATAAGTGAGGATAGGAATAATTCTTGACGGAAACTTTTACCCACACGGGGACCGCATTTCGAGTTACTGTAATTCCAGACCGAGCTAAAGAATAGAGACGTTTCCCTTTATACTTTTTTGCGGAAAACATAGGGGGGATTTGTAATATATCTCCTTGAAAAGATTTTAGGGCATCTAAAATCTCTTCTTCGGTAGGCTTATACATAGAAGTATGCGTCACTTTTCCCTCTACATCATAGGTATCAGTTGCAGATCCAAGGTATAATGTAGCGATATATTCTTTATCGACTTTCATAAAGTTACCTTGAATTTTTGTATAATTTTTTCCTATAAGCAATACTAAAACTCCAGAAGCAATAGGATCCAAAGTACCACTATGTCCAATTTTTTGAACCTGTAATTTTTTTCTAAGTATAGGTATAATAGAAAATGAAGATCGTCCCTTAGGTTTTTCGATAGGGAGGATCCCCTCTAGAGATGTAGTCATGGACCCGGTGGCGATTCTCGGGTTTGAATATCTTTTAAGATAGAATCAATATGCATATGTTGATCAATGCTTTGATCTAATTTAAAGTATAATTTCGGAAAATATCGGAGCACTACTTGTTTAGCAACTTGCATAGCAATATATCCAGCCGCAGATTGGAGAGCCTCCATTGTCTTTTGCTTTTCTTTATCATTGCCGAAAATACTGATATAGACTTTAGCTTGACGAAGGTCCTTAGAAGTATCGACAGAGATTACAGTAGTAAGCACTGAAATAGATGGATTTTGGACATCTTGTTGAATAACAGTAGCGATTTCCTCTCTCAATAAAGAATTAATTTTTTTGATACGTCTTGTCATAATAGATATCTATAATGTTTGTTCGTGATAGATGATTTCATAACTTCTAATGACATCATCTGGCTTTACTGCAGAGAATCGAGAGAGTAATATACCACACTCAAGACCTTTAGTGACCTCTTTTACATCTTCTTGTGCCCGACGTAATGATGTAAGATCACCTTCCCAGATCTTTTCGTCATTTCGAAATAATCTAGCTCGATTAGATTTCTTGATACAACCTTCCTTCACTTCACAACCAGCAATAATTCCAAGTTGTGAGGATTTAAAGATTGCTTTTACGAGAGCCATTCCAGTTTCTCGTTCTTCGGCAATCTTATCGAGTTGTGCAGTCATAAGTTTCTTAACATCATCGATTAGATGATAAATGATATCGTGTGTTTTAATAGTCACTTTAGTTTGTTTTAATAACTGTTCTGCATAACTCTCTACTCCTACATGGAAACCAATGATCGCTGCTTTTGATGCGTAAGCGAGTTGAATATCTGATTCAGAAATTTGTCCAACATCATGTGCAACAATATGAAGAACAACTTTATCTGATGGGATCTTTTGTAGAGAATGTCTGACTGCTTCGAGTGAGCCTTGTGTATCAGCTTTTATAATAAGATAAAGCGATTTTTTTTCAGCTGTTTGTAAAGAATGTTCTAATAAGCCTTCTAGATTTTTTTTGCGAGTTTGCATAAGTTCGCGCTGCTTAAATCCGGCAAGTCGTTCTTCACATAGTTTTCTCGCTTCTTTTTCACTCTTGACAACGATAAATTCACATCCAGCATCGGGTAGTCCCGATAATCCTGATATTCTAATAGAAGTCGAAGGGGGAGCTATTTTTACAGGTTGATTGTACTCATCCTGCATCATTTTAACTCTGCCATAGGTATGAGTAAAAACAAGTGCATCACCCAGGTGGAGAGATCCATTTTGAACGAGAAGTGTTGCTGTGCTGCCATAGCCCTTATGTAATTCAGATTCAAGTACAGTTCCACGAGCGCGAATAGATGGATTAGCGCGCAGTTCTAGCATTTCAGCTTGTAACAAAATCATTTCGAGTAGCTCTTTAATACCTTCGCCAGTAATTGCAGAACAGTGAATTGCAATCGTAGATCCACCCCAAGCTTCTGGTAATAAATCTCTTTCCGAGAGTCCGCGATAGACGGCATCCGGATTAAAAGTAGGTTTATCACATTTATTAATAGCAACAATAATCGGAACATTTGCCGCTTTTGCTTTTTCTATAGCTTCTTCAGTTTGTGGCATAATTCCATCATCACCAGCAATTACCAAAATAATTATATCGGTTACATGGGCGCCTCTCTCTCTCATAGCAGTAAATGCTTCATGCCCTGGTGTGTCTAAGATTGTAATTTTTCCTTGGGGTAGACTAACTGAAAATGCCCCAATATGTTGAGTTATTGCTCCTGCTTCTTCCGAGGCTAAATTACTTGTTCGAATTTTATCAATCAAACTCGTTTTACCATGATCTACGTGACCCATAAAAGCGATGACAGGAGGCCTTGCAATTACATGATCTTTAGGGGTATTTTTAATTTCTTCTTGAATAGTTTGATCAGTGATTTGTAATCTACGTTCTTCCGTTGTATCAATAGCTACTTGGCAATCAAATTCATGTCCCAAAAGTTGTACAATTGTATCATCCGTGAGATAGTCATTAATAGTTAAAACGATACCTTCTTTAAATAACTTTGTAATGACCTCAGATGCTTTGACCTTTAATATAGCTGCAAAGTCCTTTAAAGGAATTGGTAATTTTATTTTAACTGATTTAGGTCTAACGATAACTTGTTCCTGAAGAACCACCTTAGATCGATAATGTCTTTTTTTCTTCCATACAACGTCATCTGATTCGCGAAGACCTAAACGATCTCTCGAATCAAAGGCTTTCATGGATTCAAATTTTTTCCCAGGTTTTAAATCTCGGTATTCCTGCGAAGGCATTTTTTTCTTTTCTTTGATTTCTACAGTATGGGCAGCTGCCTCTTGCGTTGTTTCTTTAGTAGAGGGAGCAATTTCTGGTTCAGAGAAAGTATTTTTAACTTCTGTTTTTGTAACAGAAGAGGGCATGGTTGATTCAGGCTGTGCTGAAGCGTCTCCTTGAGGGGCAGGAATTATAGGCTCAGGTATTTTAGTAGAAACCTCGGTAGATGGCACACTTATATCATCTCTTTTTTTGACTAAAGTGACTTTTCTCTTAATACCTTTAAGATCACTCTGTACAGGCGTGTTAGAGGATGTTGCTTGGTTTTTAACTCCTCTCAATTTTAGAGCTTGTGCGAGTTGTGCATTTTTTATGTTGAATTTTAAATTTTTAGCCAATTAATTTAGTCCTTCCTTTTCTAATCTTTTCTAAAAGGGCTTCTACAGTTTCAATACTAATGCTAGCAGCATCCGCTATATCTTTAGGATTAGCGGCTAAGATACTTCTTTTGGTGATAAAACCAGCGGAGTGTAATGTATCAATAACAAATTGATTGTAACCTTCCTCTGAAGTGAGCGGCTCATCTAGACTTGGGTCAGTAGATAATGAAAACTCTCTACGTTCAACAACAAGTTCTTTTTGATAATCACTGAGGCGACGAACATCAAGATCTTTTCCCACCATACTTCCAATTAAACGGATATTAAACCCTTTTTTTCCAAGTACAGCAGGATAGCTCTCATCATCTACTACAATGGAAATTGTATTATCTTCCTCATCCATTTTATATTTCTTAATTTGAATAGGAGAGAGTGCATTTGCAAGTAAAGTCATCGTATCTGCTGCATAGGGAATAATATCAATTTTTTCTCCATGAAGTTCACGGATAATATTTTTAATCCGCGTTCCTCGAACTCCTACGCATGCTCCCACTGGATCGACTTTCGGATCTTCTGAAATTAGGGTAAGTTTAGTGCGATACCCAGCTTCTCTCACAATTTTTTTAATTACAATAGTTCCATCAGCAAGTTCTGGCACTTCATTTTTAAATAACTCTGCAACAAATTCTGGATGAGTGCGGGAAAGAATTACTTCTGCTCCACCATTTTCTGTATCACGAACTTCATATAATAAGGCAGAAACCCGATCGCCAATATGGTATTTTTCAACAGGGCTGTAGAATCGGAAAGGCATAACCGCTTCTACTTTTCCGAGATCAATAATTACGGCGCCATCCTTACGGATTTTTTTGACTGGGCCAGAAACAATTTCATTAACACGATGGCGATATTCTTCAAAGATTACAGTTCGCTCTGCGCCGAGTAATCTTTGAGTCATTACTTGTCTTGCAGTTTGCACAGCGATTCGACTCAGCTCTTCGGGTGAAGTTACAATACAAATATAATCACCTATTTGACAGTCTGGAACGAGTGTTTGTGCTTCTTCAAAAGAAATTTCTTCCTCGGGATAATCTACCTTTTCTACTACTTCTTTTTCTGTAGAGACCTCAATTTCTCCGGTCTTCGGATCGACTTGAACAGAGACGTGCGCAGTTTCTTTGCTTTTATGGATTGCAGCCACTAAGCTCTCCTCAATAGCACTGACAATTACGCCTCTTTTAATCCCTTTTTCACGTTCGAGATATTCAAAGAATGCGACTAAATTTTTGTTCATTTTTTATTCCTAAATTGAAAAAATCTGAATCGTTGGGTTAATTATTTTCCTTATTACGACCAACTGGAATATCGTCATGGTTATATTGATTTCTCTCTATTAAAAAATCTTTAATAGATAGCGATATACGTTTTAATTCAGGGTCAATATTAATAATTTTTGCCTTGACTCTATCACCAACAGCAATGATGTCCTCTACTGTTTCAAAAACTTGATCAGAGAGTTCAGAGACATGCACGAATCCTTGAATTCCGTTATCGAGTTCAATGAAGGCACCAAATGCAGCGATTTGTATAACTGTACCGGTAACAATGCTTCCTGTAGGCATTGTTTTTTCAATAGTTTTCCAAGGATTTTCCGTTAATTGTTTTACACCTAAGGTAATCTTCTTACTTGCCACATCTACTGAGAGGACAATAGCTTCTACTTCATCACCCTTTTTTAACACTTCAGAGGGATGAGATACTTTTTTGATCCAGCTGAGGTCGGATATATGAATTAATCCATCAATTCCCGGCTCAAGTCCTACAAAAGCGCCATAATTCGTTAAATTGTGAATTTTAGCATGCACTACACTCCCAATAGGGTACTTAGCTTCAGCTTGTTCCCAAGGATTATTTTTTAACTGTTTCATGCTTAAGGAAATCTTTCCTTCGTCTTTCTGTATAGAGATGATAACAGCTTCTACCATATCTCCTTTGCTAATAACTTCACTTGGATCCGTAATAGTTTTAACCCAAGACATTTCTGAGATATGAATAAGTCCTTCAATTCCTGGTTCAATTTCTAAAAAAGCTCCATAGGGAACTAAATTTACAATTCTACCTTTAATTAGAGTGCCAAGGGGATATTTCTTTTCAATACCTGACCATGGATTTTTTTCTTTTTGCTTCAGTCCAAGGCCGACTCGTCCTTTTTCTTTGTCAATATGCAGAATCATCACTTCTAATTCGTCTCCAAGCTGTACCATTTCTGATGGGTGGCTAACTCGTTTCCATGCCATATCAATTAAGTGGAGTAGTCCATCAATTCCCTGAAGATCCATAAAGGCTCCGAATGCAGTGATATTTTTTACAACACCCTTGCGAATTTCTCCGACTTGAATATTTTCTAAAATTTCTGCTTTTTTAAGAATTCGTTCTTCTTCTAAGAGTTCTCTACGAGAGACAACAACATTTTTTCTTTCTACGTTGATTTTAAGAATTTTGAAATCAAAATCTTTTCCTAAATAATCGTCGATATTCTTAATTCTTCTATTATCGATTTGAGAGCAGGGAAGAAAAGCTTCCATTCCGATATCTACCATTAAACCACCCTTCACCTTGCGCATCACTCTACCATGAACAATAGATCCCTCTTCTTGATGAGTTGCAATATATTCCCATTGTCTTTGACGTCTAGCTTTGTCTCTTGAAAGGACAATTTGACCATCATTGCCTTCTGCTTGGTCTAACAACACTTCAATTTCTTTTCCGAGAATAATTTCACTGGTATCAGAAAACTCGCTAGTTGGGATAAGACCTTCTGACTTGAGTCCTACATCGACAACGACAAAATCTTTTGTGATTTCAACAATTCTGCCCTTTAAAATTTGACCGATATTCATCAAAGAAACGGCACCTTCATTAGCAGAAGACTCTTTTTGATCTAGTAAGCTTTTAAAAAGCGTAGCATCGTTTTTATTAAAATCAACATCGTCAATAACTTTGCTAGAATTATCAATATCTATAAATGGTCTGGGCATTGTTCTGGGTTCTCCTACATTTTTTGAACTTATTTGATATAGAGAATATAAAAATATTACTCTACCTATCCCTTTTAAGGGAAAAGATTAACAGACGATTTTGAAAAAAGCAATATAAATACGCGAAACGAAGTAGGATCTGGATTAAAATAAATCATTGTATTCTATTAAAAAAAACTTTCTTTATAGAAAATTTAAAAATCAATTAAGATTCCCTTTACTTGTATATTCTTATCAAATTTTTATATGGCCACAGTTGTAATCAAATTTGGAGGAGCTTCTGTTAGCGATCTATCGCAATTTCATCAAGTGTCCAATATTATTATAAAAAAACGCCAAGAGTATAGCCGCGTCGTCGTAGTTATCAGCGCAATGGCGAATATGACAGACGAATTATTAGCCTTAGCGAAAGCAGTGCATCCGAATCCACCTGCAAGAGAGCTCGATATGCTTTTATCGGTGGGAGAGAGAGTAAGTATGTCATTACTTGCTATGACTCTTGCAAAAAAAAATTTTACTGCAGTTAGTTTTACAGGAAGTCAGTGCGGAATTATTACAAATGAAGAACATACCGATGCAAAAATTATTTCTGTAGTCCCTTCGAGAGTTACGAAATCTTTAGCTGAGGATAAAATTGTAATTGTTGCCGGATTTCAGGGGGTAAGTAGAGCCGGTGAGATTACCACTCTTGGCCGTGGAGGCACAGATACTACAGCTGTTGCGCTCGCGATTGCTCTTCGAGCCGATGTAGAATTTTATAAAGATGTATTGGGTATATATAGTTCGGATCCTAAACAAGATTCGACAGCTACTCTATTTTCTCAATTAAATTATATAGATGCGCTAGAAATTATAGAAAAGACGGAGACACAGGTTCTCCATCCCAGAGCTATACGATTGGCTGAAAAAAATCAATTGCCTCTCCGAGTCACTTCTTTTCAAAAAGATAGCATGGGAACTCTAATCACAACAAATAATTGTAGAGAAAATGCGATGGTTTTTGAACTGCCGAACTGAAAGAATGAGCTATGTTAGATCAAAAAGAACGAAAACAAGGAGAAGTAATTTTATTGCGGGCCTCTTGTAATCGTTCTAGTGATCTTGAGCAAACCTACTTAAAAGCAGCGATTAATCTATTAGAAAAGTTCTTCCCAGACGCAGTATGTCCAGATTCTTTTGTTAATTCTTGTAAAGATGTCCCACTCGTGCAATTTGAAAAATTGCCTGGAGATCCTATTTTACAATATTCAATTCGATTCCTGTGCCATATACGGCCTGGAATGGGTAGATTTTTCTACGATATGACCAGTCGTTGGTTAATTCCGAATAAAAAAGCCTCTATTATAGTATTTTTTGTCGTAGATTTTCAATTTCAAGAACGAGATGAATTATATACGATAGGGGAAATCATTTTATGCATTGAAGACTTAGAGGATGAATGGACCCTCCTACAAAATATGAAAGCTTTACAAAAAGAAATTGCACTGGGCGCTAGGTCTTCTTATTTAGCAAATAGAATTTTAGAAATAAAAGGGCTAAGTAGTAACGAAAAAGTAGCTTATATTCATGAGAGAATTGCTCATATTGTCCGAAAAATCCCTTCGCTGTTTGATTATGACATTTTTCCTAAAATGCAGCATTTTTTGATTATCGCTAGTGATGAATTCAAAATTGCACACGAATGGCGACACATGAGCCGTATAATTTATATATTTTATTTATTTCAGAAAAACATTGGATATTCTTTAGAGAAGTGTCCCTATCAACGACACTTTATGTTCAAATTTGTTCCCCTGAAACTGAGACATCCACTCGGCATTAGAAAAGCACTGAGTATCTTTATAGGACTTAATTTTCTGAAAGAACATGAGGTTTTTGATAAGAGGCATATGGTAAAAGCAATTTTGAAGACAATGCCAGAGCTTTCTATATTAGATGATTCTTTTCTAATAGATAGACAGGGGAAATGTGTTTGTTTATATATAGAAACTGAAAAACCCCACGGAGAAAAATTTTCCTTAGAAGAAATAAAAAATCTATCTGCAAAATTTCCCAATCAAGTAGAAGATTGCATCGAATATTTGCTGAGACCAGTTTTCATGCCTCGTAATGAAGAAGAGGTCATGAGAAATTTGGTTTTGCTATCCCAACAATTAAAGTATGTAAAAGATGTGCCTCATATTATGATATCATTTGATGAGCATACAGACAAAGATCTTTTCTTTACCATTGTGATGGCTCGCGTACTCATTTCATCTAGTCACTCTTTGCAATCGCTACTAAAAAGGAGTCCATTTAAACAAGTGATATTTACGGTAGAGAGAGTCAAAAGAGTTGGTAAGATCCGCAAGAAATATTTCAAGGAAGTTAGTGTTATTCAAGCGCGAGTTGTTAGCAATTTATTCCTGCGAGAAAATTCTTCGTTTGATCTCTATGCAGCAAGACAAAAAATTGTAGAAATTCTAGGAGAGGTTATTGGAGAACTCCGAGATTTCAATGGTGGAATGCTTGCAAAACAACACGAAACTCTAACTCATCTACAGAATATCTTTTCCAAAGATATAGCTAAAAATAAATTTTTACTTGAAAATTTTTTTCATGCTATTTTTCCTGCAGAACAGAGAAGTATTCTTTCTGTAGAATTATTAGAATCTTGGTTTCTATTATTTAAAACCGCTTTAGAAACAGTGGATAGACAAGAAGCGGGAGATATAAAGATATCTACAAAAGAACAACAGTATCATTTATTAACGATAATTAAATTCCCTGATATTTCATTAAAACAATTAATAGTCGATAAAATTGATTCTTTAGATATTCCATCATCGGATCTCGCTATTTTACATATACAAGTTTATGAAACCTCTTATCTTGGATATAGTTATTTCTATAAACGTAATCTAGAAAAAATGGCTTTTTTAAGAGTATTAGAACAGATATCTATTTAATATATACAAACAATATACCAGCTATTTTTTTTGTGAAGTTTTAAATCAGTTTTCATTATAGTATGCCCAGTTATGATGACAAACTCGAGATCAATCTATTCGAAACTAAACATACTCTTTATGAGATAAAGTACATGAATAAACAGAAAATCCGAATATTTCCATCTATTCTATCAGGAGATTATGGGTATCTCGCGAGAGACGCAAAAAAAATTGAAGAAGCTGGTGGTGATGCTATCCACGTAGATATTATGGATGGCCATTTTGTTCGAAATTTAGCCTTTTCTCCTAAAGCACTAGCTGCAATCAATCGAGCGACAAATTTGTTCTTAGATGTCCATATTATGGCATACAATCCATTTGATTACATCGAACAATTAATTACTGCTGGCGCTGATAGTATTACATTTCATTTCGAGGCTACAGAAAATGTGGCAGATATTTTAAAATATATTCATAAATGTAATATTAAAGCAGGTCTCGCTTTTTCTCCATCTACATCTACTTCAATGATTCCAAAGTACCTACCACTATGCGATCATATTCTTTTGATGACAGTTAATCCTGGATTTGGAGGGCAATCATTTCTTCCGCAAGTTTTGGAAAAAATTACATTCGTTAGAGAATTTTGTACTAAGCACTCTATTTATAAAAGACAAAATAAGATGAATAACCATACAAAACAAACAACATCTCAACATCCTTTTACAATACAAGTAGATGGCGGAATCAATGAAAAAACGGGAGCACAATGCATTGCTGCTGGTGCCGATGTTCTCATTTCAGGATCCTATTTATTTGAAGGAGACATGCGACAGAAAATTACCCATTTAAAAGAGCTTTCATTGTGAAGAAAATTGTTGTAATAGGAGGTGGAACGGGAAACTTTACAGTTCTACGAGGCTTGAAATATTTTAATGTGGATTTATCAGCTATTGTATCCATGGCAGATGACGGAGGTAGTACAGGCGTGCTTAGAGATGAACTTGGCGTGCTGCCGCCCGGTGACGTACGTCAGTGTTTGATTGCGTTATCTACATCGTCCAGACTCATGAGGAGCTTGATGAGTTACCGATTTGAAAATGGAGGTCTAGGAGGACATAGCTTTGGGAATTTATTTCTATCTGCTTTAGAAAAAGTTACAGGTAGTTTTGAAAAAGCAGTGGAAGAAGTAGGTAGAATCCTACGCATTAAAGGAAAAGTCATTCCAGTAACGACACACCCAGTCTACTTGCGTATGCAATTATTAAATAAAGTACTTCTGGCAGGGGAGCGAGAAATATATTTTTCGCAAGATATTTCTCAAGGGTATTCTCATATCTATCTCGAGCCGTACCCAAAAGCCAATCCCCATGCTTTATCTGAAATTCTTAACGCGGATTTATTAGTGCTTGGTCCAGGTGGAATTTATACCTCCATTATTCCTAATTTTTTGGTAGGAGGAGTAGGTGAGGCGTTTGTAAAGAGCCAAGCCAAGAAAGTATTTGTAGTAAATTTAATGAATAGAAAGGGCCAAACCGCTGGATTTAAAGTATCCAATTATCTCAGAGAAGTAAATAAATTTATTGGAAAAGATATTTTTGATTATCTACTTGTCAACGCGCAACAACCGCCCAAAGATTTAATTGATATATATGCACAAGAAGGAGAGATAGTAGAGAATGATTTATTAGAAGAGAGAGTCATTGAAGCGCCTCTTCTAGGAGTTTTACAGGAAAATGTAAAAAAAGATCTTATAAAGCGTAGTTTAATTAGACATAACTCTAAAAAACTCGCTGAAGAATTAATGAAAATTGTTCGCAATCTGTAAAATTTGACTTTTTATATGAATAATAAAAATTTAATTTTTACATAAAGAAGTATAACTTACTTAAGCATAAAAGGATGATTTTCTCCCCCTATCTCTTTAATAGTGAAAAGGTTGTAACAAATTCTAACTATCAATGGAAGATGATGAGTAGAAAATCTTACTGAAAAAATTGAAAATATGAACTATACTAGATGTCAACTGAATGAATTATTAATAATCTTATTTTTAACTAAAAGAATACATATATGATCACAAGTAATCAAATCGTTTCGGGACTGAATATACAGCTCGATGAGAAGGTATATCGAGTCGAATCTGTAAATAAAATTGTTGCCGCAAAAGGGACTTCTTTTGTCCGAGCAAAATTGAAAGATTTGGCTACTGGAAAACTGATAGATAAACATTTTACCATAGGGCAAGAAGTGACAGAAGTCACTCTGCAAGAACGTCGTTTAGAATTTTTATACATAGAGGGAACTAATTACATTTTTTTAGACATTGATAACTTAGATATCATACAAATTGAAAGAAGAGTTATTAAGGAAAAAGCAGACTTTCTAAAAGAAGGTGTTCAAATTAAGGCGATTTTTTATGGAGATATTATTTTCTCTGTAGAACTGCCACAGTTTTTAGAGCTAATTGTTATCAAAGTAAATACGACAAAACCAAAAGTATCTGTAGCTAGTGCAAATAAAACAGCGGTTGTTGAAACGGGAGCTCAAATCGCGGTTCCCTTATTCATTGAAACCGGTGACATTATTAAAATAGATACATTCACAAAAGAATATATCCAAAGAGTATAAGAGGAGCTAAGTAGGATTTTGAATTTAGATGATATAAAAAAATTAATCGCTGCTATAGAAAATTCTAAGCTTGTTAAATTGACAGTGAAGAAAAATGGTGAAGAAGTTTGCCTTGAAAAGGAGAGAAATCCTTTTGGCGGAGCTCCTTCTATTACTACTTGTCAAGCTGTGCCCACTCAAATTATTAAGAATACCCCAGTTATTGAAGAAGTAAATCAAGAATATTCCTATATTCGCGCACCTCTTGTCGGTACATTTTATTTGGCTCCATCTCCAGAATCGCCTCCTTTCGTCAAAGTTGGAGATACTGTTGCTGATAATACTATTGTTTGTATTGTAGAAGCTATGAAAGTCATGAATGAAGTAAAGGCTGGCATGCGGGGAAAAATAACGAAAATATTGATAGACAATGGTCAACCCGTAGAGTTCGGTACAAAACTTTTTGCGATAGAATAATATGAAAAAAATATTAATTGCTAATCGAGGAGAAATTGCTCTCCGAATTATCCGAGCTTGTCATGATCTTGGCTTGCAAACAGTAGCTGTGTATTCGGAAGCGGATAAAGAAGCCCTTCACGTATTACATGCAGATGAAGCAGTATGTATTGGAAAGGCTCCTGCTCTGCAATCTTATTTAAACATTCCAAACATTCTATCCGCTTGTGAAATTACTGGATCAGATGCGATTCATCCAGGATATGGTTTTTTGAGTGAAAATGCGAAGTTTGCCTCTATATGTGAGAGTTGTTCTGTAACATTCATTGGACCATCCCCAAATACGATCACTCTTCTGGGTGATAAAGCAAAAGCAAAGGCTTTAGTCGCTTCAGTAAACTGTCCTGTAATTCCTGGGTCTGATGGCGTTGTTGCTACATTGCAAGATGCGCACTTGGAAGCAGAAAAAATTGGTTTCCCTTTAATTATCAAAGCGAGTGCTGGCGGAGGCGGTCGAGGTATACGTATCGCGTATAATAAACAGGATCTCGATAAAGAATTTACCGCAGCAAAAACAGAAGCGGATTCATGTTTCGGAAATGATGAAGTCTATCTAGAAAAATTAATTGCTAATCCAAGACATATAGAAATTCAAATTATAGCCGATAAATATGGAAATTGTATTCATTTAGGCGAAAGAGATTGTACTATCCAAAGGCGAAGACAAAAACTTATTGAAGAATCTCCAAGTCCTACGTTGACACCTGAGCTTAGAGAGCAAATAGGACAGCATGCTGTTCGTATTGCGAAAGCAGCTAATTATGAAACGGTAGGAACTATAGAATTTTTAGTAGACGAAGAGGGGAAATTCTATTTTATGGAAGTTAATACCCGGATTCAAGTTGAACATACTATTACAGAAGAGATTACTGGAATTGACCTAATCAAAGAACAAATCGAACTTGCTAATGGCAAACAATTAACTGTCCAACAAAGCGATGTTAGATTCAATGGCTGCGCTATGCAATTCCGAATTAATGCAGAGGATCCATGTAATAATTTTGCTCCATCTCCTGGATTACTTGAATATTTTCTTACCCCATGTGGTCCTCATGTCCGTCTCGATACTGCTTGTTATAGTGGATACACTATTCCACCCTACTATGATTCTTTAATGGCAAAAGTGATTATTAAAGGAGAAAATAGAGAAGAGGTAATTGCCAGAGCTAAACGAGCTCTGAGAGAATTCTGTATTGGAGGTATTCACTCAACTATTCCATTTCATCAATTCATGCTGCAAAATGAGACTTTTCTATCTGGCAAATATGCAATTGACTGGGTTGATAAATTGATAGAATCAGGTATTGTTTGTACTATTCAAGATCCTTTAGCCGGAAAGATATAATGCAAAGCACTCCGTCAACATTTCGTTTGCTAATTTCGGAAGAAGAAATTCAGAGCCAAATACTTATCCTTGCGAGTACTCTCAATCAACAATTTGCAGGAAAACATGTCAAAGTAATAGCGCTTATGAAAGGTTCAATCTGTTTTACAGCAGACCTTATTCGAAAGCTTACCTTTTCTTTTTCACTAGAACTGCTCAAGTGTCAAAGTTATGGTATGGGCGGTAAAGATCGTGGAAAATTATCTATAGAATCTCTTCCTAAAGATATAGGCAATTCTCATATTATCTTTCTCGATGATATGTTTGATTCCGGCAATACGCTCTTTACTGTATATAACGAAATTATCGCGCATAAACCTGCCTCTTGTACATCCATAGTCTTGCTTTTAAAAAATATAACTAGAGAAATATCCTATCGGCCTGATTTTGCTGTATTTACCATTGAAGATGAGTTTGTAATTGGTTATGGAATGGATTTAAAAGAAGAGTATAGAGGATTGCCTGGTATTTATATTCATGATGAGTAAAATAGTTCTTTTCAAATTACTATTAGGTTCTTATTTTGAAAGGAATCATTCTTGCAGGAGGCCTCGGCAGTCGATTATATCCAATTACGCACGTAGTCTGTAAACAACTTCTTCCCATATTTGATAAACCAATGATTTTCTATCCCTTGTCCGTTCTGTTATTGTCCGGTATTCGAGATATTCTCATCATTACTACTCCACAGGATATGTCTAGGTTTGAATCCTTACTTGGAGATGGTGCACATTTAGGTATTTCTCTGTCTTATAAATCCCAAGAATCTCCGAATGGAATTGCCGATGCATTTCGAATTGGAGAATCATTTATTGGTAAAGATTCCGTTGCATTAATTCTTGGAGATAACATTTTTTATGGCAACGGCTTTTCTTCCATTTTACAACGGTGTCGACATCATAACACAGGAGCGATAATTTTTGGATATGAAATGGAAGATCCCAGGCGCTACGGAATTTTAGAATTTGATAGTTCTGGCCAAATTATAGATATACTAGAAAAGCCAGAAGTTCCTCCATCTTCCATTGCCGTCACAGGGCTCTATTATTACGATAACACAGTCATATCTCTTGCAAAGTCCTTGCTGCCATCAGCGCGAGGCGAGCTTGAAATTACCGATATAAATCGAATTTATATGCGCGAGAAGAAACTACAGTGGATTCTTTTAGATCGGGGATTTGCATGGCTTGATACGGGGACTCCAGTAGCTCTTGCACAAGCAAGTAACTATGTTCAAACGATTCAAGAAAGACAAGGTATCAAAATTGCTTGTCTTGAAGAAATTTCTTATGAAATGGGGTACATCACTTTAGATCAATTATCTAATTTGACAGGGTCGTATGGTAATACAGAATATGGAAAATATTTATTAAATATTTTGTATAGAGAAAGAACTCCTCTACTTTCTTCAGTCTAAAACAGTAAAGTTTCCATTCATGTTCTATAAGTTTTAGTTCTCGAACGTTACATGATATCCAAAGATTCTATTTTTACAAGCCACTGTCTCTACTTTTTGCGTGCTTTTATTTTCTGAATTGCTATAAATATATTTTTAATTATGGGGGGGTGAAAAGATGAAACGAGAATTTAATTTAGTAGGATTGTTTGTAATTGGGTGTTCGTTTTGTCTTTATTCTGCAAATGTGAATGTTACTAATAATAATGATAGTGGTACAGGTAGTTTGCGTGCGGCTATTGAACAAATTAA
>JBOFEG010000013.1:0-37280 GCA_051647685.1 Chlamydiales bacterium
CCTCTTTGATTTCGGTTTCACCGGTGTAGTTATTATCAGTGTTGGTGGGAGTTAAGGTGCCTAAACCGGTTTTTATAAGTGCATTCCCACTAATTTTTCCGCTGGCAATTAGGTTCCCGTGGATGGTTTCAATGGATCCATTCCCTATATTTATAGGATGCTTTAATTCTATGTCTCCATCAGTTTGTATTTTACCTTTTTCTAATTCTATGCTGCCACTTGGATTCCCAAGTGCTTTACTATCTTTTACGTAGAGGTTTCCCCTTTTGATTTCAGTTCCCCCTGAGTAGTCGTTATTGATGTTAATGAGGCTTAGTGTGCCCAATCCAATTTTTTTTAAGGGGCCGCTTCCACTGATTCTTCCAGTAGCAGTTAATGTTTTCTCTGTGTCTATGCTTCCTCCATTAGCTTCAATGGGGTTTTCTAGGGTTAAGTCTTTAGTGGTTTGCAAGTCTCCTGTTTGCAGGATGATTTTTCCATTGGGATTTCCTAAAACTTCTGGAGTTTCTATCGAGAGTTTTCCCTCTTTGATTTCGGTTCCACCGGTGTAGTTGTTAGTTGTATTGGTCGGTTTGAGTACTCCAAATCCGGTTTTCTTTAAGGGGCCGCTTCCGCTGATTTTTCCATTTACCTCTAGTTCTATGCCATCGGCAGTCTTAATAGCCCCTCCTTGTGCATCAATAGAGTTTGAAAAAATTAAAATACCGGCAGGTTCAAGTTCTCCTCCTTTTAAGACAATAATAGAATCATTTAAAACTTTTGGATCGCTAAAAGTTAAAACTCCATCCTCTATGTGAGTTAACCCTCTATAATTATTATTAATATTAGATAATGTTAATGTGCCTTTTCCTTGTTTGACGATTCCACTATCGATGTGCTCTTTGGGAGCTTTTGTATCAGCCTGAATTAAAAAGGGGGCATCTAAAGATTTTTGATTATTAAAAATTAGTGTAGCTTTACGAAAAAGAAAAATATCCGGAGCATAACCTTCTCCTTGTTTCGCGGGTTGGGTTGTGAGAGATTTCCCCCCCAGCACACTATTATTTTGGACGCTAGTATTATCTTTTATATAACAAAAAGCTGAATCTCCAACAAAAATTCCACCTCCTATTCCCGCACCAGCATTACCATATCCACTTTTATCACTGTTTGCAAAAAAACCACCTTGTGGGTACGGTAATCCCATTGATGCTAATCCATATCCGCAACCGCCTCCAAAACCACCGCCTCCTGCAATTATAAGACTATTACCACCACCACCACCAAATCCACCGCCTCCGCCTCCACCTACTCTTGAAGGTCCGCCCCCACTTCCGAAGCCACCGCCTCCTCCTGCTTTATTAATAATGCCTTTACCGCCTGGATTACCACCTCCGCCACCACCTGCGTTAGATATGGCAGCAGCCCCCCCTCCTCCACAATAGCCACCACTACCACCACCTTTGCCTTTCTCTAGTCCATCAGTTCCAGCTCCATTTCCTCCACTTTCTCCACCTTTATTGCCTCCATGTCCACCTCCATACCCTTCAGTTAGTAAAGAATTATCGTAAGTACCACCATCGCCATTAATATAACCTGGATAATCTCCCCCTCCTCTTTGAATGGTTCCATTCTTATCAGCAATAGAAAAGCTAGCTCCTCCTCCACCTATAATGTTAGCTGAAGTAGTTGCTATATTACCTCCTTGAGCAATACAATTTTTAATAACAACATTTTCTAAAAAAAGTTGATTACCGCGATCAATATATACTCCACCGCCTGCTCCTAATCCTCCACCTCCTCCATTTCCACCTACGGCTGCACCATTTTGTAATACGCAATTTGTAATACTTAAATTTGACATTATAGTAGCAAATAGCCGCCACTTTTTATCTCCATCTATAATTTGTTGGTTTTCTGAAATAATTTTAGTATTTTTTTGAATTACCGGTAAATCGGATAGAAGCTTAATAGGTATATTCTGAGGAATTTTTATATTAATAGTATTTAAATCATCGCCTACCTTATTACTATCTATAATAGCTTGTCGTAAAGTACCAACTCCACTATCTTGATTAGTAGTAACAGAAAAATTTTCTCCATACAAGATAGAATTTAAAAGTCCAATAACAGAAATAACCAAGGTAATAATGCGCATATTTATTTTATTTTCAATAAATTTATATATATACCTATTGTCGAATATTTTGGCAAAAAAATTTTTTTAATTATAAATTATTAAAATATGACAAATAACGAATCTTTTTCTTGTTAATGAATTGAATTTATTCATAAATAGATCTATAAAAGATGACTATGAAAAAAAATACATCACAATCCATTTTAAAAACAATTAACCACGTTATTGAAGAATGTATTTCATTACAAGAACTTGAAAAAAAACTAACTTCTAAAAAATCTTTAGTTATTAAATATGGAGTTGATGTCACAGCCCCTTTTCTTCATCTTGGTCATGCTGTAAATTTATGGATGATGCGAGCATTTCAAGAACATGGACACAAAGTAATTTTTTTAATTGGGGATTTTACAACAAAAATTGGAGACCCCACCGGAAGAGACACACAAAGAAAACTCTTAAGTGACGAAGAAATGAAACTCAATGCACAGGAATTCATTCGTCAAGTGAGTCTTGTATTACTAACAGATCCTAAAGTTTTCTCTATTCGTAGAAATTCTGAGTGGTATGATAAGATGGCTTTATCTGAATTTATCGATCTGGTATCTATGGTTACTCATGCAAAACTGATCCAGCGCGATATGTTTCAAAAACGAATCGAAAATCATCGAGAAATCTTTATGCATGAAATGCTATATCCTTTGTTACAAGGCTACGATTCTGTTATGTTGGAATCCGATCTGACCATTGTTGGTAGTGATCAGTTATTCAATGAACTCATGGGAAGATTTTACCAAGAACGCTTTGGGCAGAAACCTCAAGTTGTTATGACAAGCCGAATTACCCCGGGTATAGATGGGCGAGAAAAACAGAGCAAAAGTATTGGTAATTACATCGCTCTAATCGATTCACCAAAAGAAAAATTTGGTAAAGTTATGAGCATTCCGGATGCACTTATTATTCCCTATTTGGAAGTGTATACCGATATTTCTCAAGAGAAAATTGAAGAATGCAAACAAAATTTATCGCATAATATTAATCCCATGGAAATTAAAAAATATACGGCGAATAGAATTGTTGCAAGATATCATGGAGATTCTATTGCAAATGAAGAACAATCTTGGTTCGAAAATACTTTTTCTAAACAAAAAATTCCAGAAGATGCTTTATTTATCTTATGTGTGCGACCGGGACAAAGTCTATTAGATACACTACACGAAGAATTACCTGAATATTCTAAAACTGCACTTAGGCAATTGATTGTCGGTGGAGGAGTACGAATTAATGGCGATAAAGTTGATTTAACTCAAATAAGAACATATATGCCAAACGCAGGCGATATTATTAAAGTTGGGAAGAGGAAATGGTTTCAGATAAAATAAATGTCAGGGTCCCCTAACCGACTAATACCCGCGAAATATGGTTGTAAAATTTTTGGTAACGATATACTGCCATTTTCCAATTGATGATTTTCAAGAAAGGGAACAATAATTCTAGGGGTTGCAATAGCTGTATTATTGAGTGTATGGCAAAATTTGATATCCCCTGTATCGATAGATCGATATCGTAGACCAGTTCTTCTCGCTTGCCAATCATATAGCATCGAACAGCTATGTGTTTCTCTGTATTTTCCCTGACTTGGTACCCATGCTTCAATATCAAACATCCGCACTTTTCCAAGGCCCATATCCCCTGTGCAACAATCCATAACTCGATAAGGAAGTTCTAGTGCTTGCATTAATTCTTGGGAAATACTGAGTAATTTAGATAGCCAGTGTTCAGACTCCATTGGATCATTTTTACAAATAACGAATAACTCAACTTTATAAAATTGATGCACTCTAACAAGTCCTCTTACATCTCGTCCAGCACTACCAGCTTCTCTACGAAAACAAGGAGAAAAACCAGCATAGAGAAGAGGTAAATCCTTTTCCTGTAAAATCTCGTCTGCATGTAAACTATTGATTATAACCTCAGATGTCCCCGTTAAATAAAAGTTCTCGTCAGCAAGATGATAAACCTGATCCCTCCCTTCAGGAAAATGGCCTGTACCATAAAGAGCAGATTCTCTTGCAATTGATGGCAGAGAAAGCGTTGTAAAACCATTTGCACGCGCCTTTTGTAGAGCAATTTGTAAAAATAGCATTTCAAGGGTAACCATCTCATTGCGTAAAGCATATGTACGATTTCCGGATATTTTTGTTATTCTATCTAATTCACCCCAGTTATGTTTGCGCAAAATTTCGACATGGTCAAGCACTGGAAAAGAAAACTTAGGAATTTTACCCCATTTACGTACTTCAACATTATCAGACTCATTTATACCTATAGGGGCTTTTTCATCTGGAATATTGGGAACAAGTAACAGATATTCTCGCAACTGTTGCTCAGCCGTATGTAATTTTGGTTTTAGTGTATTAATTTCGAGACTGATTTCTTTACCTCTCCGGATTAAATCAGCCTTTTTCTCAACTGGAGATTGAGAGATTAATTTAGCATTTGAGTTGCGCTCTGCTTGCAATCCTTCGAATTTTTGTTTGTAGATATGTAATTCAGACTCTGACTTAAGCAGTTCATCTAAAGAGAGTTTAATTCGTTTCTGATCAATGGCTTTTTCTACCAATTCTCTATTTTTTTTTATAAATTTTATATCGAGCATAGATAAATTATTTTATAGATTCTATTAAGGCTTCACAGTAATGATTCGGGATTATCGTAATACACTAAACGTTTTACATGAGGATTGGATTCTTTAAAAACAGTTTGGAGAGAAATATCAAAGGAATTTCCAAGATCTGTAAGTAAGATTGACACTTTAGAACATTTTTTTGCAATATCCATTTCGGATAGAGATACATCATCCAAATTAAAAGTATGGACTTGGATATCCGTACCTTTAAACTTTCCTATTACCCCTGGAGTTGCATGAACATAGACATGGATTCCCTTTTTTTGTAGCTCAGGAATAAAAGTGGCAAAATGATCGGCAGGACCTCCATGACAAACAACACAACAAATAGTTATCAATGCTAAAGCATTAATCATCTGGCTGCTCCATGATAATGATTGCTCAGAGCCGGACTTGAACCGGCACGAGCGATAAAGCTCAACGGATTTTAAGTCCGTTGCGTCTACCTATTCCGCCATCCGAGCAAATCAGAAAATAGTCTAAAAAAAAGCGTATCTTTTATGCAAGTCTATTCATCTGTTGGTAATATCTGTGAATGAATATTATCTGATCTTTCAAGAGCATCTTCTACTGTAGTAGTAGAGTGAGGAAAATCTTCTTGGACAATCTCACTCGATAAGACTTGGTGCTGCAACGGTTCAATTTCTCTACCGAGTTCCATCTCATATATTTCACTATTATCGAGAATAGGTGGTACTTGTTCGCCGGTTTCTTCATAGGTATCTTGAAGTGGCTTATTTTGACTATCTCTCTGATCTCGATGATATTTTTTAGAAATTAAATCTGGAGGTGGCAGAATAAGGTTAGTTCTTCCTTCTTCTCTATTAGAATGCCATTTAGAATGACCTCCTTCATTATGGTCGGAAGATCGTTTTCGAGGTTCCCGTCTTTTCATAGGTTTTCTTTCTGACCCACGAGATTCTTCTCTATTAGGAGGCATTAATTTTTTTTCTATAGATTTATTCGACTTATCCGAATTCGGTATTTTTAATGAAGGCATTGCATCTTTAGTTTCTAGCACCTCATAATCAGTAACAGGTACAAGGAAAGACTTAGATCGTTCTGAAGAGCGAAAAAAATAAGAACTTCCAAAACATACAACTTCAACTGAGTCTACGAGATATTCCTCATTATTTCCAGTCTTAGTATTACGAATTATCAATCTACATCCATCTCTTGGAGCAATAATAGTTTCAATAATTGGTTCTCTAGTAAAATCCACAGTTCTTAACCTAGTTATTACTTAGCATAATTGCTAAATATGTTCTCAAATTGTTCAATTCTTGGATACAATATATTTTACCAAATCTAAAATACGAGCAGCATATCCAGTCTCATTATCATACCAAGCGATCAATTTATAAAAAGTTGGTGTTAAACCAATTCCTATTGTAGCATCAAATATTCCAGAAAAAGTAGCACCAATACAATCACTAGAAACAAGTGGCTCTGCTGTATAACCTAAAATTCCTTTAAGGTCATTTTCGGATTCCTCTTTCATTAACTCACAAATTGTATTGTATGTCGTTGATTTATTCAGTTTTACAGTAAAGTCAATAGTGGATACGTTAAGAATAGGAACGCGAAATGCCATCCCTGTCAATTTTCCTTTTAATTCTGGAATGATTTTAGTTACAGCAACAGCCGCACCGGTCGTTGCGGGTATGATATTTGAAAAAGCAGCTCTGCCAAGTCGCAAATCTTTTGCCGATACGCCATCGACTGTCATTTGAGAAGAGGTAACTGCATGAATCGTGGTCATTAACCCCTCTATAATACCAAAATGCTGATTCAAGATATTAACAATAGGGGCTAAACAGTTTGTTGTACAAGAAGCATTTGAAATTGCATGATGAATCTTAAAATTATATATATTATGATTAACACCCATTACAATAATTGGCAAGTCATCTTTAGCAACTGTTGTTAAAATAACTTTTTTAGCACCTGCTTGTAGATGCTGGTTTAAATATTCACCCCTTGTAAATAAGCCAGTAGATTCAATAACTACATCAATTTTTAGCTTTGCCCAAGGAAGATAATTTATTTTCTTTTCTTGGAGAAGTAGAATGGAAGTAGACCCAATTTGCAAATGGTCATTTTTTATTGTAACAGATTGGGAAAATTTCCTATGAACAGTATCATACTTAAAAAGATAAGCTAGATTAGCAGGAGAACTGATATCGTTAATGGCAACAATTTCAATTGGATTATGTGAATCTGATAAAGCAATACGTAATATTGCTCTACCTATTCTTCCAAATCCATTAATTGCTACGCGAATCATCCGTATTTTCTCCGGATATTTCAATTTTGTTAGTGTAAATTATTGAATATATTCTATAAAACACTGCGAAGCATCATCACCGATTCGCGATTGTTTACGGATAATGCGTGTATATCCACCCTCTCGATCAGCAAATCGAGGAGCTAAAATATTAAAAAGCTTATTTATTACTTTTCGATCTGTATTGTAAAATTTGATATCCGTTTCTTTTAAAGTTGGAGCATCAACTGAAATATTTTTTTTCTTTTCTCGGACTATTCTTGCTTGTTTTGGTGTTATCTTATTATAAGATATCATCAATTTCGATATTGCTCTTCTGCGAGTGGCTAATGTATTTTTTTTGCCAAGCGTAATTAATCGATCAGCATGCTTTCTAAGTTCTTTTGCTTTTGGCAATGTGGTTTGAATTCTTTCATGTTCTATTAAAGATTTTAATAGATTAGCAAACAGGCAACGTCTATGAGAAGAAGTTCTATTCAATTTTAATGTGTTTTTAGCATGTCTCATGACTCTTTCCCTAGTTTATTTTTTCTATATTCACTCATAATCTGTTTTACATTTTCTCGAGTAACTCCATATTTAGTGAGATCAAGACCTAGTTGGAATCCAAACTCTTCAATTTTTTGTTTAATTTCATTTAATGATTTTCTTCCAAAATTTCTAAATCGAAGTAATCCCTGTTCGTCATATTGGATTAATTCTCCAACTGTTTCTATATTTGCTCTTTCTAAGCAGTGAGTCGATCGAACAGATAATTCGATCTCATCGATTCTCGTTGCAAGTTTAGTCAAAATCACATCTTTATCCGTATCGCCCTTCTCTTCTTCTGTTTCAAATGATAGAGGTAAGAAACTTTCTTCTTCAAAAACTTTGAAGTGTGCGTTAGCAATTTGCGCAGCAAATATAAGTGCTTCCAATGGAGTAATTCTTCCATCCGTATGAACTTTTAATACTAAACGATCATAATCCGTCGTTTGTCCAATTCGAGTTGTCCCTACTTGATAATTGACAAGTCTTACAGGTGAGAAGGCGGAATCCATAACAATTTCACCATCGACTAATTTATCTATATGATGTTGATCGGAGCTTACGTAACCTCTGCCAAATGCCATTTTTATTTCTACACGTTTTGTCATAGGTCTAGTAACAGAAAAAATTGGCAGTTCTGGATTAACAATTTCGAAGTATCCCTCGTCAATTATATCTCGTAGTCTTACCACATATTGACCATTGGAAGATTCTAACATTTCAGAAGTAATATCTACTGTCTTAACTAATAATCTTACGGATTTCGAATCTTTTTCTTGATCTGAAGGCAATTTTCTGAAGAGCGATTGTTTTAAATTTAAAATCACATGTGTAATATCTTCAACAATACCCTCTACTGCCATATATTCATGAGATACACCTTCTATTTTTATAGAGATGATGGCAGGCGCCTCTAAAGAGGTAAGCATAATACGACGCAACGCATTTCCTAAAGTATGCCCAAAACCTTTTTCTAAAGGCTCTGCAATAAAGGAAGCTATATTTTCTGACTCTTGTTGCTTGTCAATTTTAATTTTTGATGGTAATTCAAATTTACCGTAACGGATTCCCATAAATTTTTTTTTCCTCTCTGATTATACTCGTCTTCTTTTTCTAGGACGACACCCATTGTGAGGAACAGGCGTTCGATCTCTTATAATCGTAATAATAAGCCCAGCACTTTGTAGACCTCGAACTGCAGACTCACGACCAGCTCCAGGACCTTTAAGACATACTTCTACTTCTTTCATCCCGCTGTTCATAGCTTGTTTTGCTACGTCTTGTGCCGCAATAGTAGCTGCAAAAGCTGAAGACTTTTTAGACCCAGAAAATTTCATTTTACCAGCCGATGCCCATGCAATTACATTTCCTATCGAATCGGTAATACTGATAATTGTGTTGTTAAAAGTAGATTTTACATGTGCAATTCCACTAGGAATATTACGAGCAATTTTTTTTCTAACTTTAGCAGCTTTTGCTTTAACTAAAGGCTTCTCTTTGGCTTTCTCTTTAGCTTTATTCTTTGCCAAAATATTTCTCCTATTAAAAATTTATTGGATTATTTAGGTCCAGGGGCCTTTTTCTTGCCAGCCACAGTTCTTCTTACATTACCTTTTCTTGTTCTTGCATTCGATTTAGTTCGTTGACCTCTCGTAGGCAAATTGTGTTTATGTCGAAGACCTCTATAACAATTAATACTAATCAATCGATGGATATTGCTTTTGACTTGTCTCCGAAGCTCTCCTTCTAAGGTATATTGTGAGGTAAGTAAATTATTTAATTGTACGATTTGTTCTTGCGTTAATTCATCTGCACGCATATCAGGATTAAGACCTAATTTTTCAATGATTTCCTTTGAAATATGAGACCCTATTCCATAAATATAGGATAAACTAATAACCAATCGCTTTTTACCCGGAATATCAATTCCAATAACTCGAGGCATAGAAATATTTTCCTTTACTAGTTCTTATGTTTTTTTGTAGCAAAAGTTTAGCACAATTAGAAATAAGCCTGCAATCAAAAGCTTATGTATTTATCTGGCTATTTTTTTGCGTTTGATGAATCCATCATAACGTTTCATTAATAGATGAGATTCAACCTGTTTAGCTGTTTCTAGGATTACACTTACTAAAATAAGCAAAGACGTCCCCCCAAAAAAATATGTAATGGCTCCATCTACTCTTAATAATTTCCCTACCAAGTTAGGTAGGATAGCAATAAATGCTAAAAATACAGCTCCTATCAAAGTGACTCTATTCATGGTCATTTCTAAAAAATCTTGAGTTGGTTTTCCCTGCCGTATTCCAGGAATAAATGCTCCACCTCTTTTCATGTCCGATGTTATTTGTTCTGGATGAAATTGAGTCGCTGTCCAAAAGTAAGTAAAAAATATAATTAACATCACATAAATAGATGTATATACCCAACTACCCGGAGCGAGCCATTTGACAATATTTGCCATTACTTCTCCTTTACCAATAAATTTCGCTATTGTAGCGGGAAACATTAGCAAAGAGGATGCAAAGATTACAGGAATAACACCTGCATAATTGACCTTTAAGGGAATATGCGCATTAGTGCCTTGCACTTCATGTCTGCCAACTACTCTTCTTGCATATTGTAAGGGAACTTTTCGCTGTCCCTGAATAATGAGTATTGTACCTATAATAATTGCAACAAAAACAGCAAATAACAAAATCAACGATACAAATGTTAAATGACTTGTTTCTTGTGAATCTAAATTAAGTTGTCGAACGATCGCACCTATTGTAGATGGAAGAGAAGATAGTATTCCTACAGAAATAATTAAGCTAATACCATTTCCTATTCCTTTCTCTGTAATTTGCTCTCCTATCCACATTAAAAGCATAGTTCCCGTTGTCATTGTCAACATAAATATTAAATAAAAAAGCCAAGGAATTCCTGCCATTTGGACTTTATAAATAGATGACAACACAATAGAGTTGGAAGCGTTTTGTAGGCTTAGAGCATAACCAGCAAACAGGCTAGATTGGAAAAGAGCAAGGACAACTGTCAATAGGCGAATATATTTTCCAAATTTTCTTTTTCCAAGTTCTGGATTTTCTCGCATTTCTCGCTGTAAACTTGGAACAAGAGCCATTAAAAGTTGCATAATAATCGATGCAGAAATGTAGGGCATTACACCTAATGCAATAACTGTCATTTGAGCAAAAGCACCACCAGAAAAAATATCTACTAGTTGAAAGAGATTTTGCCCTCCTCCAGTTGCTTGTCGAAATAATCGGATAGCTTCAGCTCCATTAATACTGGGAACAGGAATGTAAGCTCCAATTCTACAAATGACGAGCATAATAACAGTAAAAAATATTTTTTTCTTTAACTCAGAAATTGATAAAATTTTATGTATCCAGCTTTGCATGTTAAATACTATACATAGTTATCTATATAATTTTAAATTCAATTTTATTTAATTCTAATTTTCTAATGGCTGTTTTAGAAAATTTGCTAGCTTCTATTTTTACAGATTTTGTCAGTTCACCTTTACCCAAAATCTTAATTCCACCTAATATTTTTATATCTCTTGGAGCAATTGACTTCTCTCGAAGAGTTTCATAGTTTACAATTTCATTGTCTTCAAATAAGGCATCAATTGTTTCTAAATTAATAGCAAAAACAGGTTTTTTAAATCTTTCTCTGGAAAACCCACGTATAGGCAATTTTTTGAAAAATGGAACTTGCCCACCCTCTTTCCCGTATCTAGTTTTATATCCGCTACGAGATTTATCTCCCTTGTGCCCACGAGTAGATGTTTTTCCTCTTTTTGATCCAGGTCCTCTGCCCACGCGTTTTCTTCGTTTATTTATAGAGGTGATATTTTTTAATTTTGATAATTGTATCATACGTCCATTCCTCGTAATCGCAATACATCTGTTCGATTAGTTAATTCTGTCAATGCTTTAAGCGTGGCCCATACTACATTCATTGGATTATTAGATCCAAGACTTTTAGTAACAATATCTTTTATACCACCAACTTCTAGCATGGCTCGAACCTTACCTCCTGCAATAATGCCTGTTCCCGTTGGTGCTGGCTTTAAGAGAATTCTGGCTCCATCCCATTTTGCATAAATTTCATGAGGTATTGTTGTACCCTTCAATTCAAAAGAAAAAGTATTTTTCCTAGCAGCTTCGCCAGCCTTTCGTATTGCATCAGATACTTCATTAGCTTTCGCAAAGCCAATCCCAATACTTCCAGTTCCGTTACCTACTACAACAAGTGCAGAAAAACTAAATTTTCTTCCACCTTTAACTACTTTAGTACAACGATTGATAAATAAGACTTTTTCTTCTGATTGACTTGATAAACCCTCTCGTTGTGAAGGTTTTTTTCTTTTTTTAATTATTACCATCTCTATTCCTTATAATTGCAATCCACCCTCTCGAGCACCTTCTGCAAGCTGTGCGATAAGACCATGATATTTAAAACGTCCACGATCGAAAACAACTCTTGTAATATTTTTTTCTTTTGCTTTTATAGCAATTCTTTTACCAATTTCTTTTGCCGCATCTTTAGATTTCATCTTAAATTCGACCAATTCTTTAGCAAAAGTACCGAGGCCTACAATTGTTTGTGAAGTTGTATCATCGATAATTTGTGCATAAATATGTCGATTTGTTTTTGAAACACATAATCTAGGATGTCCAGAAAGACGTAATTTCTTTCTAATGCGTAAAAGCCTTCTATGTCTTTGTGTATCTCGTTTTTTTAATCTTTTTAGCATATACTACTTACCTTTAGCTGTTTTACCTGCTTTTTTACGTATGTATTCACCTTGATAATGAATTCCCTTCCCCTTATAAGGTTCTACGGGCTTCTTAGCTCGGACTACTGCAGCAAATTGACCTACTTTTTGTTTGTCTATTCCTGAGATACTAAGAATATTCTTATCAACTTTGACATTAATTCCATCTGGAATAGGAAGTTCTACTGGATGAGATGTACCTATTTGTAAGTCTAACGCAGCGCCTTTAAGCTGAGCTTTATATCCAACACCCACTAAAACCAGTTTTTTTTCAAACCCATCAGATACGCCAATAATAGCATTATGCAATAAAGAACGCGTAAGACCATGCAAAATTGATAGTGCTTTAGGTATCTTCTCTTTTTGAAGTTTTGCTGTGATATTTATTTCATTTTCCTTTTTAGCAAGTGTAATTCCTTCAGGGACGGGCACGTGTAAAATTCCTTTAGGACCCTTTACTTGCACACTATTTTTCTCTGATTGGATTTCAATTCCCTTGGGAAGAAACACAGGCTTTTTTCCTAATCGCGACATAGTTTTCCTGATTTTTACAAATTAATTACCAAATATTACAGAGATGCTCACCACCTAAGTTTTCCTCTCTCGCTCTCTTTCCATCCATAATTCCACGTGAAGTAGATATGATAGGTATTCCAAGACCGCCATAAACTAATGGGATTTTATCACATGTAACATACTTCCTCACACTTGGTTTAGAAATACGCCGAAGGCCTCGAATAGCACAAGTCCTATCCTTATCCCTTCTATATCGTAGAAATATACGGATTCGATATACTTCTGCCTTTGGTAGATAGTTTATTATAAATCCTTGCTCTTGAAATATTTTTAAAATGCCACTATTTGTCTTACTATATAACACATCAACATATCTATGTTCGGCCATTTTTGCATTTCGTACACGTGTTAAAAGATCAGCTATTGAATCATTCATTTTCTAAATTGTCTCCTTAATTTCTTTAAAGGGGAATCCCATAGATGTTAGAAGAGCGCGACACTCATCATCTGTTTCAGCACTAGTTACAAAAGAAATATTCATTCCTTGCGTACGCTTCACATCATCTAAATTTAATTCTACAAAAATTTGTTGATCACTAATACCAAGAGAATAATTGCCTTGTCCATCGCATTTTATAGGAAATCCCCTAAAGTCTGGATGTCGAGGAGAAATAATATTAATAAAACGATCTAAAAAATCAAACATTCTTCGCTTACGAAGTGTAACCATTGCACCAATCGGTAAGTCTTTTCGCAGCTTAAAGTTAGCAATAGCTTTCTTTGCTTGTGTTACTATAGGCTTTTGCCCTGATAGCAATGCGAGTTCTTTTGTGTGAACTTGCATTATATTTTTATCTTTAATCGCTTCTGCAATCCCCATGCTAATAACAATTTTTAGCAATTTTGGAATTAACATAGGATTTGGATAATTAAACTGCTTCTGTAAAATCTCTCGCGATTCTTCTAAGTATTTTTTATGTAAACGAGTTTTTTCTTTCATACTTTAGCCGGTTTTTTTATTGTTCGATGAACAAGTATTTCTTTACCTTGTTGATAGTATCTTTCTTTACCTTGTTCTGTGAGTCTTGTCTTAATTTTTATGGATACTCCTGATTCATTACAGAGAGTAACATTAGAAATATGAATAGGCATTTCCATTTCAACAATTTGTGAAGTAACATTTGCATCTCTTCTCTTTAAATGCTTTTTTCTTAAATTCACGCCTTGGACTACAATTCGATCTTTAGATTTACGCAGAACTTCTCCAGTCTTGCCTTTGCTGTTCCCAGCAATGACTAGTACTTTATCCCCTTTATTTATCCATTTACTCATTATATTACCTCTGGTGCTAAAGAACTAATTTTAATAAATCCCTTCTCTCGAACTTCCCTAGCTACAGGCCCAAAAATTCGGGTCCCACGAGGGTTTAATCGGTCGTCAATAATTACACAACTATTGTCATAAAATCGCAGATTAGATCCATCACTTCTATGTACTCTACCCTGAGTTCTGACAATTACTGCTTTAACAACATCTCCCTTTTTCAATTCACTTTTACTTTTAGGGTCAGTTTTTCGAACAGAACAGACAATTATATCGCCTATTTTTGCACTTCGCCGTTTAGTTCCACCCAAAACGCGAAAACATTTTACGAGGCGAGCTCCTGTGTTATCCGCGACTGCTAAATGTGTTTCTTCATGAATCATATTTATTCCTCGATTTGTAGACCCGGAGTCTTAACTTTCCATCGCTTCAATTTTGATAGTGGACGAGTTTCTTCTATTATGACTTTTTGTCCAATAGGCAAGTCTTTTTCTGTATGAGCATAATATTTTTTCGATTTAGTGATTACTTTGCCATATTTCTCATGACGATATGTCGTCTCCACGCGTACAACTACTGTCTTTTGCATTTTATTTGAAACAACAATGGCTACTTTTTCTTTTCGTCTGCCTTTTTTCTCTACAGTTATCTCCGATTCTTTCATTTTGATTCTGCCTTTGTTTTTTCTTGTAATATTGTTAAAATGCGAGCCTTTTTTTTCCTATTCTGACGTAACTTATGAGGAGCCTCTATTTTTTTAGCGATAGCTAACTCATTTAATAAAATGAAATTTTCTTTATTGAGATTCAAATATTGAATCTTTAACTCTTCCGTTGATGCAGCTCGCAATTCTTTTATATTTCGCATATTCTACCTTTATATTTTCTCTATTCGCTCTACAAAACGAGTATGAATTCCGAGTTTTTCTGCAGCTCTAGATAAAGCTTCTTGGGCATCCTTTCTGCTTACATTGGCAACTTCAAAAAGAACGCGCCCAGGTTTAACAGGTGCAACCCAACAACTTGGAGTACCTTTTCCCTTACCCATTCGTGTTTCAGCTGGCTTTTTTGAAATTGGCTTGTCTGGAAATATTCGAATCCATACTTTTCCCTTTCTACTAAAAAACCGTCCTATAGTAACACGGCATGCCTCAATTTGTTGTTGCGTTATCCAACCGCGATCTAGGGCTTGCATTCCAAAATCTCCAAATTCAACAAACTGACCACCTTTTGCACGGCCGGACAGCTTACCTTTTTGTTGTTTACGATATTTTGTTCGCTTCGGCATTAGTGCCATAGTTATCTCCTATACTCTCAAATAAATTTATCGAACTCTCTGTGCCTTACTAATCCAGACTTTTACTCCAATCGCACCATATGTAGTTTCAGCTCTTGCTGTTCCATAATCAATATCATCTCGCAGAGTGTGCAAAGACACGGTTCCTTCTTTATACCACTCTGTTCTTGCAATTTCAGCTCCGCCTACTCTTCCTGAAATTTGCACACGAATACCGGCAGCACCTACATCCATAGCGGATTGAATAGCTCTTTTTAAAACACGTCGATAAGCCATTCTTTTTTCAATCTGTCTAGCAATTCCTTCTGCAACAAGTCTTGCATCAAGATCCGGTCTTTTAATCTCTTCAACTGCTATCCAAACTTCTCTATTTGTCAACTTACTCAATTCTTCTCTAAGAGCCTCGATTTCTGATCCCTTTTTTCCAATAACAAGACCGGGTCTTGCAGTATGAATAGTGACTTCAATTTTATCACTAAGCCTCTTAATAAGAATTTGCGAAGTTCCAGCAAAACTAGGCTTTTTTCTTAAAAATTTCACGATATTCAAATCTTCGTGTAAGAAGGAGCCAAACTCATATTTATTCGCATACCAACTGGAAGACCAATTTTTATTTCTGACTAATCTAAATCCAATTGGCGATGTTTTCTGTCCCATGTACTTTTCCTTTTTTAGCTTTTTGTACCGACAATAATTGTAAAATGGCTGGTCCGTTTTAAAATAGGTACTCTACCACCACGACATTTCGATTTTGCTCTCTTTAAAGTTGGGCCACCATCAACACGAATTTCTCTAATATATAAGTTACTCCGCTGCACTTCCATATTGGTCTCTGCATTAGCAATAGCACTTATTAAAGTTTTTAAAAGTAATCTAGATGCTTTTACATTCGAATACATTAACTTTATTTTTGCATCCTCTACTTGATTATTGCGTATCATATCTGCCATAAGTCTTGCCTTTCTAGGACTAACTCGCACATATTTTGTCTTTGCTATAGCTTTATTCATACGATATATTTATCCCGTTTTCTTCGCTGTATGCCCTTTAAAAATTCTAGTAGGAGAAAATTCTCCCAATCGATGTCCCACCATATTCTCAGATATAAAAACACTAATAAATTTCTTCCCATTATGGACTTCAAACGTATGACCAACCATTTCTGGTAAGATCATCGATCTTCGAGACCAAGTTCTTATTATAGGTTTTTTTAACTCTTGATTTGCCTTTTCTATTTTATTGAAAAGATGATGATCAATAAAAGGCCCTTTTTTTAACGATCTTCCCATTATTTCTTCCTACGATCTTTTACAATCCATTTTTTCGTTTTTTTCTTTGATCTAGTTTTATAACCTTTCGTATACATTCCCCAAGGTGTTTGTGGGAGATATCCATTATGTTTTCCTTCGCCTCCCCCGTGTGGGTGATCGACTGGATTCATGGCTGTTCCTCTAACAGTTGGACGTATACCTTTCCATCGCATCCTTCCAGCTTTCCCCTCTACGCGCAAATTGTGTTCCACATTAGAAATAGAACCAAAAGTTGCTCTACAATTTTCATGTAGTAATCTTGTTTCTTTTGAAGGCATCTTTATTGTGACGTATCCATTGCCCTTAGCAAGCAACTGTGCTGATAAACCAGCTGATCTAACTAGCTTGCCACCTTTTCCTGGATGCATTTCAATATTATGAATAGTAGACCCAAGTGGCATTGTTTTTAAAGGGGAGCAACAACCGACTCTATAAGGAACTTTTTCACTAGATGAAATTATAGAGTCACCTTTTCGAAGCCCTTGTGGAGCTATAATATATCTCTTTTCTCCGTCACTATAATGTATTAATGCAATATGAGCTGAACGATTTGGATCATATTGAATTGAATCGACTGTACCTTCAATATTGTCTTTATTACGTTTGAAATCAATAATACGATACTGTCGTTTTTGACCTCCACCGCGATGTCTACATGTAATGCGCCCGTGATTATTCCGTCCGCTAATACGAGTTTTGGGTCGACAAAGTAATTTTTCTGGTTTGACTAAACTACGAGATCCGGTTATGCGAGTAAGCTCATGCATAGGTTCTAATACAAGTTTCCTTCGACTAGGAGTTGTAGGACAAAATTTCTTAACCATATTTTCTCTCTTATTTACGCTATCTCATTCAGAACATTTCCAGGGAGTAAGGAAACTATTGCTTTTTTCTTTGCAATTGTTTTTCCAGCCCGACCTCTGACTCTTTTTTTCTTAGGTTTTACATAAACTGTATTTACTTTAGTCACTTTGACTTTATCTGCAGAAAAAATTTCTTCAATGGCTCGAGCAATCTCAATCTTATTTGATTTGGGATTCACCAAAAAAGTATATTTAGGGGTTTTGCACTTTCTCTGTGATTTATTACGTTCAGCATTTTGCAATGCTTCTAACATGTGAGATTTTTCTGTAATATATCGAGAGTAAACTATTTTGTATGGAGTTTTTACTTTAGTCATGCTTTCACTTCTTTGTTTAATAACTGCATTATATTGCTCATAGTTGGCTCGAAAACAACTAACGTACTATGAATAGCTAAATCATGCCCATTTACCATTGCATAAGGTCGAAAATTAACTTTAGGAATATTCGCTAAGCTTTTCTTAAAATTTTCTAAATTACCTTGTTCTTCTCCAATAAATAACACTCTTTTCTTAGATGAAATATTTTTTAAGAACTTAACAATCGATTGGGTATGTGGAGCTTCTATTTTTTGAAGTTGTAGAATAGCAACTTGGTTATCTATTATTTTTTTTATAAACAATTGCAAAATTGCTGCTTGTTTTTGTTTCTGATTGACTCTGACATGCTGATTAAATTTAGGTCGTGGGCCAAAGACAACAGCGCCTCCTTTATATTGAGGGGCACCTAAGAATCCTTGTCTAGCTTTTCCTGTTCCTTTCTGTCGATGTGGTTTGGCTTTCGTATGATTTACTTCAGATCGGACTTGAGTATTTGCGGACCATTGCCTTTGATTATTAGCTAATGCTACAAGATAATCTTTGATCATCTGAGGATTCAATTGAAGAGTCAATAATGCATCATCGATGACAAGTTCTTCGAGTTCATTACCTGTAAGATCATACTTTTTTACAATTGCCATAGTTTTCTCATTTCTTAGTGATTTTTATCGCTGCTCTGATTGTAATATGCCCATTTCTTGCACCAGGTATTGCCCCAGCAATTAGGACAGCATTTTTTTCAGGATAGATTTTAACAATTCTAAGATTTTGTGCAGTAACTTTTTCGTCACCCATATGTCCTGCTTTTTTTCCTCCTGGCAAATTTCTACCAGGAGTGGATCGCATACCAGTTGAACCCGCACTCCGATGAAAGCTTGAACCATGTGCCGCTGGACCACCTTTAAATCCATGTCTTTTTATAACACCTTGGAAACCTTTTCCTTTTGAATAACCACTGATATCAACCATCATTCCTTCTTGAAAAATCTCTTGGAAAGGAATTTTTTGACCTTCCTTCCAGTCTTTTAAATCTTTTACTCGGCTCTCAAGTAATTGAGTACATGGAGTGACCTTGGATTTAGCAAAATGACCAACTAAGGGTTTTCCTAAATTTTTTGGTTTTTTAGATGGATAAGCACCTAGCTGTATAGCTTGATACCCATCTTTTTCTTCGGATTTAATCTGAGTAATGTAATTAGGTGGAACTGATACTACACTGCAAACGACAACATTTCCCTTTTTATCAAAAACCTGTGTCATGCCTTCTTTAGTTCCCATAAACTTGAATGACATATATTTCAATCCTTGTGTGATTACTAATTGCTTTGATAAATTTACTCTAGACTTACGAGTAGAATTATACGATGTAATAGAATTTATAACTTTCTAAGTACATTCACAGCTAAAGCGAAAAGGGTAGCAAATCCATTTCTTTATTACAATCAAATTTGTAACAATCATCGAACACACATCCTTTTATAAATAAAATTTTATTATGAACATTAAATTTGCTATAAAATAGATCTATATTTTTTTTCATGCTAGGAAGATGCCGATCTGCGAAAATAGGAGATTAAAATAATAAAAAATATAATTGATGCATAAATTGTCAATACTACTAATTCTGCTAAAGAAATTTTTTTCATAAGTCAAGAAATTGGCATAAACTTACCTTAAATAAATCTATGCCAACTAAACATCGACTTATTTAACCTTGCTTTACATATTTATCAAATAATTTTTATAGAAAGAAATTGCTAAACGTATAATAAAACTACATATTTCTAAGGAAAATACCGCTGTTCCCGAAATACCAAAGCCTAAAGAAAATAATTTTAACATACCTGAAGCATTTAGGATCCAGCTAATGGCACATTTTAATACCTCTAATAAACTTTTAGTGCCCGATTTATTATTATAGGAATTTAGATAGACTTTAAATTGATCTGAAATCGCATCTAAATTTTCTACGCTATACTTCTCTTGCATAAATTTGCCTATGATCTCTTTAAGTTTTGATATCTCAGATAAACTTAAATTTTTATTTATTTCACTGCTGTTTAGGATCATTCTATCGAGTATTCCTAAAGCTTCATGGGGATCTGGATTTAATGATTTATCTATTTGTGGGATCAATTGCTCTAGGTCTCGGCATGCTTTATATAAAACATATTGGTTAGAGGGAACACCTTCTAGATTTTGCAATTCGCTATCAACCGTCTTTAGCTGATCAAGAAGGGCTTGTATAACATTCAATTTTTTTGTCTGACTGGATTTGTCTGAGGAACATATAGTTTCAAGAGAGGATTTTAGTGACCAAGAGGATTGAATAAAACTAATTGGTGTCTTTATGTAAGGGACATAGTTTAATGTAGACGATTCGACTAGGCTAATAGCTGAGAAAATCGGAAGGGCGTCACAAGTATTTTTTATTGTTTGCAATCCTTGTGATAGTGATGGCAATTCCCAAAGCTTAAATAGATTATTCGGAAGATTATAAATCCCTAGTAAATTACGAGCTGGATTTAAAATAATACTTTGAATTTTAGAGACAGTAGGAATTTCTTCTCTGCAATATTTTTTTATCGTACGACAACTAAGATCTCCTAACTCATAAATATTTACAGGCGTATTGACTTGTTGCTTACAGGTGTCATAGAGAGCATTGATAGCGATTCCTGACATAGTATACCTCATTTTGTGTAAAAAATTTTTAACAAGACTACCATGAAGTTGTTTTTATAAAAATCGAAATATCATAGTAAATTGCCGATAAATGTTTAGATTAATGTCTGTTGGAACGTTTCTGTTTTAGTAGAAATTAGAAAAAACCCTTTATTTTATTACCCCTGACAAATTCTCTATAAGAACATCGCTTTTTCCCCTCCAGTTGTACGAGTAAAACTTCTAAAGCTGATTCTTGTCCACAACTGACTAACCATTTCGATTCAGTATATTCAATTACAGTACCAGCAGGCGCGATTGATGCTGGATGAGGATGACTCAGTAATATTTTTAAACGCTTTTTTATGCCATTTGAAAGGATTAGATTAGTCCAAGCACCAGGGTCAGGACTAAATGCTCTAATTTGATTATGAATTACATAAGCAGGTTTTTCCCATAAGATTTTTAAATCTGTTTTGTCGATTTTATTCGCATATGTCGCTGCGTTATCATCTTGTTTACGTTTTTTAATGATTCCTGATTCTATAGACTGAATCACTCGCGGTAGTATTTTGCAACTGGCTATAATCATCTCGTTTTCAAGTTGTCCAAATGTCATATCCGGAGGAATAAAAATACTCGATTTTTCTAAAATATCTCCCGCATCCATTTCTGGTGTTATTTCTATAATGGTAACACCACTTTTTTCGTCTCCATTCATTAAAGCTCTCTGAATTGGAGCCGCACCCCTATATTTTGGTAATAAACTTGCATGAATATTAATTGAACCCCGCTTAGGGATAGCGAGTAATGTCTCTCTTAGGATTTTTCCATAAGCGACGACCAAAAACAAATCGGGTTGCAATGCGCTAACTGCAGAGATAAAATCAGAAGCAGATGCTTTTTCAGGCTGAAATATAGGGATAGAAGGAAAGGAAAGAGCCAGTTTCTTGACAGGAGAATAAGCCATTGATAAATTTCGGCCTTGCTTAGCATCCACTCTAGTAACTACTGCAATAATATTATATTGAGCTTCTAGCAATGATTCTAGAATAGCTGCTGCAAATCGAGAAGTACCAAAAAACCCGATTCTCATAAGGAATTTGGTATAACAAGTTCTTGGAAATCAATAGATGGATCAAATAGTTCCTTGGAAGATTTCCTATTACGTCCACTGAGACCTCTGGTAGAATTTCGACAAAAATCTATAAAATGTCCAAGATGCGGACCCATTTCTACAGTTTCTTCAATTATTTTTAGAGATTTTTCTAATGTCAAATCTGATCTATAGACAAGGGATAAGGCCTGATGTAACTTCTTTCTGATATTTAAAGGAATTCCATGACGCTTTAACCCAATTAAATTTAAACCTCTTATTTCATATTCAAAACCAGCACCTATAGTATAAGGCGGAATATCGTGCGTTACACGGCTAAACCCCCCTACCATAGCATATTTTCCTATCCGGACGAATTGATGGACTGGAGTCATACCCCCAATTACGACGTGATCTTCGATGTTCACATGTCCAGCTAACATGACACTATTGGCCATAATGACATTAGAGCCAATTATACAGTTATGTGCCACATGACAATAAGCCATAATCAAGCAGTTATCTCCAATAGAGACATTAGAATTTTCACCACATGATGAATTAATCGTTACAAATTCTCGAATTTCACAGTTTCTACCAATGAGTACAAAAGTTTTTTCACCTATAAATTTTTTATCTTGCGTTTTTGTTCCAATGCTCGCAAAAGGCCAAACAATAGTTCCCTGTCCTATGGTAGTATATCCATCTATGTATGCATGAGATTTGATAACCACATTATCTTCTAAAATAACATTTGATTTAATTATAACGTAGGCCTCTATAAGGACATTTTCACCTATGATTGCACCTGGTTCGATAATTGCTGTAGAGTGTATAGTTTGCATTTGATAGGTTATGGTTATGTTTTAAAAAATTGATGTCGATCTACTAATCCAAAACTAATTTCTGCTTCTGCAACAATAGTTTTATTTACCAGTGCTGTTCCTTGAATTTTTCCTGCCTTGGCATTGCAATGCAATGATTTTACATCTAAATGTAGTACGTCTCCAGGTAAAACAGCTTTTCGAAATTTTGCATGATTGATACTGAGTAATACAGCTGTTTTCTGTTGATAACCTTTTTTATAAATTAGAATCCCCCCAGTTTGTGCAAGGGCTTCTAAAATAAGGACTCCAGGCATAATAGGAGCTTTGGGAAAATGGCCTTGAAAAAAGGATTCATTCATCGTTACATTTTTTTGGCCTACAATTGTGCCTGCAGTTAAATCCATCATAATAATGCGATCAACCAGAAGAATAGGATAACGATGGGGTAAAATTTCTAAAATATTCGCACAGTCCAGTAGCATTATTTGTCTTTTCCCATATTGGTTTGAATATAATTTCTAATTTCTCTTGCGAATGCAATATTAGCAGAATGTCCAGATCGTATTCCAATAATATGCGCTTCGGATGGGAAGTCCTTACCTAATAAAGAAAGATCTCCTAATAAATCTAAAGCCTTATGTCTAGCCATTTCATTATTAGCAAACCGTAATCCCTCAGGATTAATAATCGTATCCCCCTTTATTACAACGGCGTTTTCTAAATTCCCGCCTTTGATTAATCCTTTTTCGATTAATGCAACAATATCGTCATATAGACAAAAAGTTCTAGCTGGGGCGATTTCTTTTTTATACGTTTCCTCATTCATATAAAATGAACAAAATTGTGAATGGAGAACTCTTGAACTTGGATAGCTTAAGGTATAACTAATGCGAAGTTCATAAGAGGGTAATGCGATGAGATGTGCATCGTTTCTAGACCAAAAAATGGGGTGTAACAGACGAAGAGCGGATCTTTCTTTCAGTTGACACATTGTTCCAGCTTGTAAGAGCATAGATACAAAGGGACTCGCACTGCCATCTACCGCTGGGATTTCATCCCCATGCATTTCTATAACAATATTATCTATTTCTAGGGCTTTACAAGCAGATAGGATATGTTCGACGCTTCGTACGATTACCCCATCTTTTTCTAAAATAGTTGAACGTGGAGTTTCTTTTACGTAGTCAATATCTGCTGGGATAGACGGAGATCCTGGAAGATCCGCACGTACAAATCTAATTCCACTACCCTCACTGGATGGTTTTAAGAATATTGCAACTTTAGATCCAGTAAACAAGCCATTGCCAGACATAGATACCGCCTGTCGAATGGTTTTCTGTTTTTTTTTCAGAAATGGACAAAATGGGTGCATTTTGTACGCGACTTTAGATGAAACGCAAGTCAAACTACCTCTTTAAACCTCAAGTACAAAAAAATTTATCTTAGAAAACTTTTTTTAGCAAGAGGAACTATTAATACCAAATCGGTTCTACTTAAATTCTTATTATTACTATGCACATTTATGAACCTACGTTCATATATTTTGCCTGGCTTCTATACATAAACAAACTGACTAATCCCCCCATGATACAAATGTTCTTTAAAAACATCATTAGTTCCTGATCCCGACTAATCCCCTCTAAACTCCAAAAATGATGGAACATTAGAGTTTGTGGGATTAAATACAATAAGAGACACAGGACGCCAATTTTCTCAGAAATTCCGAGTGAAATTAAAATCGCTCCGACTATTTCTAATAATATGAATAAAGCTAAAAGCACTATTGCATAAGGCAAGATAAATGAAAAAAATTTTTCTACATATGAAAATTGACCTAGAGAATCATGCCAATAAGTTAATTTCATAGTAAATTGCTCTTCCATTTGTCTCCATTTGAAAATTTTACTTATTCCAGAAACAAGGAAAGTTAGAGATAAACATATTCTAACTATAGATAGATTAATTTTTTGTCCTATCATATTATACCTTTACTTATACTTATTGATGTTCTTTTACTTTTAATTTTTATGCTAGATAAATTTTTTTTTAATTCTTTTAGAGAGTTCCATCTTTTGTCTCTCTTGGAATCTTTTCAAGAGAGCAAGCTTTCTTTACACAGGCATGTGCGCAATTATTTTTTGAAAAATAAAAGTCTTGGATCTAAAGATCGGCAAGTGATTTCTAACTCTTTGTATCAGATAGTGCGCTGGAAAAATTTTTTTTCTTACTTTTGTAAAGATAAATCAGTAACTTGGAAAGATATTTTTGATGTATCGGAAAGAATCAATCCTTTAACAGATGTGACACCCATGCCGGATTGGGATAAAGTAAGTTTTCCTCTTTGGCTGTATAAAAAAATTATTCGATCTTTAGGTCCTGATGTCGGAATAGATGTCTGTTATACACTAAATACTCAAGCCCCAGTTACCATTCGAATAAATCCGATTAAAACTACTCGGGAGAACTTTTTAGCTACATTGGGATCCAATTATAATCTTAAACCTTGTGCAAATTCGCCTCTCGGCATTCATATTTTACAAAAAATTTCTATCCAATCTATCCCACTATTTAACGAGGGGTATTTTGAGGTGCAAGATGAAGGCAGTCAACTTATGTCGGATCTAGTAAAACCAAATCCAGAAGATATAGTTCTGGATTATTGTGCTGGATCTGGTGGAAAATCTCTTGCTTTTGGACCGCGTATGAAGAACAAAGGAAAAATTTATTTATATGATACGCGGAAATCTATTCTTTCTAAAGCGAAAAAGCGACTACTTAAAGCTGGTATTAATAATATTAAATTTTTTAATCCATCCATAAATGTACAATATGATTGGATTGTCCTTGATGTTCCATGTTCTGGCACCGGAACAATTCGACGACAACCTGAACTTAAATGGTCTCTTTCTAATCAGAAAATTGCAGGCTATTGCGATTTGCAGCGAACTATTTTTGATACTGTTTGGGGGTATTTAAAACAAAATGGCAAACTGGTTTATATTACTTGTAGCATACTACAAGAAGAGAATGAAGATCAAATCGCATTCTTTATTAAAAAATATTCTATGCAAATAGTAGAAAAAATAGCCTTACTTCCAACTAGAGATAGTCATGATGGATTTTTTGGAGTCGTACTTAAAAAAGTCTAAACTTATTTTCTTTTTCTTCCTATCATACATCTATAACACCTTGCTCTAATAAGTAAATCCGCGATATACTTATTAGAATATTATATTAAATATTTCTAAAAATATATGTTGTTTCGAATTTTAATTTTAGCATTTTTCATCCAGATGGAGGTTGCTTATCCAACCCATTCCAAATCCCCCTACGCATTGGAAGCTCCTCAAGCAAAACTTATCATCAATAATCGACCTCTGTTTAAAATTCATGGAAAGATGATTTCCTTACTCGATGTCGTAAAAAAAATGGATTTATTTATATATGAAAATCATCCAGAAATTATATCTTCGCCTCGTCTGAAGTACCGATTTTATATGCAAAATTGGCTTTTCACATTAAAAGAAATGATTCATATAGAATTAATTTTATCAGATGCAAAAACAAAGAAAGTCACAATCAGTAATGGAGATATTCGCGAAGAGATGTTAGAACGATTTGGATCTTCCTCTGTAATTGAAAAAATCCATAATCTCAATCTGTCCTACGAAGAAATGCGTAATCTGATTCAGCAAGAATTAATCCTTAAAAAAATGAAATCATTTAAAATATACTCTAAAATCCTGCAAATGGTCACGCCAGATTTGATCCAATCTAAATACAGAGAATATTGCTCTGCAAATGCTCCATCAAAAAAATGGAAATATCAATTTGTATCTTTGCGCGGGCAAGAAGATGAGGTGATTCAAAATTGCTTAAGCAAATTATTCATATTGCTACAGAATTCTAATTCTATGGATCACGTTGCAACTATTTTTCAAAAAGAAAATCCTGAGTTGTATAAAAAAATTTCTCTTCACATTAGTCCAGTGATAGACACTAATGAAAAAGCCATTTCTCACGAACACCGTCAGGTTATTTCTTCTATGCAGACCGATACTTACAGTGAACCTTGCAAACAAATTAGTCGGGTAGATGGAAGCATAGTACATCGAATCTTTCATCTTATTTCAGAAGAAAACTTAAATCCTCCCATGTTCTCTACGATGTCCGAAGAACTCAGAAATACTCTATTAAATGAATTAGCTATGAAAGAGACTCAAGCATATATAGAAACTCTTAGTAAGCGATTTAATATTGATATACAAGAAATTCAAGATCTAAAAAAAGATTTCCAGCCTTTTATACTTACTGAATGAATATTCGATTGTTACAAGAACATCTTAAAAAGAATAATCTTTATTTAAAAAAGTCTCTATCTCAAAATTTTCTAATTGATGAAAATATTCAACAAAAAATTATACGATCAGCAGCACCTAATAGTTGTATTGTTTTAGAGATTGGACCTGGAGCTGGCATGTTAACTAAGGGGCTGGTTAAATCTAGTAAATTCGTTATCGGTGTTGAAAAAGATTCTCATTTTTCTGCATTTCTGAAAGAAAAATTCCCTTTCAATTTAAAAATTATTGAAGAAGATTTTTTAAAAATCTGTTTAGATGATGAACTAGATAGACTCTCTTTAATAGATGAAAAAATTAAAGTAATCGCAAATATTCCTTATCAAATTACAGCTCCTATATTGGTTAAATTATTAATATGTTTCGATAGAATCGATTCTATAACTCTTATGGTGCAGGAAGAAGTAGCACAAAGAATTATATCTAGCCCCGGTACAAAGAATTATGGAAGACTATCTATTTTTTGCCAATTTTATGCGCATTCTAATTATTTATTTTCGGTTTCTCGGAATTGCTTTTATCCAAAACCTAAAATACAGTCGGCTGTTATTCAACTAATACCACGCAATGAACTATTATTAGAAAAAAATTTACATGAGTTTTTTTTTAGTATTGTAAAACAAGCCTTTCAATATCGGAGAAAAACACTTGTCCATATTTTCAAAAAGTCCTATCAATCACAAAATATTATTGATGCACTGTTCAAAATCGGAAAAGGTTGTCATGCGCGAGCAGAAGAATTATCTCTGAATGAGTTTATAGAATTTGCTAAACTGCTTTCTAACATAACTATTACAAATGCAACTAATTGCGCCAACGATAATGCCACAGGTTAACCAGTGATAAAAAATGAATTGTATAACTTGTAACCCGTAGGATGCATGGACGCTATTTACAGCGTACAAGGCAATCTCTTGATTCCAATTATTTATAGAGTCCTTTAGACAGATTTTACCCACTACCTGCTCCCGGAAAATAGGCAATGAAATTTTTTCCCACAGAAGCTCACTTGATAAGTGTGGAGTCTCTGACGGATAATAATCTATATAAATGTCTTCATGGATCCCAGCTTTTAAAGATGTATTTGCTCCAGAAATTTTTTTAATAAACTCTGTATCTACAGTTCGATAGAGACATCTGCTAACCTTTTCTTCATTAAAAATAGTATCGAATAATAAGATGGCATCTCTGTATCGATCTAATGGATTAATATATCCAAAGAGTACTGCAATCACTGTACGATCATTATTTTTTGCAGCAGCAACTATGGTAGGTCCAGCGTCTTTTGTATATCCTGTTTTAATTCCAAAAGCCTTATCATAATAGAATTTCCTATCTTTTCTTAAGAGCTGATTGTTTGTTATAATTTCTTTTTCTGATTGCTTATTTGTTTGAGGCCGAGTGAATGCAACAGTATTTGCAATCTCACAAAAAATTGGTGAATTTATTGCTTTTTTTGCAATCAAAGCCATGTCATATGCCGTAGTGTAATGATCTGGATGGTGCAGGCCATGTGGGTTGACAAAATTTGTGGATTTACAACCAAGATTATGGATATATTGATTGAGCTTCTCTATAAAATCATGTATCCCTCCCGATGTAGAAAATGCAAGTGCATTAGCTGCATCATTACCAGATTTTAACATTGATCCATATAGTAAATGACGTAGAGAAATATTCTCCCCACTCTTCAAAAAAAAATGACACCCATCTGGTTCTAACAAATAACCTGGCAGACTATATTTTTTTGCTATTTTGATTGATTTTGGAACACTAATCAACCATTCTGGATAAATAGATATAAGATTATCCAATTCTCCTTCGCTTTTTTCAATCACATATAATACGGTGGCAATTTTCGTAATACTCGCAGGGAAATGCTTTTCATACGCATTTTTCTCATATAAAATAGCACCTGTATTTGCATTAATTAGAATGGCTGATGTGGCGTTTAGTTTTATGTCTAAACTGAATAGTTTATTACAAGCAATTAAAAAAAAGATTAAATAACGCATAGGTATACTTAATTTAATAATATTTATTTTACACAGGAGAGTAAAAAAATTCTTCTTTAAAAAAAACAAAATGGATCCTATTAAGAAGTTTTGTGAACTATTGACTAAGGAAACAATTACATGTTACAACCATCACACCTTGAAAAATTATATCAAAAATTTAGAACAAATTTATCTAAGTATCTTCCAGATGGAATGATTTTTGTAGATTTCGAATTGTTGCATGAAATAGGAGAACCTTTGGAGGAAGATGATAAATTAACTCCTGAAGAGTTTCCTCACTATTTCCATATCATTGAAACAGATGAAAAGGTTACATTATTTAACAAACAGTTTGCTATTTGGATTGTTCCTCAGATTGTGAGTGACATGCCTTCTACTTTGACTTTTATCGCTCGCATTAGTAATCAACATCCCAAATTAGAATTGATGTTTTGTACTACTGGAGTATATAACACTCCAAAACATGTGTTAAAAGTTCTTAGATATTTTTTATCAGAGGTCTTAGACACAGAAGAAGTCATTTCATCTATAAAGAAATCTTAAAAAGATTCTAAACAATACTTTTTTAATATTAAAATATTATATAGGTGCTTTCTTTCATAATGCATTTCATCCATAATTTTATTTATAAAAATTAAACCAAGGCCCCCTTCCTGTTGTTCTTCTAATGGTATGTCAAGTTTATTTGAAGGGATATTCTTGATGGGATTAAATGGAATTCCTTGATCAATTATAGATATAACGATTTCTTTAAAAGAATAGGTGAAATTGACTTCTATATCTCCTTTTTCTTCTAGATAGGCATATTGCATAATATTTACGACGACTTCTTCTAAAGCAATCTCAATTTTCATAGAATCAAAAGAAGAAAACGGTGTATAACGTAGATGTACACGAATCCATTCCATAATTTTAGGAAGATTTTGCATCTCCGCCAATATAGTTATTTGATCCTGGATAAAATCTTTCATTTATTTTAAAGATTGAAAATTCATTAATAAATATTTACTAAAATTAAACCTATTATACCTTATAAATATAAGACTAATAAATTCATATCAATGATAATACAATTATTTAATTTTATCTAATCTTGCCGCGGGTGATTGCATTAATACAGAAAAAATTATTTTAGACATTCTGTCTGTTACCTTGTGAAACAATGGATGTCCACAGGTAGAAAAAGCTGCTTCCCTATTGTCTAACTGTCCGAGTGAAAAATTTAGATATGATTGTTGGGTTTGAATAGTATCTTCACAGAGATAATCATCTAGAAAATCATAATCTATAGATTCTTTAATAAAATACGGGCCAAATAATTTTTCTCGAGTTTTTCCAGAGAGTATTGAAAATACTAATTCTATGCTGCGCCTATTTTCATTAGGAATGACTCTTTTATCTTCTTTATATTTCGGATCAAATTGGAATCCTATTGGATCTGATTTATCAGACTTAACTTGAGCTTGTATAATGAAATCACTATTTTCTGAAACAGGTGTAAAATAACCTAGCGCAGTTATTTTTTGTATGAATACATTTGTTAAATCTCCATCTATATCACCTTCAATATAGGGAATAAAAACAGTTGAAGAAATATTCGGTTTACTTAGGAAATGGTATCTACAACTAGAACTTAGAAAACAAAGAACTATAATAATGATTTTTTTGTAAAACATAATTCATATTTATCTTTGTCTACTATTCATCAAGTGTTTACTAGTTTTTGCTTGGCTAGTATTGGGATATTCTTGAATAATCGCCTCATAATAAATAGCGGCAGAGTCCGGTTTATTCATACCATCGTAATGTTGTGCTACTACAAATAACCTTTCTGCAAATAAAGATTCCATTTGATCAAGTAACCCTGTGAGCTCTTGTATTTTCGGATGATCAGGAAAACAGGATTCCATTTTTTTTCTATTTATTTTTGCGAGCTCTAGATGGTCTGGATCGGGAAATTGTTTAGTTGTTTGCAATAAATATATCCGACCTATTTGTAGATATGCTTCTAAGGCAAGTGTATGTTTAGGAAATCGTTCGGTTACTTTTTCTAAAGCCTGTATACTTTCTTGATACTTTTTCTTAGATAATAAATTATTAGATTTACAAAATAGAGCTTCTGCAGCTAGATCATCCTTGGGAAGTGTCATAATAATTTCTTCGCAAATTTGCAAAGATTCTTCTCTGCCAGAAAGCCAATTTGGAGCTAGCTTGCTTTGAAAAATAGGCTTTTTCATCCCTTTTTCAAATTCTTGTGCAATTTGTAATTTATACATAAAAACTTCATGTAAATTTTTTGAAACCCCCTCTTCTTTAAGATATTTTGAAAAAAAAGAATTTGCAAGATCTAATTTTTGTTCATTTAAATACATCTTCCCCATTAAAAAATATATTTCTTTAGAAAATTGAGACTTAGGATAGGCCGACAGGAGAGTCATTCCATAATATTCAGCCCACTTATTATTTTCATTTTGAATAGAGTTAACAAATTTCTGATAATAATCAGAAGCCGTAAAAGAAAAAGACTCTTTAGTTTGAGCACTTATCTGGGGCGTATTTACAGTAAAAAAATAAATACTTAGTATGCAGTAAAAGATATTTTTCATTTATCCATTCTCTTGTAGTTTTTTGAATTATTAGATCTAATACTATCACAATTTAGGTTCTTCAGACATCGAAATTGTGATTATAGATGGAACTTTTTCTTTCAAGGAGAGGGATATATCTTCATTTGCCGAAATGCCCGATCTTTCATCTATGGTAATCATGGCAATTTTTTTGAAATTTTCATTAACAAATTCCATATCGACTGCTGTAGTTCCTGGATATTTATCAAAAATTTTTTTTATAATTCGTACTTCACTAAGCCGCATTCTGTCTGCATTTAGCTGTAATATTAATTTATAAGCGGTTTTCATATCACTTCGCTTTGACTGTTCCTTTGGTTTAGTTTCTATAACTTTTATCATTGTTTTTTCCATTTCTTCAATTTTTTTTTCTTCAATATCACGCAAAGGCGATAGCCATTTGCATGTGAATTTAAGCCTTCTCCCCTCCCTTTCAAAAGATAATATAGAAATAAAAAGTTCATTTTCTACTAATTGATCTTTATATTTATGAAATAGATCAGACCAAACTGGGAGCTCAAATTGTTCTATACCATCTCCAATCAGTAGAATTGCAAATTTTTTCCCAGTTTTATTAGAAGATTTTATCGAAATTTTTTCTAAAATAAAAGCTGTCTTTATTACGCCATAATTATCATTATTTCCTAGACTATGTAACGAAATACATCCCAATTTTTGAATAAGATCCGCGTGCTCTTCCATTGGATGTCCTGTTACATAGAGACCTAATAGAGTTTTTTCATAAATTAAAAAGTCTGATTTTGAATACTTTTCTAGAACATTTGTTTCTTTTGTCAAGGACTCTTGATTCGAAATGGGTAACAAATCAAGAAAATCGACAATTCCTCGAGAGAATTCTTTTTGTTTTTTGGCAGATATTTCATATAACCTATCAATAGAGGCTATGAGTTCATTCCTACCGACTCCTGTATAATCAAAACAACCTGTAATAATTAACGTCTCTAAAGTTTTTTTACCTATCTTTTTAGTATTAATTCTTTCTATAAATTCTTTTAAATTCTCATAATTTCCTCTGTTACTTCTTTCTAAGAGGATAGAGTCAACTATATTTTTTCCAACTCCTTTAATAGCAGCTAAAGAGAATCGAATTCCATTTGGTGTCGCTACAAATTCTATACCAGACTCATTAATATCAGGAGGCAGAATAGAAATTTGCATTGCATGACACTCTCGAACATATTTTGCTACCTTGGATAAATCATCCATATCACAGCTCATCAAAGCAGCAAGCCATTGTTTTGGGTAGTTTGCTTTCAAATAGGCGGTGACATAACTGACATATCCATAAGCTGCTGCATGTGATTTATTAAACCCATACGAAGCGAATTTTTGCACTTTATCAAAAATTTCTGCTGATAATTTTTCAGAAATATTTAATTCTAAAGCTCCCTGACAAAATTTCTCTCTTTGTTGCGCCATTTCTACATGGTCTTTTTTACCCATAGCTCTACGCAACACATCTCCTTCTCCCAGGCTATAGCCAGCAAGCTTCGATGCTATCTGCATTACTTGTTCCTGATATATCATAATTCCATAGGTTTCTTCTAGAATCTCTTCCATCCATGGATGATCATATTCAATAAGTTCCTTGCCAAGTTTTCTATGAATAAAAGCTGGAATCATTTCCATAGGACCTGGTCGATACAAAGAAATTGCAGCAATCACTTCTTCAAATTTATCTATGTGAAGATTTCTTGCAAGTTCTTGCATACCAGTCGATTCAAGCTGGAATACTCCTAATGTTTTCCCATGATTTAATAAGGTAAAAGTCTTTTGATCATTTAGTGGAAGATTTCTCCAATCTATTCCATCAAAGGTAATAGCGATTGCATCAACTGCTTTTTGAATAGAAGTCAGAGTTTTAAGTCCCAATAGGTCAATCTTTAGCAACCCTACCTTTTCTACAAGCTTCATAGAATATTGGGTAATAGATATTTCTGAATCTTTGGTTTTACATATAGGGATATGATCTATTAATGGGTTTGCACAAATAATAATTCCTGCTGCATGAATGCCTGTATTACGAATGCAACCCTCTAACTTTTTTGCAATATCAAAAATATTTCGTATATCTAGATCTTCTCTATACAATATTGCAAGCTCTGAACTACTCTCTAAAGCAAGATCAAGCGTCATTACAAGATCTTCTGGAATAAGCTTTGCAATCATATTTACTTTAGTGAGAGGAATATTTAATACTCTTCCAACATCTTTAATGGCCATTTTGGCCTTCATTGTTCCAAAAGTAATGATCTGTGCTACTTTATCTTTCCCATATTTTTGTATTGTATAATCGATAACCTCTGATCTCCGTTCCATACAAATATCTACATCGATATCCGGATAGGAGGGTCTTTCTGGATTAATGAATCTCTCAAAAAATAAATTAAAGTATAAGGGTTCAATATCAGTAATTCCAAGTAAGTAGAGAATAATTGATCCCGCTCCAGATCCTCTTCCTGGCCCAACTGGAATACCTCGATTTTTAGCCCATGAAATGAAGTCATGCACGATTAATAAATAATCACACATATCTCTAGAGAAAATGATATTTAATTCGTATTCTAAGCGCTCTTTGATAATTTCTGATGGGTTACGATTACTATATTTCCTGCGAATATTGTCCATTTTTTCTAATGTATATCGCTCATTAATTGCTGCTTGGCACTGATCTCTCAGGTATTTTTGAACCTCTATTTGTCTTTCTTCTTCACCTATCTTTTTTCCTTCTAAATGAGCTGGCATGAAAACAGGATAGAACCGTTTGTTTAAAGCTAGATCTACATGACACTTAGCTGCGATTAGCAAACTATTTTCAACTGCTTCTGGTATATACGAAAACTGAGTTTGCATTTCTAAAGCTGATTTGAAATAATGTTCGTGTGTTATAAAGGTATCTCTCTTCGGATTCAATACACGCGATTTTGGTTTGCCATATTGATCATTTTCCCAAATTTCTCTAGGTTGACCTGATTGAATATTTAATAAAATTTCGTGAGAAAGCCAATCCTCTCTCTCTAAATAATGAATTGGATTTGTCGCTACGCAACCGATCGAAGAAGATTTGGCAAGACTAAGAATTTCTTTCACATATTTGCGTTCATTTTGAATATGATTGATATATCTCTGTTTCAACCAAGATTCTTTTAAAAATCCATCTTTTTCGAGATGAGAATCTGTCATTTCTGATGTACTTACTTCTAAGAAAAAATCATCTTTAAAGACTTGTTGAAACCAAGCAATTTCTTTTGTTAATTCTTCGTGATTATCATGTATTATCAATTGTCCAATAATACTAGATAAAGGTCCTGATAGACAGATTAGATCGGTATGATTATTTTCTAAAAACTCTTTATCAATTCGAGGAACATAATAAAATCCTTCAGTATATGCAGCAGAGGCAATTCTGCAAAGAGTCTGATATCCCGCACGTGTTTTTGCGAGCAAAATAATTGGGTATCCAATTTTTCCCTGAATTTTCTTTTTTTCAAAACGAGATGTTGATGCTACTACTATTTCTAATCCTAATATAGGTTGGATGTTTGCTTTCATGCATGAGATAAAGAAATCGACGCTACCAAACATATTTCCAGCATCTGTTAGTGCAATCGATGACATATTGTGCTGTGTGGCTTTCTGTATTAGGCCGGAAATTGACGCAGAAGAGTATAATATCGAATATTGCGAATGTACGTGGAGATGAACAAATGACATATAACTTAAGGAGCTTTGTTGAATATTATAATTATAGATTTTTACTAATTAAGTGTCTTCAGAAGCTCGAGAATATTTTGGGTTTGTTCTCAAAGACCACATAGGAAGTAATAATAAAGCTGCTAAAGCAGCACACATAGCTAAAGCAATGAAGAACCCATACCATCCAAAATCCTGCGCTATTTTTCCAAATAAACTAGCAACAGCTGCACCTCCATAGGCAAAACAACCGGCAAATCCAGTTGCAGTTCCTGCAGCTTTTTTATGAGAAAGTTCTGCTGCAGCCACTCCTATTAGCATCTGCGGCCCAAAAATAAAAAATCCAATAAGAAACATGAAGGTTGTATCCAAATAAAACCAACATTGCGGGACGTACCAAAAGCTTAATAGAACTACAAGAACAAATACACTAAATAAGACATTGATCGGCGCTCGTTTTCCCTTAAACAAATTATCAGATAGCCATCCTGCAGCAAGAGAACCAACAAATCCTCCTATTTCAAAAGCACAAATTCCAGTTCCCGCTTGCAAAAGTGAATATTGTTTATGCTCATATAAGAAAAAATACCCCCAGTCATTAATGGCAGTCCGTATAATATATATGAAAAAATAAGCTATGGCGAGAACCCATACATAAGAATTCTTAATTACATAAGTAAACAATATTTCTTTAGTCGTCAGTGTATCTCCCTCATCTATTTTTGGAGAAAAATCCCCCTGTGAATGATATTTTTCGATGGGCGGAAGTCCGAGTGATTGTGGTGTATCCCGCAGACGATTTATTAAAAAAATCCCAGCACAAATACATGCGATTCCAGGGAAAAACATAGCGAATCTCCAACCCAGCCCCTGACACACTATAGCTGCAACTAAAGGAATAAGAGCGCCTCCTACATTGTGACACGTATTCCAAAATCCCCACCATGTTCCTCTTTCAGATTGAGAATACCAATGGGTAAGCAATCTCGCACATGGAGGCCAACCAAATCCTTGAAACCATCCGTTTAGACCCCAGAAAATAGCAAATGCATAAATAGATGATGATAAACCAAATAGTATATTGCACACGCCCGTCAAAATGAGTCCAATACCCATGAAATAGCGCGGATTTGATCTATCCGACAAAATACCGCTCAAAAATTTACTTATTCCATAGGTTATGTATAATATACTTCCTAAAATACCGAGTTCTGATTTAGTAAATCCGAGTGTTTCCACCATTGCTGGCATAGCAAAAGTAAAGCTTTTACGAGTGAGATAATAAAAGGCATAGCCGATATACATGCTATAAAAAATTCGTAATCTCCAATACCGATAATTTTTTTTCACTTCATCAGCATTTTCAATTTCTTTTTGATAAGCAGCAGGCTTTAATAAATCAAACAACGTCACGAAAATACAATTTTTTATTACAATAACAAAAAATTATATCGTAGTTCTATCTTCTCTGTCAATCCTCTCCATTTAAAGATATTGCAATAAAAAAATTTAATACCTATATTACAAGAGTATGATTGATTTTGATTTGCCTCCTATACCACCTATTAATCCATCAAAGCAATCAGAATATAAACAGCATAGAGACGCTAAATTCAATCTAGATAAAATAGATCTATTAATATGTTTAGTTCTTCTTCAAACTGTATATCAAATACTGATTTCAAGTCATAAAAAAAGATAAGGGTAATAGTAATTATTATTTTAAAAATAGCACTAGCTATTCTCTAATTTACAAATTAATCATATAAATCATATGATATGAAAACAAATGCTCTATAATAAAATTTTTTTTATATTAAAACATATAATAACACTTAGATTTCTATAAATACTTTAGAGTTATTCCATTTGAAAAATAAACTATACGAACAAGGATTCTAACAATGACTATTGATCCAGTAAAATATTCCAATGTTTTATA
>JBOFEG010000014.1:0-1579 GCA_051647685.1 Chlamydiales bacterium
CATGACAGAGCAGAGAATCCACACACATGCCAACATTGTAAATGTGTTAGATTTCCTCTCTTTTCACCACTAAATCTCCCACGCATGTTAGAGATTGCCAGATATGAGTCAAGTGAATGTGTGAACAGATCATTCCATATTTTAGTTTAGTGCATTTAATCAATACAATGTAGCATATTAGTGCAGTGCTAAATATCTTACTATTTTAATTAAATTTTTCATACTTGCACTTAAATCTTTCTTCTTTTCCTTACTTCCACATCGGGAAGTACTTCGGCTATCTTCCTTACACCTCATATCTCCTCATCATTACTCTCTCCATCAGCAAAAAGCTTATCTACTGAGATCTCGATCATTTCGTTTCTGCCCATGCTTCCCAGCATTTTACCTCTCTTGAAGTCCGTCAAGATGCTTTCATAGGTCTTCTTTAATACTAGAGATTGAATATAGGCCTCAATAAATTTTTCTACTCCGAAAGCTTGGCGATAACGTTTATGGCATTTTGTAACTATTCCATCCCACGTAAGAACATATGGAATAATACGCGTCTTACATTTGTGGATCGATCCTAGCTCATTTGCCAACAAGTCGTATTTTCGTAGTTTTTCAACTTCTACAGTTTGAAGGCAATCTAATATCTTACTAAAGGCCTTCTTATACAGAATAATATTAATAAGACGTATGTTATATTTATTGTTGGGTTATTAGACTTTTTTACCTTTATTCTAAATACTGGAACATGAAGGTGTAAGGCTCGTACAATCTCATACTCTTTCATATCTTCCTCTAAACATCTTTTCCTCTCTAAAGATATGAGCTCAAGTGTTTTACGCAGTGCGATTGTCTATGCGTAGGCTTCGGCTTCGGCTTTAGGTGGCATGTTTAGGTTTCCCAAGTTAGTTTTGTGGTATTGTGTTGCCACACCATCCCAAGTGATTACATATGTAATTATTTTAGTTGTACATTTATAGATAAGGCTTAGTTCCTTTGCTAGTATATCGTATTTCCTCGGCTTTTCATTTTCTACAATTATAAAAGATGTATATTATATATTCAGTTACTGTTTAGTTAAAAACCTTTTATAAGTTAGTACTCAGGACACACTGAGGTTGTCGGTACACCCATCAAATTGATAGCTCTGTCAATCTCATACTCTTTCATATTCTCTTCTATGCATCGCTTATGCTCAAAAGAAATGAGCTCAAGAGTTTTGCGCAGAGCGATTATTTGTGCATATGCTTTCGCTTCAGGTGGCATTTTTTGTTTCTTGCAGTACTTTTGATGATATTTCGTAACAGTTCCATATTAATGGATAAGGTATAATTTCTGTCTCACATTTATATATTAAACTTAATTTCTTGGCAAGTATGTCATACTTTCTAGGTTTTTTATTTTCTACTACTGTCAGGTTGTCTATAGAAGTAATTCCGATCTCAATTAATGTTATTTTGTTAGATTTTTGTATAATCGAATATGTCGGTCTATCATTCGTGATTTTTATATCCGTCTTGAAGACATATATTATATGTATATTTTGTTTAGAATATGGCTTCTTACTATGACTACATATTCAATAAAA
>JBOFEG010000015.1:0-1786 GCA_051647685.1 Chlamydiales bacterium
CTAACCGCTACACCACTTTACTTCAGAAACGACATGCATAAAGACAGCTCCATCCCCAACTATGTCCAAAATAGCGGTGGAGTTCGCGTAAGTTATGACATAAATTATCCAACTTTCTTCCAACCCACCGCAAGCATTAGCTACATCCATACCCATACAAACTGGGGAGATCACAGAGGAAATGCCGACTCCAATGCAGTCTATATCGATGTAGGTATTGGTTATTCTATGAAAGGTTTTTTAGCCTCCTTGGCCCTCCTCGGAGGCTATTCTTATACCGATGCAACGCACAACCTATCTATTGGCTATCCAATCAAAGCCATGTCGACTCCTCATAGTTGGGATGTAGCCGAATCTCTTTCTCTTCAATATACTCATATTTATCGCTCTATAGCCATTATCCCCAGGATTGTTTTGACGCAAACCAATATCTATTTGAGTTCGATTTGTGAAGATAAACCTAAAGGTCTCAATCTACAAACAGACGCTAAATACTTTGGGTTTTTAGATACCCTTGTTTCTCTACGAATACAAGGAAAAAAGACTCATTGCTATTGTTGTGTGAAACCTTACGTAGATCTTGGTTGGCACAACTCTTCTCATCTATCGAATAGAGAGTTTCACTCTAGACTAGATCACTATACTTCTTGTGCTTGTAGTTTTTCGACAAAAACTTACTGCGGTTCTGCTAACCGCTTTTTTATGGAATGGGGCATTGCTTTTTCTTTTATGAATAATATCGATCTTTTAATCAACTCTAGAACGGAAATGACTAAAGGCGATTTTATCCAAGCAGTTAATTTCGGAGCAAGTTGGAGATTTTAAAAATTATTCGTATTATTTCTTGAATAAAAACTATAAGACATAAATCTTTTTGGAACTATTATGATGTCATCAAGACATTAAAATGACATATAGGCAATAGGCAAATTATGATAGTAACAGTAGGAGGAATCAAAGGCGGAGTAGGAAAGTCTTTGATATCAACAAATCTAGTTGTTATGAGAAGCCAACTCAAAAATAAAAAGATCTTATTTGTTGATGGAGATGAACAAGGGACATCTGTTGACTGGGTAGGACATAGAAACGGCCTAGGAATTGAGGTTAAATGGGATACAAAAAAACTCATCGGCTCAGAACTTAGAAATAGTGTATTAGAGTTAAAAACAGGCTACAATGACGTAATTATAGACTGTGGAGGCAGAGATACAGAGTCACTTAGGGCAGCCCTTACTATAAGCGATAAATTACTCGTTCCTTTCCAGCCAAAGTCATTTGATATATGGACAATGAATCAAGTATCACAGCTAGTCGAACAAGCTAAACAAGTGAATCCAAATTTAAAGGCATACAGTTTTATCAATTGTGGATGGTATAGAGGAAAAGATAACAAAGATGCACTTGAAATCCTGAAGCAATTTTCCAGTATCAAAGTAATACCCGTGGTTATTGGTCTTCGCAAAGCCTTTTCTAATGCAACAGCAGAGGGTTTAGGGATAGTAGAATTAAAGCCCTCAGATAAAAAAGCTTGTACAGAAATTGAGGCATTATATAGACATATATATGACACTAAATTGATGTAAAAATGAGGTCATAATATGGTCATAAAATCTAAGATACAATCTCCTATTGTAAACAATGAAGAAAACGATAAAAAAGTTGAAGAATTTATCACTAAGGCTAATCCAAAGGCAAGAAAAAATAAGAATAGATTGATTTGCAGAATGACTCTTAGACTACCCGAAAATCTTGTAGACGCAATAGATCAAGAAATTGAAAAACGCAT
>JBOFEG010000016.1:0-6673 GCA_051647685.1 Chlamydiales bacterium
CTAACCCAAAACCCAACTACTTGTGAAGGAGAGTACCTCACTACCAAAAATTCCCTCACGCTCCTGCCCCTGTACTATAGAAACGACGTCCACAGAAAACACTATCATTTGCCTAACTATGAACAGAATACTGGAGGGGTTCGCCTTCAATATGCCACCCAACATCCAACAAACTTCAATACACAAATCTCGGGGAGTTATTTGCACACTCATACCAAATGGGCCGATCACAGAGGAACAGCAGACTCAAATGGTGCCTACCTCGATACCAAGCTAGTATATAGGAAAAACGATTTCTATTGTTCCCTTGGAGTACTTGGAGCTTATGCCTATACCTCTGCTTTCCATACCCTCTTTATAGGTTATCCCATCAAAGCCAAGGCCAATCCTCATTATTGGGATGCCGCAGAGGCTTTCTCCGTTCAGTACAGTGCAAGATATAGTCGCCTCGCTTTCATACCCAGAGTAACCGTTGTACAGACGAATATTTTCTTAAGTTCTATTTCAGAAGATAAGCCAAAAGGACTAAATTTACAGACAGAATCGAAGTACTTCGGCTTCTTAGATACACTGGCATCTATTAAACTTCAGCTTGAGAGGCAAGAGCAACTCGATTGTGCAAAAGCGTATCTAGATCTCGGTTGGCACGGCATCACCCATTTATCTAACAGAACCTTCCACTCTAAACTCGACAACTATACCGCTTGCGCTTCTAGTTTTGCTACGCAAACTTATACGGGCTCTATTCATCGTTTCTTTATGGAATGGGGCGCAACTATTTCTTACTATCCATCATTTGATCTGCTTATGAATTATAGAGCGGAGTTCACTAAAGGGGATTTTGTCCAAGCGGTAAACTTCGGCGCTCAGTGGAGGTTTTGAATTTTATTTATTTGTTTCATCTTGTTCTAATTTTCGATCTTCTAAAGTATCTAATGCTTGTAAAATACTTAGTAATACTTCCTGTCTATGATTCTCGGATCTAAATAATTTTGGAGAAATTTGTCGCATGGCATCTCTATATTGCGTTAGTAAGATGATGTGCGCCATAAGATCTTCTCCAATATCTAAAGTATTAGTCATAATAAAAATTTTTTCTTGAGACGGGTATCTTTCTTGTAATAAAAGCACAAGTGCCTTTGACAATAGAATAAAATTAATATGCTTTGGGAGGGGTAGTGTATACTTATTGAATTTCTTTTGGATCACAATCATCCGATAGAAGAAGAATTTATAAATCCATAAAATAGATTGAAGAGATCTCGTTTCTGTGATGAGACGTTTGAGTTCTGCAGGGGAAATAGAGGGTCCTTTCGATTTTAGATCACTTCCCAGCGCGTGTAATAGGAACTTAATCACTTTCTCCATTTGATCGTAGGAAAAGAGGGTGATTAACTCATCAAATAGCGTCAAAGGCGGTCGCGGATTTCCTGTTATATCTCGATAGAGATCCCGTAAAGAGGGAGGAGTACCAATTCCCTTTTTTGTAAAACGGTTAACCTCATTGCGAATATTCCTTCCGAGTTTAATTTCGCGTTCATATTTAGTAGAAAACTGTTCTTTCGCTTGTAGAAGTGTTTTACTTAAATCTGTGTCTTCGGGAGTCGTTTCTATCAAAAATTCTAAAGCATCACTTGCCAGATATTGATCGGGATAAAAATCGAGGATCTTCTTCAGAATCTCAGATACATTTGCTTTGTTCGTAAAGAAGTTTCGTAAAGCGAGCAGTGATCGATATTGCAACTCATTATTTTTTTCTTGATAATGTTTTGCAATAGCTTCTATTTCTGTTATTTCTTCTACACCTTCTTGATCCTCTTCTAAAGAAGAAACTCCTTCCTTCTCTCTTTCTCTTCGTCTAACTCTATCATTTAACGATTGAAAAGGGAATCTTCTAAAGATGGCGTAAGCGCCAAATCTTCCAGATTGTGACCATTCTTCCATTGTGACTTCACTTTCAATTTGCTCCATAAGTGTTCTTTGCGCGCCAAGACTGGCTTCCGATTTTTGTACTCGACTGGAATCTGAAGAGGAAAAAATTTCATTATTCATAATATCATTATGTTAACTGAACTCTACCTAAAGGTTGAATACGAATCTCTGGAATAATTTCTTGATAGGAGATCACAGGCATTTCTGGAAAATCACTTTCTATTAACTTTCGAACAAAGCGTCTGACATCCATATTGGTAATAAGTACGGCCGGTTGGCTGCCCGCAGGAACGGGAACAATGATTGATTTAAAAGCCTGTATTACTAGTTGGGAAGTATCTGGGTCTAGTGCAAGGAAAGATCCTGCCGAAGTTTGTTTAATCGAACTACGCACCATATCTTCAATTTCGGGGTCTAGCAAGTAAGCTGCAAGGACAGATTGTCCTTGAGAATATTTGTAACTGATGTAGCGTTTTAAAGAGGATCTGACATATTCTGTAAGAAGTACGGTATCTCTTTCAGTTTGTGCCCATTCGCTTAACGCTTCTAAAATAGCTCGCAAGTCTTTAATAGAAATTTCTTCTTGTACTAGTCTTTTGAAAATTTCTGTGAGTTTCTGTAAAGGGATAAGTCTCGTTACTTCTTTTGCGAGATCTGGATAGGACTTCTCTACAAATTCTAAAATAGCTCTCATTTCTTGTATTCCTATAAAATCCGCTGCATGTGTTTTATAGAAATAGGAAAGGTGTAACATGATTACTTCAACTGGTGTCCAGAATTTAATGCCTGCTTTCTTTAGTATTTCTGTATATTGATTATTTACCCATAGAGAAGCATTTCCAATAATATTTTTTGATTCAGTATAAGTTAGATTATATCGTTTTAAGGTTTCTTTAGATTCGTTTGTTAACACGGAATCTTTGATTATTTTTCCTCTGATAATTGGCACCTCGTTGAGAAGAATAGCGTATTCATCTTCTTGCAGGGTAGGAGAATCAAATCTCATGTGAACTCCGGGAAAACGAATGCCAAGATCTAAATAGAGAGCATGCCGCATCCTGGGGATCATTTCTTCTACGAATTTTCCACTAGTTTTATCGGTACGAATTAGTTGTGATAGAGAATTACTAAGTTCTAGAATGACCGGAACGGTTAAAGAGTATTCATCCGAGGATCCCCGAACAACACTGTGATCTTCTGTTTCGCCTGCCAAATCCGTGCTCCCAAATAATCCGGTTCCACCTCGGTTTTTTCTAGCGCGATAAACCTTAAAGACAGCACCTCCCCCAATGAGCAAGGATAGTATTATGAAAATGAGTGTAGGAAATCCCGGAATCCATCCCAGGGCAAATAAAAATAAACTCGATAAAATTAACCCTTTTGGATAGGCGAATAGTTGTTCTGAAATATCCTTCCCTAAGTTCCCATCCTGTTTTTCACTCGATACTCTTGTTGTTACAATACCCGCTGTTAGTGAAATTAAAAGGGAAGGGATTTGTGAAACAAGGCCAGCTCCAATCGATAATAAGGTAAAGGTCTTTAAAGACTCGAGAGCGGTCATATTATGGAATAGAGTTCCAACGATAATCCCACCAATAATATTAATAATGGCAATAACAATACCTGCTATTACATCTCCTTTAACAAACTTCATAGCACCATCCATGGCGCCATACAGTTGACTCTCTTTAGTGAGGGCTAGTCTAAGTTCTCGTGCCTGATTTGAATCGATAATGCCACTGCGCATATCTGCGTCAATACTCATTTGCTTTCCGGGCATAGCATCTAAGGTAAATCTCGCTGCGACCTCAGCAACTCTTTCAGCACCCTTAGTTACTACAATAAATTGAACGATTGTAATGATTAAAAAAATGACCGCTCCTACTACGAAATTACCACCGACAACGAGACTACCAAAAGCCCCAATCACTTGACCAGCGTCTGCATAGAGAAGAATTTGTCTGGTCGCGGCAATTTCAACCCCAAGACGAAATAGTGTAGTTAGCAAAAGAATGGAGGGAAAAATAGATAAGTGTACCGCTTTTGATATGTATAGACCCACCATAAGTAAACCGAGAGAGATAGCAAAATTAATTGCAATAAATCCATCTAAAATAAAATGGGATACGGGAACGATGATCATAACAATGATCGTAACAACAAAAAGAGCGAGAATAACATCGCTGGAGCGATTGATCAGTTTCGTAAAGGTATCAACACTGAGCCAACTCGATTTCATAAAAATGCCTCTGTATTAAATGTAGTTTGTTCAAGTTTATCTAGCCAGCGGAGAATTTCAGCGACAGCTTCATAGGTTTCTTCTGGAATATATTCATCGATTTCTCCTTCTCGATATAATTTTTGCGCGAGGGGAGGATTTCTCATAACGGGAACATGATTCGAAATAGCCACTTCAATGATTTTTTTTGCAATCAATCCTTGTCCCATAACTAAAATTTTCGGAGCGACTTCCGTCTTTTCATAATGTATTGCGACTGCAATGTGTGTTGGATTAGTAATAATAGCTCTTGCTCGATTAGCTACCATGGGACCATCTTGATAAGCTATTTCATGCGCCATTTGTCTTCTTCGTCCGCGAAGCATTGGATCGCCTTCTAGATCTTTCATCTCTTGCTTAAACTCAAATTTTTCCATCATCATTTCTTTTGCAAAATTCTTTCTTTGGAATAAGAGATCGAGGGCTGCTATAAATAGAAAAAATATTCCAACTCGAATTACTACTTTGAGTAAAAACTGCGAGAAGATCATAGCGCTTGCAAGCACGGGCAAACTAGCTGTTGCAACAATTTCTCCGAGACTATCTTTGATTACGAAGAAAATAATGATCATTGCCCCAGTAATTTTAAAAATAGACTTAAGCAGCTCAATAAAAGTTTTTAATTTAAACAAATTTTTCAGGTTACTAATAGGATTTAAGCGTTTTAAATCTGGTTTCATAATTTCGAAAGAAAACAGAGGGCCTATAATTAAAAAATTGATTAAAACGCCAGTAAACACCGAGAGACCAAGTATGGGGAGAGAACTTTTTGCGATCGTAAGTGTCGCTGCAGGAATAAGATTTGTTACTTTAAAATTGGGAGATCCAGTACTGGGTATCAATTGAAAGATATATTTCATGTATCCAGCTAGGTTGGCAAATAAATAGGCAGAAAAAATAAGAACAGAAGAGATAGAGACCACAAATGTAAAAGCCGCAGGAAAATCTTGTGACTTTGCAATTTGCCCCTTTTTTCTTGCATCTCTTAGTTTTTTTGGCGTGGCTTTTTCGGTTTTTTCAGCCATATGGTTCGATTGTATCTTTGGGTTATGGTTATTTTTGCAGCATGCAAACTACAATTAAAGAAATCAAGAAAACTTATTTATCAATTAATTGTGATAAACAACAATGATATCGCCATCATTAACCACATATTCTTTTCCCTCTAAACGCACTTTCCCCTGTTCTTTTGCATGAGTCTTGCCTTTGTAGGTAACAAAATCCTCAAAAGAGAGAACTTCCGCACGAATAAAACCTTTTTCTAGGTCGGAATGAATTTTTCCAGCAGCTTGAGCCACAGCAGTTCCTTTTCGAATAGTCCAAGCTCTCGTTTCTTCCACACCAGTAGTTAGAAAGGTAATAAGTCCAAGCTCTTGGAAAGCTATCCGAATGAGATTTTCTAACGCGGATTCTTTTAGATTAAGACTATGGAGATATTCTTTTGCCTCCGATTCTGACAGAGAGGCGAGTTCTTCTTCTAATTTTGCGCAGATTGGTAGTACTATAGCATTTTCTTGCTGGGCATGAACTTTTAATTCTTGAACATGTGCATTATCCATTTCTGGAATATCTCCCTCAGATACGTTTGCAAGATATATCATTTTTTTAGAAGTCAAGAAAGAAAATTGCGCGAGATATCGAAGTTGATCTCGAGTCCAAGAACCAGTTCTAATAGGATGACCCTCTTCTAAGAATTTTTGTGCTTTGCGAAGTACAGTCAAAAGTTCGTCGGAATCTTTTTGTCCCTTGTCTTTGCGTTCCAGCCGATCAATAATCCCATTCAGCGACTGTAAATCAGATAACATGAGCTCAAGTTCAATAATTTGTGCATCTTCTACTGGATGAGTTTTTCCACTTATATGTGTTACATCCTCTTCTTCAAAACATCGAACTACATGAATAATTAAATTACTCTCTCGGATATTGGCAAGAAATTTGTTGCCAAGACCCTCGCCCTGGGAAGCGCCTTTTACAAGGCCTGCAATATCTACAAAAGTCACAGTTGCCGGAATAATGCGCTTACTTTGAGATAAAGTTGCAAGAGTCGATAATCTGGGATCTGGTAAGTAAACAATGCCAACGTTTGGGTTAATTGTACAAAAAGGATAGTTAGAAGCTGGGACTTGTTTTTTGGTCAACGCATTGAAAAGAGTAGATTTACCTACATTAGGTAGACCTACAATTCCGCAGCTAAGATCTGTAGTTGTTTGTTTAGAATTTTCCGACATATAAGATAAGGATTTTAAGAAAAAAACTAAAATAATTAAAGAACTAATAAAATATTAGATAATTTTGTTGAAGAGGGTAGTAGTAGAGTATAAAAAATATCGAACCATTTTAGTGTTAACATAATTATTGTATTTTAGTATTAATCATTATTATAATACTATATTTTAATAATTTATTAAAAACTGAATAAATTAATTTTACTATAAAAATACTGTTTTACATATTTTTATCTGT
>JBOFEG010000017.1:0-6951 GCA_051647685.1 Chlamydiales bacterium
ATTCCAGCAGAATTCTACGTCAAGAATTTCCAAGTCTGAAATCTAGGTTGCCAACTTTATGGACTAGATCCTACTATATTGACAGTGTTGGGCGTTTGAATGAATATACTGTTAAAAAGTATGTGCAGAATCAAAAGAATATATAGACGCTCTCATCCCACGATTAAAACCGTGGGCTTTCTCGCTTGTTGTCGTAAAATACGAAATCAATGTGAGTTATTGTGCAAACAAAAATGTATTTATGAGATTAACACAATTTTATCCAAGTTACCCGAGGATTTGATGCAGCCTCTTCTTCAAACTTTTGAGGAAGAAATTGAAAAAACATATCAACAAATTTTGGCACTACGAAATACAGAGGAATTCGAACTTCTTAAAGATTGGAGTCAAAATCACCTCAATCAATTTCTCTCTGTTTTTATTGAGGAAGAAGATGGAAAGATAAAAGAATCTTTTCCCAAGTTATTTAAACTTTTTCTCCTAACGCAAGATGCCTTTGTTAGTAAGAAAAAACCTAAAAAGAGTACTTATACTCACAAGAAAACAGGAAAAAAACTCCAGAAAGAAATTACTCCTCAGGTTGTAAGAGAAAAATTATTAAGAATAATTACTCAAGCACCTGCTGTAGAAATATCTTCACTAGATATGATAAAGTTTCTTTCTATAAAAAATGCCATGAATCCCAAAAGTGTCAACTTTCGGGATTTTTGGAAAGTTCTAAAACATATTCATTACACATATGATAAAATCGAATCAGATAAAAGAGATTTCTTACTTGTACAGGAAAATCTTTCCCAGGAATCTAAGAAAGTGTTGAAGATGGTACAAAAGTTACAAAAATCAGAACATCTTCGCCCTGAGCTTGAAAAAGTGATGGAGTCATTTAAGGAAGCTGAGGAGAAACAAAAAAAAGATAAAAAGAAAAGGAGTTTAGATCATTTTAACGTAAAAGAAAGAATCAAAACTCATTTTCTTGAAAATAGCTTGCCTAGTTCTAGGTTATTTACAGAAATTATTCTCATAAAAATGAAAAATAGCTCTTTTTTCGATCGAACTATTGAAGCTTCTTTTTTGCGGTCTTACGTAAAAGATTTCCCACAGACTGGAATAAATGTAGAAAATGATGAAATCATCTATGGCAATTTGTTACAAGAATTAGAAAAAATACAATCTAAAAATCCCTCTTCAAAAAATGAAAATTTTTTATAAGATTTCCAAAGAAACGCAAGATTTTTTTGAAACGATAGGAGAAACAAGAGCTGAAATTTTTTCTATTGAAGAATTTATCCATCCGGAAATTCCTATTTTACAACCGATCTTTAAAAAAGAGGAGGTTGCAAAAATGCACCAATTTTTTGAAGAGACCACTAAAGAAGAAAAGTCTTTTTGGGAAAAAACAATGGAAGGTCTACTTGAACATAAATTAGAACTAAACCAAGTAGAAGAAGAGATACCAAAAACCACCCGTAAGCAAAAAACAGGGAAAAAAGATAAAAATGTAAAATCTATAAAACAAAAAAAGCGAATCAATCAAGAAACTACTACCGGTATTCATGTAACTCCACAAAACTGGCGCGAAATCATCCCTATTCAAAGACAAAAAAAGTCAATCTTTTGTATCCAACACATATAACTCGTTGGTTTGATAATCCAGCAAATTCTCTCAAAGATCCAAAATATAGGTCTATTATTCAAAATCTAGGTAAGGAAGAGTGTTTATATTTTCATAGCTTTCCCAAAATTATCGATGAATTTATTGGAACACGGTATTCGCTTCAAAATGAAGTTTATAATCAAAGAACGGGACAAAACGATATATTATATGGAATTCCAGGAGAGTTTGAAATTAGAGGAAGAAAATATCGAGGATTTTTCCAATATATTATTGATTCAAAGAGCGGCACTTGTTATCACCGTTGCTTCAACTTTCGAAACAAAAACTTTATCGAAGATCTTGTGGAAGAAAAAATTTGGTATCCTAACGACTTTCCAACTCTCGATCAGAGCAAAAATTATGCAGGCCAAAAGGTAGAATCTTTTGTTTTTGACGGAATAACTCTCCAATATGATTCGATATTGCAGAAAATCTATGTAAAGAATGAAGAGACAAAAATTGTTTTATTTAACAACTTTGATAGTGAATTGATGGATGAGATGTTTAGATTATTGGATAAATAGTCGGAGAAGACTTCTAGCAAAATATGTATCCTTAAGGCTGCTATCTTCCGATCCTGACCTGGTTCAGACGGTTCTTAATTCTAGAAGTTCCCCGATGAAGTAATTGTACAAAATACTCTTATTCCAGATCAATCGGATTTATTACTCCTTAATAATTTTTTTTGCCCATTGTAAGAAATTCCGCAGAACTTTTTGCAAATCTAATGTTTGTAAACATTCTCCATCTTTGCAACTACGCAAGATAGGACAACGCTTTATAAACTGGACATTATGCGGGCAGACACTTTGATAGTACCCATGTTGATCCCTACTGGGTGTATATACATCACCTCTAGAGGGTCCAAAAAAAGTATAGGTCGGTACATTTCCGATCGATGCTAAATGTAAACTACTGGAATCGACACCAATGACAAGAGCACTTTCCAACATAAGATGATACCATACAGGAATAGATACATTCCCTATAGAGAGATCTCGACTATCTAGCTGAGAAATCCAATCTTGTACAAATGTTCTCTGTTCAGCACTTTCCCATACAAATACATACTGCATAAGCCAATACTCTCTAATAGAACGCAAAAATTGTAGTAGAAAAGAATGTCTTACCATTTTATTTGGCCACTTTGAAAAGGGGCAGACCATAACAACCAATGCATCGCGAGATAACCTACTTCGGTAGTGCTGTACCGTTTCCTTTTCGCATGATTCTAAAGGAAAAATAGAAATTTCCTTACAATCCATAAAGGGCTTATGAAATACTTTTTCGATTAAAGCAATGTTTTTGTCTCGAATGGATCCAATAGATCTCAAGTCATACCGATGGGTTGTAGACAATATATTTGGCCACTCAGCTGCACTAAATAAAGAAAAGCCATGCTTGCTTCTGGCTCGAATGCATAAATTTATGCACCCTGATTTACAATTGCCCTGAAGATCAATAAGGACATCGTAGTTCACTCGTCGCAAACTTCTTATCAGCTCTCTTATTGCACCAGTTGTTGGGCGCGTACGTAATCCTCTAGAATCACAAGGAATTATAGTATTAATTCCTGGATGGTTTCGGAGTGCATCTTGAAATTTCTTCTCCACGACCCAATCTATTTTGCACTCTGGGAAAACGGCCATTATACGGGGAAGAATATCCAGCGACTGAAGAATATCGCCAAGCGCAGATAATTTTACGATGACAATTCGCATATATTTAATAGTCTAGTATATCTATGAAATCATACACCATCTTTAAAAATGGAACTGATTCGCGTGCCAATCGAAATTATCATAATGTATAGAATTCCTTTGTGTATTGCTAACAGCCTCTTGCCATATTTTCCATTCAACTTGATATTGTTCTGGAACTTCTTTCATTCCTTCGAGGATTTTAACAGAATTTATGACTTTATTTTCACAATGTTTATTGTGAAGTTTACAACATTCTAATGTACATTCAAAGATTTGAGATAATGAGAGCTGCAAAGTTAGTTGTTGTTCCTTTGGAATATTAGTTACGCGATAAACGGCTTCATTCCATTCTGCGCAATATTCATTCCAAGAACAAATTTCTAGGCAAAAAAAGTTATAAAAGTCTTGCTTTTCTTTTATTACTTTAGATTCTATTAGAGGGCATAGTTTCCCAAAAAAAATACCATATGTAAGATATCCTTCTTCTACTGAAAAAGTTTCAGATCGTTGCTTTTCAGATTTAATGTCATGGTTCATTTTTGTATCCATTTAGCTTTTCCAAAGGGCTTTAAATTCTCTTGGAATAGGAGATAGATGATGAATATCTTTTCCAGTTTGTGGATTTTTAAATCGAAGTCCATATGCATGCAAATACATTCTAGGCATGATTACTGTAGATCCGTAATGATAATCCCCTATAATCGGAAAGCCAGCTTCGCTACAGTGGACACGGAGTTGATGCGTTCGCCCAGTATAGGGTTTCAGATGCAAAAGTACAAAGTTTCCTGTTCTCTTCAGAACGCGAAAGTGCGTGATTCCAATACCCCCCCGAGTTGATTTTGCAGTCCATACCGCTTTGGCACTGGGGTCGCTAACTCGTCTAAATTTTCCAGTTAGCGTTCCTGAATCCCTCTCCCATCCACCCGGCACGACAGCTATATATTCCTTTTGTATCTTACGCAATCGAAAGAGGGAGGAAAGAGCTTTGTGCATAGCAGTAGTCTTTGCAACAATGAGTATACCTGAAGTTTCCATATCCAATCTATGAACAAGATCGACACTTTGCTTCAGTGCATCCGAAATAGTTTCGCTGCAAGAAACAAAGCCGATAGGTTTATTACAGACGATAAATTCCGGATATTCAGCAATCACTGCAAAAGCAGATTGCATTTCTTGTCTTTCTTGCTGCAGTGCTAAATAGACAGTGATAGTATCTCGGTGGGAGACTGTACGCGATGCTAGAGTAGATATTCTGTCATTGACACAAACGATTCCCATGTCTATCCAGCGTTTGCATTGTTTTTTTGATACTTGATCGAATTTACTAGCGAGCAATTCGATCAACTCCGAACCCGTTTCTTGAATTCCTACAAGAATATTATGATTTTTTTGCATAGATAGTTCGGATAAGTTCTACCAGCAAGCGCACACCGAATCCTGTAGCAGAACTTGTATGATAATATTTAGGAGTATCCATAAACCCAGTATAGGCAATATCTAAATGAGCCCACTGCACAGGTTTTTCTAAGAAGAATTCGATGAATTTGGCTCCTGTAATGGATCCGGCAAGTCGACCTTTGCTACAATTATTGATGTCTGCCACTTTGGATTTAAGAAGTTCCGCATATTCTACATCCATGGGAAATGCCCAAACTTTTTCTCCAGTTTTTTCGCCAGCTTTGCAAATTAATTGTGTGAGCGATTGATGATTAGAAAAAAGTCCACTGCGGAACTCCCCTAGTGCAACACCAATGGCTCCAGTGAGAGTGGCTATATCGATGATACGCGTTGGATTACAATATTGCTGCCCATAAGAAACGGCATCTGCTAAAATAAGTCTACCTTCTGCATCGGTATTTCCAATTTCTACCGTTTTGCCACTAAAACTAGAATAGACATCGCCTGGCTTATAGCTTCTCGCACCGACCGCATTTTCTGTCAGAGGAATGATTCCAACGACATTAGCTGGAAGGGAAAGTGCATCAATTGCTTGCATAGTTCCAAGCACTGCTGCCCCGCCTGCCATATCTGCACGCATCGTTTCAATGTGTCCACTTGGCTTCACATTCAGCCCACCTGTATCAAAAGTCACTCCTTTACCGACGAGAAGAGTTGTATCTGCAGATTTTGGACCGCCATTATATTCTATAATGAGAAGGCGTGGACCTACCGAGGAGTTTCGTCCGACCGCAAGCAAAAGATGCAACCCTAGTTTTTTAAGTTCCGATGTATTGAGTACTTTAACTTGCAACCGCTCGGATTTTTCAGCGAGTTCGATAGCAACATTGGCAAAAAATTCAGGATTTACATCATCTGCGTTGCCATTGACGAGATCTCTTGTGAGATATACAGCGTCTATAATAGATAATGCATCTTCGAGCTGAGGCAAGAATTCGCAATGGGTACCGATGAGATCAATGCATTTTATTAAAGAAACTGCATCTTTATCGATCGTTTTATATTGGAGGAATAGATAATTTGTTAAAGCAATACCGTCCAGAACTGCAGAAGTAGTTTCAAGTAGAGTTAACCCTTTTACCTTAGGAATACATGCAGCTACATGTTTCCAATGTTTTGCATGACACATTTTTACTACAAAAGAATAGGCCTTTCGCAATATTTCTTGAGTACAAGTAAATTTCTCTCCAAGACCTAGTAATATTAGTCTTTTATACCTTGAATCGGTTGTATACACTACGGTGATTTCTCCCATTTTACCGGAGAAATCTTCTATAATCATAGGAAGAGTGAGAGCTTGTTCGTATTCCGCGCAAGAGTAGGCTATCTCAGCTTTCTTTTTCGCATGCCAAAACGGCACAATAAGGGCATCACCATCAACTGTAGCGGAGAGTCGTTCTAAAATCCTAATTTCCATATTCTACCCCTTTAAAAAGGAATTTCATCTTCAATGAAAGTATCTGGAGTTGAAGTATCTGTTCCATGAGCAGAAGCTTCCACTTTTATTTCCGTTTGTGCTGCAGTAGCAGAGCCTTGCGTCTCTGTTGTTTGACGATCTCCTTTTCCAAATGGGCTGAAAGATAGGTTGACGGCAACAATATTTAAAGATACTTGGTTAGTTCCATCTCTTGTTGTGAATATTTCTGGTTTTTGTAGTTCTCCCATGACGATGACAGCACTCCCTTTTTTTAAGTAAGAGATGAACTTATCTAGTGTTTCGCCCCAAATTGTAACGCGCCACCAGATAGTTTCTGTATTCCCCCCCCGTCTAGAGTTAGATGCGAGACGAAAAGAGGTTACTTTTTGGCCAGAAGCAGTAAATCTAGTTTCTGGATCGGATCCTAAGTGACCGGCAACTACAATGTGATTGTTCATAATTCCCTCAAAGTTAATGATAAAAATTTACTCAACGATAAGACCAATCGTTGAAAACATCAAGTAAAAGATCATCTTACTAAATACATGTATTTAATATCTCAATATAATATATTTTATTAAGTAATCTATATTTTTATAAAACAAATTATTTAAATTAAATTTACTATTAATAAAAATTATTAATAATTGAAATTGATTTGAGTAAATAAACGTTATTAGTAATTACTAAAATTGAAATATGTAATTTTTAATTTTTGT
>JBOFEG010000018.1:0-14345 GCA_051647685.1 Chlamydiales bacterium
CAGGGTTTTTTTCTATGTGATTATTTTGACTATTATCAGCATAGCATCCGATGGTAAACAAGGATAAAATGAATACTTGATGTATTAGTCTTTTCATATAGCCTCTTTAGCATACAGCGGTAAATTATTGGAATTAGGAGGCAGATTTTGCTTATTATTATTCCATTCCCTCCATTTTCTAGAAATGGGAGCAACACAGGCCTTCCAAAAATCACCAGTTTTACAACATTTTAAACATCTTGTCATTAAAGCCTCAATGATACCAATCAGAACAGCTTTCACTGCATAATTCGGTGCTAGACCAGCAATAATTTCCATTGCTCTACCTGTACCAACCACAACTTCTTCACACCAATCGGGTGTTGGAGGTTTATTTGGCCCTAAAATGTCGCTATAGTCATCGTGATCTATTTCTTGTACTTGATGATTCTGCTGATTTGTATTTCTGGTGTATACACACTTTACAATGTTATTTTTGTAATGAATAGTACTTTCAACAAGCGTGATCATATTTTGAAAATTACTTGATAGTGTAATTACACCCAAACATGGACGGTCATCTATACAATCGTCACACCCTGCATGCTCTGCTATAGTTTGAAGCTCTTTTAATGCTTGCTGAGTCTCTTGTTCCATTCCGAGATTGTCATAACTGACAACTTTGCCAAAGGCAATTCTAAATGCAATAATTCTAGCCGGATCATTATCGTTTTCTAAATAAGAATCAACCCGTTTAAAATCTTCAATAGCTTTTTGATACTGCTTATCTGACAAATAACTTTCTCCTCTAGATACATAGAGTTGAGCTAACTCATGATAATTATCTGAACTTGTAATAGCGATTTCTTGCGTTTCCCTTGTTATGACTTCCTCTAGGGTTTTACAAGTATTATAGTTTATTTCATTAGCATAGGATATAGGAACAACTGTTATAAAAAAGACATAAATAAAAAAATAGTTCGATTCATTATAATCCGTAATAAAATTTTTATTTATTTTATACATACAGAATGATTGAGCTCAACAAAAGATTAACCTGAATAGAAAAAATATAATTGAAAAAAAAATAAATTTAGAAAAATTGCCTTATCCCAATTGCTGGGAAAAAAGATAGGAATTCTCCAGATTTTAGCATAATTGAGAGAACTGATTTCTTATATGCTAACTAAAAGAGAATTCCCTTGTGTATAATAAATCTATGAAATCAAAAGATCAATAGATTTATTTTTTTGTTTCCAAAAGATAAAGTCTGAATGACTAAAAACGTACTCCGAGCTTTACTGTTTGAAATAGGAATGGTGAGTTTTCATTGTATCCATTTGGAATGATATTCGGTAATCCAATATCAAAAAACAAAGTTTCACCTTGATATCGTATCGATACAGGCAATTGAAACCTTGTACGATCTCTCACTTCAACCAAACTACAATCATTATCAAGTTCATGGTCTAATGCCATTCCACAAGTTACATTGCATCTACTCATTATCGATGAAAAAATTTTAAATAGTAAAAGATATTAACATGCCCGACAACTCGCTTGGAAACAAAAGGAATCGTGTAAAATTTTTCTAGAAAGGTAAGAATAGAAAGCCATAGCGGCAGTTGGACTTGAACCAACGACCAATGGATTATGATCCCACTGCTCTACCGCTGAGCTATGCCGCCAGAAAAAAAAATAGCGGGGAAAGGATTCGAACCTCTGACCTCCGGATTATGAGCCCGGCGAGCTAGCCACTGCTCCACCCCGCGATATATAAGATAGATACTATATGGCACCGGTGCATTAACGCACAAGAAATTTCCTCTAGTTATTATGAGAACATTGGAGTAGTGGTTGCAAGTGTTTCCAAGTATTTTCGAGAGGTAGTTCCATTTCTCTAAACAAGTTTTTTGCACCGTTTTGCATTTGCAAAGACACTTGTGGATTTTCGATATATTTTTCTATAAAGCTGGGAAGTTCTTCTGCAGTAACGATTGTTCCAGCACCGCTTGCCCTGACCTTGTTCTCAAGGGATTGTTGTCGGTACATATAAGGTCCATAAATTACTGGAGTGCCCATTTGAATGGGTTCAAAGATGTTGTGCCCTCCAACAGTAGATATATAGCTTCCAGCAACAATAGCCAGTTTTGAAATTTGATAGAGACTGCACACTATTCCCATACAATCGATGAGTATCACTTGAACAGCTCTTTTGTCCGCTTCTCGGTTTGAATAAAGAAAATAAAAGAGTTGTAATTGCTCGAGGGTTTGTTTGATACTTGAGAGCCGCTCTAAATGTCTTGGAGCAAGAATAATTTTTATGTTTGGATGTTTTTTCCACAGGGTAAGTAATTGTCGAAGAAGCATTTCTTCTTCGTTGTCGTGAGTAGATGCGATTGTAATTACAAAGTCTTTCCCCGTGATAGACAAGCTCTCTTGTAAACGAGATTGATTCTCTGGTGTTGTATACATGTGACTTGGTGTCATTTTTAAATTACCAGTGACGTGGACTTTTGTCGGAAGCACACCGAGTTGCTGAAAAGCGGACTGATATACTTCGCTTTGCACGAGGAAAAGATCGGGAAGTGAAAAAAGCTTTTCTGCAAAGAAAGCGCCGAGACTGAATTTTTTTAACGAACTCGGAGAGATTTTTCCATTGATCACAACAATCTTTCCGCCGTTTCGCTTGACTTCGGAGAGCAAATGATACCAGAAGTCTGTCTCTGAAAGAATGAGAATCGTTGGATTAATTCTCCCTACCAATTTTTTCATAGTCCATGAGAAATCTGTAGGAAGTAGGAAGTGATCTTCCGCATCGGGAAACGTTTGAATAGCTTCTTGCTGACCGGTCGCGGTTACAGTAGATATAACGAAAGAAAATGAGGGATATTGAGATCTGATTTTCTCTACTACAGCACGTGATGCTTTTACCTCTCCCACAGATACGCAATGCATCCAAATGGTAGATTTTATAGATTGTTTCGGCAGTTTTATAGCGAGGAGTCGATAGAGTCGCTGCCATAGATTTTTTTTATGCTTATCGAAAAAAATTCTCTGTCCGATTAGATAACCGCTATATCCGAAAATTCCTAAAAATAGGCATATATTATAGAGTACACTTAGCACTGGATCCCTACTCGATTACAAAATTGATCAATTTATCTGGAACAAAGATAACCTTTTTAATGGTTCCTTGAAGGAATTTTTTTACATTTTCGTGGTTCTTAGCAAGTACAATCAATTCGTCTTTTTCTTTTCCTTTTGGCAAAAGTTCTCGCGCACGCAATCGGCCGTTCACTTGTACAATATAAATTACTTCTGCATCTTCTAGATACTTTGCATCAACTGCAGGAAAAGGTTCTGTGGCGAGTTGCCTTTTTTCTCCCAGCTTTTCCCAGAGCTCTTCACAAATATGTGGTGCAAAGGGGTAAATGACTTGTACTGCCATACGTAGGACCTGTTTTGGGTACTTGGGCAATTTGGAAAAATGGTTGAGGAATTCCATCATTTTTGCAATAGCGGTATTGAATTGCATTTGATTAATATCGCGCTCTACTCCATTCACTAGCCTATGTCCCAGTTTCCAAGCCTCATCACTCGATTCCAGCGTTACTTTGTCGGACGCTACCAAATCGTATAACCTACATAAAAATCTGGAGCATCCTTGGACCGAACGAGTGTTCCAAAGTTTTTCCTTATCGAAAGGAGCCATAAACATGGAATAAAGACGTAAAGAATCTGCGCCAAATTCTGCAATGATTTCATCTGGATTCACGCCATTTAATTTTGACTTCGACATTTTTTCTACTTGTTCAATTACCTCTGTGTTCGAAGAAATTTCAACCCATTTGTCCCCTACTTGTTTAACATCATTGGGAGACACGTAACCACCACCTGGTTTCTTATATGACATGGCAATAACTAGCCCTTGATTGCGAAGAGATTGAAAAGGTTCGGATGTGGTTACGTGGCCTATATCGTAGAGAACTTTATGCCAAAAGCGAGCATATAATAAATGCAGCACTGCATGTTCCACTCCCCCAACGTAGAGATCCACTGGCATCCAATATTTCTCTTCTGCTTTTCCCCAAGCAGCTTTCGCATTGTGTGGATCGCAAAATCGGAGGTAATACCAGCAAGAACCCGCCCATTGCGGCATCGTGTTTGTCTCTCGAATCGCTCCTTTACCGGTTTTTTTATCGACTATATGCACCCATTCTTTTGCTTTTGACAGTAAACTAAGTCCGTCCGGAGAAGGAGTATAATCTGAAATCTCCGGTAGAACGAGTGGCAACTCATCTATGTCGAGCGGACGCGCAGTACCATCGGGAAAGTGCAGAATAGGAATGGGTTCACCCCAATATCGCTGCCTTGAGAACAACCAATCGCGCAGTTTATAAGTAATAGCGCGCTCTCCTTTTTTGTGTTGCTCTAACCAATTGATAACTGTTTCCTTGGCAGCGGTACAATCGAGGCCATTTATATTACAATCTTCGAAATCACTTTGAGTAAGGATTCCCTCGCCTTCCCAGTAATCGAAACTGGAATTTGTATCTTGGAGCGGAGATATGACAGACAGTATCGGTAGAGCATGTCTCTTGGCGAAAACAAAATCACGAGAATCATGCCCCGGAACTCCCATAACAGCGCCAGTGCCATAACCCATTATGACATAATCTGCAATCCATACGGGAATGGGATTTCCAGTAATTGGATGTCTTACATAACTACCGGTCCAAACGCCTGTTTTTTCTTGAGAGAGTTCCGTTCTTTCCAAATCACTTTTCTGGCTCGCAGATTTTTGATACTTATGTACAGCTTCCCTTTGCGTCTTTGTCGTATATTGATCCACTAGTGAATGTTCTGGGGAGATTGCGAGAAAGGTAACACCAAATAGTGTATGGGGCGCAGTAGTAAAGACGGTGATATTACTTGCCGGTTTTTCTGATTCAAAAACTATCTTTGCGCCAGAACTTTTGCCAATCCAATTTTTTTGGACCCTTTTAATCGACTCTGGCCAATTGAGACTTTCTAAATCGGATAGAAGTCGCTCCGCATAGGCGGTAATTCGAAGAACCCATTGTTTGAGTGGGCGCCTTTCTACTGGATAGTTGCCCTCTTTCGATCTACCATTTTCCACCTCCTCATTAGCAAGAACAGTTCCAAGTGCTGGACAGTAATTGACGAGAGCTTCCGCTTCATAGGCAAGTCCCCTTTTATACAACTCTGTAAAGATCCATTGGGTCCACTTATAATAATTAGGCTCGCTAGTAGTAATTTCGCGACTCCAGTCATAACTAAATCCAAGTGACTGGAGCTGCTTCCGATAAACATCTATATTTTTTTCAGTGGTCAGTTTTGGGTGTGCACCCGTGCGAATCGCATATTGCTCGGCAGGCAAACCAAAGCTATCCCAGCCCATGGGATGAAGGACATTAAAGCCTTTTTGGCGTTTGTAGCGCGCTATGATGTCCGTTGCTGTATATCCAACAACATGCCCCACGTGCAGGCCAGACCCCGATGGATAAGGAAACATATCTAATACATAAAATTTGGGGAGAGAGGATCTATTATGGGCCACAAAACTCTTGTTCCGCTGCCAAATTTTCTGCCATTTCGCTTCACAAGTACTATGATTATATTTTGTCATAATTATCGCTTAAATCAGATGAGGAAAATAGCAAATTCTAACAATTTAAGAAAGGATATTCACTTGATACAAAAGGTATAATAAACTAACCTATTTACGAGATACTATTAATAATATAAATTTTAGTTTGGGTTTATGCGTGAATTACGTTCCTCTAGTAAAAATAAAGTTCACCTCCCCGACTATGATTATAAAAAAGATATTCAAAATCGGATTTTAATCTCACAACTAACAAATGATGATATACGGATCTTAGAAGAAATTCTTCATAGACCTTCTACCATTTCTGTTCCAGATCTGCTCCGAGATTTGAATATGAAAGAAGATATCGTAGAAACTACCCTAAAAAAGTTTGAGAAGTCTAATCTCTTTCGATTGGAAAAAAATACGATTTATGTCAACAAGGGCATGCGAAAGTATTACGATCAAATTATGATCATTTTTGATCGCACAGCCTTTATTCCTAACCTAGATTTTTTGCAAAACTTACTTAAGAAAGTTCCAATTCACATCCTCCCCGTATGGTATCACATTCCGAGAACTGCAAATAATATTTTTGATTCTCTAGTAGAGAAATACCTACTCACGCCTCAAATTTTTCATAGATATCTCAAAGAATTAAATTTAGGCAGTCAAATCCTGACGAATATTGTAGAAGATGTATTCAGAGCGCCGGGACTTAAACTTACAGCCAAACAAATTCGGGAAAAATATTCCCTATCGCAAGAAGAATTCGAAGAATACATCCTGCATCTCGAATTTCATTTTGTCTGTTGTGTTGGATACGAAAAAGTTGGTGATCATTGGGAAGAATTTGTTACGCCATTCCAAGAATGGCGGGAATATCTATTATTTCTCGAATCGACCATTCCATTATCGATTCCAGATACAAAAAACATTAAGCTCCTCCGACCTGGAGAATATCCCTTTATTGAAGATTTATCTACAGTACTGCTCACTTACACAGAACCAAAGCCAAAAAAATCTCCATTTCCTAAAGAATACACAACTCACCTAACCAACTACCTCCAACAATTAGATTTACTAAAACTCGGCAAGATAACTTCTGATGGAAAAGATTGGTTACAACTCTCTCTTGAAAAGCGAGCCTTATTTATTTATCGACATCCAGGTCGAGCTGCGCTAATCAAAAAATATTCTCATGTCGTTTCCGATAAATATATCCGCGAAGTCGAAAAAAGCCTGCAGCGCATTATTGATAAAGGTTGGCTCTATTTTGATGATTTTATGAAGGGCTTTTTAGTACCTCTCAGTGAAAATACGCGGATTACCTTAAAGAGAATCGGGCGCAGATGGAAATACGCTTTGCCAGAATATTCTACAGAGGAAAAAACATTCGTACGCGAGAAAATTTTGAATGAATTATATGAATGTGGACTCATCTGTAAAGGAGTGCATAAAACCCGGGAATGTTTTACTCTTAGCCCTCTTGGAAAATCGCTTTTTTCATAACAAACGATTAGATCTATGAAAGAACTCATTTCGAATCGACGCGTATACCGAGATTATGAAATACTAGAAACATTGGAAGCCGGTCTCGTTCTGATTGGCAGTGAAGTCAAATCTTTGCGCAATAATAGAGCTTCACTACAAGAGTCGTACGTCAGTATAGAAAAGGGAGAAGCGTGGTTAAAAGGTATGTTTATACCACCTTATGCCTTCGCCGCGAACTTTTTACTAGATGCTTCTCGACCAAGAAAACTCCTTCTACACCACAAAGAAATTGTCCGGCTGAAAAAACAACTCAAACTCAAGGGATACACTCTTTTGCCACTATCTCTTTACCTGAAATCCGGAAGAGTGAAATTACGTCTGGGTCTTGCTAAAGGAAAAAAACTGTACGACAAGCGCGCGTCTATTAAAGAATCGGAACAAAAAAAATCTATACAAAGAGCACTTAAAGAGAAGAGATTCGCTTGACAATGCTTTATCACTTCGATACGATCTTTCGCAAATATTTATATAAGCGAGTCCTATGAAATTAACTATTGGCAGAGAGATTATAATACAATTAGTTGCAAAGCTATATTCTATTGTCCCCGCAAAACCAGCCCTTCCCATATTATCCAATATCTTACTTGAAGCTAGAAATGGCGAAATTACGCTCAGCGTAACTGACCTAAATGTCAGCATGAAAGTACAGGGCAGCGCACATATCGATGAGGATGGCAGCGCGACAATTCCCGCCAAACGTTTTTTTTCTCTGATAAGAGAACTCACAACAGATCGAATTGAGATATCCCATAAGAGAGATGAAATTACGATACGCAGCGGGGCATCTTATTTTAAACTACACGGCATGCCCGCTACCGATTTTCCGGCTATCTCTACTTTTTATGAAGTGGACTCCTTTACCTTGCCCTCCGTTCTTTTAAAAGATGCTTTACATCGAGTCTCTTTTGCTGCTGCAAGAGATGACACTCGTAATGTTCTCAATGGTATCTTTTTTAGACTTGATAAGGATTTGCTAACGTTGATTGGAACGGATGGCAAGAGACTGGCGAAACTTATGCTTCCAATCAATATTGCTATTTCGGAGAGGTATGACTTTGTAATTCCACTAAAAGGAATAGAAGAGATTGAGAAAGTTCTCGATGGAAATAAAGATGTGAGCATTCTTTTTCTACAGGATAAAATTATCCTTCAAATAGATCATATCACTCTATTTATCAAATTATTATCAGAAAAATTCCCCGATGTGGATAAGATTATTCCGGATCCTGAACAGATGACTTCTATGGTTTTGCACCGAGAAGAACTCATTAGTCTTCTTCGACAGGTCTCTTTATTTACTTCAGAGATGGTAAGTTCGGTTAGATTTATTTTTGAGAATAACGAACTCTATTTATTCGCCGTTAATGCGGAAATTGGAGAAGGACGAGTGAGCATGCCTGTCAGTTATACTGGAGAGAAGCTAGAAATCGCTTTTCATCCAACCTATTTTCTCGATATCTTGAGACATTCGAAAGATGAAACAATTCAATTACATATTACAGATCCCTTTAATCCGGGTTTGATTACTGATTCTACTGCAGCGCTTTTTGTGATAATGCCTATGCGTATTCCAGCATCTACCACACATGTATCTTAAAAGTCTTCTTCTGAAGAATTTTCGTAGGTTTAGTGACAAAGAAATAGACTTCTCTCCGAAAATCAATTGTATTCTAGGCAATAACGGTGTGGGTAAAACCACTCTTTTGGAAGCGATTATTTTTTTAAGTACCGGCAGATCTTTTCGAACGAACGAGTACAGAGATCTCATTCAAGAGGGAAAAGATTATATGTACATTGAAGGACACTTCGATCGTGAAGGAGAGGAGTTAGAAATCAAAGTATTCTTCAATGGTGCGCAAAAAAAAATATCTCGAAATGGAATTCATACCAATACCTTCTCTTCTCTTTTAAGTTCCTTTCCGACTGTTATTTTTACGCCGCTCGATATGCAGTTAATAGATAATTCTCCCACCTATCGGCGCCGTTTTTTGAATGTACAACAAGCACAAATAGATGAGGATTATCGATACCATCTGTACCGATTTTCTAAAGTTTTGCAACAACGCAACCGTGCACTACGAGTTGGGAAAGCATCACTCGTTATGCCTTGGGAGCCCTCTTTATCGGAAAGTGGTTTTTATATTGCGCAGAAAAGAAAGGAAATGGTGGATGAATTAAATTATTTTATAGAGAAAAATACATCCCATCTAGCGGCTTATTCAGAAGAATTTATGCTCTCCTATGCTCCTTCTATTCTTAAGATAGAAAGTATTTCTCAAATCTGTTCCTTATATGAAGAAACGAGAGAAAAGGACATTAAAAACCAAATAACGACACTTGGAATCCATCGAGATGATTTACTATTTGTCCAAAAGAAATCTCCGAAACATATGAAAAAGTTTTCGAGTGAAGGACAAAAACGGACAGCACTCTTTGCGATGAAACTAGCAGAGTGGTATCGGTTGCAACGTAAGATGGAAATGGATCCGATCTTTTGTCTCGACGATCTCTCTCTTCATTTAGACAGCGAGCGACTCGCGAACTTTACTCAGTCTCTGATGGAGCTTCAGCAAGTAATTATTACGTCCCCAGTTACATTGAGGAGTCACATTCCTTCAATGTATTCTATTACACTAGATAGTGCTTCAGAGAGTGGTTCGTCTACAGTAGTTCCCTCTCTTGAGAAGTAACGGAGAATTTGTTCTGCAATTACTTTCCCTAGTTGTACCCCTTCTTGATCAAAAGAGTTAATTCCCCAGAGAAATCCTTGGAAAGCAATGGTGTGTTCAAAATAGCTTAGCAGGGCGCCAAGAGTATAGGGATCTAGTTGTTTAGCAAAAAGAATTCTAGAGGGGCGATTACCGGGAAAAACTTTATTTGGATTGCTATCCGATTTGCCGACGGCAAGGGCAAATACTTGCGCGAGCAGGTTGGAGAGCAGTTTATGTTGAGATGTTGTTCCCTCAAATCGTATATCCATATGATATTGAGAATTTTTAAACCCGATAAATTCAGCGGGGACAATATCTGTTCCCTGATGGAGCAACTGATAAAAAGAGTGTTGTCCATTCGTTCCGATATCTCCCCAAATGACAGGTCCCGTTCGAAAGGAAAGTATATTTCCTTTGCAATCAACTCGTTTTCCATTAGATTCCATATCGCATTGTTGTAAATGTGCCGGTAAATAGAGTAATGCCTCGGAATACGGAAGAATGGCTTTAGTAGGAAATCCGAGGAAGTTGCGGTTCCAAATATTTAAAAGTGCAGAGAGAAGGGGTAGATTTTGCAGTGGATCCTCTTTACGCGCTGTACCATCCATCGAATGGGCTCCTTGCAAGAATTCCATAAAAGGTTCTATACCCGAGACACTGGATATGATTACCGCACCGACCATAGAGCTAACGGAATACCTACCTCCAATATAATCCCATATATAAAAAGAGCGGCGGTATGTGTCTAAATTATCCATCGGACTCCCCTCTTCAGTCACAGAAATCAAATGATTCCTCGGGCTCACTCCACATCTTTTTAAACGTTCGCTAATGAAATACACATTAGTAAGAGTTTCTAGAGTAGTCCCTGATTTAGAGACTGCAATAAAGAGAGTCGTCGCGGGATTAATTTGGCTTAGAAGTTTGGCTGCTGCATCGGGATCTATATTGGATAAGAAGTGGATTTGGCGTCTACCCTTTCCGATATATTGCAAGGCATGACTAATGCATTTTGGTCCCAAACAAGAGCCACCGATGCCAATTTGGACAACATCTGTAAATAGATTCTCTCTGTCGATTTCTTGGAGGAATAGAGTGAGTTTCTCAAGTTCTCTTTTTGCGAGCACAATTGCTTTTTCAGTTTTTGATGATGTTGAAGCAGGTACAGATAGATCTCTGATTGCAGTGTGTAATACAGCGCGGCTTTCGCTGTAATTGATCTCTTTTCCAGATTGCATATCTCTCATTTTTCCCATGACATCCATTTCTTGCGCAAGTTCGAAGAGAGCCTCTAGAACATCACTAGTAATTCTTTCAGTCCCATATAAGAGGTGAAGGCGGGATCCGCACGCTCTAAACTGTTTCATTCGTTCAGGAGTGAGCGCTCCAAAGGTTGTGAGGTCAAAGGGAGTTTCCGCAAGCCTCTGCAATTTGGCAGCTGCGGATGCAGATGAGAAAGTAACCATAGTATTCTCGCATATTAGGTATATAATACCCCAAGTTGTAGCATAAGAGGCTAAATAAGAAGAAAAAGTTTTCTAATATTGCGAGAAAAAGTAAACTTCAGTACTCTTACTCTCTTTTTCGGGGTATAGCGCAGCCTGGCTAGCGCATCTGCTTTGGGAGCAGAGGGTCGGGGGTTCGAATCCCTCTGCCCCGAATTATCTGATCCAATGGCTCCAATCGATCGCATTGGAGATTTCCAAAGGTTTTCCACAAAAAATAATTTTTCCTCCAGAAATAGAAAATCCTTGTAACTGTCTCAATCCAAATTCGCTGAGACTATTCGTCAGGACAACGATCTCTTCGAGATCTGCCCAATCTTCCGCAATAAAAATTTCGGGAATCACTCGAAAAGGAACTGATTTTTTTTGCAACTCAATATAGATAGATTCCCATAGCTCTCCCGTTTCTACAGTCAAATGCTCATCTTGAGGTAAACAAATTGCAAGACTCCCCCGCCCCGCAACTTGCGTGTGTAGGGATGAAATAGGTGAGTGAATGGTATCAGTTAATATATAAGGAAAACGCTCTCTCGAGAGTGCCTGAGCAATCTGCCAAATAGGAGTAGACTTCTCTATATCAAAAGATACAAATCGCACTGCATCTTCTGGCAGATAAGCACTTAAGCGATGCAGGTAATCTGATAATTGTTCTATAGCATAGAGAGATAGAATATTTTGATTTAGATCCTTCAGAGATGTAGTTTGTAAATGACAAGAAGATGCTCCTAGAACCCGGGAGACTCTTTTCCAGCTCTCAAAATGCTCTTTTTGCATCTCATCCCAATAGAGATGGTGAATCCAATCGAGAGAACCTTGAAAAAGAGAAATACCCGCAGTTACCATTCTATATTTTGGCCAAATGGAGGTAGTAAAATGCTCTATTGCAAGCCGATGTGTATTCCATTGCAAAGTATCTTGCAGTCTAAATCCTCGGAAACTTGTGCATCCAAACTCAAATTCCCATAAGATTCTTCCACTTTGCTCTACTATCTCATCTGCCCTTTTTTGTTCCGTACTCCAGATAATGTCACTACTAGCCGTTGCATTGAGATTAATTCGAATTAGTTCATCTTTTGGTGTCATAAGGCATAAGTTTTTTATTAATAAGTGTCATATAAAAAATATCTCTTCCCTTTTCTTGCCAAAGTCGATGAAACCAAGAGCTTCCTATTTGTTCTTTATTGATAACAAAATGAGGGGATTCATACCAATAGTCCCATGTTGGCAAGTTCTTTATAAGTTGTAGCGATGCATCTATATAATCTCGTACATCGGTCACGAGATGCAATCGTCCACCATCCTGTAGACTCCGATTCAAAGATAGTAGGAACTCATCCTGAAATAGACGGTGTTTAACATGTTTTTTTCTCGGCCAAGGATCTGGAAAGTGAATAAAAATTTCTGAAAATAGTTCCTGGAAGGTATAATAAGCTGCAAATTCTTGCGCCCTTCCACAGACGATAAGGAGATTGTCTAAAGACCGATTGACTCGCTTAGACCATATTTTTCTAACTCGTGAAAAATCCATTTCAACGGCTATCCAATTGATATGAGGCTGGGCAATGGCTTGGTTAATAATCCATTCTCCATTTCCACTACAAAATTCAACACATATTGGATTCGAATTAGGAAAAAAGGCCCATGACTTTTGGCTTTCTATCCAAATATTATGGTCAAAATAGTAGTTCGGTATGAACAAAACCTGATCTTGAAGCAGAGGTTTTCGCTCTTCCCAAGAATAAGGAAATCGCAAATTTTTAGGTTTCATAGGGATAAATTGTACTCTTTATGATAGATTCTCCCAATAAAAATCTGATAGTTATCTCTTGTAACAGTTAAGTAAAAAATTAAGTTTTCCAATTGATCAGGATATCTGAAAAAGTATATTGACTAGCTATAACTAAGGAGCTTTTAACGCAATACAAAGTACATGGCATTGACATTCAGAACTTGCCAAGTCACATGATGAATATAATCGAGCTAGATGCTTGTTGGCCAGGCTATATCCCAGAATCTCCTTCTTGACGAATTAGGAATAACCTACTACAGTGTATACATTTTTCTGCCCGGATGGTGAAATTGGTAGACACGCCAGACTTAGGATCTGGTGCCGCAAGGTATGTAGGTTCGAGTCCTATTCCGGGCATATTCTTTATCTGAGCAACTTTAAAATTATTAAAAACTCCAAGCCGCTCCCACTCCATAAATAAAAGATTCCTAGAGCCATTGTAGGTTTTGTCGAACAACTACAAACGCAAGCGGTGTACTTGTCGAGTCTAGAGTGAAATTCTCTATTAGACAAATGAAAAGAGTTATGCCACTGCAAATCTACATAAGGTTTGACGCAACAATAGCAGTCACTGTTTTGTCCTTCAATTCGTAGAGGAATTAATGCATCTAAAAAGCCAAAATACTTTGCAAGAGTTTGTAAATTAAGACTTTTGAGTTTGTTTTTACAAATAGAACTTAGGTAGACAAATCATATTAATTGCATTAGAACTATCCGATTCTGAATTAATCTGGTCAATAACTGCGCGTAAACTCTCAGCGCCACTATCCGCATTCGTAGTAACATTTATATTTGTAGAATAAAGACAAAACGAACATCCAATTACAAATAGTCCCGCTAAATTACACTGTTGATGATGTTGTGCAAACAAAAAACTTGTGATACTGTTGGTACTTCTATTAAATCACATGAATTAGTAGAAAAAAATATTGGAAATGTGTATGTGGATAAAGATATGAAAGACAAAACAATTTTACCTTGAAAAGGAGAAATTATGGATAAAAACGCTTCCTATAATAAAACTATTGAAGAATTAGAAAATAGTATAAAAATACAAAAAAACCAAATTGATGGACATATGTGGATATTAAAAGGATTACAGAGTCTAGTTAATAATCAAAAAAAATGCATAGATAAGTTGCTGATTGGTAAATAAAACAGATTGTATAATATAAATATAATAGTTAACAAAG
>JBOFEG010000019.1:0-5031 GCA_051647685.1 Chlamydiales bacterium
TAATATAAATATAATAGTTAACAAAGAGAATGAAAAATGAAAACAGATATATATTCCAATATATTAGCATTAAAAGATGATATTTATGTAATTGTGTCGCGTAATAAAAAATTAGTTGTTGAAAAAGAAAAAATAAACGAAATCTATAATAAACAAGATAAAACTATCAATGAACTATTAGATGCTAAGGAATTAATATGTGAAAATCTACAGTATAACAAGATGAATGATAATGAAAATGAATCTTTAGAAAAGAAATATCAAGAATTAAAAGGAATAATAGAATATTGCTACAAAGAATTAGATGAATCTAAAGAATTATTAAAACAAATGCATAAACGACAAGAATTTAATCAACTCAATATTGATAATCTTCTAAAAATACATAAAAAATATTAAAGTATTATTAATAACGAAGTAATTCCTTACTTTTTAGGATATAGGGGGATGTGACGTTTTTAAATACAACATAATCGACAGAGTTTTTCAACAATGTAACGCTCCCAAGTTTTCTTACTTCTTAAGTGACTTGCAAAAATTTTGATTAATACAATGGCTGAAACTTTATGAAAAAAAGTTTCAGCCATTGTTTAAAACGTTGACTATTTATTTTCAGAGTATAAAGGATTGAGATATCTAGCTCGCCTTTTCATAAATGCCTTTCTCTCTTCTCGGTGAAAGCTGCGAAGCTTCCAAATTACATATTTTTCTTCCTTGAGGATAGTAAATATCTCGTCGGTTCCGTTCACCTTAGCGAACATATCTTTTCTTTTTTTTGATTTTTCAAGTGCTTTTGCAAATTCCGCTGGATAAATAGATTTAATCATACCCAGAATAACATATCCCGTTGTCACCGGCATATAAGACAAAGGATCTACAATATGAATCAATATACCGCGACAGACTACATTGGCTAACGATCCAAAAAAGGGTCGATATTGTATGGGAGAAAAGGTTACTCCGGGCAGATTTTGTTGATTGAGTTTTTGAGCAAATAGATCTGGATCTATCCAAGGAGCTCCAACAACTTGAAATGGCAATGTGTAACCAATTCCAATATTTACACATTGCATTTCGCCAAGTATTCCAGTAATGGGAGAATAAAGTGGAGTGGTAAAAAAAGGAATTTGAGGACTTGTTGGGATCCAAGGGAGACCTGTATCTCTAAAACTCATCGATCTCTTCCACCCTTTCATAGGAATAATATGCAAATCGCAACCGAGTTCATATTCATTGTTAAAAAAGAGAGCGAGTTCCCCTATTGTCATTCCATGGCAATAGGGAACATTAATATGTCCCACCATAGAACGTTTTGATTCATCAAACATTGGACCGTCTACTACTATACCATTGATTGGATTAGGACGATCTAAAACAATCACAGATTTAGATCTCTTTTGCGCTTCTTCCATAACGTAGAACAAAGTGGTAGTATATGTATAAGAGCGACAGCCTATGTCTTGAATGTCAAATAAAAGGAGATCTACTTTATCTAACATTTCTTTAGTGGGCCGATGATTTTTGTTGTGCAAACTATATACGGGAATCTGATCTGGATGTTTTTCTCCATTTACATGAGCTCCTGCATATTCAATACCAAATAGGCCATGTTCCGGTCCAAATAAAGCGCTGACTGTGTATACGCCCATCTCTGCATGTTTTTGTAGAAGAGAGAGGGTACTATTTGACTGGCTATCGATTCCCGTTTGGTTGGTAACGAGTCCAATTCTTTTCTTATAGAGTAATTCTATATAAGGTTTGTTAAAGAGCTGCTCTACTCCAGGTTTAACCTCGGCTCTACATAGGTTAAGAAAAACAAACAAGAAAAAAAGAATCAGTAGCTTCTGCATATTTGTAAATCCTAGAAAAAAATCTATATTTCATTAAGAATAATTGCTTGAGAATAGAGTATGTGGTTATTTTATGAATCATTTTTTCATCAGTGTAGGAGTTTTTCCAATCTGCACCAAAATGCAACAACTATTTCACAGGGTCAATGAATAAACTGCGATTGTTAGCTTTTTTATCTATTTCTATATTGTCGATATGCCTTATAGAGAGGGGTTATCACTTCATAACAGATGGGTTTTCAATCCACCGCATTAGCCACTCGGAGCCACCGCCCGCTCCCTTTGATACGGTCGTCTTACTGGATGATGAGAGAAAGGAAGAAGTCAATAATGCCCTGCGGCAAGATTTCCATTATTTAGGGAGTGGTAGTCAATGTTTTGTGTTTAGCAGCGCTGATAATCAATATGTACTCAAGTTTTTCAAGCACCACCGATGGAAATTGACATGGCTGAACCAAATGTTGTTATCTCCCTCTTTTTTTACAAGAATCAGAGAAAAAAAGCTTAACCGAAAATATACGTCTTATGTAGATACTTGCAAAAGTTATTGCCTCTCGTTTGAGCAGTTTAAAGATAAGACAGGTCTCTTATTTGTCCATTTATCTACGAATAGCCTAGGACTACCGACTGTGACTATCAAAGATCGAGTCTGTAGGACATATAAAGTTCCTTTAGATGACTTTACTTTTCTACTGCAAAGAAAAGCGACTCCAATGAGTCAATATATTACAGAACGCACAACAGACGAACAAAAAATTCGCCGACTCATCTCAGAATACCTCACTTTTCTAGAAGAGAGAGCGAGGCTTGGATATTTGAATAAAGATCCCAGCTTTGGAAAGAACTTTGGCGTATCCAATGATTCTATCATAGAAATTGATATTGGAGGATGCTTTCAAGATCCCAAAAAGGATATCCATTATTTTTATTGGCAAGAACTATCCAGAATTGAAGAAAAACTATGTATTCTTTTTAAAAAAAATCGTTCCCTCTGTATGTTTGTTCGACAAGAAATCCAAAGCAGAAGAGATTCTTTTTCGGATGTATAGTTCTATGAAACGTTTTCATAAAATAGGTTCCGCTGTAATTTTTTTATCCATGACTGTAACCGCTGTGTCTTCTTTATTTGTCCGAAAATCTGGATTTGCTTTGTCAAAAATACACTCACCCAATCCCTATGATGGGCGGTGGGATATTCCAATGTCTATAGAGGATTTATCTGAAATACGAGCTATTCTCTCACAAAAATTCACCTACCTCGCGAGTGGAAATCACTGCTATACTTTTGTAAGTGATGATGATGATTACGTAATAAAGTTTTTCAAACAGAAACAAATTACTCCAATCAGCTGGAAAAATTACCTACCTATTCCAAGCCGCCGTTTGATCCGGGAAAATCGACAAAAATATCGCGATAAAACATATGGCAGTTATGTAATCGCTGCGACAAAACTCAAATCTGAGACTGGAACTGTCTATCTGCATCTAACAAAATCCCATCACTTTTCTCACAAACTTTTGTTAATTGACCAATATAGACGTATCCACTCTATAGACTTAAACCATGCTGAATTTCTAGTTCAAAAGCGCGCACAAATTGGTTTTTCTTATTTGGATAGAATGCTCGCACAAGCAAAAGTGCAGGAGGCAGCTAGGGCAATAGATTCTCTCTTTTCTCTAATTTCCAGACGATGCGCGCTCGGAATCTTAGATGATGACTGCCAACTTTGGAAGAATTTTGGATTTAGAGAAGGCAGGGCTATCGAAGTAGATATTGGAGAATTTCGGTATGGCTCTCTCAAGGAAATTGCAATAGACCTCGAGATGGATAGGATAGCCGATCAAATGAGCCACTGGATCGATGAGCATTATCCTGAGTATCATTTCCTCATTACAGAGGCTCTAGATAATGCGGCAGCGAAATGTAAAAACCTATTGTAAAGAGAACTCTCTATGGCAAACTACCAAACTCACACAAAATTTAATATTTGTATCGCTCTCCCTATTTTCTTACTTATTTTTTTCTTCTTCTTACATCCACCAGTATTTGGCATGCTACTGTTTTCCTTATCTTTTGTGTATAGCACTTTATTTATGAACCCAGATGTCGATATTTCTTATAAAATTCGAATTTTTTCTCTCAGAGGAATTTTGACTCTTCCCTTTCGGACTTACTGTCTTTTTTTTCGCCACCGCGGTCTTTCACACTCTTACATGTACGGATCACTAACTCGAATTGTTTGGTTGTTTGGTTCGATTATTTTTGTCTTTTATTTATGTCATAAGACAGTTCCATCCCTCCAAGAATGCCTATCTTTTTTTCATCGGTATAAGATCAGTCTATCTTATATCTTTGCAGGAATTTGTCTCGCCGACTGGTGTCATCTCCTTCTAGATCGCAAGCGCGCATAGATAAACACTTTGGTATCAATTTTGACAGAATTAGCTACTCAAAAGATAGCTATATTGGTATGATATCGTCTCGATTTATCTCATTATAATTACATCTATGAAAAATATAAAATCTTCTTGGAGCGTCTTATTGCTTCCCATACCTGTTGTTTTCTGTTCATTCTTACTCATATCTGCGCTTCCATGTAACAATAGTTTTTTCCATAATCTCCCACAAAATTATTTCGATACTCTATTGCAACCTGTGGAAAAAAATAGCCCTGAATCGCCTGTGCAACAGGAACCGAGTACCGATTTGTTTACAGTAAATTTTCCTGAAATCTGTATGTCGGAATTTATTCGATTTGTCAGCAAGATTACAAAGAAAAATTTCATTTATCAGGAAGAGGCTCTGAATTTCTCTATTGCTTTTGTTTCTGGGAGAGCTTTTTCTGCCAATGGTATATTGCAGGCAATGCAGGATATCTTGGAAAAAAAAGGACTTGGACTCGTAGAACGAGAAGATTATTTTCTGATTGAAAAATTAGGGATTCACATCCGCGAGGAAAATGGTCTAAATAATCTGACAGCAAGTCTGCAGCTTCCCTATTCCAGCGATCTTCAAAACAAATTACAATTTGTAGTGTATAAACTAAAATATCACGAAGGGGATGAAATTTTAGTTACAATGAAACAAATGATAAGTAATCCAGAACTGCTCAATAAATCACTCGCTCAGACTATTGAATCGATGCAATTTAACAAAAATACCAATTCTATCTCGTTTTTC
>JBOFEG010000020.1:0-63270 GCA_051647685.1 Chlamydiales bacterium
TCTGCAAATCTTTGGGAATATTTGCAAGGTTGGCAATTTAACGATGCTTTTATGCATCAACTTATGCCAATGTGCCAAACTCGCATTAAAACGCTAAGCGATTTTATGGAACTCTGTGGATTTTTCTTTATTCGGCATATTCCCTTAACTGAAGAATTACTGCTTCCGTTTTCTACATCTAGAGAAACAGCAGCCTGCATTTTACAAGCCATTATATGGCATATGGATCACAATGAGGATTGGAGTAGGTCCGGCGTAGAAAACGCCTCCAGAGCTGTTGCCGAGGTTTTCACTGTCAATCATAAAAAAGTGATTATGCGTCTTCTTTTTGTCGCAATTACGGGCAAAATTTCTGGTCCTCCCCTATTTCAATCCATAGAGATTTTGGGGAAATATCGAACAAGAGCGCGATTATTGGCAGCTATTGAATTTTTAGGAGGACTCTCTGGTAAACAATATCAGCTGCTTGAAAAACATTGGAAATCTGGTGACTGTACAATATTTGTAAAACCCAATACCTCTTATGTCACATGATCATATAAGGATGCACATCACCAACCGGTATCCGCTAACTCAAACTGGCTCCACAAAAGAGACTTTTCATGTCACGCTGAGTCTCCCATCCTCCTCTCCACATAAAGTAGGAGATGCTATTGCTATTTTTCCCGAAAATTGTGTATCCGAAATAAGAGAATTATTTTCCTATCTTACTATCACACCCTCAACTAGGGTTTCTGAAACAAAAACCAATAAAACCTATACCCTAGAAAAATTCCTGAAAGAAAGAGTTAATCTCAATAAAATTAGGGTATCACTACTGCGCGCTATTGATGACAAAACGAGCGATGCATTCCTACGAAATTTATTACAAAGCGATAATAAAGACCTACTCAACTCTTGTATACAAGAATGGGATTTAGTCACATGGCTGTCTAAAATTCCAATGCCTTTATCTGCCCAGGAATTCATTTCGCATCTGTTACCGTTACTTCCTAGATTTTATTCAATTGCTTCCTCTCCTCTTCGATACTCAAATCAAATTGATATTGTAGTCTCTCATTTCTCATACAAAAAAAATGAAAAGATAAAAACTGGCCTCGCCAGTCATTTTTTATGCTATGCGGCAGAGCCATATAACACTTCGATTCTTGGATATATACAACCGACTAAACACTTTACCCTCCCTAAAGACCCAACTACAAATATTATCATGATTGGGCCTGGGACTGGAATTGCTCCCTACAAAGGATTTTTAGAGGAAAGAATACACGTGCAAGCTCCCGGCAAAAATTGGTTATTTTTTGGAGAGAGAAATAGAAATTACGATTTTTTCTACCGCGAATTTTTGGAGTCTTGTATTGCCCAAGGATATCTGACTTTACATACAGCTTTTTCTCGAGATCAAACAGAAAAACTCTATGTTCAACATCATATAGAAAATGAAAGAAAGGAATTTATAAATTGGATAGACAGAGGCGCTTATATCTATTTGTGCGGTGATGCAAAAAAAATGGCTCCCAGTGTAGAAGCTACTTTGCAATCTATTTTAGTAAAAGAAAAAAATTTAGATATCGAAGAGGCAAAGATTTATCTCAAATCCCTTAAGAAAGAAAAACGTTATTTATTAGATGTTTACTAAAGCTCTTTGATTGTGATAATACAAGGATTAGAAGCAATTCTAATCTTTATGAACAAAAAAATTTTAATATTTGGTGGCTCGGGATTTATTGGTTCGTATTTAACAAAAACTTTATTGGATAATAACTGTAAGGTTTTGATTATCTGCAGAAATATAGATACAGCCTTGAACAGGGTAGGCAACCATAAAAATTTACAAGCTAAGAATATTGATATTTTTAATGAAGATGAAGTAAAAAAGTTAGTAAAAAAGTGCGATGTAATCGTAAATTTAATTGGAAAGTTATTTGAAGCTCAAAAAGGTGATTTCAGAAAATTTCACACTATATTTCCAGATATATTATCTAAAAATGTCCCTAGTAGTAAGCAATTGATCCACATCTCAGCCTTAGGTATAGAAAAATCGGCAAAAACATCCGTTTATGCCTCAACAAAACTAGAAGGACAAAATGCAGTTATTAACAACTCTAAAAACTATAATATCGTAAAGCCAAGTATCGTTTTTGGAGAGGAAGATAACTTCTTCAATCAATTTGCAAAAATGGCAAAAACATCTCCTTGCATACCATTAATTGGGCGTGGAAAAACGAAATTTGCTCCAATTTATATTCAGGATTTAGTTAGCAGTATTATTTTCCTAATACGATATAATAAAAAATATCAAAATACAATTTTTGAAGCTTATGGACCAAAAACATTAAGTTTTAAACAACTCATTGAATTTGTTCTAAAAACTACAAATAAGAAAAGACTGCTAATTGTTATACCCTTTCCTCTTGCAAAGTTACTCGCTAAACTTATGAATGTATTCAGGGTCTATAGGCTGACGCCAGATCAAGTTGAATTACTCAAATATAATAATATTGGTAGCAAGAATTACAAAAATATTGATGAGCTTATTGGGAAATTAGGAAATTATAAAAAAATTGTTCCAAAGTATTTATTTACAATTTAATAAAGGATGGAATTTTTATTAATGAATTACATAAAGACCATTGCAGGTTTCATTTTTCTTCCGTAGTAATAATACAAAGACATTGCATTCCCTCGCCTCTTCCAAAAGCTGTAAGTCCATCACCAGATGTAATCGTCAGCCCCACCTGCTCTATTCCAATGTGTAAAATGTCTGCAATATTTCTTCTAATTTCTTCAGATCGAGATTGCAACCTAGGTGTTTTGCCCTCAATCGATAAAGCTACATGAGAAATTATTTGGGACCCAAGTGTCCCTAAAGCTTTTTCTACGTAAATTTGACTATCAGTAATTCCAGTGCGACAAAGTGAAATAGCGACCTTGCCAAGTATGGGTACATGACTCAGAGAACTAATTGCATTACAGATTGCATGCAAAACAATATCGCCATCAGAGTCTGCAGCAAATGGCAATGATTCTTTAATATCGAGACCGCCTATGCGACATAATTTGGAATCATTTTCCTCAAATGCATGACTATCTTGTCCAATTCCAACGCGAATTTTCATAATTTGGCAAAGAATATAAAATATAAGGACTTTTCTACCATATAAATATAGAAATAGTCTATATGTGATTGTATAAATAACTATTATAAATAACTTTTGTAAAAATGATGTAAAAAAATTAAAAACTTTCTATTTTGTTAAATATAGAGGATTACTATAAAATCTCAGGAACCCATTTAATTTAGAAATACAGTTATTATTCTGCTTTAGTGTAAGGAAATTTGCTTTATGGAAGCTCTGCAAATTCAAGGGGGTCTGCCTTTACAAGGATCAGTTAAGGCCTCTGGCGCTAAAAACGCTATTACAAAAATGTTAGTGGCCTCCCTCTTATCTGATAAACTATGTACTTTTTATAATGTCCCTACTATTTCTGAAGTTGATATTACCTTAGCTTTATGTCGTGAAATAGGCATGCATGCTACATGGGATCGAGATTTGAATACACTGACAACGATTACGAAAGAAATTGTTAGATCTCATATTCCTCAAAAATTCTCAGGTGCAAATCGGATTCCGATTTTATTGATTGGCGCTCTTTTAGGTCGCTCTCGTAATGAGATTGTTGTTCCTATATCCGGTGGGTGTAAGATAGGGAAGAGACCTATCGATTTCCATATTGCTGCATTAGAAAAGCTAGGCGCCGATATTGTATACCGGGTCAAAAATGGTGAAGAAGCTTACTATACAAATGCAACTTCAAAACTTATTGGAACTATTATTGAGCTACCTTATCCGTCAGTAGGAGCAACCGAAAATAGTATTTTAGCCGGCTGTAGTGCTGAAGGTCAGACTATTATTAAAAATGCTGCGATAGAACCTGAAATTTTAGATTTCATTCGATTTTTACAAAAAATGGGCGCCTCTATTAAAGTGGTTGACCGAACTATTTATATAGAAAAAATGAGAAAAACATTTCCGGTCACTCATAAAGTGCTCACCGATCGCATGGAGGTTGCTTGTTTTGGAATGGCAGCAATCGCTACAAAAGGAAGAGTTTTTGTGAAAGGCGCTGATGCTACAACTTTGGGATCTTTCTTGCGTCAACTACAAAAAATTGGTGCTGGATTTCAAATAGAGCCTGACGGAATTGAATTCTTTTTTCGTGACGCTTTGAAAGGTGGGATTCACGTGGAAACTGATGTATATCCAGGGTTTGCAACGGACTGGCAACAATCTTTTGCAGTATTACTTACTCAAGCAGCAGGCTACTCTGTGATTCATGAAACTGTTTATGAGAATCGTTTTGGTTATACACAGATATTGCAACAAATGGGAGCCGATCTCGAATTATTTACAGAGTGTTTAGGCAATAAACCATGTAGGTTTACAACCGAGGCTCATTATCATAGTTTAATAGTAAAAGGTCCTACTCAATTACACGGAAGAGTAATTTCTATTCCCGATTTACGCGCAGGATTTGCCTATATTATGGCAGCTTTGCTGGCACTTGAAGAGAGTGTAATATTTAATCTACACTATTTAGACAGAGGATATGAAAATATAGATCAGAAATTATCAAGTCTAGGTGCAAATATTAAACGGATAGATTCTATGGAATCAAGTAGTATCGTAAATACTTCCCAATCACGTATTCATTCATTGTATTAATTTATATGCCCTGGAAACAAGTTCAGAAAAATAATTTTACCTCTATTGAACGTTTAGCAGAGTTCCTCGAGCTTTCCGAGATGAATCGGAGTATACTTATTAAAAGAAAGGATTTTCCATTAAATATTCCCCTCAGACTTGCAAAAAAAATGCAAAAGAACTCGTTGTTAGATCCTTTATTTAAACAATATGTGTCAACCTCTAGTGAGTTGCTTGCTGACAAGGGGTATTCTGATGATCCAGTACAGGATAAGCAGTTTTGCAAGACTCCTAAATTACTACAAAAGTATCGCGGTAGAGCCCTGCTTATTTGTACACAAGCATGCGCAATGCACTGTCGATTTTGTTTCCGACAAAATTTTCCTTATGCCTCACTACAATCAAAATTTGATCGAGAGATAGCCTATATAACCGAAGATCAAACTATTACAGAAGTTATTCTTAGCGGGGGTGACCCTCTTTCTTTATCTGATCATTACTTAAGGGATTTATGTCATCGACTAGCGGCTATTCCTCATGTACAAATCATTCGATTTCATACCCGGTTTCTGATTGGAATTCCTGAGAGAATTACGGATAGTTTATTATCGTCATTGCCTGAGAATATACAAATGTATTTTGTGATCCACATTAATCATCCTCTGGAGTTAGATGCGGATGTGATAGACGCATGCAGATCACTACAAGGTCATAGAATACAATTGCTTTCACAAACTGTTTTACTGAAAGGAATTAACGATAGCGTTGCCCCATTACAAGAATTATTTTTTAAACTCGCAGGTACTGGGATTATTCCTTATTATTTCCATCAGTTGGATGCCATTTTAGGAGGAGGCCATTTTTTTGTGGAGAAAGAAAAGGGTATTCATTTGATAAAAGAGTTACAAAAATGTCTTCCAGGTTATGCAGTTCCAAAATATGTAGAAGAAATCCCGGGTCAATTTAACAAAACGAGAATCTTTTAAAGGTTGATGAGGGTGCGAAGTGTATATCATTCACAATGATTTCAATTGTAAATCAGCAAACTAATTTTCTTGATACCAGTTACATTTTATCTAGGGTCTTTAATCCAAGGATTTCAAGGCCTTGTTTAAGCACTCGACTGGAGCACTCGCACAACAATAACCGGCTGGATTCACTATCACTTCCCTCCACCCTACAATCGCGGAAGAATGCATGAAATTTTTCTGCTAAGTGATATAAGTATTCGGCTAGTCTATTAGGAAGAAGATCGCGACTCATAGACAAAAGCGTTTCATCAAATTGACGTAGATGCAGTGCAAGCGCAATTTCGCTTGGGTGCTCTATGGATATAGGAACAGATAGTTCAATCGATTTATTGACTTTTCTTTTGATGCCCTGCATTCTGACGTAAGAATACAATAAATAAGGAGCTGTATTTCCTTCAAACTGGAGCATTCTTTCATAACTAAATATATAGTCTTTTTGTCGATGTCCTGATAAATCCGCATATTTTATGGCATCTATTCCAAGTATGATAGCAGAATCATTAATCTCTTTTTCTGAAAAATCGGGACGTCGCTCTCTAAGAGTAGTTTTTGCAAATGCGATTGCTTTATGAATTAAATCGATTAATTTCTCAGTAGTACCTTCTCGCGTTTTTAATCGTTTTTTTTCTGGAGATAGAACGACTCCAAAAGTGACATGATTAAACTCTGTTTTTTTTGGATCCAAATATCCAGCGGCAATTGACGCCCGAACGAGCATTTGAAAATGAAGAAGTTGCCCACCATCAGTGACTACAATAATGCGATCTGCTTTTTCCTCCTGCGTACGCTGCCGCATAGCAGCGAGATCTGTTGTAACGTAGTTGTGTCCGCCATCAGATTTTTGAACCATGATTGGTAATGGCTCTCCTTCTTTATTGGTAAATTCTGGGAAAAAGATGCATCTGGCTCCCTGTGACTCAATAATAAGATTTTTCTTGTCTAAATCTTGTATAATGTTGGGCAATTGGTCGCTATAAAATGACTCACCTCGTTCTGTTATTTTTATATCTAAAAGATCATAAATTTCTTTGTAGGCTTTACGAGAGACTTCACAGATAGATTTCCATACTTCTATTGAAGGTGGATATTTTTGTTGTAATGATACTACCGCCAGCTGAGAAGCTTCTTTAAAACTACGATCATTGTCAAATCTTTGCTTAGCCGCTTGATAGATCTTTAGTAATTCTTTAATCGTTAAATGATTGTAATCTATATTTTCATATTTAATATATGCGAGTAGCATTCCAAATTGCGTTCCCCAATCCCCTACGTGGTTGAGTCGCATAACTCTATGCCCTAAGAATTCAAAAAGTCTAGCTAAACTATCTCCAATGATTGTGGAGCGCAAGTGTCCTACGTGAAGCTCTTTAGCCACATTTGGAGAAGAAAAATCTATAATGATTTTAGATGGGTGCTCTGGCATTTCTATCCCAAGTTTTGCGTCACGTAGCATCTTAGATAGCTCCGAGGCGAGAAATTTCGACAAAATAGTGAAGTTGATAAATCCCGACTTACAAGTTATTGACTTAAGGAGAGTTTTTGACTCTTTTGGAAAGGCTTGTGCAATGGCCTCTGCAATTTCATTTGGAGATCTTTTAAGAATCCTAGCCATTTTTAAGGCACTATTACATTGGTAATTTCCAAGTGCCTGATTCATGCTTTGCGTAATTTCTGCTGGAATATAAGCATTTAATTCTGATGTAAAAAATTTACAGTTTTGAATTGCACTAGTGCAGTAAGTTTGGAGAATGTGCGTAATTGTTTTCATACATGGGAACTTTCGAGAATAGAGTGATGAAAATGAGGCGCTATTTGTCGTTTGCCAATGTTATGAGAAATGCGATACTTAGCGAGTTTAAGCGCTGTTTGATTGGTGCAGCAGCCAGATTGACTAGATACTCTAAAAATAGATAGTAAATTGTCATAAATTGTACTGATGAATTTTTGTGACTGCACGGGATTATAACCTTCTGCTCTCAGCTCCATCGCAACATTGATAAGTCCACCTGCATTAATAACGAAATCTGGGGCATATAAAATTCCTCTTTTGTATAAAGCAATGCCATCTTCTTCTGTCTGGAGTATATTGTTGGCACATCCACCTATGGCTCTGCAATTCAAAACGGGAATAGTTTCTTTATTCAGTACATTTCCAATGGCACATGGGGCTAAAATATCGCAATTTTCCGTAAAAGATTCTGCTACGCTGATTTGTCTCGCTCCTAATTCTTTAGCAACTGCAGCTGCCCGCTCTTCGTTGACATCGGCTAAAACTAATTCGGCTCCTGCCCAAAACAATCGCGATGCTAAGTCTTTTCCCACACTTCCAAGTCCTTGAATGACTATCTTTTTACCTCGCACTGATCTACTTCCAAATAAATGCATGCAAATTGCTTCCATTCCAATAAGGACACCGTGTGCAGTAAAAGGGCTTGGATTTCCACTACTTTTGATGTGACTGAGTCCAGTTATATATTTTGTTTTTTGATGAATGATAGCGAGCTCTTTAATAGTACAATTCATATCCTCAGAGCAAATATATTTCCCTTCTAGGGCATTGACAGCTTCTCCAAAATCCCATAGAAGTTCTTTTTCTAATGGTTTCTTGGAATCCTGTATAATTACACTTTTCCCACCTCCAAGGCCTATGCCTGCAAAAGCTGCTTTATAAGTCATCCCTTGCGATAAACGGAGAACATCGGATAAGGCATCTGAAAAGGATTGATAGTATAAAATTCGAATACCCCCTAGTGCGGGACCCAGGGTGGTATCGTGAATAGCTATAATGGCTTCTAGTCCACTTACTGGGCTGGTTACGTGTATAACTCTTTCATAATTAGGAATTTGTAACTCTTGCAGCGTAAGATCCATAGACTCTCCAAAGAATTAATTAAAAATAACAAAATTATTTTATCCGATTCAACTCGAAAATTGCAAAATAAATAGAAGCTTAACCCATTAAATTATATAATGATTTGGGTTGAATTAATGCGCTTTCTTGCGTTACTCTTAATTAAAAATTAAAAAATTTGAGGAAAGAATGATGACTCTCGTCATTAACGAACGACTAAAAAATGCTCTATTAGAGTTTCTTCAACAGAATAAAAAATCTGATCTGTTGACTACATATCTATTTTTTTTAGAAAAATCTGAGCATATTCATCCCTGTCTTTTTATTAAAGAAAAAACCATCTATAAAACACAGGAAGAAATTATTGAAAAACTCGAACAAGAAGGAAAGCTCTGGAGAGAGACAGAGATTACCATCCAATTCGGGCAGCCAAGTGTAAATGAACAAACAAAACGAATTTATATTTGTCCATTTTCGGGAAAAGCCTTTGGCGATAATACACATCCGAATCCGCAAGATGCAATTTATGATTGGGTTTCGAAATGTCCAGAGAATACAGAGCGCGTATCAGGTATTCGCGTAAAGAGATTTTTTGTGTCAGAAGATCCAGATGTTATAAAAAATTATATTCGCCAAGAACACAAACCTATAAAAAAAATAGTATATTCTTCTGCGATATCTGGGAAATTATTTAATAGTCGAAAAGCGGTTATTGAAGATTTTAAAAAAAACGGGTTGAAGCCATTAACATTAATTGAAGTTCCTAATCAGAACAGGTTTCATATTGAAGAAAAATTCCTGCTATTTATTCAAAAATCTCTAGAGGAAACACAAATTTCTGAATTCGTCGAAGCTTTACAGCATTACGAGGAATTTGATTCTTATACAAAGCAGTGGCTGGAGTAATATGAGATTCTGGAGTTTTATTTGATATCTTCTCAAGAAATTAAATTCCTCTATTCCTCTCTATCCCCTGATGAAATTCCTCCGATTTTATATTCAGAGGATGGACAGCCTTTGTGTGAAATCGCATTGGTTGGTAGATCGAATGTGGGGAAATCATCTCTTATCAATCATATTCTACAACAAAAAGTTGCCTATATTTCCAATAAACCTGGCAAAACTCAAACTATTAATTTTATCTCTGCTCCTCCGTTTTGCTTTGTCGATCTTCCTGGATATGGATTTTCGAAAGTATCAAAAACATTGAAATGTCAATGGAACATTGTACTTAGATCTTATTTCTTGAGGAATAGTTTACGAGCTATACTTTTACTGATAGACAGTAGGCGAGATTTTACGGAAACTGACCATACTTTTATCGACTTTGTTCGACAATTAAATTTACCGCTGATGATTATTTTTACAAAATGGGATAAGTTAACTGATTCTGAGCAAAAAAGAAAACAAAGCCAAATCAGAGATCACTATCAACAATTCGCATCCTATCCAATTATTACGTATTCTATTAAAAATGCGCAGGTTAGAAAATATCTCCTCTCATCACTCGCGCATTTTAAAAGGACTTCCTAATGATCCCTTTGGATGACGAAGTATTTGTTTGTTTTGATGTAGAATCAACAGGCCTCGATCATAACAAAGATCGGATTATTGAAATTGCAGCTATTAAATTTACTCTAAAAAAGAATTTTGATCATTTCCACTATTTAATTAATCCCGAAATTCCAATCCCCCTTGAGTCACAAAAAATTCACCATATTTCTGATGAAATGGTATCAGACCAACCGACCATTTCCAAAATTCTTCCTGCTTTTTGTGAATTTTTAGGAGACTACCCTATCGTTGGACATGGGATTTCTTTTGATATCTCTATTCTGCAATCTTCAATGCAAAGGTCTAATTTTTCAATTTCATTAGATAAAAAAATTGTGATAGATACTCTCAGACTCGCTAGATTATATGGAGAGAGTCCGTCTAATTCTTTGGATGTCTTGCGGCAACATTTTAATATTCCTTTTGAAGGGTCGCATCGCGCTTTGAATGACGTAATTATTAATATCCAGGTTTTCAAACAATTGACAAAAAAATTTAGGACTTTGCCAGAATTACTACAATGTTTGAAGAAACCCATTGCAATGAAAATGATGCCTCTTGGGAAATATAAAGGAAGATTATTTAAAGAAATCCCATTAGATTATCTTTTGTGGGCGAGAAGACAAAAATTCGACCAGGATTTGCGTTATTCTATCCAAACAGAAATTCACAGACGAAGATCTGCAGAAAATTTTTCCAAAGCCACTAATCCATTTCATGATTTGCTCTAATTATTTATATAGATATTGAATCCGTATATCTAGATTAGGGGTAAGTTAGTGAAAACGCTATCTATACAAGATCTTTTTTTAGTTGATCAAAAAGTTCTCCTGAGGGTGGATTTTAACGTACCATTACAAAAGAATGGAATTATTGTCGATGATACAAGAATTAAACAAGCTACAACTTCGATCAATTATATTATATCGCAAAAGGGCAAGGTAATTATTCTCAGTCATTTGGGTAGACCCAAGGGGACGCCAGATCGCAAGTTATCTCTACTGCCTTGCGCTAAGCGTTTGTCAAAAATGATTCGTAAATCTGTGATTTTAGCGCCTGATTGTATCGGAACAGAAGTAAACCAAATTGTAGAGAAAATGAATTATGAGCAAGTAGTAATGCTTGAAAATCTTCGCTTCCATATTGAAGAAGAGAATCCACCGAATCGAGATTTTGCCGCTCATCTCGCTACACTTGGTGATTGTTATGTAAACGATGCTTTTGCGAGTTCTCATAGACTCCATAGTTCTATCACTATCCTCCCGACTTTGTTTCCAGGAAAATCTGCATCTGGATTTCTTATGGAAGAAGAGATAACTGGCCTATCTCCTCTCATTAGATCTCCAAAGCGTCCTTTTCATATCATTTTAGGAGGGTCTAAAATTGGAACTAAAATAAATATTTTATACTCTTTATTAGATAAAATTGATTGTATTTATTTAGGCGGCGGAATGGCTTTTACTTTTTTTAAAGCGCAAGGATACGAAGTCGGAAATTCTTATTACGATCTTGCAAGTGTACCGAGAGCTTGTGAACTGATTGAGCTTTTTGAGCTTTGTAGAGAAAAAATGGTTCAAATTCATTTACCACAAGATATAGCAGCAAGCCATACTACACATTCTAAGAGTCAAATTTTTCCTTTTACAAAAATAAAACCTGGATGGACCGGTCTAGATATCGGTCCAGATACAATCACAAATTGGGCGTCAGCATTATCTAAAGCGTCTACTATTTTTTGGAATGGACCGCTCGGTATGTGGGAAATGCCTGAATTTTCTCATGGAACTCGCAACCTCGCTCAAGCTATAACTACAATGCCGTCTACCGTTGTAGCTGGAGGTGGCGATCTCACAGCTGCTTTGCGAGATTTTCAGATAACAGAAAAGTTTTCCTATATTTCTACGGGGGGGGGGGAGCGGCATCCCTTGAATTCCTTCAACATGGCCACCTGCCTGGTATCGATGCCTTATCTACTGTTTAAACAATAATTTTTAATCTATTTGTAGTAAAATTAAAAAAATTTGAAACCTTGCAAAATAAATAATTTCGCTTATACTAGAATGAAAAAATTGAAGTATTTTTCCTTTTGAAGGCTTTGTTGCAATTTTTGCCAAAACGTCTACATTTGATTTATAATAGGTCATCATTGATGACTATAATCCAACCTTATCCGTTCTACTCTACATTACAAAATAATTTTTTCAACCAAACTAGTAGGAATAATGTCTATTTCTTCTCCACTTAGTAAACTTAGATTATTTTTTTGGCCTATTCGCTCTGGTGAATTAAAAAAATTTATTCCAATGTTTCTAATGTGCTTCTTCATCTGCTTTATTTATAGCCTATTGAAAGTAGCAAAAGATACATTAGTGATTAGCACATCCGGAGCCGAGGTCATACCCTTTATTAAAGTATGGGCTATTCTGCCCGGCGCACTACTCATCACGATGATTTTTACAAAGCTGACTACCCGTTTCAAAAGTTCAACTATTTTTTATATAATGATGGGTTCTTTCCTCTCCTTTTTCCTGCTATTTGCCTTTGTGTTATACCCTCTACAAGATCTTTTGCATCCGCACAGTCTCGCAAATTACCTCGAAACGATTCTTCCTCAGGGCTTCCATGGATTAATTGCTATCTTTCGAAATTGGACCTTTACTCTATTCTACGTCATGTCTGAACTCTGGGGCACTGCGATTATGACAGTACTTCTCTGGGGATTTATTAATCAGGTTACTCGAGTAGAAGAGGCCGGCCGATTCTATGGAATTCTATCTGTCGGCAGCAATATCTCTACTGCTTTAGCTGGATACATTGCAATGCATCCGCCATCAGAGCCTTTCCTTCAATTACCCTTCTTCTGCCAATCCGATTCCTGGGGAAATTGTTTAATGGTGATTACTCTTATTATCGCTCTCTGTGGCATGAGCTCTATATTTTTATTTCGGTTCTTAATTAATAAAGTAGTAGGAGAATCGACTATTCACATTGAGGCTCAACGAAAAAATGCTTGTTGCTGCGGGGTGATAAAAAGTTTTAAATATCTTCTTAAATCCAAATATTTAATTTGTATTGCTGCGATTGTCTTTATGTATAACATCTCTATGAATATGATAGAGATAGTCTGGAAAGATCAAGTGAGAGAATTATATACCAATCGAATGGATTTTATGATGTATTCCGGAAAAATACAAATTATCATGGGGATCTTATCCAGTGTAATTGCATGGATTGCTTGTAGCAATGTCATTAAAAGATTCGGTTGGACTCGAAGTGCTCTAATCACGCCCATTACCCTTTTGATTTCCGGATCATTATTTTTCTTCTGTTTCTTATTTAAAAAGAGTTCTTACGTATCCTCTCTATCCATGTTACTGCATACTACTCCGCTTGCTTTAATCGTTTTTTTTGGAGCTCTTCAAAATTGGTTAACTAGATCGTGTAAATTTACTTTTTTTGATGCTACAAAAGAAATGGCTTTTATACCCTTAAGCATCGAATCTAAACTCCAAGGTAAAGCAGCTATTGACGGTGTCGCATCAAGACTTGGGAAGTCAAGTGGTTCTTTAATTTATCAATTTTTATTAATGATATTTGGCTCTGTTGCTACCAGTTCCCCATACGTTGGAGTTGTTCTACTCCTTAGCATCATCATATGGATACTTGCTACAAAATCACTTGGAACCAAATTTGATGAGTTGACTAAACCAAGCGCACCTCCGGAGAGTGAGGTCAGTAGCACAGACGATGTAACCACAACATTGATTACAAAACCTGTAAGTTTATAACCATCATGATATTCTGGCTTGAAAGCTTTCTTTTGTCCTATCCACAAAGCGCTCCCTATATTATTTTTTTTTTACTACTGCTTGCGGGAATTAATTTCCCAATTAGTATTGATATTGTAGTTATACTCAGCGCTTTTTTAGTCACGAAAACATTAAAGCATCAAATTCTTCCTATTTATATTAGTTTATTGCTGGGCACTTATCTTTCGGCATGGATTTCTTATTGGTTAGGAAGGCTTGCCAGAAAAAAGTTACTGCGATTTCAATTCGTGCAGAATTTTTTTTCCCAAGAAAAATTAAATTCTCTTCAACAATTTTATGAAAAAAATGGAATGTTAACTCTTTTAATAGGAAGATTCATTCCCTTTGGAATTCGCAATTGTTTATTCCTATCGACGGGATTTAGTAAATGTTCCTTCAAAAAATTTATACTTCGAGATTCTTTGAGTTGTTTGATTTGGGTTTCTGTATCATATTATAGTTTTTTGCATATTAGTAAAAATATGCACCAATTATTGTATAGTATAAAAAAATTCCAACTCGCTTTATTTCTTGGATTCAGTGTGACTCTAATTGTAGTGGTTTGTTATAATTTAAAAAAAAATAGAAAACCCAGGAATCTTTAATCGTAATGTTTACGGTATCTAACGCTCTATCTTTATTGCGTGCGCCTTTAGCGCTTTTATTTTTTATCCATAATCCCATAATGCGTTTATGCGTCGTGATTGCAGCTATGTTGACAGATTGTATCGATGGTTACGTCGCAAGAAAATATCAATTTGCTAGTCGGATTGGAGCGATTATTGATCCTATAATGGATAAATTTTTTGTCTTTTTTTCTTTAGCTATTCTGGTCCTTGAGTGTCAAATAGAATATTGGCAAGTTCTTGCTATGCTTTCTAGAGACTTTTTCCTCTGCTTGTTTGCAATTTATTTGCGATTCTTTGGAAAATGGGAAACCTATCAATTTCAATCTATTCGATGGGGAAAAATAACCACTGGACTTCAGTTTTGTGTGCTTATGGCACTTGCAATGCAAAAAAAGTTACCGTGGTCGATGTATATGCTCTTTATTTTTTTGGGGATACTCGCTTTTTTTGAGCTCCTGCAAATTGCAAGAAATTGCGTCAGTAAAAACTAATGAATAGACAACTCTTTATCTCACAAGAAACTTGGTTTTTATCAAACTAGAACATACACTAGAGTAAACAAAATTTGAACTACAAAGGCACACTATCATGAAAGAATCTATTTTACGCTCTGCAATTCGTTCGTTTTTCACATCGCTGTTTGGATGCATTGGATTTTTTATCGCTATTTTTGCCGTTATTATGTTTGGTATTATGAGCTCTGGAATCGACACGAAAACTACTATGAAAACGATTCCCAATGCAGAAGGAAATAAGGGTGAATTAAAACTAACGTCCCCTGTTCTATTACAGATTGATATTCACGATATCATTGGCCTTGGAAAGATGACTGCGGAATCGGTTAATTTGCAACTCTTTGAATCACAACTTAAGTTTAAACAGGGACAAATTAAAGGTATTCTTCTGCATATGAATACACCAGGTGGCGGCGTGATAGCATCGAACGCTATTTACGAAGCACTATTGGAATACAAAAAGAAATACAATGTTCCTATTTACGCTTATGTAGAAGGGCTTTGTGCATCCGGTGGTATGTATATCGCCTCCGCTGCTGATTTTATTTATTCAAGCCCCATTAGTGTAATTGGTAGTATAGGCGTAATTGAAGGGCCTTTCTTTAATTTCTCCGAGTTATTGAAAAAAATAGATGTTTCTTCTGTAACCTTAACAGAGGGAAAAAATAAAGATTCGTTCAACCCATTTCGGCCTTGGAGAGAGGGAGAAGGAAGTACTCATCAAGCTATTATCAAATCTATGTATGATCGATTTGTGCAAATTATCGAGAAAAGTAGACCCAATCTCAACATCAATCAATTGCGCAATGAATATGGAGCGCAAGTTTTCATTGCAGAAAAAGCAAAAGAATTGGGGTATATAGATATTAGCAATTCGACCTATAAGGAGGCTTTGAAGTCATTAAAATTAGCTGCTCATATTGGAGAAAATGAGTGTTATCAGGTTATAAAACTAATTCCTCCCATTGAATACAAATTTTTCCCAGCCTCTGCTTCTAGTAATTTTATTTTTAATCTACTGAGTCGAATTTTTCCATTTTCTCCCCCTATTGGAGAAAAATTTCTCTATTTAGATCCGTCTTATACCAATGGATAGATTATTTATTCTAGATGCTATTAATTATCTCTACAGGTCTTATTATGCAATAAGGCCTATGACCAATAGTGCTGGAAAGTCAACTCATGCCCTATATGGTTTTATTCGCTCCGTACAAAAAATAATTAAAGATTTTTCCCCAACCCATCTAGTTTGTGTATTTGATGGAAAAAATAATACGAGTAGTCGAGAAAAGATTTATCCAGAATATAAAGCCCAGAGAGATGGAATGCCTAATGATTTGGGCCAACAATTACAAGAAGCCCTTTTTTTTTGTGAATATGCAGGTATTCCTTATTTATCAATAGATGATGTGGAAGCGGATGATATCATTGCAAGTATTGCAAAGTGGGCAGAAAGAAAGGAGTTCGATGTCTTTTTATGTTCTAGCGATAAGGATTTATGCCAGCTGATTAGTCCACATATCAAGATGATTCATATTCATAAAGAAAATCTGATTGTGGATGGGGAAAAAATTATCGAGATGTATGGTGTGAAGCCAAGTCAGATGATTGATTACTTGGCTTTAGTCGGCGATACCTCCGATAATATCCCTGGAGTGGCTGGATTTGGACCAAAAACCGCTGCTTTGCTCTTGCAACAGTTTAACGATTTACAAACTATACTCGCAAAAACAAATGAAATCGCTTCACCTAGGCAAAGAGAGCTTTTGCGCATTCATAAAAAAGATGCTCTTATGAGCCAAAAACTTGTCCGCCTTTATACCAATATTCCTTTTCCCAAAAAAGCTTCTTTCTTTCTCTTAAAGCCTCCCGATAAAGAAAAGTTACTCGAATTTTATCAATCCATGAATTTTTCTAGTCTTCTCAAAAATTTCCTGCAACATCCAAATAGTGCTCCTGCAAAAAAAGATTCCATCAAAAGTACCTATATACTTATTGATAATTTGAAGACCCTGGATGCATTACTGCAGTCTCTTGTGCAAAAGAAAAGCATAGCTATAAAAACAATTACTACCGGTCCAAACCCTTTTCGAGACAGTCTACTTGGCATAGCTATCTCTGCGGAAAAAGGAAAAGCTTTTTATATTCCGATTCAACAGGAAGCAGCGGAATCAATAATATTAAACAGAGTAAAAAGTTTATTAGAGGATAAAAATATCCAATTTTTTGGACACGATATAAAATATGATATGCACGTACTTGCGAGATACCATATTACTGTGTCTACCATCAGTTTTGATACAATGATTGCTTCTTATTTATTACAACCACAAAAAAATCGACATAGTCTAGCTATTCTACTTTTAGATCAATTTGGTATTGTTCATTCATCCTCAAAAGAGTTTTTGGCCATGCAAAAACAATCAGATTCAGCGAATAAAATTGCGTCCTATGGATGCCAAAGTGTTGATTATATCTTCCGAGCAAAAAACATTTTATTGAAACAATTAAAAGAGCGAAAATTATTTACCCTTTTTACTTGTATGGAAATTCCGCTCATCCCTGTTTTGTTTCTTATGGAATCCCATGGAATTTATGTTGATTTGAAAAAACTTGAGCAGTTATCAGATGAGGTTCGCAAAAATTTACATATCCTAATGGAAAAAATTTACACATCGACTGGAGAGAGATTTAATTTGAATTCTCCAAAACAACTTCGCGAAATTTTATTCAAAAAAATTCCCCTCAAGATGACCAAACGAGGGAAAAAAACTGGGGAATTATCCACTAGTGCAGAAGTACTCGAAAGTATTCAACATGAGGTCCCGCTTGCCGCGGACATACTTGAATATAGAACACTGGAAAAATTACGTTCGACCTATTTAGATGTTTTGCCCCACCAACTAGACCCAGATACTCATCGAATCCATTGTACTTTTAATCAATCGGTTACCGCTACTGGACGCCTTTCCTGTCAGGATCCAAATCTACAAAATATCCCTATCCGATCAAAAATTGGAAGGAAAATTAGAGGTGTCTTTCGGCCACAGCGTCCAGGATGGAGTTTTTTATCAGCAGACTATTCACAGATAGAATTGCGGATTTTAGCTCATTTGAGTCAAGATCCTAACCTGATTCATGCTTTTTTAACCGGGCAAGACATTCATAATTTCACAGCTTCTCAAATCTTTGAGGTGCCTCTCGAAAAAGTCACGAAATCGATGCGAGATAGAGCCAAAGGAGTGAACTTTGGGCTTATTTATGGACAAGGCGCTACAGGGCTATCCAAACAATTAAAAATTAGTATACCGGAAGCAAAGGATTTTATAGCCAAATATTTTCTGCAATACCCCAAAATAGCTATTTACTTAGAATCTTTGAAACAACAAGCGAGAGAAAGCCATATAGCCTATACCTTGATGGGAAGACAAAGACCTATTCCAGAAATTGAAAATAAAAATTTTATGGTGCAAAGCAGTGCAGAAAGGCTTGCGATTAACACGCCTTTTCAGGGGTTGGGAGCCGATTTTATCAAAATGGCTATGATTGAAATCGATAACCAATTGCGACGCTACCAAGGTCTTGGCCTATTAATCCTTCAGATTCACGATGAGCTCCTTTTCGAGATAGCTGATTCGGTAATCTCTGAACTCGAACCTATAATAAAGTCTACTATGGAATCAGTATATTCACTCAGTGTTCCTCTGATTGTAGATATCGATATTGGCAAAAATTGGGAAGAATGTTACCATTAAAAAAAATTGCAGTTACTGGATCTATAGGTTCTGGTAAAACCACCGTTTGCCAACTTTTTAAAAAATATGGCGCTTATTCTATTAGTACAGACGTCATTGCTCATCAACTTTTATCTCAAAATAGACATTGTATAGCAGAAATTCTCCAAGAATTCGGCTCTAACATTGTAGTAAAAGATAAAATTGACCGTAATAAATTAGCAAAGATTGTTTTTGCTGATTATAATAACTTATATAAACTGGAGAAAATTCTTCATCCAAGGATTTTAAAACAAATTACTACTGCATATGGCATTGCCTCTCAAAAAGATATTTATCATTTTTTTGTCGTTGAAGTACCACTTTTATATGAGGCCATCTGGCAAAAATACTTTGATATAATTATATATGTAGATGCAAGATTAAGTTTACGTAGGAGTAGATGTAACCAAAGGGCGCTGAAGTTTTTTTCATCGCGTGAAAAACGAATGTCTATTATTTCAAATAAGAAAAATCTATCCGATTATATTATTTATAACAATTTTGAGATAAAAAAATTAGATAACTCAGTACAAGAAGTTATCAAACAAATACAATTAAATTAATTATTAAGGAGAAATCAATTCAATGGAACGCGCTAATACGCCTACAGAAAAGGAAGAAGATACACACAGTACCATTCTTCCTCCACCCCCTTTATCTACACATCATGGAAATCTTTCTACCCCTCCACAACAAAAAAAGACAATTACACGGATTACCGATTTACAGCGGATGACAATTGATGAACTCGCTCAATACGCAAAACATCTAGGCATCAAAAATCTAGGTGCTCTATCTAAATCTCAAGTAGTTTTTGAAGTTGTTAAAACAATATCCGCGATGGAACAAGAAACTCTTGTCGGAGAAGGAGTACTGGAAGTGCTACCAGATGGCTTTGGGTTCTTGCGCTCTCCCAATTATAACTATTTCCCCTCTGCAGAAGATATTTATGTATCACCCGCACAGATTAGACGATTTAATTTGAAAAAAGGCGATACAATATATGGCTCTATAAGACCTCCTAAAGACAAAGAGAAGTATTTCGCTTTGTTAAAAGTAGATCAATTGAATTATAAATCTCCAGAAACTGCTAGAGATCGCATAGCTTTCGAAAATCTCACTCCTGTTTTCCCAACTGAGAGATTGATTTTAGAAACCAATAAAGAAAAATTATCGACTCGAGTGATGGACTTGCTTACTCCTATAGCAAAGGGAACGCGGGGTCTTATTGTGTCTCCTCCGAAATCTGGGAAAACCTCTTTATTGATCAATATCATTCAAGCTGTAGAACAAAACTATCCAGAAGTCTACGTCATCGTTCTTTTGATTGATGAGCGTCCAGAAGAGGTAACAGGACTTATGCGCAGCGTAATGCGAGCAGAAGTCGTAGCTTCCACTTTTGATGAACCGCCAGACCATCATACTCATGTAGCAGAAATGGTAATCGAGAAAGCTCGTCGCTTAGCAGAAGGTGGAACCGATGTGGTTATTTTCTTAGATTCTTTAACGCGACTTGCCCGAGCTTATAATACAGTTCAACCTCATTCTGGAAAAATTTTAACCGGTGGAGTAGATGCTCACTCTCTTTATAAACCAAAGCGATTTTTTGGTTCGGCAAGAAAGCTAGAGCAAGGCGGCTCGCTGACTATCATTGCATCAGCTCTGACAGATACTGGATCTCGTATGGACGAAGTCATTTTTGAAGAGTTTAAAGCAACTGGTAACATGGAACTCGTGCTGGATCGAAAACTTGCAGAACGCAGATTATATCCCGCTATTGATCCGCTTCGCAGTAGTACGCGTAAGGAAGAACTATTACTACACCCTGAAGAATTAGAAAAAATTTATGAGTTTCGAAGGGCTCTCGCAGATCTGTCTACAACAGATGCCATGGGAATTTTGTTAGGGAGATTGCGGAAAACCAATAGTAATGCAGAATTCCTGCTTCGATTGAAAGATCTAAAAGATTAATTAACTTGTATGGGTAAAGTCCGAAACCTTCTTTTAATTACCTCCTCCGGCGGAGGAGGGCATTTACAAGCGGCTAAGGCAAAAGTAGCCTCTATTCGGTCTAGTAACCCAAATGCAATTATTTATCAGCAAGATCTTTTGTTAGATTGGCTTGGCCCAATCATCGGAAGATTGTTCGGCTGGGTTTGGAATTTTTCTATGAAAAAGGGCTGGGTAGTCGTGCAAGAGCGACTCCAACAATCGCAAAGATTTTTAGATATTACTTTTTGGCCTTTGATCTTTACCTACACTCTGACTCAACTTATACGCAAAGATATTGATGAGATTATTGATACGCAACCCCTGGGTACTTCTGCCATTATAAAAGCGACACGCCTAGCTAGTTTCTGGACGAAAAAACCATTATTTGTCGAAAAAGTGATTACAGAACTACCAACAGAAGAAGTGACCCATTTTTTTAAACCTATTAAAAGGCTCTCGGATAAAGATCGGATTTTTCTTCGAATTATTAGTGCAAAACCTTTGGCTATAGACACAGCTAAGCAATTCTGGCATAAGGCATGTAATATCGATGAAGCAAATGTCTCTTATGAGGGGCTACCACTCAGGCCCGCCTTCTATAAATATATAGATAGTGTTCCATCTAGTATTTCTCTATCAGTATCTATCCAATATGCTCACCACAGGAAAATGATTATAAGATCGTTACAAAGAGGATGCATACAAGCAAATATTCAAAATGATGCTATTTATTTTACAGTAAATCCAGATGACTATGTATTTACATTGATGCTTGGCAGTCAACCGACAGAAAAAGCAACAGCTCAATACGTCAAAAACTTTATTTCTTTCTATCGGAAATTTCCAATATCTAAAAAAAGTCATCTTTTTGTATTATGTGGCCATTATTATCGAAGTTGCCCACTCTTACATAAAATTTATAATTTGGTTTGCTCTACGCAAGAATATCCAAGTGGGTTGACGGTAATTCCACTTCCCTTTCAGGATGATACTATCATTGCACCTCTTTTTGCGCGTAGTAACGCTACTTTTACTAGGAGTGGAGGGATTACGTCTCTAGAGCTAATGGCTGTTGCTAGAGGAAATATTTGGATTCATATGGAGCATCACAGTAAAAATACACTGTTTCGTAAACCATACCCCTATATGGTTAGTTGGGAGCGAGGGAATGCATTTTATCTTCATTCTATTAAAGGAGCACAGTTTATTACACCAGATAAAGTATTTACTGTCCTTTCCCAATTTATAGATCATCTAAATAGTCAAGAAGCCCTATCCAATCATGTCGATCAATAAATATAGAAATATCTTCCCATCTGTCGCATCCAATCTTTTCGCTGAAATTCTTAACATAAGGTAATAAATTATCTCTTTCGGCTTCTATTTCCATCTTTTCAGATAATCCTGTTATAAATTCCTTTCTTTTAAAGTAACTAGAATTAATTAATTTCATACTTTTAGCTAATTCTGGTTGTGAATAAATATATGCTAAAAAACTTAAAGGATGGACATGTCTAATACGATCTCCTAATCGATTCATCTCTTTAACATGCCAAAGTAGCCTCCCAATTCCCCAATTCCCAAGTTGTATAATTAGTTTCGCGATATTATTTTGATCTACTTGTTGTATAAAGAATAATTCGTTGTAAGACTCTTCCACTACAGAATTAGAATAGTTAGAACCATTGAATGTTACTACCCCAATAACGATATTACCATAAAGAAAAATTCCTAGGATAATCCAATTAGAATAGCGAATTATATAATCCAAATTATTACTTAGGTAGGGCTAAATAATCATCAATTAATATTTTTTTTACTATGTAATCCATACTTTCTAATGTCTGAATAGTATGTTGTATTTTTTGATTCATTTCAGGATTTGGATTCCATCCACACCCACCTCTTATTTCAATTATTAATATAGGTCTTGAGCGCGCAATTGTTTCTTTAGCTCCTTCTAAAAATTCATCTTCAGTGGATTCAATGTCAATTTTCATTAAAGCAATATTGTCTAAGTTAAAAGAATCTAAAGTACGATATTCTCGAATCCAATTTATATCATACGAACTCCCAGTCATTTCTTTCTCTTCATTTTTATCTCCTAACCAAATTAAATAAGGAAAAATATTTGTTCGCAGATTAGAATAGATATTCCAATATAATTCTCTAAACAATGTTAAGTCAGCTTCAAAAGAGAGAACTTTCCCAGTACTTTCGACTAGATTGCTCATAGCGAAAGTAATTGTTCCGATGTGAGCACCTACATCAATAACTGTATCTCCTTTTTTGACAAATTTCTTTAGTAAATCAACAATATATGGTTCCCAAACTTTCCCTTTTCTAACTGTATCTTTTACACAGTCATTATAACCACCAACCCAAAACCATGTTGTAATTTCTGGAACATAGTGCGCTTTATAAGACTCCCATGGCATCTTATCCAAATATTTAAATATATACTCATCTTTTGGATAATACGTTGGTAATTGTACTGCACTAATTTTGTAATTTATTCCTATTATTGCTAATAATAAAAACCCATACAAATAATTTATTTTTTTCATCCCTATTTCCTTTGTAGAAAATATTTTTTTATTCCTAATGTTTATATCGTTAACACTACTAAAAAATAAATTTTATTATCAATATATTATTCACACAATGCAAGCATTTGATTGCTAGGCAATATCTATTATAGCAAAACCTATCTATATGATATTATTAAAAATAAAATACTTTTAATATCCCTTATGGACAAACAACATTATATAGCGGCTAAGGAAATCGTAGATATTCTACAATCTAAAAAATATATCGCTTATTTTAACGGAGGGTGGGTACGAGATTTTTTAATGAAACATCCGTCCAACGATATTGATATTGTAACGGATGCCCCAATACCTGTAATACAAAAACTTTTTCCCAAAATTATTCCTGTAGGAATTTCTTTTGGCATTCTCATTGTTATATATAAAGGACATCAATTTGAAGTAGCTACCTTTCGTAAAGAATATGACTATAAAGATGGGAGAAGACCTTCGTACATTACAACTGCAACGCCAGAAGAAGATGCTAAGCGTAGAGATTTTACCATAAATGGAATGTTTTATGATCCTATTTGTAATGTCTTATATGATTATGTAGATGGACAGAGGGATATAAAAAAGAAAATAGTTAGAGCTATAGGAGATCCCAATTTGCGTTTTATGGAAGATCGCCTACGTATGATTAGAGCAGTACGTTACTCCGTACGTTTTCATTTTACTATAGAACCAAAAACTTTGCATGCTATTATGGATCAGTCGAATCATCTATTTCCGTCTGTTGCAATAGAGAGAATTTGGAATGAATTTCAAAAAATGTCATCCGCTCAAGACTTCTATAAGGCTTTGATTTTACTCTATCAATTAGGATTGCTTACAGTGATACTTCCAGATCTAAAAGATAATACACTAGAAGTTTTACAAAACAATCTTCGATATTTACCCCACTTCCCAAAGAAAACTCCTTTAATTATTAAAATACTCGAATTATTCCCAAAATATTCTCTAGATCAAAAGATCAAACTATGTAACTACCTCAAATCTTCTAAAGAGGATAAGGCTTTAGCGATATTTTGGCATAAATTCGAGAGGTTCCTCTCTATTTTGCCTATAGAGAAAAAACATTGGGATTCTCTTGTAGAATTTTATGCACATCCACAATCTGAATTATTATTACAAATAATATACACAAAATGTACACCATCAGATCAAATCACCGTTGAAAAAGAACATGCTAACTTGCAAAAATTATTGGCTAGTCCTATTGAACGCAGAAAAACCCGTATTTTTCTTTTAACGGGAGCCGCCCTTATCCATCAAGGAATCCCACCAGGCAAGCATCTGAAAGCGTTACTTAACGAAGGCGAACATCTCGCTATCATTCACGATTTACACACTCCAGCAGCAGTTTTTAAACAATTGCAACAGTCTTATGTCTGGAAAAATTACATAGTTCGTATTAATTCTACAGAAAATTAAATTTTTTATTTTCTTTTAAAGATATTTCTTCTAAACTTCTTCTCGTTTTTTATAAAAAATCACACCTTTATGTTTTTATCTATTAAATAGGATAAAACTCATATTTATTTATAATATTTAATTAATAAAAAGGAATCTTTTTTAAAATATGTTTTATATAAACACCATTTGTAATTAATTTCATCTCTAATTTTATGTTACAACCACTTATTTTTTCTTCATTTCAAGTCAGGTTTGCGGGTCCAGCTTATATGAATAGTAATACCCCTATTCATATAAATGATATTAACTATATTTTATTCGAATTATACAAACTATATCCTAACGTAAAAGATACAGATCTTTTAGAATCTTTAAGTAAATGGATATTGCTTTTTGGATGGAAACAAACAGAGTCTAATGACTTTCGTCTTTTTTTCTTTGCCCAGTCTCTTGGGCAAAATCGGGAAAATACAGATTTAATTTGCTTAGTACAAAAGCGATTTTCCGATATATCCCTATGGCCTCATGCCGCTGTACGCTCTTTTCCCTTTCTCCTTTCTCAATTTTCTCACAAAGTTTTTTTTGTTACAGAACTATCTTTAATTCCAACTAAGGTTTCTCAAGTACTTTATATAACTACTCAGCTACATAATTTTCGAAAAGAACTTACAACTATCTCAAGCACTTCATATAACTCTAAAATACAGCCCTCTATTCCTGCTCATACAGAAATTTTATATTATCTCACACGAATCAAATCCAAATGGCCAGGATATTTTGAAAATGATTTACTAGAAGACTTCTACACTTTCATGGTGTTGACTGATAGACATTTTCGAAGCTATAGAAATTCTATTCATTTGACAAAAGTAATTGCTAGTCATTATCGGATGCGAAAATATCTTCATCAAATCATTAACTTGACTCCCAATCAAAATTATTTTCTCTATAGAATATTTCCAACAAAACTAAACCTGCCCCGAAAAAGTATACCTATTCTCGGACTTTGTATTTCTATGTTTTTTCCAAATGGTTATGAGCGCTTTGAAGAAAATCACTTTCTTTTAGCATTGCAACACTATTATCCTAATATTTCTATAGTCCCTAATTCCCTGCATATTCATCTCCGCCCGCATACTCCTATCCAATCTTTTTATCTAGAGATTGAGAAAAGAGATCATACTATTTTTTTAAGAGAGGAAATCAAACATCTCAGAGAGATTATGTCTCGTGACTTCCCAAGATATATAGAAAAAGTCGTTCCTTTAATTTTTAAAAAAAGAAACGAAGAAGAAGTAATTAGAAATATTTTACTATTAAATCGAGAGATTAAAACAAACTATGATATTCCCCAGATGATCTTATTATTAGAAGAAGTAACTGTAAACTCTCTAGTTTTCAATATGCTTCTTGTGAGAGTAATTACTAAAAAAACTCCATCGATACGCTCATACTTACAAAAAATATCTACAGAAGTGGAGTTTACTATAGACTGGAGCCGTGTTATTGGGAATTTCGGTAAAAATTACCAAAAAGAAGCTGTAGTTGTGCGGATCATTGTACGAAAAGAACCCTGTTTTTTGCGTTCTGATTTTTCTATCAACTTTTATCTTGTACGACAAAAAGTACTTTCATTAATTCATAGCGCGATTGGTAAAGTACGAGACTACAATGGAGGAATTTTAGAAAAACAAGAGGAACAACTCGCTATATTGCAAAAACAATTCACAAAAGCCACTAGACAAAACCCAGATTTATTAGAAGAATTTTTCTACTCTCTTACTCCTCTAGAGGCGCAAGTAGCTTTTAATCCATCTATTATTGCTATGTTATTTGATCTATTTTTACAAGCAATTAATGAACCTTTATCTGAAGTTGCTTTATATACACTAAAAGAACATCAATATGAAAACTTTCATTTTATTGTTATTCGTAGTTTGGATCCTTCTTGTAATAAAATGATCCACGATAAAATAAACCTATCTCTACTTCGTCGAGATTTCTTAATACATGCTAATATAACTTATCTATCCAGTAATCTCATTGGTTATATTTGTAAAGATCTTAAAACTAAGGCGAGGCTTCTACAAGCTAAGAATTCATGGATTAAAAATCGACACCCACAAAAAGGAATTACTATATTTTCTAAAAAGAATTTCCCCTCGTTTCTAGGAAGCCTTCGATTAGATCCAAGACTTAGTGGCTTCCATTCTTCTGATATGATTGTGCGATTGCTATACGAGGGACTACTGCGACTTGCAGCAGGTGCAAGTTACAATTTTGGCATAGCTAAATCTCTTTGTATTTCTGTGGATCAAAAAACTTATACCTTTTCTTTGCGTAAAAGCTATTGGAATAATGGAGAACTAGTAACGGCTTATGACTTTCTATATTCTTGGGAAACAATCATTTCCCCAAAATCATCCAATCCTTTCGTGCACTTTTTTTATCCTATTAAAAATGCCAGATCTATTAAATATGAATTGCAACCTATGAGTGCACTTGGAGTCCATGCAATTGATGATATGACTCTACAGATAGAACTAGAGCACCCATGTCCTTATTTTCTCGAACTCATCTGTCATCCCCTTTATTTTCCTATGCATTTCCGAAGCGATCAGGGTTACTCCGATTTATCTTGGTGTAAAAATAAAGAATATATCTGTAATGGCCCTTTTCAAATTAAACAAGCGATCGACGGGGAGAGATATACACTTATAAAAAATCTATTTTATTGGGATAAAACAAATATAAAATTGGACTATATTATTTTCTCTCAAATGACTACACAACTGGCAGTGGAGCAATTTAAAAATCAGAAAATTCACTGGATAGGAACTCCATGGGCTTCTTGGGATTCTCCATTTTATGCTCTTCTTCCTAAACGGAGTGTTTTCAATAATAAAAATACACACTGCATCTACTGGTTAGTTTTTAATATAAAACAATTTCCATTTCACAATAAAAAAATCAGACAAGCATTATCCTATATTTTAAATCGGAAAAAAATTTGCTCCCAATTCCCAAAAGAATTAGTTCCAGCCTATGCACCTCTTCCAACATCAAGTCATTTACATAAACAACATATACATAAAATATCTCCCAAAGTTCTCTTTCAAGAGGCTCTACAAGAATTAAATTTATCATTGCAATCCTTTCCAGAAATTGTATTGACTTATTCCAATAATGAGATGTGGAAGAAAGTTGCTATCCTCATTAAATCTCAATGGGAAGATATGCTGGGAATACAATGTAAACTAGAAGCTCATCACGAAGAGCATTTTACCACGCTCTACTCAAAAAATCACCACATTGCCACTGTGAACTGGTATTCTGCCATATCAGATCCTATGTACACTTTTTATTCCTTTTTTGCACAAGGCGAATGCGTGAATTTTTCTAACTGGCGTAATATGCGATATGAAAAACTATTTCTACTTGCTAATCGATCTACGTTACACAGAGAAAAATACTTCGCAAAAATGGAAGAAATTTTATTAGAGGAAGTTCCAATAGCCCCCATTGCATATAAAAAAAGTTTATTTATCAAACAAAAAAATCTAGTAACCCCTCCTCTTCTTTCTAATGGTTTTATAGATTTAAAATTTTCTCGCCTAAATTAAACTGTGTTTTTTAGTGATAAAAAAAAAAAGTTATCTTAGGATGTATCTTTTTCTTCAGGAGATTTTATGAAAAAATTTTTTCTTTCTTGTATAGCATTAGTATTTTGTAATTACACTTATGGAATCTCTCCTAAACCGGAAATCATTCAGGCACATAAAAAATATATTCAAAGAGAACTTAAATATATAGAAGGATGGTGTTCAGCGGAAAAAGCTTTAGCTATATTTGATCTTATTGTAAAAGAAAATCCAAAAATTTGTGTAGAAATTGGAGTTTGGGGTGGATCTTCTATTTTTCCCACTGCAGTTGCGTTAAAATTATTAGGAAATGGAGGAGTTGTATTTGCAATCGATCCTTGGAGTACACAAGAATGCATTAAACATTATGAAAAAGGGGATCCCAATTTTGAATGGTGGTCTAAAGTTGACATCCAGAAAATTTATACTTCTTATACAAATATGCTTCAAAAATTCGATATTGCTTCTCAATGTATTACTTGTAAGGAAACCTCATCTAACGCTTATACAAAAATTCCGTCTAATATCGATATATTACATATCGATGGGAATCATTCTGAAGAGTCTTCTTTCTTTGACATAGTTACTTATTACCCTAAGGTTAAATCGGGAGGATATATTTGGTTCGATGATAAAAATTGGATTACAACAAAAAAAGCTATTGATTACTTATATGAACACTGCAACTATGTACAAATGGTTGACAATGGCAATTGTATCTTATTTCAAAAACCATAAACTGAAGGTATATTTGACTTTTACAGTACAATGATGTAACAAATAATGTTCATATATGTAAAATAATCAAACTGTTAGTAATTTCCTCGAGTTAAAATGATGTATTATTTAAACAAATATGCAAGACATATAGTTGTACTCCTCTTATTATCTTTATCACTAACTTCGTGTTCAAAATCCCAGAAAATTATTACCGGCGTAACAGAACGGGAAGCTAATATTATTGTAGTATTTTTAGAAGCGCGTGGCATCCGCTCTAATAAAGTTCGCGTATCGGGAGGGTCTACTACTGCAGCAGAACAGCTCGCTAAATTTGACATTACTGTTAAGAAGAATCAATCTATCCAAGCTATGGCTCTTTTAAATCAAAATGGTTTCCCAAAACAGAGGTACATCACGCTCTTGCAGCTTTTTCAGGCATCCGGATTCATGACTTCAGAAAGAGAAGAAAATATTCGATACCAGGCCGGACTTGCGGAACAAATCAATAATATGATTACGATGATCGACGGAGTCATTGACTCTAATGTACAGCTTTCCTTTCCTACAACAGAAACTACTGCAATTGGCGCGAATACCACAGGAACACAAGAAAAACAACGAATTACAGCAGCTGTCTACGTAAAACACCAAGGCGTACTCGATGATCCAAATAACTATTTAGAAGATAAGATTAAAAGACTTGTATCCGGGAGTATTACGGGATTAAATATTAATGACGTGACGGTTGTTTCTGATCGATCTCGATTTACAGATATATTGCCTTACGAGAGAGAAGATCGGCTCACCTCTTATCCAAAAGAAATGGTGAGTATCTGGTCAATTATTATGAATAGAGAGTCTGCACTTCGATTTCGAATACTTTTTCTAATCTTAATTAGTGTAAGTACTTTATTATTGTTATTATTCGGTTGGACTATATGGAAAATTTATCCTATTTTTAAACAAAAACATGGAGTAAGAAAACTTTTTAGTTTAAAACCATTCACTAATTTATTAAATGACAATTCAGTGGCGCCTGCACCCATTGAGGAAGAGATTTGAAAGAAGCATCAAAGATTGAATATATTTCTTGGATTACTACCAACTCTCTTATTAAACAATTTCTTACAGAAGAAGAGCAAAAAAAAATACATCATTATTTCTCTTCAAGTGATTTATCGCACCTGTCGGAATCTAAAACTATCTTTCGCATATCTCATATCGCTCCACAATACAGTGAAATACTGTCTCAAATTCATTACACTTGGCTTATTGCTATATTACAAAACTTGCCTAAACAAGAACAAACCCTATTCCTATCTGTTTTACCAACAGAATTATCTACTAAGTTAGCATCTCTTCTCTCCTGCGATTCACCAGGGTCTAACATGCCTCCTATTATGCAAGAATTTGCTCGAGTCTACCTGATGGAAGAATTACTAGAGGGGATTAGTTATTTATCTTTAGAAACACTGCCTGATCATCCTTTGAATCGACTCTTAGAATTATCCTCTAAAGACCTAAAAGAATTGATTTCTACTTTAGGGTTACATGATCTTGCAATAGATATGAAAAAATTAATCCGATCTTCTCTATTGAAACGCTTGCAGGAATCTCTATCTGGCAATGAATTAATGTATATTCGAAAGTTACAAAATAAAGGGGAAAATATCCAACTTAGCTCTCTACATTTAGATAAATGGAATGGAGAAACGAATGCATTGCAGCGATTAATTTTTTTATGTGGAATTAATCGATTGGCGAAAGCAATATATCCATGTCATTATCTCTTATTATGGAATATATCACATAGATTAAATAAAACAGTTCATTCATCACTATATGCTTTACACACCGATGTGAAAAATAAGAGAATCAAAGAAAAGCTCGTTCATGATATCCTAGAATTGATATTGCAAACTATTTGATACCCCAAGTTTTATTTATATGGCAAAAAGATTTACGTTGTTGAAAAACGATAAAGTTTTAATTAGTAGAAAAGAAAAAGTTATTCCTGCAAAGGAATTTGCAGTGCTTTTAGATGCAGAAGAACTGAAGAGTCATATAGAACTTGAAATAAAAGAATTAAAGAAAAAAACAGAGAAAAAATGTAAAGAATTGGAAGCTAAAGCTCGCGATGCTGGATTTCAAGAAGGACTCCTAGAATTTAATAAACATGTGGTTGCATTAGAGGAAAAAAAAAGACAACTCTATCATGAAACGCAGCGCCTTATTATTCCACTCGCCTTGAAAGCTGCAAAAAAGATAGTGTCACAAGAATTGAAACTCAATCCAAATGTAATAGTAGAAATTGTAAAACAAACTTTGAAACCAGTACTACAGAATCATCGCATTAGAATTTTTGTAAATAAAGAAGACAGGAATGTATTAGAATCGAATAAAGATTCTATAAAGTCCATTCTAGAACAAGTAGAAACCTTTAGCATTGAGGATCGTCCAGATATTGAACAAGGTGGATGTATTATTGAAACAGAATTTGGTATTATTAATGCTACATTAGATAACCAGTGGAAAGCTTTAGAAGCTGCTTTTCAAGGTTTTATGAAAAATTAAGAAACTTATGAAAATACGATTCGGCCTCTTATTATTTCTCTTTAGTGTTCTTCCCATTTTGTTGTATGCTCAAACGGCCCCAAGTTCCATAGAAGTTCCATCGGCAGGAGAGCCGCCTTCTTTAATTACTTCTATGGCAATTCTCACGGCGATGGCGCTGTTGCCTTTTGCAGTGATGATGCTGACCTCTTTTCTTAAAATTGTGGTTGTATTGTCTCTAATGCGAAACGCACTTGGTGTCCAGCAATCACCACCTAACCAAGCTATCAATGGTATTGCCATTCTTATGACTATTTATGTCATGTTTCCAACAGCAAACGCTATGTATTCTAGTGTTAAAGACCATTTAGATACATCACAAGGAAATGCATTATTTTCTACTACAACAGCTAGCCGAGTATTGGAAATTATAGACCGTTCAAAAGAACCACTCCGACAATTTCTGATGAGAAATACAATGATGAAAAATCAACAGTATTTTTATCAGCTCGCTTATAAAAATTTTCCTGAGGAATATCGAACTGATTTATCGGTAAACGATTTTATTGTTTTATTGCCCTCTTATATTACAAGTCAGTTGAAAAGTGCTTTTGAAATTGGAGTTCTCATCTATTTACCATTTTTCGTCATCGACATAGTGACTTCAAATATTTTACTTGCAATGGGAATGATGATGTTATCTCCTCTTACAATCTCACTCCCATTAAAATTACTTCTCATTGTAATGATGGATGGTTGGACTCTTGTAATTCAAGGATTAGTATTAACCTATCGGTAGGAGAGTTGTATGTTCCAAAATGAAATTTATCAACTGACTAATCAGGCCTTATTATTAATTCTAATTTTATCGGGGCCTCCCGTTATCGTTAGTATGTTATTTGGACTAATAGTTGCTATTTTTCAAGCAGCTACACAAATCCAAGAACAAACACTCTCTTTTACCATTAAATTGATTGCTGTCATTTTTATGTTAATGTTTTTCGGTGGATTCTTAAGCGCACAAATTATGCAATATGCTCGCACGATATTTAATAATTTTTATAAATGGCTGTAAATGCCTCCTTTCTTTAATACTGACATCTCTGAAGCTGAACTAACCCATTACCTAAGTTTATTTCTTTTAACTATTCTACGTCTCGGTCCTATCGTACGTTTGGCCCCCTTTTTAGGTGCAAAAGTTATGCCAGGAATGGCTCGTATGGGACTTATCTTAATTCTAGGGGTTATTTTTTTTCCCAATATCTTAGTTTATTCTACTTCAGGTCCTTTTGCCTTTAATCTTGTTTTCATTGGTTATGCCTTTAAAGAATTAATACTTGGTTATATTTTAGGATTCTTCTCAACCGTCCCATTTCTGATCGCAAATTCAGCTGGGATTTTTATTGATTTTGTTCGCGGATCATCTATGCTCATGCAACAAGATATCACATTGCAACAGCAAGCTTCCCCACTCGGAATTCTATATAATTCTATTTTCATAGTAATTTTTTATCAACTCAACGGCATATGGTTATTTTTCGATGCTGTTACTACTTCTTATCAAATCCTGCCGCCTTCAGCATGGTTCAATGCCAGTTTATTCTCACTTAATACCCCTCTATGGTCAAACGCTTTAACTATTTTGCACTCTATCATCGCAATATCTCTGCAATTAGCGGCTCCCTCTCTAGTGGCTATCTTAATGGCTGAAATTTTTCTTGGAATTGCCAATCGACTAGCTCCACAAGTACAGATTATTTTCTTAGGAATGCCTATCAAATCTTTGCTAGGGATCTTTTTTCTCTGGGCTGGATGGTTTTTCATTTTACCACAAGCAAATAAACAATTGCTTGCTTGGTTTAGATCATTAGAACAAATTATTTATAGTTTCAAATTATTTATATGAATATAAAAATATTTACTTGATATCATCAAAGTAATAATTATAATAGTGCGATGATTAATCCAATATCGACCAACTCTATTACAGATGCTAACAATAGATTTTATACTGCTTGCAATATCATATCTACCATTGCGTTATTTGCATTGAAAGAAGCTACTTCCTTAGCTTTCACTCCATTTGCTATGTTAGGAATAACCACTTTAGTAGCCAATTATTTTATTTTTGATGCCATTGCAACATCATCTCTGAACAATAAAAAGAAATTTATTCCTCTACAAATTTCATTAATTGCATTAATTGTCTTGGGGTGTGCTGTAACTAATATAATCTTTATTTCGCCTGCATTTTTCCTATCAAAAATTTTATCTGGATTAATAAGTGCAAAAATCTCATTTTGTATAGCAGATCTCCCTGCATACATGCTTCTTCTTTCCGTTGTATCCTGTCCCTTAGAAACATTTTCTAAAATTATTCATTTATTTAAAAAAATCATCACAATTCATAATAGATTATTACAACAACTGCGCTCACTCAATTCGTCTTCTCATCAAAGAACCTCAGTTCAAATTACATCGGCACATTGTTTTCAATTTATATTATCTTTCTTATTAGAAGCTATAACTCGTGGGGTCCGAGATGAGATAGATACGAATCAAAATACAATTGTATTTGAACATAGTCCAATACTTGCTCCTTATCTAATAACACATATTAATGAAACTACTCAGCCTATTTTGAACCCATCTCGATTTTTAGACATCTCCGAATATTTACAAGCATTGCCACAGGAAGTAGAGTTTCAAGAGGATCGAATGATAACATTCCAAACGCTTGTATTTGAATTTCAAAAGTTATCAATAGATTTACAGAAGAAATATTGTAATCAAATATTACAACATCATGATTTGCAATGGATTGTGCCAACTGATTTAGGAATTATTCTACAAGAATACCATAATACACATATTGATTTAGCAACAGATGTAGATGTAATTATTACCACTGGCGTCTCCTTTACTAAAGAAATGTTAGAATTTGCAAACAAGAAACGAGATGTGCAAAGGTTAGACGAGTTAAATGATATAATGATTCGATATACCTCTTTACAGAACTCCTTTAGAGAAAGCTTAAGTCACCAACCAGAAAATACTGATGCTCGAAGAAGAATTATAAGTCTTATTAATTCACTGTACTTGTTGTATGAAAAAAATATAGTTCCAATGCGCTTCCAATTTCCTTATTATACTTCTAATGATGATATGGATCAACCGGCTTGGAATTACCTTGCTAGTAAATTTCCATATGATTTTTTTGAAAATCTACCAACACATCTATTTTCAAATACACAAGACCCCAACAAATTAGATGAGGATTTTAAAAAATATAAAATAAGTACAGCCAGAGAATTTATCAAAGAGATATTTAATGATGATATTGAGGTTTTTCGAGCTTCTAGAAAAGAACAAGTTATTGAAAAACTAATTAATTACTGCACAAATAACTCTCTTTCTAATAAATATAAGATACAATTTCTAAAAATACGAAATCAGGCGCATGAAATAATTAAAATTTCTACTGCAATATTTACCTCTATTGTAGCACCATTATTGATCCATCCCAAGGAATTTGCAGCAGGATCTATTTATGCAGTTATATCAAAAAAAAGAATATCCCCAGCTTCTATTCACAATGTATCTACATCCTTATTGGAAGGATTCTTTTTAACCGTAACTCCTTTTGGAGGTTTATGGGCAGGATGCCAGTTTACGGGTCAATATATCGTTCCATTATTGGATTAAGTTGTAATCTAGCTAAATTAATATACATTTGTATTGTATTATTTTTTGCTATTTACGAAATTGAAGATATTTCAGACTTCTCTATGTAAATTCGATATCGCAAAAGAAAAAGTAAAATTTTTTCTTCTTTTTATTGACTCTATTTTTTTTAATTCATATGTTTATAGATTCAACTTAAATATTAAACTGAAATCATAGCTCAGGAAAAGGAGAAACCGATCTTATGAAAACAACAGTAATAAAATGGCTTCCCGCCATAAGCATCCTTGGATGCTCCTTATTTAGCACGCTGACTGCTGACACTACGCACAGCAATTCAGTAACTGCTGGCATGATGAATTCCTCATACTGCCCAAGTGATTGTCCACCAAAACCATGTCCACCTACATGTTGCAAACCATGTTGTAAGCCATGTCCAAAACCATGCCCTCCTCCATGTCCAAGACCATGTCCTCCTCCTCCTCCTCCATGTCCACAGCCATGCCCTCCCCCTCCTTGTGTTCCTTGCTGTGAACCGAATCCTTGTTGTCCACAAACTCCTGCATATGGTTATGAAGTTCCTTGTAATTTCGCTATTTTGCACGATGCCGGACCTAGGGTGTGTGATGGAATTGACCTCTTCTTTACAGTTGATTTCATTTGGTGGACAGCGAGACAAGATTGCCTTGCATATGCGATAACTGCTCCAGATCCTGCTCCTGCAGACGAATGTTCTGGAAAACCTAAAGGCCATGTAAAACATCCCGATTTCCGTTGGAAACCGGGCTTTAAAGTAGGACTAGGTGCTAATCTTTGGCATGATGGTTGGGATGCCTATGTTCAATATACATGGTTGCACGGTGGAACTAAAAAATCCCATGACAATCGTTGCTCTGACGATTCAACAACTTCTGGTACTTTAATACCTCTATGGAAGTTAATAGGAGTTCAAGAGGATGATACATTCCGTACGTTTTCTAAAGCTAGTACGCGTTGGGACTTACATTTCAATGTTATTGATTTAGAAATTGGACGTGGTTTCTTTGTAAGCCGATACGTAACTTTGCGACCATTCTCAGGACTCAAAATAACTTGGCAAAGACAGGATAACAAAAATCTTTATATCGGTACTGGCACGGCTATTATAAGAAACCGCAGTAAAACATGGGGTGTTGGTATTCGACCAGGTATTAATGCTAATTGGCACTTTACTAGAGAATTTGGAATATTTAGTGATTGGGCTTTTACTGCCTTAATGACTAAGTTTAACAATGACCGCGGTGATAAAACAATTACTACCGACGGAACTACCACTGCTGCTAAATACAACAATAGCTTTTATAGCTTAAAAGGTGTCTTAGAACTTGCTCTAGGATTACGTTACGACATTTGGTTCGGATGCAATGATGCATTCCACTTTGGGCTATCAGCCGCTTGGGAAGAACAACTTTGGATTAACCAAAATAATCTTTTCAGTGAGTGCTGTTCTCAAGGAGATCTAATGTTACATGGACTCACCATCCAAGCTAGATTAGATTTCTAATCTGTTATTTCTCCCTTTGTAATAGAGCCCGAATCATTCATTTGAGTGATTCGGGCTTTTTATTTTCAAAAAATACAATTTTATTTATGCAGTAAGAATAGATACAACATCTTCTAAATGATTTAAAAACTGATCAATTTCATTTTGCAGAGTATAGATACCAAAAGAAATACGTCCAACTGAGGTCAATCCAAAATGTTGTAGAGTCGGTTGTGAACAAAGATGACCACTCCGAATAGATACTCCTTTAGCATTAAGCATTGTAGCTATGTCAAACATATGAATATCTTTTATAAAAAAGCTAATTAAGGATCCTCGTTTACTAGCATTTCCCATTAATTGTAGATTAGGAATTTTTTTAATTTGTTCAAGAGCATATCTTGTAATACTTGTCTCATAGTTATAAATATTGGATTGCCCAATACCCTGTAAGTATTTAATAGCTTCGCCAAGCCCTATAGCTTGAGCAATCATAGGAGTTCCGGCTTCAAATTTTAAAGGAGAAGGAGCAAACCTAGTTTCAGCAATAGTCACTGATTCAATCATATCCCCTCCACTTTGATAAGGAGGCATCTGCTCTAGCAATTTAGATTTAGCATACAATATACCTATCCCATTTGGCCCATACATTTTATGGGCTGAAAAGGCATAAAAATCTACGTCTAGTTCTTGTACATTTATAGCCATATGAGCAACAGCTTGTGCACCATCTATACAAACTTTTGCTCCTACAGAATGGGCTAGATCTATAATTTCCTTTATAGGATTTATTGTACCCGTATTATTCGAGATGTGGGCAATGGAAATTAAGCGAGTTTTACTAGAGATCCATTGTTGAAGTAATTCTATATCTAATTCTCCTAGATCTGTAATAGGCAAGTATCGAATGCGAAGATTTTTTTCTCGTGCAAGAATTTGCCAAGGCACGAAATTAGAGTGATGTTCCATTTGTGATACAATGATTTCATCGTTAGGCTGTAAAAGAGAGCCAAAAGAACTTGCAATGAGATTTAAACCTTCCGTAGTACTTTTAGTAAAAACGATCTCACTTTCTGACTCGGCTCCAATCCAATTTTGCACAAGTTTTCGAACACTGCAGTATTTTTCGGTTGTTTTAGTGCAGAGATCATAGATTGCACGGTGGACTGTTGCATATTCCATTTCATAGAATTGCATCATAGAATGGATCACGCATTGCGGTTTATGCGATGTTGCAGCTGTATCAAGGTAGATCAACGATGGATTTGCCCGGAAAATAGGAAAATCTCGTCTGATTTCCTCTATATCAAACTTATTCATATACTAGGAATGCATTGCCTTGCAAGACTATCTCCAAGGACTCGGATGAAAGGCACTGAAACAAGCTGCAATATTTCTCTAAAATAGCCTTGAAGTAGACAGGACATTGCCTCTGAGTGGGAAAGTCCACGTGTTTGTAAATAAAATAATTCCTCTCGAGATAATTTAGAGATGGTAGCTCCGTGAGATGCTTTTACATCATCGGCAAAGATTTCTAAATTAGGTTTTGCATTAGCAATTGCACTATCACTCAAAAGGAGTTGATGACTTAACTGATAAGCTTCTGTTTTTTGTGCTTCTGGATGTACATATATTTTTCCCTCAAAACTCGATTGGGAATTACCACAATTAACTCCCTTAAAATGTTGATAAGAACGCGTATGCGGAGTTAAATGCGAAACGAGTACATTTATGTGAGCCTGATGATTGGACTGCAAAGCCCAAAGCCCCCGAATATCAGTTGTCGCTTTCTCGCCCTCGAGAGACACAGCAATATCTTGATGATGGGTTTGTTCTCCTGTGGATAAAGAAATAGAAGAGAAAGAACTATCTCTTTTCAAAAAGGCTCGAATCGAATGCATTGTCCAAGCGCGTGCATTCTTTGGCATATTAGCATAAGAGTAAGAGACAGAAGCACCCTCTGCAACATGCACTTGCAAGTGAGAACTTACTAGAAAATCATCATTGCATTCACTAAATTCGTCATTCATAGATAGAGTAATCTTAGATCCAGCTCCAACAAAGATAAGAATAAATGGGCAAGAGATCAATGAATCTTCTACATAATTTGCAAGAGTTATAGGAGAGTCTATTATGGTATTTGGAGGAATGTATATGAAAATTCCAGATGACAAACTTTGATTTAACAAAACAAATGGGTTTTTTTCTTTAGCTATAGTAGATAGGCACTTTCCGATAATAATACTGCGATAGCTCCGCATTGCATCAGAAATAGGAAGAATCACTATTTTCTCTATTTCTTGGATTATAGTAGGGGATCCATTGTGAAAACGCACAGTTGTCGTTTCTTGTTCTGATGTACAGGGTATATTAGTAATTACCTTCTTTTTTTTATTTAGAGAAGAATACATTAGATGCAGAGGAAAATACTGAAATAAATCTTTTCGACAAACGGGCAGCCCGAGTTTCGTAAATTTTTCCCAACCATATGAATGAATTGAATTAAAAGAAGAACTATTTGATTTTTCACGAAATAGGTTTTCGAGTTCTAAATACAAAGTTTTGGCACTATTATGCATACGCTGTAATCCAATCATATCCTTTTTTATCTAATTCATAAGCAAGATCTATGGTACCACTCATAGCAATCTTTCCATCCATCATCACATGCACAAAATCTGGATGTATAAACTCGAGCAATCTCTGATAATGAGTAATAAGCAATAAAGATCGATTAGGATCTTTATAAGAGGAAATTCCTTCCCCGACTATTTTTAATGCATCAATATCTAGTCCAGAATCTGTTTCATCCAAGACTGCAAGTTTTGGTTGCAATACGAGCATCTGGAGAATTTCATTCCTCTTCTTCTCTCCTCCAGAAAATCCATCGTTAATATCTCTATCTAAAAACTCTTCCTTAATAGACATAGTTTTCATAATCTCTGCTGTAAATTTGCGAAAATCACTCTCTGGCATAGGAGTTTGATTTCTAGACTTATATAAGGAGGAATGAGCTGTATAGAGAAATTGAAAGTTAGACACCCCCTTAATTTCAATGGGATATTGAAAACTGACAAATAGACCTTCAGCGGCCCTTATTTCTGGCTCAACCTCTGTAATATCTTTGTCGAAAAATTGAATTTTGCCTTGTGTCACAGCATAATCGGGATGTCCCGCAAGCACTTTTGACAAAGTAGATTTTCCAGCACCATTAGGACCCATAATCGCGTGGACTTCTCCTGGACGTATGTGGATGTTTAGTCCATTGATAATTGGATTATCATTGATATTCACGTGGATATCTTCGATTTTTAACATAACTTACCCTACAGACCCTTCTAATTTTAAAGATAATAACTTTGAAGCCTCAACTGCGAATTCGAGTGGGAGTTCTTGCATTACAGTCTTACAAAATCCATTTACAACCATATTAATCGCATCTTCTTTGGATATTCCTCTAGACTGTAAATAAAATAATTGTTCTTCATTCATTTTTGAGGTAGAAGCTTCATGCTCTACTTCAGCACTTTCGGTATGCACTTCAATATAGGGAAAAGTATTTGCAGAGCATTTATTTTTAACCAGCATCGAGTCGCATTGCGTAAAATTTCTAGCCCCGGTAGATGTTTTTGCAATTTTTACAAGGCCTCGATACGTATTGTGTGATTGATCCGCTGCAATTCCTTTAGCGATAATTGTAGAACGCGTATTTTTACCTATATGAATCATTTTAGTTCCCGTATCTGCCTGCATTTTTCCATTTGTGAGTGCAACCGAATAAAATTCTCCTATTGAGTGATCTCCTTTTAATATGCAACTGGGATATTTCCATGTAATTGCAGCGCCCGCTTCGACTTGTGTCCAACAAATTTTAGAATGATCTCCGGCACATAAACCTCTTTTGGTAACGAAGTTATATACCCCACCTTTCCCTGTCTTTGAATCTCCAGCATACCAATTTTGTACAGTAGAATACTTGATCTCCGCGTCTCTATGAGCGATGAGTTCAACAACCGCTGCATGAAGTTGATTGTTATCATAAGCAGGCGCTGTGCAACCTTCTAGATAACTGACATATGAACCCTCTTCTGCAATGATCAAAGTTCGTTCAAACTGTCCTGTTTCCCTTTCATTAATACGAAAATAAGTAGAAAGTTCAATCGGACATCTAACACCTTTTGGTATATATACAAAAGATCCATCAGAGAATACAGCAGAGTTAAGAGCGGAAAAGAAATTATCTTGAACGGGAACAACACTTGCTAAGTATTTTTTTATCAAATCGGGATATTTTTGAACAGCTTCTGAAATAGAACAAAGCACAACACCAGCATCTTGCAATTTCTGATGAAAAGTAGTTCCAAGGGAAACAGAATCGAATACAACATCTACAGCTACATTAGATAGTCTTTTCTGTTCCTCTAATGGAATTCCCAATCTTTCAAAAGTACGTAGAATTTCGGGATCTACCTCATCAAGAGAATTAATAGTTTGTCGAATTTTTGGCGCTGCAAAGTACCGAATGTTTTGAAAATCTATTGGATTATACTGTATGTTTGCCCAAGTCGGGGGTACAGTCATTGTTAACCAAATTCTGTAAGCCTCTAATCGAAATTGAAGCATGAACGGTGGTTCATTCTTTTTTTGTGAAAGGCGCGTAATGATTTCTTCATTCAAACCTTTAGGAAAAATTTCTGATTCAATGTCTGTGACAAATCCATATTCATAAGATTTTTCTTCAAAGGATATTTGATCTGTAGTCATAGAAATCTCGCATTCTAACTAGTTAAGTTGATATTAGAAAATGGCGTACAGGATATTATAACTAATCCATTAATTGTAAATTTTATCATGATAAAACAAAATCCGCAATCAGAATAAAATTCTTATTATAGATAATTGTAATATACTTAACCTTAAATAAAATTTATTTGGAAATTACATTTTTTGATATACCATATTGTTTTTCCCATAAACGCTCTGCCAGGATTAGATCTTGAGGAGTATCTATACCAATAGAATCTTTCATTGTTTCGTGCACTTGAATATGAAGTCCATGATATAAAAATCGCAACTGTTCTAATTGTTCGTTAATTTCAATGGGAACGGGCCCAGTTTTAGAAATTTTCTCTAATGCCTTTGGGCTAAATGCATATATTCCAATATGTTTAAAATAGAGAATAGGTAACTTTCCAGAATCATAAGGAATAGCCTGTCTAGAAAAATACATAGCCCTGCCCGTATTATCCGTCACTACCTTAGTAATATTTACATTTTTAATTTCATCTAATTTGGTAATTTTTTTCTTTAGCGTCCAAATATCCCTTTCTGTATCAATGCTGCTTAATAATTCAAGTAACATCTGTTTCTCTAAAAAAGGTTCATCTGCCTGCCAATTGACCCAAATATCAGCAGAAATTTTGCCACTTTGATAGACTTCAATAAGGCGATCTGTCCCACTATTCCAAGTAGGCGATGTATATATTATATTTTTTGTGAAACTCGATGCTAAATCATACGTCGACTGATCATCGACAGCAATGATAATTGAATCAAATAAAGAACATTGTTTTGCTGCTTTATATACCCGTTTTAACAAAGGCTCTCCAGCAAGATACTGTAGGACCTTTCCTGGAAAACGAGTGGAATGCAAACGAGCTGGTATAATACATGCGATCTTCTTTTTATGTAACATACGCAACCTTGTCCTCTGTTGTAGTTAACCAGCCCTTATTATGAATATACCAAGCAATAGTATGTTCGAGATGTTTAGAAAAAGATTTCTTGGAATTCCAATCTATTATTCCTTCTGTTTTTTGCAAGGAATAACAATAGTCGTGACCGGGTCTATCGGGTATAAATTTAATGAGTCCTCGGTAATCAGACTCTTCATCACCTATAAGGAGACAATAAATGCTAATAATTTTTTGAACAAGCTCGAAATTATTCCAATGATTCTCTCCAGTAAAGGCCACTCTTCTACTATGCAGCGGTATTTCGAGAAAGTTCCATATAGCCATTATATGATCGTCAACATAAATCCAATCACGGATTTGTTTTCCTTCTCCATAAACAGGAATAGATTTTCTTTCTATGAGGCTTCGAATAATTACTGGAATGAATTTTTCAGGGTATTGATAAGGTCCAAAATTATTACTGGAATACGAGAGCGTCACTGGCGTATTATACGTTTTATTATAAGAAAGCACGAAATGATCTGCACTTGCTTTAGAAGCAGCATACGGAGAACTTGGATTATAAGGCGCGTTTATATCTGATACTTGTTTCCGAGAACCAAAAACTTCATCAGTCGAAACGTGATGCATCCGAACTGATGGATGAGCACGAGTGAATTCGAGCAGAGATATAGTCCCGAGGATATTGGTATGAATAAATTGATACGGAGCTGCAATGCTGCGGTCTACATGAGATTCTGCTGCAAAATGAACAATAATAGTAAATGAATACTTTTGCCAAATATTCTCCAGCAGATCAGGGTCTCCAATATTGCCTTCTATAAACTGATACTTAGAGTTACGCTGCAAGTCTATCGGAATATTATTTGGATTTCCGGCATAGGTAAGTGCATCCAAATTGATAATTTTTCCAGTAAATTCTCTTCTTAGTAAAACAAATCTTATAAAGGCAGAACCAATAAATCCAGCTCCCCCCGTCACTAAAATGGTTTGATGATCTAACATAATAACTCAGTCAGTCCTCGTTTCCAATGGCGAATCTCCAGTCCATAATTTTCAATTTTTTGCGTATTGAGTACGCTATACTTAGGACGGAAAGCTCTAACTTCATAATCGCAGCTCGATATAGGAATAATCTTAGTACACCGCAATTTTGTTACTGATTGTAGACAATAATGAATTTCTTTTGCGAGATCAAACCATGTAGTTTCTCCTTTATTGGCAAAGTGAAAAATTCCCTCCTGTTCTAACAAAAATATAACGGCCTCTGCTAGATCTTTAACAAGTGTTGGTTTGCCTATCTGGTCAGATACAATAGATATTTCTTCTTTTTCCATCATTAACCTGCGCATAGTGGTAAAAAAGTTAGTATTATTAGAAGAAATTACCCAAGAAGTCCGGAGTATAGTACATCCTGGTAAATAGATTTGAATTTTCTTTTCTCCCTCGTATTTCGTTTTGCCATATATATTTTGTGGTATCGGTATATCTTCTTCTGTGTAGCCATCTTTATTTTTTCCAGAAAAAATATAATCTGTCGAAATATGAAGAAAGCGCCCTTTTTCTTCTTGGATTACTCGAGCGATATTCTCGACTCCTTGTACATTAATTGAGTATGCTCGCGTAATTTCTTCTTCCGCTCTATCTACTGCAGTATATGCGGCAGCATTAATAGTATGAGTGGGGCGAAACTGTCGATACCAAGTGCGAATCGACTTTATATTACAAATATCCACTTCCTTTCTAGAAGTAGCGTAAAATAGAATATTCCTATTTTGCAACGCATTGAAAAGCGCCTGTGCAACTATGCCAGACTTTCCTATGACCCAAATCCGCATACACTCTCACGAAAATTCGGTGCTTCTAGATCTCGCTTCGATAGGATCTTATCAGAAAGTGGCCATGTAATGGCTATTTCTGGATCCATACTAGAAAATTGATTTTCTTTTTCTGGATTATAATATTCACTTACTTTGTATATGAGATGAGCAACCGGACTTAAGACACAAAATCCATGTGCAAAGCCATCTGGAATAAAAAATAATTGGGGTTTATCATCACTCAAATAAATCCCCACCCATTTTCCAAATGTAGTAGAAGATGGCCTAACATCAACTACGACATCAAAAATTGTACCCACTATCACTTGAATGAGTTTTGCTTGGCCTGGTTGCCAGTGCATCCCTCTCAAAACGTTTTTATGAGAAAAAGAATGATTTTCTTGTACAAACTTACAAGTGATCCCCGCTTCTGGTAATTTTTCTTTCCGGAGGGTTTCATAAAAAAATCCTCGTTTATCTCGATATATTTTCGGAGTAAGTATTTTTAGTCCTGAAACTTCCAGTTCACTAATTTTTACCATATTGTTCCATTTGACTAAATGACATGTTATTAGTTGTTTTTGGATATTCTCGTCTTACATAAATAACTTCTCCCTTGCCAGAAGGAGTACGTTCAGGAAAATCACATCGTATAGCTTCTGCACTACATACATAATCAGGAAACTTCTTATGAATTTCTTTCATAACACTTTCTGCAATCTGATGATCCTCCTCTAAAATTTCTCTATCATAATAAAAATAACCAGTGATGGGATCCATATCCCAGTAAGCTATTACCTCTCTTATATTGAATGTAATTTCACCTAATAAAGCATGCAGAAAAGCTAGCACTACTTTAATGCGTAATTGTATTTCTAAACTCAGTTCTAAATTTGGCGTATTTGGATATTCTATATATTCTTTAGTTAATTGACCGGGATGAAATGGCTCTTTTCGAAGGTAGATAACATCACCGCATAATGGAATTGGGCTTTCATAATCCAATCTAGTATATTCTGTAACAAAGCGATAAGACATAAAGTCTACAGAAGATTCTGTTTCTGCACAGCTCATTGATTCATAATCATCATCTGTTATTTCTCTATCATAAAAAAAATATAGATAAACGAATTGTTCATCATATCTAATCTGTGCAGATCGAAGTTGTGGGAAAATTTCTTGTCCAAGCGCACGTTTTAACGAAAGGATGAGATCAGTTCTTGTTACTTTATTTTGGTGCTGCGGGTACAATGTGTGCTCCTTTTTTACTATAATGAATTTTCGCCATGGTAGTAGGTACTCGCGTTTTTCCCTCGTTAGTAATATAAATACCTATAATTTCCTTACAGTCAATAATTTCTCTGTAACTAGCTTGACCTAATTCACCGGCTACTCAAATTCCTTTGCCCCCAAATTTATTGATTTTTTTTTGAGGATCTGGATGTATCCAGATGCTTCTATTTAATTCTACTTTATAATTCCAACTCCCTGCTATATGCTTAGTTTGTTTATGGATTTCTACTATAAAAGCGCCTCTTTTTATCATTTCTTTACGAATGGCAAGACATTCTTTTGCCCTTGTTTTAATTACTTGCTTATTAGCTTTACTAAGCTGAATAGCTTCGTAAGTCATTATATTATTGGCTCTTTTTAAATTTTGGTAGGAACGAATTCCTTTAGTCATTGCCATTCCTGCAAAAATATCTTCGCCATATTTACCAATGATATTGCCCGATATAACTCCTCTTTCTTTTCTATCTAGTATATCCCAATTTTGTATTAGATATTGAAGTTCAGGAACTAGTTTATCTAGATACTCTTTTGGGGTATGAGTTCTTATGAATTCGATACAAGCTTGTGTTGCTTGTACCATTTCATAAGAAATATTGACTGGATCCTGGACAAAAGCCCATAGACCTTGTCCTAGTCCATACATAGAGGAAAGCAGTGATGGAATATATTCTAAGGCTGATTCTGCTCCATCTTTTATAATTCCTTCTGATAATCCTAAAGAAAAATCAAGAAGATTAGAATTTTTAGGAATAGAAGTTGGTTGAATTTTAGAAGTAATATAATCTTGTAAAGATTCTTCAAAATTTCCAAGTTCAAAGTAAGCAGTAGCCCTTTGAAAATAAGCTTCTTTATTTTCTGGGTCTTTTTTAATCGCATTATTAAGAATATGCAATGCTTGGCTAAATTGATTTGTTTCTATATAACCCTTTGCAAGTTCTACATGAAAATAAGAGGCGTCTTGTTGTATACCTTGTAAGTATTCTTCTACTTTTTCATTATTTAGAATTTTGTTAATACATTGTATAGCTTCAATAGTATCTGATCTATCTAAAGCAATTAATCCTTTTTCAGCCCAATAATTAGGATTATTAGAATCTGTTTTTTCTTGATACAATAGATAGAATCTCTTTTGTATATCTTCCCATGCTAATTCTAAAATAGAGCTTATAACAGGTATTTCTCTAACACTTACACAATTATAATCGGGATGATTACATCGCCAAAAAAGACTATTGAAACCTTCTCGAAAATGAATATATTGTGGATGCCAAGATAATCGATATGCGCTATCAAACGCTTCTGGCCATTCAAATCTATATAGAAATCTTTTAGGGCTAAATGGTGATAAAAGACCAGCGTGTGCTGCTTCATTAACATATTTAATCGCTTGATCAGCAAATTCTAATCTTTTCTCTCTCGTTTCTGGTATAGGATCTTTAAAAACTACAGTATTTGCTTCCGAAAAAAAAAGAATATTAAAAATAAAGAAGAATATTGCTAAGAATACGCGCTGTTTTTGGCCATATGTGTGTTCGCAAATAGACTTCATTTTCTGCCGAAGAATTTTCATAGTTGCATTTCAAGATTTTTTGAAAAAACAGGAGAATATATGGTTTATTATTTGTAAAATATACATTTATTTAACTTAGTACTTTATTCCAATCACACTTGCATTTCGCATTTGTGTTTTTGTCCTTCGATAGGAAAAATAATTTGAACTTGAAAAAGTACAAATCTTCGATATCGCAATATTATTCTCTGGTATCCCCATTTGACTCAGTTGATAAGCACCTAATTGCCAAAAATCAAAATAGGATGGTGCTATTTGAAATTTATAAAAATATTTCGGAAAAACTTCTCGATGATGGGTATATTTTGAAGCTGTAGGACCTAAACTTGGACTAATACAAACTAAAATATCATTTGAATTTGTAGAAAACTTATCTTGCATTGTGGTAATGACCTTTCTATATATGTTTCTAACAAGGCCTTTCCATCCAGAATGGATTATAGCAATTACTTGATTGTATTTATCATACAGCAGTGCTGCTTGACAATCAGCATGACGGACACATAGGGCAATATTTTTTTTCGCGGTAATCAAAGCATCTGTATCTGATATGCAAAGTACACTGTTACTTTCTATATTTTTAACAATATGTACATTGTCTCCATGGATCTGATTACAATAGACTAATCCATCGAGTTCCCATTCTTTTATAATTTTGCGTGTTATTTTCTCGATGTTACTGTCGCAAAAATCGTGAGGGCACAGAAATGCGCCTTGGATTAACTCTGGAGATTTCATAAAGAGTGAAAATGTTTTATAGTAAAATGCACTCTTTTTTAATTCTTGCATAATTCTATGTCCTCTTATAGTGTAAAGTATTACCAGCTACTATTCACAAGTCCTATGAATGAGTTTTCTTTTGGAATATTTTGGGCGGAACCTACTATAACTCTCGCATTTTCTGCTATTTTTGTTGCATTAATTTCTGTATGGATTCGTCCAACACCATGGGTATGGGGCACTCTTGCAGTGTTATCTGGAATACTCGGATATATCAGTGGCCTGCTTCATATCTATGCTATCATTCCACTTGCCCTATTATTTATTTTTCTTTTAGTGCTTGCCCATATTGAGATGGAAGGTGTACGTAGAATAATCGTATTGGTTGCGGTAGTTGTACTTTCCTTTTTGCTAATTCTTCATATCACTCCGGGATTTAAAAGTTGGCTCTTATATCAACCATACGAAATGAAAAAAGGAGTGCGATGGTATTTGGAAACGCCATTTCTTGGACTATTTATTACGACGCTATATCATCCCCTCCTTCAATCTAAAAAAGAATGGATGCGTATGATTTGGCAAACTATTCCTATCATGTTTTTACAAATTGTAATAATAATTTATTTTGCGATGTCTTGGGGATTAATCTTTCCTAATGTGAATTTTTCTCTCGCTTTCTTTCCTTGGGTTTTAGGATATCTTTTTTGCACAGTGGTTCCCCAAGAAGCATTGTTCCACGGAGTAATTCAAAAGGAATTAGAGAGACTTCCTCATAATACAATAAATATTGCTTTAAGCATTGCAATTCCCACTGTATGCTTTATTTGCCTGCAGTTATTCATGCAATTCTCTTTTTTATATTTAATCATTCTATGTTTGAGTGGTCTCGGCTATAGTATTTTATATTATATGACAAAAAGTATTGAAAGCAGTGTAATATGTCGTATGGTACTCAATAGTATTTACTTCATCTTTTTTACTTATTTGCCTTCTATTAATTTCTGATATGTAGAGTAGATTTATTTTTTAGAGGCAATCCAATCCTCCATAATTCTTAGTAAGTTTTCTCGGATAGGAATATAGTCTCTTGGATTTTCTTTAGGATCATCAAAATCAAAATGAAAATTCCCATCGATAAATTCTTGTTTGCTACAACTTCGAACTAATTCCTTTAAACCTCCAAAACGAGAATCGGATGCCGCTATAAATAACACAGGTGTTTCAAAAGCAAGACACGGAAGCGCAGCATGTAGTCGCGTGGTAACAACACATTTTGCTTTTCGGTATTTATCTAAAATTTTTTCTGCATGTAAAAGCCGCTTTTCATAATTTGTTGCCGTAAACTCTGTTAATGGTACTCCATGAGTTAATTTCACTATTTTATATTGAGTATATCTTTCCAAAGCCTGTAAACAATCTGAGTCAATATCGACAGCATAAATGACTTGTTCTCTTTCTGGGAACGAAGAACCAAGAGTTAGAGTAAGGCATCCAGAAAAATAAGCAGGAATGTTCTTTTCTTGTAATTTTTCCCATGTACACCTATCTCTAGCACCAACTGGAGAATGCCGTTTAAGATATTGTATTCCTTCCTCAGAGAATGCAATAGGAAGGAATTTTGTCGTAAAATGAATCGATATCAAAAATGGATCAATGTCTGGAGAAGGTGGCCATAATTTTTGCAAAGGATTTGTCTGCCACCACCAGCAATTATCTTTAGTATGCATAAACCAACCATTAACAATAGTTGGGATCTTATTACAATTAGAGAACGAAGATATAAGTTCTCTATCTATAGGGATATTATTTTTTTTAGGGAGAAATTGTTTAGCGGCTATTGCTTGTATATCATCTCCAACATTTGTAGTAGAATAAGCAATATAACCAAATGTATTATCGTTAGTCATATTTCGATTAATCTGACTACTACTACAAAAAAGTAAATTCTCTAGATAAATAAAAACTAAAAAAAGTGATCTAAGATACATGTCTATTCGTTTTCTTTGAAACCACATTTATGATTATCCGATATAGCTCCAATAAGATTTGATACGATATTTCTTCTTGATGAATATTGACGAATGCCTGGAATATAATGCGTTTCAGCATCAATAAAAGTCCATATAGGGCGAGATGTATAATGTTCTAATATTTTTTTTATTCCTTTCTTTGAAAGAATCATAGAATGCGTTCCATACCTGCTTCTAATTTGCATAATATCTTTATGACAATAATTTCGAGTAAGGTAGTATTCTAATGGATGTAATTTTTGTCCGGGACGTGGATCTAAGGCTAGACAACGTAGGTAACCACCTCGTTTTCTATAATCTATATCTGTATAAAATATGTCCCATTCTGGATCTATTATAAAGAGAGTGGATAAAAGATTTATTAATTCTTTAGGATCCTCCAAAAACTCCACATCATCTTCCATAACCCAGATAATAGAAAATTCCCTATCAGATGCATCTTTTATTATAGAAATATGAGTTAATAAGCATCCTAAAGCTCCAGGCGTTATTCTTATGGAATAAGGAGATGCAAGTTCTTGCTGTGCATTCTTAGGAAGTTTCCAACCATTAACAGCAGAGACTCTATTTATACCTAAATTGTATCGTTCACAAGCAGTTTTTGTATTTTGCCATTTCTCTGTTCGAAAATCTAAATTAAGCACATAAATACAGTCGATTAAATCCAGGCCTGTATTGAGCTCTGTTACTTCAATAGAAGTTAAATATCTCCAAATGGGGTTCGCTTCATTTGATGCAGAAAAAATAGCGCCAAAGATAGAAAAATAATGAAAAATAAAAAAATATTTAATCATAGTTTACTCAATCTTTATGCATCATGTTATATAATCATTATTATTTTCAATTCTTATTTATTGCAGTAAACACATTTTCAAATTATAAACAGGAAAATATATTTTGAGGTCTTATCATGGAACGTCCTATAGAATGCAGTCACTGCAAACGCAGTATTAAAATTATTTATCAAGATATTCAATTACACGAATCAAACGAAATTGGTATGTGTAACAAATGTCCAATTCTGAACAAAAAATTGCACGGTACGCAAGGAAAATCTACCACAAGCCATCCTATTAACCAGGAAACTGTACAGACTCTTCACTGTGGGAATTGTGAAACTTCACAAGAGGCTCTGCAAACAGGAGAGGGACTTGGGTGCAGTGAATGTTATGTTGTGTTTGAAGAACTTATTTTGCAAGATCTCGTGCAGGCAAATAAAATAGGCCCACGAGTGAGATCAACTCTAGCAAAAAAGAAATATGCTTCTCTTCATATTGGGAAAACACCTCATCAACCAAAAGAAATTACACTCTCTAAACGACTACAAGAACTCACTGAAGCTCTTAATGAAGCTTTAAAAGGAGAAAACTACGAACAGGCGGCTTGGCTCAGAGATCAAATTCAGGAGATTATAGGGAAATAATATGCCAAAAAAATCTGTACTTCCAAAATCATTGCTCGAACATACTCCTTGGGAAAATACAGAAACTCCTATTTGGTTAGCTTCTGTATTTATAATTCGTCGAAATCTTTCTAGATACCTATTTCCACAGAAAATGAATGGAAAACAATCAGAAATTACGTTAAAAATTCTCAAAGAGACTATTCTTCAATCGCAAATATTGAATAAGCCTATATTTTTTAAAGCTAATACGTTAAATCCTACTGAACGAGAATATCTCTTAGAGTATTTTCTCCTCAGTGATGAAATACAAAGCCTGCAAGAACAACAAGGTTTCTTTTTAGAAGACTCACGATCCCTTTTCATACAAATTAATCAAAAAGATCACTTATCCTTCTATTGTATTGATTGTGGAAGTGATTGGAAAAATAGTTGGAAAAAATTATCCAATATGGAATCTACACTGAGCAATCACGTAGAATTTGCTTATAATCCAAAATTTGGATATTTAACCTCTAACCAACAAGCCTGTGGATCAGCTTTTCAAATCCACACCTATCTTCATATCCCATCTATTATTCATAGCAATGCTTTGTCCTCTAGTTTGCAAAATCTTAGAGAACAAGATATCGAGGTAAAGGGAATCTCAGGAAATTTAGAAGAAATAGTTGGCGATCTAATTCTTCTACAGAATAGATACACTTTGGGAGTTTCTGAAGAAACCATATTGCATCAAGTCCATACTTTTGCGACAAAATTGATGCAAGCCGAAAGAGAATGTAGAGAAAAAATTCTAGAAAAAGAACCTGCTATTATTAAAGATAAAGTGAGTAGAGCTTATGGGTTGTTAAATCATTCCTATCAATTAGAAATTAAAGAAACTCTTTCGGCTTTGAGTTTACTGAAGCTTGGAATCGATTTGAATTTGATAATTGGCATTACACATCCACAAATTAATGATCTTCTCTTTAAATGCCGAAGAGCTTATCTAATGGTGGCTGAAGATAGCCACCTTACACAGGAAGAAATTTCTCATAAACGTTCTGAATTATTGCATCAATATTTAAAGAATGTAACCTTAAAAATTTGAATTACTTATAGTAATTTTAGATACTATGAAAAAATCTCATATCGCATAATACTATCTGAATAATGTATTTTGAAATTCTATGACTGACTCCTCTAAACCAATTATAAAAGCTATCCTTGTAATGGGAGGTAAGGGGCTTAGATTCGGAGCATCAACCCCTAAACAATTTCATCTCCTATCTGGCAAACCCGTCTATTTATACGCATTGGAAACTCTCCAAGCAAGTTTAGCTTTTTGTAAAATAATTATTGTATGCCCAAAGGATTGGATAGGGAAAGTATCTGAAGAAACAGCTAGCTTTGGAGATTCTGTGCAATTAATTGTTGGTGGGTCTACAAGACAGCAATCTTGCTATTTAGGACTACAAGAAGCAAATCCATGTGATTATATTCTTATACATGACGCAGTGCGTCCACTACTGACCCACGAGATCATTAATAAAAATATTGATAGTGTGCTGCAATACAAAGCTGTAAATACGATTTGTCCTGTCTCTGATACTATAGTTCATTTAAATCAAACAACGCGCTTTATACAAAGTATTCCTAATCGATCCTTTTGCTTTCAAGGACAAACGCCACAAACTTTTGCATATCCTCTAATCTTGAATGCACACAATCACGCTTTACAATGTAACGTAAACAATGCCTCCGATGATTGTCAATTGGTACTCGGCATTGGTCACCCCATATATACCGTTAATGGATCTGAACAAAATATTAAAATTACAAATAGAATCGATCTTTATATTGCAGAACATCTCCTAAGAACATACAGACCAATTACAGATGTTGACTCTCCTGAAAAATTCTTCGGAAAAACTTTTGTCATCACAGGGGGTACAGGCGGTATTGGAAAAGAAATCTGTAAGTTATTACAACACTATGGTGCTACAGCAATCCCGATTTCTACTACTTCCCAATATAAAGCTAATTTGCAAAGTGCTAAGGAAGCTAAGCGGATATTTCATCAAATTTATAAAAAATATGGTCTTATCGACGGATTAATCAATAGTATTGGCTACCTAAAGAAAAGCCATCTAGCTGATTTAAGCGTCGAGGAAATACAAAAAGGAGTTGCAATAAACTTTTGTAGCGTAATTTACTCTTGTAAATTTGCACAGATTAAAACTGGTGGCCATATCATTAATTTAGCGTCGTCTGCATACTTTCGTGGAAGACGAGAATGCAGCATTTATTCTGGAAGTAAAGCGGCTATTGTCAACTTTACGCAAGCTCTAGCGGAAGAAATTCCAGATTTATTTATCAATGCTGTGATTCCACAGCGCACAAATACATCTCTTCGAAAAAAAAATTTCCCTAGCGATGATCCAGCGGGCTTATTATCCCCTGAACAAGTAGCCTCTTCTACACTTAAGGTTTTGTTACAAAAAAAAGATACAGGCACTGTCATTGAGATAAAGAAAGATGAGACGTGATGGATTCGAACCAATCGACCTCCTCCTTAAAAGGGAGGCGCTCTAACCAGCTGAGCTAACGTCCCAATGACTTAAATAGAATGTGACCCCAAGGGGATTCGAACCCCTGTTGCCAGAATGAAAATCTGATGTCCTAGGCCGGGCTAGACGATGGGGCCAAAAATTAAAAGCTTAACTTAAACCAAAAAAGCTTATAAAAATCCCGAGTTTTTTTACAGATTAAACTTCTAATACTTCTTTTCCCTTGTTTTCTGTAAGCTCATCAATTTGTTTACAAAATGAATCTGTTTGTTCTTGCACATGCTTTTCCAACTTTTTTTGTTGATCTTCTGCAAGTAAGCCATCTGCTTTTTGTTTTTTGATTTCTTTATTGCTCTCCTGTCGGATACTTCGAATTGTGATCTTAGCATCCTCCCCTTTTTGTTTTACTTGTTTAACAACTATCTTGCGTGTTTCTTCGCTTAGAGGAAGAATCATAATACGAAGAGCATTTCCATGTTGATTAATTTGTAAATTCGGATTTTCTTTCTCAATGGCTTTGCCAATATCTCCAAGTAAACTTGCATCGTAAGGAGTAATCAACAATTGTCTAGGTTCAGGGATTGTAATTGTAGCGACATCCCGCAGACGCATACGAGAATTGTAAGCTGATATAAAAATATCCTCTACCATAGCCGCATTAGCTCTATTCGTTCTAATAATGCTGAGCTCTTTCGCAAAAAAATCTAATGCTGCTGCCATTTTCTTTTTTGTATCTTCCATGATACTCATTATGTAATACTCAATTTGAAAAAAATATATAAGTTATATAGAACTATTTACTTCTTCCCCTAATTGCCATCGAAGAAATTTTTCTATTTTACAATTAGGATCTGTTTTCTTAATAAATTCTTCTACTGTATAAGCATTGTCTTTAACATATTTTTGCGATAACAAACAATTTGTTTCATAAAATGCTTTTAGTTTTCCTTCAATAATATTTCGGGTAACATTTTCTGGTTTCCCAGTTGGTATCTGAGCCCGTAGAATTTCTTGTTCCTCATTCAGAACCGATTTAGGGATCAATTCTTTAGATAAATAGATAGGTGCTTCTGCAACTACATGAACCGCAATTTCTTTAGCGAGATCAGAGCGATTTGCTCCTTGTATATCTACAAAAGAAACGATTTTTCCACCCATGTGAGAATACCAACCATAGGAATGAGCTCGATTCTTTTTGTAAAGATAGATACGACGAAGTTGCAAGTTTTCTCCTAAACTGAGAACAAGTTCTATTCGTCTATCTTCTACTGTTTTTTTTGGATCAGAAATCAAATGAGATTTTTCCAGTTTTGCAATCGAATCAGCGTGAGATTGTAAGGAAATATTTGCGCATTCTTCTACAAATTTTTGAAATAGATCATTTTTTGCTACAAAATCCGTTTCAGAATTTATTTCGAGGATGACGAGATAATCTTCATTTTCTGCACATTGTAACATACCATTTTTAGCAGATCGCCCACTCTTATTTACAGCTGTGGCAGCTCCAATCTTTCGCAAGTGGACTACAGCAGCCGGGATATCTCCATGAGTAATAACTAAAGCCTCTTGACATTTTTGCATTCCGACTCCAGTGAGTTCGCGCAATTTTTTTACATCAGCAGCAGTTACAATAGAGTTACTCACTCGTTATCTCCTTTTTCTTTATCAGTCTCTGTAGTTTCTTCTTTTGCGATTTCGGATGATTCTTGTTGATGTTTTTGTACAAGTCCTACATTGAGCTCTTTTTTACAAGAACTAATTACAGATGCAAACTCTGCAAGAATTAGTTTAATGCTTTTAAGGGCATCATCGTTACAAGCAACAATGTGATCAATCGGATCTGGATCGCAATTCGTATCAACTAATGCGAGAATTGGAATGTCTAGTGCGTTTGCTTCTGCAACAGCAATATGTTCCTTCCCGGGATCAACTATTATAATGAGACCAGGAGGTTTACGCATTGCTCGCACACCAGATAAATTTCGATCTAATTTTATCCTATCCTTATTTAATACAGATTGCTCTTTTTTAGTTAACTCATCTGCCTTTTGAGTGAGTTCCTTTTCAATTCTTTCGAGTCTTTTAACGGATTGTCTTATAGTAGTGAGATTAGTCAACATTCCTCCAAGCCATCTCTCTGAAACATAAAACTCTCCGCATTGCTCTGCGCATTCTTTAATAACACTTTTAGCTTGTTTTTTTGTTCCTACAAATAGAATGCTCTTTCGGGAGGAGACTACACTTGTTATGACTTGGATTGCTTGTCGAATCTGCTCCATTGTTTTAGCGAGATCAATCAGATAGATCCCGTTGCGCTCTTCATAGATATAACGTCGCATTTTTGGATTCCAACGATTTTTTTGATGGCCAAAATGAGCTCCGCTCTCTAATAATGCGGCGATTGTTACTGTTGTATGTATTGTACTTGTCAATTTAAACCTCTAACCTTACATATCTTTTAAATTAAAAGATGAAAAAATAGCTTCTTCAAAAGGATACCAACTTAAGGTATTTAATACAAGTGACCCTAAGAACGTTTTATTGTATATTTTTTTTAAACTAAAAGCGCCCGACCAGAGTCGAACTGGCGACCGAAGCTTGGAAGGCTTCTATTTTACCACTAAACTACAGGCGCACTACGTAAAAATAGAAAAATTTACCTCAGATACTTTTTTTTTCCAAGCATAAAAGAGAGTATACTAAGAAGATTATTTGACAAATCTTTTTATTTATCGCAATTTATGAATATGAAAAAACAGAATGTTACAAAGAAAGCTAATTACATGTTGTATTTTTTTTTGGTCATTATCGTACTGATCGCTATACGAATTGGTTACTTACAATGGAAACAATATAATTATTATTTTAATCTTTCTCAAAAACCTCAAAAAAAATCTATTTTAGAACCTGCTCTTCGGGGAATCATTTATGATCGATTTTCTATCCCAGTTGCTTTAAATCAACTACAATACAATTTATTTATTTATTACGAACCTATTGCAAAACAAATTCCCCGAATTGCCTGGGAAGAAGGCTTACAGGGACGTACGAAAATTTTCCCTAGACGAGATTATATTGAATATTTATCCAATGTACTTACAAAAATTACTCATTGTGATCAAGTTAGAATAAAAGATTTAATATATAGTAAGGCCAGTATTTTCCCTAATACCCCTATTCTAATACAAGAAAATTTAGATGAGGCTACCTACTATCGCCTTAAGCTCTTGGAAAAGGATTTTCCAGGTATTCATACTAAAATCCAAGCAAAACGCTTCTATCCATATCATACTATAGGTAGCAATCTACTCGGATACATGGGAAGAATTAATGGAAAAGAATATAATCTATTATCTCACGAGCGCCTAGTTTTACAAAATTTTTTATGTGATAGATCCCAACAACTTCCTACCCCTTTGCCAGTCGGAACAGAAAGTGTTAGCGATGTACATAGTAGATTGCGAACATTAGAGCGACAGTCCTATTCTATTAATGATTGCGTAGGTAAATCTGGGATAGAAAAACAATTCGACCAATCTCTAAGAGGAATTTTTGGAAAGCAAGCTTATGAAATCGATGTGAAAGGGAATGTCTTGCGAATCGCTCCAAATTCTTATCCCCCAGTTCCAGGAAAACACATTAAACTTGCTATTTCTATTGAATTACAAGAGTATGCCGAGAAGCTTCTTGCTATGCACGAGGGTATTCGGGATCAATCCTTTTCCAGTAATAAACAACCACCTCCTTGGATAAAAGGAGGTGCAATTGTTGCGATGATTCCGAATAGTGGGGAAGTTGTTGCTATGGCTTCTTATCCTCGATACAACCCAAATGATTTTATCAATAGAACTCGAAAAATACCAGAGTGGCTTGAAAATGATACTATGATTGAGGACATTTGGAATGGCAACAGATCACTACAAAAAGAAATTTATGACCTAAACAAAAATCGATATTCTTACATCTATCAACCGTGTACTTGGTCCTATTTTACGCAATCTATTCTATCTCCAAATAGTCAAATATATAAAATAGTTAAAAACCTTTCCGATCTAAATGTCGTCCATCAAATTCTTTCTGCATTTTCTCAATTACTTATACTTTCTGGACAAAGCCCCATGGATTTATTGAATAGTATGTATAAGGAGAATAGTACTTTTTATGTAGATGATACAAATATATATGCCCTAGCCCTTCCAATAATGGTAAAGAAACTACGAGAAACGCTTGATCGCTATTTATCCAAAATTCCAAACAATTTAGATAGATTACTCTTCCTAGATATATGTCAATTATGTATCGACCACAACCTATTTTCTCGAGACTTGCTTGAATTTGTCGGGAATGACTCTTTATCACAATATCGAAAATTAACACAATCTCTTGCAATACTCAGCAAAGAAATACAACGAGATATAAGGCCCTTATTCTATAAATATGATTTTGCTACATGGCGAGAAAATTCTCTCTCTGATTTTTTAAAAGAAAAACGAGCTTGGGAAAAAGAACACAGGCGATATGCAAAACCCTATTTAGATTATCTAACCATAGAAGAACAAAAACTCTTTAAGAATTTTTGGGAAGAGAATCGAACAATTTTTATATCAGCGATTTTTTTTGATCAGAAAGACAGCAGTATTCCTAATAACTTGCAAGTATATATTGATTTCCTATCTGAACGATATACGTCTACACGTGATTGTTCTCCTGAATCTGTCCAAGCTTATAGTTATCTACAAGCCCGACTGAATCAAATTCCTCAAGAAATTGCAATAAAATACTTAAAAACCATGCGTTCTTATAGTGAATTAAACCGTCCACTATTTGGTAGATATCCGACACTACCTTCATTAGATGGAATTCAATATGAACGACACTTAGCTAAAGCTTTTTATCCTATTGGTGGTTATGGATTCACACGCTCTTTGGCATATCAACAAGGATCACCTCTCGGTTCTTTATTTAAAATCGTCACCGGATACGCAAGTCTTTATAATCGATGGACGAATTACCACGTGGAAAATCCAGATTTCGAACTGAATCCACTGACACTAATCGACAACCTACAACCAAATATACGGGGGAAAAATGGAATTTTACTCGGCTCATTCTGTTCTGGAGAGCCTATTTATCAAATTCATAAAGGTGGAAGAATTCCTCGTAGTAGCCATAAAAATATTGGGAAAGTAGATTTTATTAAAGCTATGGAACAATCGAGCAATATTTATTTTTCGTTGCTCGCAAGCAATACTCTTGAAGTACCCGACGATTTAATTACCGCCGCAAAAAAATTTGGATTTGGTAGAAAAACAGGATTACTTCTTCCAGGAGAGGCATCGGGATATCTACCGAGAGATATCCGAGAAAATATTACCTCATTATACTCTCTTGCTATTGGCCAACACTCACTACTTGTCACTCCTCTTCAAGCAGCCCATATGTTAAACATTGTAGCTAACTGTGGGAAGGCACCCTTCCCACAAATCATACAATCACTACACGGAGAACAAGTGCAGAACTCTACCGAAATTTTATCTAAAAAATTGTACTTTCCACTACAATCTGAATTACACCGAATAGGAGTCTCATTTCCTATATTTAGTGGTTTAAGCGAAAAGAAAAAATACTCATCTATTGATTTCCATTCAACTGAGATGCAAAATAGAGCTCCTTTCCCAACAAAAATCCATGATTATTTAATGCATAGCTTACAACAAGTAATGATCGGTGAAAGAGGATCTGCTAGAGGTTCTGTAATTACCTCTCTGCAAAAACAGATTTTTAATAAACAAATTTATAATAATTTAATCCGACAAGTAGTTGGAAAAACCGGGACTGCAGAAATAGTGTACAGACCTACTCTAGATAGAGAGGGATCCGGCATAATATGCAACCACATTTGGTTCGGTGGTATTTCTTTTCCAGATGAAGAATCTTGCATACATTATGTACATCCCGAACTGATTGTGGTTGTATTTCTGCGTTATGGCGATTACGGAAAGGAAGCCGCTCCTATTGCAGTACAAATGATTGACAAATGGAGAGATCTACAAAAACAACATATAAATCATTAGAAAATTAAACGATAGAAAAAGAGTTTTTGTTATCATTTTATCATGAAAATATTTATTACGGGGATTGCTGGCTTTATAGGATTTCATCTAGCAAAACGTCTATGCTCTCAAGATATTTCTGTTAGTGGATGCGATATCCTATCACCTTATTATTGTGTCAGTTTAAAAAATCTGAGAAAAGCTACTTTAGAAAAGTTAGGAATTTCTATTATACCACTTGATATCACAAATCTTGAGGCAATGGAAGATCATTTCCACAAAAATACTTATGATATTCTTATCCATTTAGCTGCGCAACCAGGTGTGCGTTATTCCGTGCAAAACCCAAGTACTTACGTACAAACAAATTGGATTGGCTTTTTTCATATTGTAGAAATTTGTAAAAAACATCCAAATATGAGACTAATTTATGCTTCCTCGTCATCTGTTTATGGAAAAAATGCGAAAATTCCTTTTTCCGAGAACGATATTACAGATTCTCCAACTAACATTTATGCCGTTACAAAAAAATCAGGCGAATTACTAGCACATGCCTATCACCACCTATACAAAATTCCTGTTACAGGACTCCGCTTCTTTACAGTATACGGCCCATGGGGAAGACCAGATATGGCTTATTACTCTTTCACAGAATCCATTCTTCAAGGAAAAACCATTCCTTTATATAGCTTGGGAAAAATGGAGAGGGATTTTACTTATATCGATGATATAATAACTGGAATATTGCAAGTTATAAATAAATTGCCAGGGAATGCGGAAATTATTAATTTAGGAAATCAAAACCCAGAATCTATACAGAGAATGATAGAAATACTCGAGATATTATTACAAAAATCGGCTGTCATTGAGCATATACCTGCACCGTTAGAAGATGTTTTTATTACCTATGCTGATGGGACGCATTCTGCAGATATAATTTCTTTCAAACCAACTACTACACTTTATAAAGGTCTCTCTCATTTTGTATCTTGGTATCTATTATATAAAGAAAGAAATGCCTCTGGCAGTGCTAATATTATGTCGGATGCAATAATAGAGTAAGATGTTTTCTGACTTGCTGCTATTTCTCCGGCAACTCCATGAAGATATACACCAAGCACAGCAGCCTTATACAGGTCAAGTCGCTGCGCTACGAATCCTCCTATTATTCCGGCTAACACATCTCCGGTTCCAGCAGTAGCCATTCCAGGATCTCCTCTTGTTATAACTACAGCAGGTAAATCTTTAGAAAAAATCCATGTTGGCGCTCCTTTATAGACAAGAATACAATCGTATTCATCGACAAAATCTTGACAATGTTGCAATAGCAATGAGGGATAAGTTTCTTCTCTGTGTAACAGCCGCAGTAATTCTTTATGATGAGGGGTAAAAATAGTTCTTTTTGTAAAGGATTTGAGCCTAATGCGCGCACAAATATTTATCCCATCGGCATCGATAATAAAAGGAACTTCCAATGTATAGAGTATATCTTGGACTAATGATTCATCATAGGAATCCGTCCCGAGACCTGGTCCAATGATAGCGGCATTGCAGCGTTTCCCTTCACGAAAAATATTTGATTTTTCGCGAAGCGACTGCATAATTTCGAGTGGCATTTCTCGATTTACACTAGAGCTGAATAAGCGAGAAATACCCGCCCCGACTTTCAATGCTGAAATCGCCGATAAAATTCCAGCGCCCTCCATACCAATAGAACCACCAATAGTAATTACGTAACCTGTCTCGTATTTATGTCGGGTTCTTTTAATAATTGGAAGTAAAGAGAAAACAGATTTCTCATTGATCAAATTTGCCACTGGACGTAGCTTTTCCTGAAACTTTTTTTCAAGTCCAAAATCAATTCGAATTAACTTTCCAGTATAATTATATCCATCTTGGATAAAGAACCCGATCTTGGGAAATCCGAGATAAAAAGTATAATAGGCTTGAATACAACTACTAGCTGCAACGCCCGTATCTCCATTTAATCCGGAGGGAATATCGATGGAAAAAATAGGAATCTTGGAATTATTAGCAGCTGTAATGATTTTTGTTATAATCGGACTTAAACTTTTAGTATGATATCCACTACCAAAAATACCATCTATAATACATCCGGCATTAGTAAATGATATTTTTTCAGGATTTATTTCAATGCCACCTCGCTTTTGAAATTGAAGTAACATTTTTTTGCATAAACTCGAAAGAACAGATTTTGGAAATAAAAGATAGGCATGTACGATAAAACCCGCTTCTCTTAGGTAATATCCAGTAAGGAGTGCATCTGCTGCATTATTGCCTTTGCCAAGCAAAAGAATTGCAATTTTTTTCCTTTGGAGTGATGAAATTATCGAATCTATCTGTTGTGATATAACAAGACCAACATTTTTTATGTAAGTCTCTTCTTTTGCTCCTTGTTCTATACTAAGTTTTTCTATATCTCGTAGATGAGATCCATATACAATAGATTCTCCAAATATAGAATTTTCAAGTATGCTCACCTCATTCATTAATCTATATCCCTTCTTGGATAAAAATAAATTACTGTATACAAGGGTTTAAAAACCTATAGCCATTCTTCTTTAATCTCACGACTAAATAGTGCTTTAACAGCTTCTAATGGATCTACTCCGAGGTAAAGAATCGCATAGACTGCTTCTGTAATAGGAAGTGGTATTTTATGTTTGTTTCCAAGTTCTTTAGCTGAAATGCAAGTAAAGGCTCCCTCCACTACCATACCTATATCCTTCTTGGCTTCTTGAGAGCTCTCTCCTTCTGCCAACAATTTTCCGAAAGTATAATTTCGACTAAGACTGGATAGACAAGTAACTGCTAAATCACCCAATCCAGTAAGACCATTTAATGTTTCTATATGAGATGTCTTTATAACAGCAAGCTTTCTCATCTCATGGAGTCCGCGAGTGAGCAAAGCAGCCTTGGCATTTTGTCCAAATCCAAGTCCATCGGAAATTCCACATGCAATGGCGATAATGTTTTTCATAGCACCCCCAAAGCAGACTCCCATTATATCGGGATTTGGATAGACTCTAAACAAAGGTGCTGAAAATAGACCCTGAATCCATTGCATAAGTTTTGTATCAAATGCAGATGCAACAACCGATGATGGCATGCATTGCATAACTTCTT
>JBOFEG010000021.1:0-73783 GCA_051647685.1 Chlamydiales bacterium
ACATATGCCAGCTATAAATTTTACTACTGTAAAAGAATTTGCAACTGCTTCAAAAGATTCTCTTGTAAACCTTGCAACCAATTGTGCATTAGGTACTTATGGGTATGCTAAAGATAGGTTAGTTGCAGTGCAAACAAAAATAACCCCTTATGTGCCAAGATTGATACAAGGTGCAGAGACGGCAGGAGCTGTAGTTATTGGAACAATAGCTCTTCGAGCTTTAGTAAAACTCTCTAATCATTTACCAGTTGTAGACATGACCGCTGTTTCTATCGTTGCTGGGTATGCACTTACACAACCTAAACAATGTTCTCAAGCCGTAACGCTATATGCAATTGGATCATTAATTGGGAAAAAATTAGTTTCTACATGTTCTTTATCAGTGATGCAGGGTTTTGCTTTATCTGTTGCTACTATTGCGATTGCTAATCATTTAGCAAAATCAGGAAAGCACGACGAAGAAAAAATTTAAATATTTTTTATTAAGTCTTATTAGACTTACAAATATTAATATCATTTTTTTATTCACTTCTGCTCTCTGAATATTCACTCGCAAATATAGAAAATCAAAAAATTTTTCAATTTCTATTGATCAGAGTTAATCAAGTTTTAAAAATAATATTACATTTTGATCGGAAGATAAATCAGGGACTCTATCGGGGAAAACTTTCTGGAATGAAAGATGCTAGGATGCTGTATATAATAAACATAGGAAAAATTTTTATTACTAGAGCAACACCTATAAATCCTATTCGAATAAATAATGGATCAATATGAAAGTACTCACCGATTCCCCCACATACACCTGCAATTTTTCTATTGTTCATACTTCTGGTTAGACGTTTAGCTGGGTTATATATATAAGCAGAAGGTCCTTGTGGCAAAAATAACCATAACAGTCCATAGACTATTATAAATGGAATAAATAATGTACAGACACATACGATTGCAGCAATGATTCTCAGTAGGGTTGGGTCTATAGCAAAACAGTTTCCTACCCCACCTAGAACACCACCTATTTTCTTATCCCAACGACAGCGATATAATCTCATAATGACAGTTATTTTACAGCATTCTATAAATAGAAGGCAGGAGAAAATATAAAAAAATTTTTTGTATTGATTTTTTCTTAAATTTTAATAAAATTATGACAAGTAATTAATTAGATAAATAAATTGAAGATAATACTTTAATTATTTTCATATTTTTTAGTTTAATAAATTACGTGATATAACTAATTATAAACATAAACATATATATATGTAGGAGGATATATGATAAAAAAATTCTTACCTAGACCTTTTTTTTCTTGGGATTTAAATGATTTTTTAGAAGAAGAAGATTATCAATTCAGTTCTTCCGGATTAAATATCTATGAAGACAAGAATGCAGTCTTTGTGGAAGCTGCTTTACCAGGTATTTCTCCTGAGGATGAAGTAGAAGTTACTTTTGATCAAGGTGTGCTTTGGATCAAAGCAGAACGAAAGCAAGAAAAAGGAGACGCAGATAAAAAGTATTATCGGAAAGCACAACGTAGTTTTTCATACCGTCTATCTGTTCCTGGAAACATTGACCTTAAACAAGAGCCTGAAGCCTCTTTTTCAGACGGTTTAATTAAAATTACTTTTTCGAAATCAGAAGAATCTGCGCCTAAAAAAATTTCGGTAAAAAAATTATAAAATTTTTACCTCCAAGAAGAATAAATTAGGATAATTCAAATGATTGGAAAAATTCTTTTATTTTTTCGTAACGATCGGGTGTGAAATCGATTTCTGGTATTGAAACCTCGATTAAATAAATAGAAGTATCGACTAAGATTAATTTTCCGATAATTTGAATTTTTCCTATTTCTTGTTTCAATGTATATTCCAATATAGTATATCTGTCTGATTTTTTAAACTTAGTGGTTAGTACTTTTTTTGGTAACCTTGCATGTTCTGTGAGAATTTTAAGAGCACCATTTAAAATAATTTTTTTGCTCCATCGAAAACATTTTTTAGGTAGAACTGTTGTATAAACCTTATACTCTGCTTTACCGTCTTTTGCTATATATTCATGAAGAGCAATCGGCTTTTGACTAAGCTTTGGAAGTAATTGCTCACGACAAGAATAAGAGGGGGAAGATGGGAATGCAATTTCAAATTTTTTAGTAGGTACAAAAGTATTGAGATTTGTGTCGTCTATTTTAGGTATTTCAGTTCTTGTAGAAATGGATTCTGTAACTGGACATTTCTGGAAATTAGGTAAATAAGGAATTATACTTACAAATAATGAAAAAACAAAAATTAATAAAATTATTTTTTTATTTTTATGCAAACAATTTAATTTCATATTAATATGATAAATATGTTTTATAATTAATTTCAATATTAATTAAATAGTTTAAATAAACTTAATAACATTATTAGATAGAATGAATAGTATCTAAGTTAAGTGACTCTTGTCGGCCATAGTAAGATAAACCTGAGGATTGAATAATTGCACCCCCAAGGCATATATTCCCGGAGTAGAAAACGATCGCTTGTCCTGGGGTGATAGCGCGTTGTGGCCTTTTAAAGGTAACTTTCAAAGAGTTAGTAGATTCAAGAGTAACTGTACAAGCCTGCTGAAGTTGTCGATAGCGAATTTTAGCTGTGCAATGAAGAGGAAAAAGAGAGGAGACTAGCGTTGATCGAATGGCTATTAAAGAGTCGGCATATAAGGCCGGATGATCCCTACCTTGTGCTACAAAAATTGTATTAGTATCTATTTCCTTTTTTACTACGAACCAAGCTTCGCCAGGTCCTCCAATACCTAGATTTTTTCTCTGCCCGAGTGTATAAAAATAAGCGCCTGTATGAGTTCCGAGTCTCTGGCCTTCAATCGAATAAATAGCACCACTTTTTATTGGAATATACTGTTGTACAAAATGATAGAAATTCCTCTTTCCAATAAAACAGATTCCAGTGCTGTCTTTTTTAGAGTGAACTGGCAAGCCATGATCTTTCGCAATTTTTCTTACAGATTCTTTAGTGTATTTCCCTAGTGGAAATAACACAGATTGCATTTGATTCTTTTGTAATGGATATAGGAAATAGGTTTGATCTTTATTAGCGTCCACTGCTCGGCATAGCTGTAGGTTTGTAATTTGTGCATAGTGACCTGTCGCTAAGTGGCTCGCTCCTGTTCGCAAAACTTTCTGAAGAAAAATGTTAAATTTAATTTTTTCATTACATAAAATGTCTGGATTAGGCGTGAGGCCAAGCTTCAGATCCCGAATGAACAATGTGAAGACTTCCTCAAAATATTCTTTTGTAAAATTTGTAGTATAATAGGAAATATTAAGGTGATCGCAAACCCGGATGACATCATCCATATCTCTTTGAGAGTGACATTTGCCATTTATATCTGTCTCTTCCCAGTTTTTCATATACATGCCGGTAACACTATAGCCCTGTTGTTTCAAAAGAAGAGCCGTAACCGATGAATCGACACCTCCGGACATACCAACAATAATAGAAGGGGAATATGACATAATTAATGGTTAGTAAATTTTATCTTATTAATTATATCCATATTCTATAAATATTACAATTAGGAATCCCAATATAAATGTATCAAATAATAGATAGAGATCTAAACGCAGTAGGGAGTCTAATGAATCCTGTCATAAAATTTGTTACAAAAATGCATTTGAGACATTCTATAGATAATATTCTAATAAATAGATTTTTTTTATCGACAATCCAGAATTTTATAGATGAGAAAGATGCAAGATATCGATATGTAGAACAAATACCTCATACAATAGCGGCTTTAATTTATTACGTGGGTCTCTTTTGTTTTTCCTCTATGATCGCTATTTTTAAATTAGAAGGTCGGAACTCGTATAAAAAGCTCTCTGTTACCTTTGCAACACAAGTAACTTTTGCTATTTCTTCCTTATACTTATCAATAATTGGGAGTCTTTCTCCTGATCTTGCTATGAATATTACTTTATTCTGCGGGAAAAAAATTATAGAAATTTTTGATAGAGATGAAGAAGAAACAAAAAAAATATGTGATTTTATTAAAAATTTTTGGTCATCCTATCGGATTCGTATACAAAATTGGATGTTATCCACTCAAAAGCTAACGCCTCAAAACGGATTCAATTATCAAATGCGTGTAATGGATATACATAGAAGAGTAGAAAATCTATCAGATATAAAAAATTTATTCCAGTATGCTCTGCAGTTAAATGGCTAATGAAAGAATTTCGGTTAATTTATTTTGATATACAGATTCTTTAATGATAAGATGATGCGCAGCATTTTCCAGCAGAATTAATGTGAGTTGATTTGGTAGAGCTAATTTCTGGAGCGTTACGCTTGCTTTGTATGGAATTAATGCGTCTGCTTTACTGTGAAATACATAGATAGGGCATAAGACCTTTTGAATCCATAAGTCGGTACGAAGCTGGTATTTTAATAGAAAAGTAATCAGGAATTTTGGGAAGTAGGGTTTCAATCCACTCGCTACTTCAGAGAACCGACAATAAGGCGACTCTAAAATTAGCATTTTAGGGGAGTGTTTACTAGCAAGATATGTAGCAATGCCAGTTCCAAGTGATGTCCCATAAAAAATCGTATCTTTTAAAAGATAGCGTTCTGAGAGAAATTCATACACTTTTTCTGCATCGTCAAGTATAACTTGTTCGTTATTGATAGTTCCCATGCTTTTTCCAAATCCTCGGTAATCAAATATTAAGCAGTCATAGCCTCTCTCTGTAAAATCTTTTATTACGCTACCCCATGGTTTAGCAAGATTTCCCCCTCTTCCATGAAAATAAAGTACAACGCCTTTCTTACCTTCGGAAAAAAATAACATGGAATGTAAATGTACATTGGGTGCTACTGGAATGAAATGCTCTTCAAAAGCAGTCTCTGAAGAAAAAACATAATCTTTAGAAAGGGGAATTGATTGAAAAATTTCTCTCTCTTGAAATAAATATAAGTAACTTGGGAAAACAATTAAATAAGTAATTAAAAATGAACTGAAAAGTTTTTTTATAGAACGCATATACTATTTTACCGAATATTTCTCTCTATAAAATAAGTGTTTCTTTTTATAATGTTTAATTCAATCTTTTTTAAAAAATAATTTCATATGATATTGATAATCGATAATTATGATAGTTTTACATTTAACTTGTATCAGATCTGCGCTACGATTTATCCCAATATTAAAATTGTACGAAATGATTGTATAGACTTATATACAATCAATCCAAATCGATATAGAGGGATTATAATTTCTCCAGGACCTGGATCGCCGGAACAATCTGGATTGTGCATCCCTATAGTACAAAAGTTTTCAGGGAGTATTCCTATTTTAGGTATATGTCTTGGACATCAAATTATCGCAAAAGCATTCGGTGGCACTGTACAGGCCGCACATACGATTATGCATGGTAAAAGATCTATACTATGGCACAGTCAGATAGAGTTATTTGCTGGTGTAATAAATCCTTTGCATGTTGGAAGGTATCATTCTTTAATGGTATCTTTAGAAGATCTTCCTCCCATTTTTAGGATAGATGCTATGTATTCGAATCACTCAATTATGGCCATTCGACATAAGATACATCTAACATATGGACTGCAATTTCATCCAGAATCCTATTTATCAGAAGATGGGAGTGTAATTATTCGTAACTTCTTAAATATTTGCGGTGTATCGAATTTTCCCAGTAATATTTTTGATATCGATAGATTGATTGAATATAAGTGCATCGACCAAAACTAAAGCTGCCATAGCCTCTACGACGGGTACTGCTCGAATGGCAACGCAAGGATCATGACGAGCAGTAGCTGTGTATTGTAAAACACTGGGAATTTTTTCAATAAAGTCTACTGTACGTTGAGGCTTTTGAATGCTAGAAGTAGGTTTGAAGGGCATTCTGCAATAGATAGGCATACCATTTGCTATTCCACCAAGTGTACCGCCACTATGGTTTGTTATGAAGGAAATATTTTCTGAATCATCAATGTAAAATTCATCATTACTTTGAGAACCTAATTTTTGTGCAGAGAGAAATCCATCTCCAATTTCAAATCCTTTGCATGCTGGAATAGACAACATAGCTTTTGCTAAATTTGCTTCTAACTTTTCATATACTGGATCTCCAAGTCCAATGGGTAGAGGAGTAGTAAATAATTCGACTATGCCCCCTATAGAGTCTCCCAATGACTTTACGGAATGTAGTAACTTAATAATCATTTGCTCTGTATTTGGGCATGCACAAAAAATGGGACTATCTATTATTTGCTGACGTACATCAGTAATGTTATGGTCGACATAAGATGGAGATGCTATATCACCGACAGATCGGATATATGCTATCAGATCAATACCGCATAAATGCAAAATTTTTTTTGCAATGGCTCCGGCAGCAACTCTACAAACAGTTTCTCTGGCTGATGCTCTTCCACCGCCATAGGGATCAAAAATAGTATATTTTCTCCAATAGGTAAAACTTGCGTGTCCAGGACGTAAAAGTTTTCGTATAGGGGTATAATCATCTGCATTATTATCTCTGTTAAAGATAATAATAGAGATAGGTGCTCCTGTTGTTTTTCCTTCAAATACTCCTGAGTAAATATGAGCAATATCTAGTTCTTGTCTAGACGTAGTATGTATATTTCTACCCGGCTTTCTATAAGATAGAACATCGGTGATTTCTTTTTCAGATAACTCCAGTCCTGCTGGACAACCATCAATGACTACTCCATAAGCTTTTCCATGAGACTCACCCCATGTCGTTATGCGAAAATGAATTCCAAAACTATTGGTGGCCATAATACCCAGGATTTATATCAGCATAAAAACTACTAAGAATATCAAGAATTTCCTCAAAGGTCTTGTCGTCTACGACTATTGTACGAGATGGGATCTTTTTCATGTATTTCAAACGATCTTCATAAAAATGATTACAATGAGAAATATCTTTTAATTTGGACAAAAAAGCAGGTGGATCCAAGAGAAGGCGTGAGTAGAGTGTTTTTTTTGCAATTTCAAGATAGATAAACTCTCCTAGCTTCTGTAAGAAACTGACAACTTTTGCATTACAAATAGCCCCCCCCCTAGAGCAATAACTGTATTCGATTGATTCTGTAGAGAGAAAATTGCTTCAGATTCTAATATTCTAAATTTTTTTTCTCCAAACTTTTGGTAAATCTCTCGACAAGAATAGGGTGATTTGAATCGTTTTTGATATAATTTTTCTATTATCCTATCCGTATCGATAAAGGAAAGGGACAAATTAACAGCAAGTTTTTGTCCAATAGTAGTTTTTCCACTTCTCGGCAATCCAAATAAAATAATATTCATGGCAAAATTCTCAAATCAGCTCCTAAGTTCTGCAAATCTTGCACAAAACTACTATATGTTTTCTTGATGGGATCTATTTCATGTATGATAGATGACCCAGCAGCACCGAGCGCTGCAACAGCCAGCGATAATATAACTCGATGATCTTTATGTCCGTATAACTCCGATGATCCTTGAAGATTAGATGATTCAATAATCATTCCATCATCAGTTTCCCAAATTATCGCTCCCATTTTGCGCAGCTCCTTTGTCATTGTAGAGATGCGATTAGATTCTTTATGTTTTGCTATACTGCCATTCATAAGACGTGTAGTTCCTTTTGCAAAACAACCCACTACTGCCAAAATAGTAATAGCATCAATACAATCATTGACATGAATATCCATGCCCTGCAGAAAGGAAGTTTTTTTAACTCGAATAGAGTTGTTTCTAAGTTCTAAATTAGCGCCCATTCTTTGTAGAATAGTAACTACTTCTTTATCGCCTTGTACATCACTAAAATCCACATTATATAAAGTTATTTCAGAGCCTGTGATTAAAGCTGCTACTAGTGGATAAGCTGCGGAACTAAAATCACCAGGGATATTTATATGAAAACCTGGATAGGAAATCTTGCCTCTTATTTTATAATGGGAATAACCCGTTCGAAGATATGGAATCTTTAGCTTTTGTAGCCAATATAGAGTCATATCAATCCAAGGGCGTTCCCCGGGATTCTTTACAAATATATCTGTTATACCTTCTATGAAAGCAGCAGCAATAAGTAGAGCAGAGACAGGTTGAGAATCTTCTCCACATACGTGGATTGTACCTGAAACGGGAGGGCCTTTAATAATAATAGGTGCTCCTCCATGGGCCTGCGTTGCGTAGGCTAAAACTCTTAATTGCCGTAATCCATCAATTAGAGGTCTTATGGGACGACTATTGCGAATGGAATAATCACCAGTAATAATAGTATGACCATTCGATAATCCAGCTATTGCCCCGATTAACCGAAATACAAGACCGGAATTACCAGAATCAATGATATTTTCTGCGATTGGTAGATTACCGTCATTGCCCTCTATCATTAAATAATTGCAATGCTTCTTAATCCGAGTATGAAATTGGCGTGCTGCTGAAATCATAGCCTCTGTGTCGGGAGAATGCAAATAGTTTACAATCACCGATGTTCCTCTACCCATCATACCAAATATAATGGCCCGAAGTGTATGGGATTTAGAGGGAGGTACGGTAATATTTCCGTTAAGAATACTTGGATTAATTAGTAGTTTTTTCATGGGTTCTATCGGAAAAGTTGCTGATAAGCCAATGAATTACTTGGCTCCAATAAACCTCATCTACTAAATGTAGGTAACTTGGATGGTTGGATACTGTACCAATAGCTGTGAGTAAAACACAATGAGGAACTGAAGAAATAGTTTTTTTATCTCGCAAAGTAGCGGCAAGTATATCTGAAGAACTTATATGAGATGAAATTCTAAGATCGAAGGAATAATTTTTTATAAGAGAATAAATTCGCATAAAATCTGAGTAGGATAGTCTTTTCATATGATAGCTGAGATAAGCCTCACCCAGAATTCCGATTGCTACCGCTTGACCGTGAGAAATAGTATATTTCTCACACACTTCAATCGCATGTGCAAGGGTATGCCCAAAGTTGAGTATATGGCGAATGCCTTGATCATAGAGATCTAGCTGTACAATGTTCTGTTTTATCTCTACACTACGTTTAATAATAAGAAGGAGAGAGTCTATGGATTCTTCTTCCCAATTCGGAATGTTTTTTTCTAATAATTCAAATAGCGTAGCATCATAGATACATCCATATTTGATAATTTCTGCAAATCCGGAAATTAGTTCTTGAGATGACAAAGTCTTTAAAAACCAGATGTCTATGTAAACTGTTTTCGGGAAATAAAAAGTTCCAAGGAGATTTTTCCCAAGCGATGTATTAATAGCTGTTTTCCCGCCAATGCTAGCATCAATCATAGAGAGCAATGAAGTTGGAATGAGATGTAGCTGTACGCCCCGAAGATAGGTAGATGCAAGGAAACCTGCTAAATCTGTTATAGTACCACCGCCAAACGCCACAATGGAAGTATACCGATCAATATGCCTTTGGAACAGTTCATCTTCCAATTTCTCTTTGACGTGTCTAGATTTTAGTGATTCTCCGGATGGGAGAATGTATACAAAAATGTGAGAAGTCACTTGAACCAGTTTATGAATAAAATTTGTATAGCATCGATACACATTACTATCGGTAATTAGGACAATAGAAGATGAATTGTCTATAATTTGCTGCCATAAACTACTATTTGCAAATAGATTTTTTCCAATATAGAGATGTGTTGTATGTTGTTTTTCTATAACCTGTAGAGTAATATGTTCCATATATAGCAAATATAAATGGCAATATAATAAGTTCTCGAAGTGAATTTGTTCTAGTCTCATGTTAATTTTAGTATTAAATAGATCCAGTTATTCTGAAAATATAGCTTTAATCGAACAAACAAAAGCAAAAGTAGAAGGTTATGAATTATGCATAGATCTGCTTGAAGAAATTTCTATTTTACAAATAAAAAAGATCCGAAATATAGCGCAACTGCCAATAATTTTTACTTGGAAGAATTCTGTATATAATCAATCCATAATTCATGGTTTAGCGACATTACAACCCGATTTTTTTGATTTTGATTACACCGCTCCGATTTCCATAATTGAAGATGTGCTATCAGTGTCTCCCAATACAAAAATAATTGTATCAATACACGATTATATTCAAACTCCCAATGACTTAACCTACCTTCTCAACCGAGTAAGATGTCTTCCTGCCCATATATATAAAATCGCCACTTTTGCAAGAAGTGTAACTGATGGACTCCGCATGATGCAGTTTATGATAGAATATGGGGGTCGATATAGATTGATCGGTATCTGTATGGGGAATTTAGGACAATTAACTCGTATAGCAGCTCCGATTATTGGGAGTGTCATGCACTATTGTTATAGTGGAAGAGCAAGCGCTCCTGGGCAATTTTCTATAGAGGAATTACTAGAAGTATATTTTTATAAAAGAATAAATCGTAATACGCAAATTCTTGCTTTACTTGGCAATCCAGTTTGCTATAGTCCATCGCATTATACGCATAATTCGATCTTTTTTACCTTCCAATTGCCAGTGGTATATATAAAATTACAATTAGAATTAGAAGAACTGGCTACTTTTTGCACATCGATTAGAAGTCTTCCCTTTTTAGGATGTAGCGTTACTATGCCTTTCAAAAAAGCTATCATTCCCTTTTTGGGTAGCATTTCTGATATGGTGAAAATCACTCAGTCTGTGAATACAATCCACATTAAAAGTAATAGGTTACTTGGGTATAATTTTGATGCTTCAGGTGCTCTAGATGCTATAGAAGAAACCATTTCTATATCTAATCGACATATAGTAATTCTGGGAGGGGGCGGAACAGCAAAGTCTATTGCTGTTGAGGCTAAAAACCGAGGAGCGACGGTTACCATCCTGAATCGATCTTTAGAAAAGATCACTAATTTTGCCAGTGAATTACATATTAGATGTGGAACTTTAGATGATTTTGAAGAAATAGCACAGGAGGGATATGATATTGTTTGCAATGCTACTTGTCTTGGAATGGGGGGAAGAGTAGAAACACCTATTCCATCCCATAAATTACTACCTGAAAGATATGTCATGGATGTAGTTTTCTCGGCAGGTCATACATCTTTTACTTCGGCAGCAGCGGAATTACATTGCTCTATTATATATGGAAAAAGTATGTTTGTAAAACAGGCGATCTATCAAATGCGTACCTGGATTTGCGATACACTTGATTCGATAACAGTAGAAGAAATCATGGCAAATCGTATACAGGAATACACAGATAAATCAGTTAGAGTTATCAATCTATAAATTTGAAGTTATTGAAATTTTTTTGTGAATTACCATAAATTCTAAAATTAAAAATCAACTTTCATTGTTTGCTATCTTCTTTTTCATAATCCATTTTTGACTAAAACTTCCTTTTTCCTTTATTTTGTCTTGGTGTACTATATCCATTTGTTGCAAGGATGTCCCCATCTCAATACAAAAAGCATTCAAAACTTCAACAATATCAGCCATTTCTTCAAGACATGGATTTTCTAAAAATTCGTCCACTTCCTCATGCAGTTTTTTCTTTAAAAAATATAAAAACTCTCTAGGGGTTGCTTCATGAAAGTCTGCGATAGAAGATTCTTTTTGCATTATTTCAGGAATACGATCTCGAACAAGTTTTTTTACATAATTTCTTTGGGATTTATTGTTCATATTGGAAAAACTAGAAGTAATAGGAAGAACTATCAATAACATTAAAAATGTGAAGAAAGTATTCATAAATTACAAATTGATTTTTTTACGCACAATAGTGTTTAACCATCGACAAGTTGTAGAGGTGTCTAATTTCTGAGAAAGATGAATCCACTGATTTAATATGACAAAACCTTTAAGGTGGAAAAAAAGCGTATCTTTATTCATATAAGTAAAAGTTCTATACCCGTCTTGTGATGTCCCTATTCCTTCTTTAAAAGAAAATGCAAGAATACCTTCTGGCTTAAGGGCTTTTCGAAATTTTTCTATAACTATACTAATGGATTGAAGAGGCACATGTACTAAGGAAGCAGAAGCCCAAATACCATCAAATTCTTCTAAAAACTCCATTTCCTCAAAAAACCCTTGTATAGCTGGGATTCTTAATTTTTCTTGAACATATTTAACCATGTTTTCTGCAGCATCAAATCCGAGAACTTCATATTGCTTCTTTTTAAATGCCAATAAATCCCGGCCTGGTCCACACCCAGCGTCAAGAATTTTAGATTTTTTAGGAAGATACTGTAAGAAATTTCTTCGAACCTGTTCCATATCTATAGAAAACGTTTTCTCAATATAATTGAAAATGTTCTTATTATAATATTCGATGGTTCTGTCATCAGTTCTCATTATTAATGAACTCTTACCTAGATCTTTGTTCTTAAAGTCTCAAAGATATCGCATATGAATTTTACTAACAAGAATTGGTTATTATTTTTTTGAATGTAAAAAATTTGTCAATTTTTTGCTTCTTGCATTAGTTAAGAAGCGTAAGAAAAACATTAGTGTTTAATAATCAGAAATGGATAGCGATAATCTGATAAATCAATATCCTTCTAAACAAAAAATAAGTTTATAAAAATTCAGCTCAATATGTAAAATATTTAATATGAATACATGGCGTTATGTACCAAGTTTATATTTTAGAAAGTTAATGCAGGTTAATTCAAAACTTTTAAAGTTGTCGATTTTTATATTCTTTCATTTAGGTATCACAAATATTGTATTTGGGGTTGAACCCATAGTTATTTTTGATCCCAATATGAAGAGGAAGTGAGTTATATGTTAATGGAAATTTAATTAAGTTATCCTCAAAAATGATAAATCGGTGTTGATCTAAGTCTTCTATTTTCCTAGGCATTCCAAATTTATTAATATATTCGGATGTTGCAAATAAACTTAAACGCCAGCGCATAAGGGGAATTTATATTAAAAATGGTTCATTTTCCATATATGGTCTAATTGCGGCGTCAAATTCTCCTGCCTGTAAATCAAGTGGTGCATTGCTTCCTACAATTTCAAATTGAAGGTTTGGATAGACTTCGATGAATTGATCTAAAAAGTGAGTAATCCAAGTAGAAATTAAAGCATGTGTTGATGTAAGGCGGAAGATACCTTTTATTTCTTCTTGGTCTTCTAAAAAAGCTTCTTCGATTGTTTTTAATTCAAAAAGAATGGGTCTAATTTTTTCTAACAAATAAGACCCAAAAGGAAGTTGGAATAAGACCTTGAGAAGATCGGATAATAAGAGGTCTTTTTAAAAAAATTTCCAGTGATCGAAGTTGTCGACTAGCTGAGGATTTATCCATTTTTAAAAAATTAGCTGCATCGGAAAGATTTCGATAACTAGCAATATAATAGAAAGTGTGTAACTGATCTAAGTTAATCATTGAAGAATGTAATCCATGTAGCTAACATAATAATATTATAAATAATTTGTCATTCTTTTTAACGCATTTATTAAATTGTATATGTCTTCTTCCGTATTTTGATGTCCAATACTTAAACGAACTGTTCCATTAGGCAATGTCTTTAAAAATTTATGGATTAGAGGAGCACAATGAATACCAGCTCGTGAACAAATATTATATTTTTTATCCAATTCGAACGCAACCTGACTTGAAATCATACCTTTAATATTAAAAGAGATAATGGGAACCTTACAAGCTATTATATTTGACCCATATAATGTAACATTATCTAACAGGGATAATTCCTGCCATATTTTTTCTGTATGTTTCAAAGCTTTTTTTTAATCTTGAGGAAAGTTTTTTCAATAATGTAATTTAATGACCCAAGAAGTCCTATGATACCGAGTGCATTAACTGTTCCTGCTTCAAATTTAAAAGGCATTAATTTGGGGTGCTCAAGTGAGATAGAGTTATTTCCTGGACTTCCTCCTTCTACATAAGAGCTAAGAATAGATGGATCCTTAATATAAAGAAAACCTACACCAGTGGGGCCCAATAAAGTTTTATGACCTGTTCCTGCTAAAAAATCAACAGGATAATTTTTCCAGTCAATTTCTTCATACCCAAGAGTTTGGGTGGAATCAAAGAGAATTTTTATTTTATGAGTTTGGCAATAAGCAAAAGCTTCTCTAAAATCTGCTTTTACCCCTATAACATTTGAGGCACCAGTTGCAATAAATAGAGATGTATTATCTTGAGCTCTTTTTTTGTATAAATTCTAAATCTACTATTCCTTGTTCATTAATGGGAATAACATCATATTTTATTCTTTTTTCTTGCTTCAATCGATCTAAAGGCCGCAATATAGCATTATGACTGTAACGACAAATAAGAACATGGTCATTTGGTTTCAGAAAATTTTTGATAACAATATTTAAACTATGCGTAGCATTCATTGTAAAGGAAATATGTGTAGTTTCTTGGATTTTTAGTAATTTTGCAAGTTTTTCGCGTGTTTCTTCAACCCACTGTTCAGCCTTTTGTGAGAGAAAATAGCTTCCTCTTCCTGGACTCACACCAAATTGTGTAAGGTAAGTTTTTATGCGTTCAAGAACTTCTACAGGTTTTGGAAATGAAGTAGATGCATGATCAAAATAATGCATAAGGAACCTTTCCAATCACTGCTGCAAGTTTTTCTCGACTCTGAGGAGAACGTTTCAGGTCAGTATAGGATTGCCAATCTGAAAGATCATCAATTTTAAGTTGTTCACAGATTAAGGTACGAAGGAAATGGGGAGGAACCTTATGTGGGTAAGTTGGATAATATACCATTTCATTGGAAGAATTTTCAAAAAATAAATAAGTTCCATATTTACAATAATAATTAAAAAGACTGGCATATTCTTTTAGTCCAGTTCCTGGAAACTGTTGGGCAATTCTAGAATGGATACAAATAGATGTGGGGAGGCAATGCAAGTGAAAATGTTCACAATGAATTTCAGTCGAAGAAGCTGCATGGCAGGATCCGGCTTTCCCATGTTCATAAAATTGGATAAGTGTCTGGTAGCAACACAAAGTTATTAGTTTCAAGTAGTACCATTCCTGCAATGGGTGAACAGAACAGGCAATTGCTGGATGGAGTCTTCCCTTTATAAAAAGGGTCTGTATATGTTATCACAAATAACCTCCTTTAATTAGTAAATAAGAACAAAAAGTTATAATCAGAAAAAAAGTTGTTGTTACTTCGGATATTCCCGTTTTCTCCTTTAAAAAATAGTGAGCAGCATAACAATTAAGAAGAGCGACTGCATTTAGAATTGGCCATGCAATAAAGCTCATATCGCGAGTAATACTAAAAAAAAGCTGATTGAGAAAAAAATGCTAAGCTCCCACGTAAAAATAAACCTTCTAGGGCTCTTATATTTAGACTTTGAAAATTGATAATAGGATTTTTCCTATATGGTATTCCTATTACAATTACCATTAATACGGTTCGCCAAAAAAGGACTCCTACCATAAATTTAGAAAAATCCTGCCACGTTCGAGTATAATCAGGTACATGAAAATAAGAATTAATTAATGCTTGAAAAACAAGGCTGATCATAAGAATATATGATACTTTTTTGTATAAGCTTCCATTTCTAAATGTAACGAGAGCTATTGGAAGAAAAGATAATGTAGTTAAGCTTATGAACAAGTAATCTTGGAAACAAAACTTGTGTGTTAAAAAGAAAAGAACAACAGGAATAAATAGATCGCATGTTTTACCAGATAACATCACATTGCGTATATTCATTTCGCGAAGAGATTTAGAAGCAGCATAAGCTGCAAACTGGGCTCCTATTCCACTGAAAATAATTCCAGGTTTAGTTAAAAAATTTAAAATTGATGAATCAAAATTATAAGAAAAGACACAGTTAATGATCGAAAAAAATAGAGGAAATAAGGAATTTAATAAGATTCCCAATAACAATCTATATTGTTTGTCCGAAAAAAATGTCGATCGAAAATATTCAATGCAATCCGAGAAATAGCACAGAAAAGGGAAGAAGAAACTGTAATTAGTAACACGGCTTGCCCTTACTTGTTTAGTTTTCTATGATGCAACTCATGTTTCGTTTTTTTGCAACGAGAAAATGAAAAATATATTTTGACTTAAGTCACCTTGGAAAGATTTATTCAGGTTCCACAAGATCAAACTGAGGGTCAAAAGTATCTAAAAGTAGAGTTTATTTATATCGATCAGGTTGAGATTTATGGGCATCGGAGATTCAGTGGCTCGCATGACATCTATAAAGAGATTTATATAGTAGAGTTATTTTTATTTTAGGTTTTGATAAGATTAAATTAATATTAAGGAATTATCATAATGATTAAATATCTAAGATTTATACTTTTCTTTTTGCCATCTGTAATTTTTTCTGAATATTATAGTCAATATGGTCAGGACCAATTTGTAAACGAAAATTTTTTCAAAAATCGTACAAAGGGAATTTTTGTTGATATTGGTGCTCATAATGGTATTTCCTTGAGTAATACCTATTTTTTTGAAAAAGAACTCGATTGGACAGGAATTTGCATAGAGCCCATCCCACATGTATTCAAACAATTGCAAAAAAATAGAAATTGTTTATGCATATGTAGCTGCATCACAACGGAACATAATACTATACAACATTTCTTACAGATTTCAGGTTATCCTGAAATGTTATCAGGTCTAGTTGATAAATTTGATAAAAGACATCTAGATCGCATTACCCATGAAATCAAGGAATCTGGGGGGCTTGCAAAGTCATTGATGTTGCTTGCTATAATCTCAATAGGATTTTAGAAAAAGCTAGAATTACTCATGTGCATTTTCTCAGTATCGATACAGAAGGGGGAGAATTTGAAATTCTACAAAATTTTGATTTCTCTAAATGTCAAGTTGATGTGATCACAGTAGAAGATAATTACCAAACGCATTCTTTTATTCCTTTTTTAGAAAGCAGAGGCTTTGCATTTGTTACAGCGCTTGGGCAAGACCTAATATTTATTAATAAAAAATTAAATTTAGAATAAAATTTCAAATAAATCTTTCTATGCAATTATGAAATAATAGCTTAGCTATTTACAATAGTATTCTCATTAGACGCTAAACTAGCTAGGAAGTTGTATGATTTGGAAGAAAGGGTTTAATTATTTCTTCACGTAATTCCTCGGAAATTTGTTCTTCTGGAAATATTTCTAGAGCACTGAAAGCTATATGCGAGAAAAAATCTTGCCTATCAGATATTAAATATAAATGCATTAGCTGATGTATGATTTTTCTATCGATCTCTAACATATTTTTTTCTAAAACTACTAAGTCACAAGAGGGAAGAGGAACTAAATCAGCTTTATTTTCAATCCAATCCTCAAAGGATTGAATTTGGACAGCTTTTGCTGCAATGATTTGAGACATAATAATACTCGTACAAAATTGCATATCGACACCGTCATCCAATGCCTGTAGGAGAAGTTGTTTCATTAATGTTTTCTCTTTGTCTCTTTCATCGATGGGTAATCGATAATTCCACTTCCATTTTGCAATATCGCGAGCGATTTGTAACCGGTTGTGTAATAAAGAAAAAATTTCCTGAATACATGCTTTATCCTCTCTGGTCAAACGTGCTTCGCCATGTTCCATAACAGAGGAGAATAAAGGATAAGTACACAGTAAATAGATAAGAATTTGTCTGATGCTATGCATAATATTTAAGAATATTTGTTGAATTCAAAAAATAGCAAAAAATATTTTTATAGAACAGTTTTTTTTATCTCATCGAGGAAAACGATGATTTTATTTTGACATACATTGATAGCATGTTCTACCGAAGTAATATAAGGCTCTTGTGCCATTACATATATCTTTACTTTTGGTTCTGTTCCTGATGGTCTTATAACAATTTTTGTTTTGTCTTTTAATCGCAGCGATAATACATCAGATGTAGGAAATCCGCTTATTTCTTTTTTATAATCAAGCCATGAAATAATAGGTATACCACATAGATTCTCTGGAAAGGAAGTTCTAACTTTGTCCATGAATTTTTCCATTTGATTACCCTCTTGTGGAAAGCAAAGAGAGAGTTGCCTTTCTTGATATATCCCAAAGCGTTCGTATATTTCGTCTAGTAGATCCACAAGTGTAAGATCTCGTAGTTTCGCGTAGAGGGCAACTTCTGCAATTAAACAACTCATGGCAACTCCATCTTTATCACGGCAGTAATCTCCATAAAGGTATCCGCATGATTCCTCTGCTCCGAATAAAAAATGATAGGCATCTGTTTCATCCCACTTACGAATTTTTTCTGCAATATATTTAAATCCAGTAAGAACTTCAAAACTATGAATCAAGAAATGATCTGCTATTGCTCGAAGCAACTCTGTAGTCACAATAGTAAATACAATAGCACTATTCTTAGGAAGAGTATGTGTATCTCTTAGGGAAATACAAATATAGTATAAAAGTAACGCGGCTACTTCATTGCCATTTAAATGTATATTTTTGCCGTTATGTTGTACAACAACTGCCATCCTATCGGCATCCGGGTCTGTTGCAATTACAATATCACTACTTAATTTTTGTAGAAGATCTATACCAAGTTCCAACGTAGTAAGTTGCTCTGGATTTGGAGAGACAATGCTTGGAAAACTCCCATCTGGTTTCATCTGCTCTTGGACAAAATGTAAATTTGAAAATCCAAGCATCTTTAATGCCGGAGGTACAAGTGTAACTCCTGTGCCATGCAGAGGAGTATATACAATTCGAAGGTGATTTCCTTCTGTAATGATCATATTTTGCCTAAATGTAAGATTGGTAATGGCATCTAAATAAATTTTCTCAACATCTAGATTTAAGGATTGTATATACTGATTTGGAATCTTTCTCTGCTTAACCTGTGATAGGTATTTAATTCGATGGATCTCGGATACAATATTTTCTAGATGAGGAGATAATACTTGCGCTCCGTCACTCCAGTATAATTTATATCCATTATACTCTTTCGGATTGTGTGATGCGGTAATCATAATCGCAAAGCTGCATTTATGAAATCGGCAAGCAAAGGAAATGAAAGGAGTGGGGCAAAGAGTGGATGAAATAAAAACATGAATATGATTTGCTGAGAGTACAGAGGCTGCCTCTTCAGCGAATTCTTTAGAATGAATTCGGCTGTCATAACCAATTACAGCCGTATGCACTTTATTTGGATATTGTTTTTGTACATAATTTGCCACGCCTTGGGTTGTTCTGCGGATCGTATAACGGTTGATGCGGTTCGGGCCGATACCCATTAATCCACGGAGTCCTCCTGTACCAAAAGACAATTCTGTATGAAATGCATTGTGTAATTCTTGTGGATTTGTTTTTTGTAGATCTTCGATGATTTTCTTAGTCTCGGAATCGTAATCGTCTTGTAGCCAGGTATCAATCCTTTTTTGAACTTTTACATTCATATAAACTTATAAAATGTAGCGATATTGAAATATTTATATCTATAGAAACCATATTAAAGTTTTTCTTTTTTATCGATGATTTCCTCAAATGGAACTAAACTCGCATCTGGATGATTAATTCCCTCACAATAAGTGTTTTCTATGTCCCAGTGATCTTTAGATTCTAAAATTGCAGACCAAAAGGGGTAGCTCCGGCATTGCGCAGGTCTAGAAGTATAAACACTACACTTGCGATTTTTTAAAAAAATGCAATCAAAAGAAGAAGTGTCCTCAAGAAGAGAAATGCGCAATCCTATCCGTCGGGTGTATTTTCGCAAAAATGCTTCTACAGAAATTTGAAAATGTTGACTAAACCTTTCTAGATCTTCCTGGTTAAGCCACACGAATCCGGGAGTTCCGGAACAGCAGTCGCCACATCCAGTGCATTTGAAGCGCAATCCTTCTTTATACCAGGGTAATTTACAGTCTGAATTGTTCATGAGAGAGTAGGATAAAAGAGCCGTTTTGTTGATTAATTCCATAAATATAAATCTGTAACATTTCTGGATGTAACTCCAAAATATGGAAAGACCCATGTCTTTGATGGGAGAAACTTCCGCTATCCATAATGATTGGATAATCTGATTCTCGCAAGTCTGCAAGACAGCGTCTATGAGTATGTCCGTGTAAATAGCATATAATAGAGGAAAATCGCTTAATAAGTTCTTGGAAAGCCGTGGCACGGCGCATAATGCGTCTATTATGCTCTTGAGTAAACAATGGAAAATGATTTGCGATAATAACTCGAGAATCTTTTGGAAGTTCTTGTAACACACATTCGAGAGAATTCTCTAACTCCTCGCTAAAGATACCTGTCGAATCCAGTAGATTAGCTGCTTTGGTTGTGTCGAGGCCAATTAGGTAGAAATTATACACCAAATGTTCTACAGTAATGCGATGGTCTTCCAAATTCCACTGTGGTAGAAAATCGGAGAATTGCTTAGGGAAATATTGATAAAAAATTCTATCATTGCAAGTTTGTTTAGTGTAGTGATCGTGGTTACCTGGAATCAAATAAGTCATCATATTAGCAGATTGAAGCTCATCGACGAGTTCTTTCGCCAGCATATACTCTTTCTCGAGCGACGTTGTAGTCATATCTCCCGTAATAACAATATGAGAGACTTTTTCATTGGACAAGAATTCTGGCAATAAAAAAGCATTTTTAGGATTGTATAGATTACGTCGGAAAAAAATAAGGTTAAGATTCCCAAACCATCGCTTAGAAAAAAACATTTTCGGAGACAGAGAAATTTTCGAAAAATGCAAGTCTGAAATATGAGCGATACGTAATGGATATCCCAAAAAAAATACATCCTTTTTATAGATAATTATAGCATCAGATTCCGTTTTTACGTAAGGTCTTTATTGTGGAATTTTTTTTTGGAGAAATACTTATATAGAGATTTTGCTTTTTCTAAAGTATAATATTTATACATCCCAATTTTTCTACGATTCATTTTTGTTACAGATTCCGGTACAGTTCGATGATCAACTTCATCTGGATTCTGAAATCTAGAGCGTTTTGAATGACTTTTAGACTTTTTTTTTCTTATAGATTCCGCAATCGACTTTATGTGAGAGGATGCCTTTGCAAATATATTTTTCTTTTGATCTGACGAATTTTTCTTATAAAAGGCTCTAGTCGTATGTCTAATTTCTTTATTTCTCTGATGGTTAATGTGATGTGGTGAATTGTGCATTTATATATTAATTTTACTAGTTAATCTATTTTTTTATTAACTCTTAATGATAAAAAATACAATATATAAATATATTTTTTATTCTATAGAGGTAAATTGGGAGTCAGGAATGATACAATTCAATGGAAAAAAAGTATTTTTACGAAAAGCAGAGGAGGCAGATATAGGATCTATTCTTCCTTGGATTAAGACAAACGGATCTAGTTTAGATATATTTCCTGGTCTCAGCAATGATGTAATCCAAATGATACAAAGAAGCGATGAAAACAACGGCCATGCTTTTCTGATAGAAAATACTTCCAGTGTAGTTATAGGGTATATATTCACTTATTTCTGTGATCGAAAAAACGGTACTTTCTCTTATTATGTCTTTATTAATTCTTCACATCGATGCCAAGGTGCAGCAAAAGAGAGCATTATGATACTCCTGCGATTTTATTTCCAAGAACTTCGTTTCCAAAAAGTTACGATCCCAATTTCTGTGTTTAATAAATCTGCATCTACTCTCCACGATATACTTGGATTCAAGTTAGAGGGCCGTTTACGACGCATGATATACAGTCATGGACAATTTTTTGATCTTCTAACTTATGGGATTACGGGGGAAGAATTTGAGAATATGTCAATCAATATAGAGGAAGCTTGCGAAAAAGCCATTTTTGATAATTAATTATTATCTTTAGAAATGTCTTGGATAGAGATAGGATCCCTGAATTTCTGCATAAATATACTCTTTTTCTTCCACTTTCCAAATGCAAATCTCATGAATGACAACGATGCTGCCACTAAGCTAAAAAAGATCCAAATCCATATAGTGCACATGATGGAACAGTTATTTTTCATGAATAATAAATAGCTTGGCAAAATCATGCATACCCATACAGATAGAGCCCCAGATATCATCAGAAAAAAAGTATCTCCAGCAGAAGTTAAAATCCCGCTCAGCAACCAACGAATATTCTCAAAAAAAATAAAAACACCAATTAGTAAAAGGCTATTCTTTATAGTTGTTTTTAACTCTAGTATATTAAGATCTAGACTCGCATGTGTGTTGTGATTGAGAAAAGAGGGATACTGTAAAAAGCATGAAATGATTTGGTCTGGACAGCACAACAAAGGAAGTAAGCTAATGCATGAGAAAATTATACACAAAAATATTCCTGAATATAGGAGTTTTTTTACTTTATCTAACTGACCGGATCCAATTAAATTTCCAGCTATTGCAGCAGCGCCCTTTTCAATACCGAATCCGAAAAAAAGAAATAGCATAAATATGCTTTGGCAAATGCTGACTACTAGTAAATGGTTTTCACTCGTCCTCCCCATAATCCAATAAAAACAAGCCCAAGCAAATAATTCTAATGCAACGAAAACCGCAGGGGGTAGTCCTACTTTTATACAATTCCAAAATAGTTTTGAATGGTATTTCCAATTTGCAGTTTGAAAACGCGCTTTATATTGCTTTTGCAAGAATAGAATCATTAGTATAGCTACCTCAATACCTACACCAATATCAGTTGCAATGGCTGCCCCTTTGACTCCTAAAGAAGGAATAGGCCCAAATCCAAAAATCAAAACAAGATCTAAGGCTATATTGACTATGTTTCCCAATACGCCAAGCCATTGAATAATTTTTGTTTTTCCCTGTCCAATAAAAAATCCACCAACTGCTGCTTGTAGCGAAAAAATAGGTCCTCCCAGAATTAACCATTTGAAATATTCATGTTGATAAGAGACTGCATTTGGATAAATGATGTGACTGCCCAATATCGCTAAGGGCAAGAATAAACAGATAGAAAAACACGATAACCAGATTAATTGCCAAACAGCAGTACCTACTTTCCCAAACTGGCTATTGCCATTATACTGTGATACGAACACTTCTGAAATATTGGCAAGTGTTGTAATACCCATAATGAATCCCCAAGCAAGGACTCCAGAGCTGGTAGTTGCACTGAGTGTACTCGTTGAATATTGCGCGAGAAAAATCCTATCCACAAATAACATCAAAGTCATGGAAAAATAGGAAATCATTAATGGGAAGGATACCTTCCACAGATCTCGCAAAGATCCTTCAAAAGCAGCTTGTGATGGCATAAATTTAAATATATAAATTACGAGTTTTGTAATTAAGAAATATTTTCTGTTCGATATACAGTAGAATTATTTTTTCTAAATTAAATTGTATCAATACGCTCTCTTTTTGTTCCAAGTAAAATCTGGCGCTATAATGAAAAGATTTGCTCGAAAAGCTATTTTTATATATCTTGTTGGGATTATTTTTGGGGGTTTAGCTTAGTTGGTAGAGCATCTGGTTTGCAACCAGAGGGTCAGGAGTTCGAATCTCCTAGCCTCCATATAATTCGTCTGCGGTTATAGCTCAGTTGGTTTAGAGCGCGACACTGATAATGTCGAGGTCCCAAGTTCAAGTCTTGGTAACCGCAAATGTTATGCAATATTTTTTTCTCCCATAGGCTTTTCCCTCATAATATATCCCAACCGAAGCTCCTCTCTATAAATAATCCATAAACCGAATGCTATCACAAAAGTCGATATGAATAATATTGGATTTAAAGCTTCACCGAGGACAATCCAACTAATAATCGATGAGAATATAGGACTAAGTAATCCAGCAAAGGAAATAAAAGTTGCGGTGAAACGTTTCAGCATGTATCCATATAAATTGTAACATATAATATTAGAAACAATTATTACTCCAAATATTCCTGGTATAAAAGCACTGAGTTTTCCTGTAGCTACAGGGATGGGATCCCAACTTTCAAAAATTCTAGAATGAGCTAATGAAAGAATTCCTCCCATTAACATGCTCATACCATTTGCAAATAACGGCGAAATAGATCCATCTTTAACAATTCTTCTGAGAAAAATCCAGCCGTATACAGAACAAAGAGTAGCCCCAACAATAGATAATTCTGGAATTGCGAATACCTTAAATGGACTATGGGCAATTGCCCCGTTTGATTGCAAAAATAAAACGGGAAAAAATCCTATAAATCCAATCAAAAGACCTAAACATTTTTTTATGGTTATTTTTTCTTTGTCGTGAGTATAGGACAAAATAGCTGTAAAAAAAGGAGATAAACTATAGATAAAACAAGTTTTTGCTGCCGGAAGATGTTGCAATCCCCAGGCTTCTAAAGCATTGGTAGCATAAATCCCTATAACGGCAAGTAGACAAATACCAATAAATTTTTTTCTATTAATGATAAAAGAGCTTTGTTTCCAAAAAAACAAATACAGTAGCAAGAGAATAGCAGCAATGGTCATCCGGCTACCTGTTAGAAATAAAGGAGAACTCAAGGTCAGTAATAGTTTATTATAGGGGAAAACGCTAGCCCACAGCCCATATAATAGAATTAATGCAAAGACTACCATAAATAAATCAACTGATTAAGAAATAATGAATGGATTCTAACGTGTCGGAATGATAATTAGCAAATTGACTTTATATAAAATTTTTAAGAGTAATTATATCTGAATAGCACTTTTTTCGCCTAAATAGGAGGTAAAGAGGCTTTGTAATTTTTAATAAATCCATAAATATTAAAAATGTCGTAACTATTTATAAAAATTTTATTTTTAAATCTCACCCGACAAGATTTTATTTCGATATGTATGCATGTATTCCATCATAAAAAAAAGATTATGAATTGAGGTTAATTGGAGCGCTGTGAGCTCCTTGGCTTTGAATAGATGATGTATATAGGCTACAGAGTAATGTGTACAAGTATGGCACTGGCATCCGAGCTCTATCGGAATGAAAGATTGAGAATAGTTTGATTTAGTTATATTGAGTTGGCCCTCTTTTGTTAAAGCAATACCGTGGCGAGCAAGTTTTGTCGGATAAGAACTATCAAAAGTATCAATGCCGAGAGGTATAGCTCCACGTAGAGAGGCTAAGTCACCTATGCCTAGCAAGTGATTGGGTTTATCTTTAGGTAACCGAGGCATAGTATATTCCAAAAGATTCATCATTTCTAGTTTAGATTTTCCGAGGCTACCGCCAATAGCAAAGCCGTCAAAAGGCAGAGAAGTTAAGAATTCACAACTCCGAGCTCGTAAATTCGAATCTATACCACCATGAATGACTGCATACATAAACTGATTGTTTCGATTTTGTAAGTGAATATCTAAAGATCTCTTTTCCCATCGGTGGGTCCTCTCTAAAGAATCTTCCAGTTTCGCTTTTTGAATGTGATAAGGGGGTAACTCATCCAAAGGAATGATGATATCAGATCCAAAATCCTTTTGAGCTAATACAGAACTTTCGGGAGTGAGCAATACTTTCTCACCATCTCGGTACGATCGAAATAGGACACCATCTTCTGACACCTTAATTACGTGCCCGGTATTCCATTTGCTTTTTATACACTTCAATTCACCTGCAATAGATCCGTAATTTAAACTAAAGACCTGGAATCCACCGGAATCCGTAATAATTGGAAGAGACCTATTTATAAATTTATGAATGCCACCGGCTTCTCGAATAGTTTGTGCGCCCGGTTGTAATAATAAATGGTAGGTATTACAGAACATCAACTGCAGACCGATACCTGAGACCAAATGGTTATCTAAAGATTTGATAGTACCATTCGTACCTACTGCTACAAACCCTGGCGTATCGATTATTCCATGAGACGTGTGAATTTTCCCGACTCTCGCTTGAGATCGAGTGGATTCATAGATACATTCAAAAAATGGAGGTTTCAAGTTCTTTGTGTGCAATGGATAACTTTTTTTTACATAGAGAAATCATCAAAATACCTACTCCAAAGGAAAGTACCTTAATAATCATGCTAAAGAGTATAACATCTCCTCTATTTTTAATCAGGTGGCCAATGGCTAAATAGGTAAATAATATGGTATCGATACTTTGTGAGATGATGAAAGAGATGGAAGATCTCTGTAGAAAAGATAATGTGGTAAATTTTCTCTTTAATAAACTAAAGAAAATAAGATCAATCCTTTGGGATAGAAAGGCAATGCCGATAGAACTGAGCACTATTCTTGGAGTAGAACTAAGAATCTCTTTGAAAGCATGCTGCGTTTGGTCAAACGCATTTGGTATATACGCCAAATGTATTTGTCCAGCTATGAAAAAATAAAGTAACATTACAGTGCTAGCATAAATGATATTACTCGCTGTTTTCTTACCAAAATATTCCTGGATGATATTTAAAGAAAGAATTCCACAAACTGTATAAGCATCTGTTGCTGTAATATCCATATGGAATAGAGAAATTTGTTTTGTAACAAAGAAGTTTGCAAACACATTAGAAATAGCAAAAAAACAGGCGAGAGCTCCTTTACCTATTTTATAGGAAAGAAGAAGAAAAAATATAAGTACAATGATATGGAGTAAAAAAAATATTTCATTCATAAAAAGAAGATTTAAGATGACTGTATCTTGCGTTTCACGTGAATACGCGAGGTTCTGCGCACTTCTGCATTCTCGTAACGTCGCTTTTCATCGCTTGTTTCCGGAAGTACCGCTGGAACTTTAGTTGGTTTTCCCTTGCTATCTAAAGCAACAAATACAAAATGGGCAGAGACAATATGTGTCTTGTTTGGTCTATTAATAGATTCTGCAAGAACTTTAACTCCAATTTCCATAGAACTATTCCAACTTCGAGTAACGGATGCTTTGAAAATTAGAATTTCCCCATGCTTTGCAGGAGCTAAAAAAGTAAAACTATCCACACAAACTGTAACGCAATCTTTCCCACTATGGCGCTCTGCTACTATACTGGCAATCCGATCAAGGATAGCCATAATCATACCGCCAAAGGCTGTTCCATGCGAATTAAGATCATTTGGAAATATGCGATAGGCATAATCATTAATCGAGCTTTTAGAAGGAGTTTTTGCTTTCATATAATAAAATTATCTCTTTTTTCTATTTAAACTGCAATGAAGCTATTTTACAATAGATAGATGCAAATTTTTATAGTATTAAAGATATAAATGGCTAAACTATTTAACTATAATAATTTCTTTGGGGATGATCAAATGAATACAGTAAAACGTATTGCAGTTACTGGTGCAGCAGGCCAGATCGCATATCAACTACTATTTCGAATTGCATCTGGTGAATTATTCGGTCCGAATCAACCTATTTCGTTACATTTGCTAGAAGTAGAAGCATGTCTAGAAAATGTGCGTGGTGTCGTTATGGAACTCGAAGATTGCAGTTATCCCTTACTAAAAAATATACAGATCGGATCTAATCCATCTACTATATTTTCTGACATAGACATAGCTATTTTAATAGGCTCTGCACCGCGAATGGCTGGAATGGAGAGAAGAGATTTAATTCATAAAAATGCAAAAATTTTTGTTGAACAAGGGACTGCTTTGAATGCAGTAGCAAAACGAGAGGTAAAAGTCTTTGTTATAGGGAATCCTTGTAACACAAATTGTCTTGTAACCATGAGCCATGCCCCCAATCTTCCTCGGACACAATTTTATGCGATGACTCGTCTCGATTTGAATCGCGCAAAGTATTTGCTCGCAAAGAAAGCACAAGTAAATGTAAGTCAAATAAATCAAATGATCATTTGGGGAAATCATTCGAGTACGCAAGTTCCCGATTTTGAACATGTAAAAATTTCAGGGGAGCCCATATTGGATAGGATCAAAGAGATTACTTGGCTGCAAAAGGACTTTATAACAGATATACAACAAAGAGGGGCTGCAGTTTTACGAGCTCGAGGTAAGTCATCTGCCGCTTCTGCTGCTAAAGCTATTTTGGATTTTGTCCAAGACTTGTGTCTAAAATCTAACGATATGGATTGGTTTTCAGCAGGAGTTTGTTCCGATAATAATGCCTATGGTATTGAGGAAGATATAATTTTCTCTTTTCCTTGTACTGTAAATAAATCGGGAGATTGGAAAGTAGTCAATAATCTTTCATGGAGCCCTTTTATAGAAAAAAAGATTGCAATTACTCGTAAAGAACTACTTGAAGAACGAGATTTGATTAGAAATTTACTAAAAGTAACCTATTGATAAGAATTAATTGAACAATAGAGAGATATAACTTAAGTTCACCAAACCTATATACAAAAATAATAAATATTTTTTTAATGAATGCGTAGACAATAGCTTAAGCCTTGCTATATCCTATGAATCATATATTAAATATTTTATTTTAGAGGTGGTATGGATGAAATTCTTTTTCAAATTACAACCAAACATTTAGAAAATGGTTTGCTAGGAATTCCTATTGGGTATTGTACTGTCTCACATCTTCATCCAAAAAATGGTCTTATATATCGCGAAAAACCCATAGAGTCTTTGATAGATTTGTCAATAGAAGAAGTAATTTATTTATTATATTTTGGCAGACTTCCACAACAGGAGGAAAAAAGCGGTTTCATCCGACAAATGACAAATAGATATTTTGTATCCTCTGGAGTGATTCGATTAATTAGATCATTGCCTACCTCTACTTCTCCAATGAAGTTATTTGCGACCTCTATACTCCTTTTAGGAATGCTAGAATCTACCGGTGATTATAAGAAAGATTGCCTGAATGTGATTGGAAAACTACCGGCAATAGTAGCAGAGGTTATCAACCACCATGCCGGATGGGGGGAGACCCCGCAGGTTTTAGAAGATTACGGATATATGGATAATCTTCTATCTAGATTGCAAATTCCAAGAGGCGATAGGAAGCTTCTTCACAAAATTTTTTCACTATATACTATATTGCATTGCGATATTGGGGGCGCCGATTTAGCAACATTTGTTGGTAAATCTGTAGCCTCTGGAGGCGCCGATATGTATGAGTCTTTAAGCTCTTGTATTTATGCGATAGGTGGTGGAAAAATCAACGAAACTGGACTTGCTAGTTTAGAACATGTTAGAAATTCTCTTCAATATTGCCGTGAAGAAATTAAAAAAGAAAGCATTTCTGAATATATACAATTGAATCCAATCGTAAAAGAGCAAGTGCAATCGCTATATTCAATACAAGAAGATAAACGAGCTACTATTCTGTATCGAATCGCAGAAGAGCAATTTTCTGCACATCCATTTATTAAGACAGCAAGTCTTTTACGCGAAGTTATGGTTGATATCTTATATAAAGAAAAAGGAAAACAATATTATCCTTCCTCTGCTGCTATTTCTAGCATAATTTTACAGGCGAGTGGATTTCCATATTCAGAATATTACCCTATATTATTTGGATTATCCAGATGCATTGGAGCTGCTGTGCAAATTGTATACGAACGATGTGATGCTAGAGATGGAAGAGGAATGCCTACAATGTCTCCGTTGTATCTCTATAAAACAACTTGATACTATCTAATTCTATTCTGAATAGAATGTTATAATTGTCGTGGCTGTTGAATCGTAATTTATTATTTGGTTATAAAGATTATGAGTCGGCTATTACAAATCATTCCGAACTGGAAAGAATACATCAAAATATAGTTTTATAGGCAGAAAAATTTTGTAAATTTTCTATTTTATTCGTAAATATTCTTTAAACTTCCAGTCAATTGCGGAAAAAATGGGTAAAATTAACTCATATTTAAGAGTTTTAAAATCAAAAAGATTAGAGCAAGGTATAGTTTATATCTTTAAGTATCTTTCCATAAATTCAACAAAAATAGGAGCTGATTTATATATAAAAATAATAAGAAATATGCCTGCAGAAAATCCATTCATTCCCTTATTTTTATTTTCCTTATTTAAACGCCAGAGAAAGTAACAAGTTAATAGTAAATAACCTATTGTGTAAATTCGATCATTCATTATTCTTCAGCTCCCGTGCTGTTTTCTTATATTCATATGCTTTTTTAAAATCGTTAGCGCCGTTGTTGATATTTAGAAAAAGAACTTATAAGGATAGGTATGTCACAAGCAGACTATTTAAAAAAACGTATTTTTTCTTTATATGAAAAAAATGTAAAAGATAAATAGTTTAAAAAATGATTATATTTTTTAGAGCAAATTTATTAAAAATTTACAGTTCTGTATCGTTTCCTAAATTTTTTAGTTTTAGATTTTTTCAAGTTTCAATTCAATAAATAAATATGAAGAACGGCAAAGATTACTTAAGATAATATTTTCGTAGTGTCACTTCATACATACAAAATGAACTCTGAATCAATTGGAATAAAGGAGAACAGGATTATTAAGCGTTTGTGTTCTCATGTAAAGCTCCTAAAAAATTTATATAAAAATATGTACTCAATCATTGATAATTAGTGAACTATAATACAGCATTAGAGATGATCCATATTGAAAGTTGCAATTATTGGGGCGGGTCTGAGTGGGCTCAGTATTGCTTCTTATCTACTTAGGAAGAATAGTGATATTCATATAACAATATATGATCAAGAAGGAATTGGCAATGGCGCCTCACAAGCAGCCAGCTTATTGCATCCATATCCCGGAAAAAATGGAAAGCGAAGCCTAGAGGCAGAAATAGCATTAACTACAGTACATGAATTATTCGAGTTTGCACGGCCATTTGCTAATCATCCATTTTTATCAGTAGGGGTTCTCCGCTCTGCTTATACTCTAGAACAAGAACGAAATTTTATTTCGATGGGAAAACTCTATGGCGATATTAATCTTTATAACTCCAAATTGCCTTTTTTCCATATTTCTTCTGGATTTACTGTGAATACAAGAGAGTATTTGCTGTCATTGTGGCGATTTTGCAACTATTATAATGCAACTTTGGTCCGAGAAAAAATCACTTCTTTAGATAAATTAAATACATTTGATCATATTGTGCTAGCAATGGGAGGTGGTATTTCATCTTTCAGCATGATTCATCAACATTCTCTTGATTTTGTAAAAGGACAAATTTTATATAGCAATATAAAAAGGATTTGTCATATTCCTATGAGTTGTATCGCTAATGGTTATATAGCACAAGTGCCGAATGCAGATATTCATTTAGGTTCGACTTATGAACATTATTTTACTCATCATAAGTTTTCCTTGAACACGGCAAAAAAAATTATCCTTGGAAAACTAATACCTCGTTTCCCCTGGGTAGAGGAATTATCTATTGAGAGTGGACATGCCGCTATTCGAGTGTGTAACAAGAAAAATTATCTACCGATTTTTGACAGAATTCGTCCGGGTCTTTGGATGATGACAGCTATGGGTTCGAGAGGACTTCTCTATCATGCAATTATGGGACTTCGAGCTGCAGAGCGAATTTTGAGTGAACATGTATGAATACTACCGGCAAATTTCTTTTTTTGGGATCTGGCAGTTCTCTCGGCGTTCCAGTTATTGGTTGCTCGTGCAAAGTTTGTTCATCTAAATCTCCGTACAATATACGATTACGACCTTCTGGATGTATTTTATGGAAAGGTAAGAAGTTTCTGTTAGATGCATCACCTGACTTTCGCGCTCAAGCTTTGCGCTATGGAATTAATGAACTTGATGGGGTTTTATTTACACATGCTCACAATGATCATATTGGAGGTATGGATGATTTGCGAATTTACTCTTTAATGTCTCAAAAGAAAATACCCTGTTTATTATCTGAAGATACCCTCTCTGGGATTCGAAAACGTTACCATTATTTGCTACATGCGGATGCAAAAGATGGAAAAATTACCTCAAAATTTCATTTTCACACACTGCCTAAAGAGGATGGATCAATTCTATTTGAGGGAATGCATGTACATTATATAAGTTACCATCAGTCTAGTATGAAAGTGACTGGATTTAGATTTAAAAATTTTGCTTATATAACAGATATACACACCTACAGTCCTCATGTCTTTTCTTTACTGGAGGGTATCAATATACTTGTAATCAGTGCACCGAGATGGACTAAAACTAAATCCCATCTAACTATTGAAGAGGCAATTGCATTTACAAAGCACTTACATATTGAGAAAACCTATTTCACACATTTGGCTCATGATTTAGATTATGAGGAGACCAACCGAAAATTGCCGGATGGATTTGAACTTGGGTATGATGGACTTGAACTGACAATAGAAATAGAAGGAGAGTAACTTACGTGCACAAAGGAAAAGGGAGAATTCAAGAGAAAAGTGTATTGCAAAAAACTGTCACAGCATTTTTAGTTGGGATTTACTTTGATCCATCTGACAAAAAAATATGTGAAGAACACTTAGAGGAATTAAGCGAACTTTCTCGAACATGTGGATTTGAAGTTGTCGGCGCAAAACCTTGTCCATTGAAAAGAGTTTCATCAGCTACTTATCTAGGAAAGGGGAAAATTAAAGAATTGATATCTGATGTTGAGTCTACAGAAGCGGATCTCATCATTTTTGATGAAGAAATTTCTCCCAATCAAGAGAGAAATCTAGAGAAGTTATTTAATAGAGTTATCTTAGACCGAACTGGGCTTATTTTAGAAGTATTTGCAAAGAGAGCGCAGACTCGCGAGGCCAAAATTCAAATCGAACTCGCTAAAAGTAAATATGAACTTCCAAGGCTTAAAAGATTATGGACGCATTTATCTCGACAAAGCGCGAGCGGGGGTGGAATGTACTTACGTGGAGCTGGAGAAAGGCAAATAGAAATCGATCGAAGACTCGTTAAGAAACGGATTACATCTTTACAGAAAGAACTCACTGAAGTACGTATGCGAAGACAATTACAGAGACAAGCCCGTTTACGATCTAAAATATTTACCATAGCCCTTATTGGATATACGAATGCTGGAAAATCTACACTTCTTAATGCACTAACTCACTCGGAAGTATTTGCTGAAGATAAATTATTTGCCACACTTGATACCACAACTAGAAAGGCAACATTACCAAACCACCAAGAAGTTTTATATATCGACACAGTTGGATTTATTCGGAAATTGCCTCACGCTCTTGTGGCTGCATTTAAGAGTACACTTGAGGAAGTTTTATATACCGATTTGTTAATTCATTTAATCGATGTGAGTCACCCAATGGCCATTGAACAAGCAGAAACTACTTATGAAGTATTGAAAGAGTTGAAAGCTCTACATCGGCCTATAATTACAGTATTAAATAAAATAGACAAGATCACTGACCGAGGAAAGATTCAACGTTTTCGCGTTAAATATCCAAAAACCGTCGGAGTTTCTGCTTTAAAAGGGGAGGGAATCGAGGAATTATTAAAATTAATTATAAAAGAAATCCAAAATTTATGTTATACTTGCACGCTTCGAATTTCCCAAAGAGAATATGGGATACTTAGTCGTTTAATGCAAGAGGGGGAAATTCTAGAGCAGTATTATGAAGATAACGATATTATTGTAAAAATTACTTTGCCCAAACGAATGCAGGATCAAGTCTCTGCATATACAATTCAATAGCGATATAATCTAGATATGATGCATGGATTGCCACTTGAAGATCGACCTCGTGAGAGATTACTTAGAAAAGGGGAAGATGCACTTTCTATGTCGGAACTTCTCGCAATTATTATAGGGAACGGTACTCGTGGCAAAAACGCAATTCGACTAGCGGAAGAACTTTTAATTTCTTTTTCTGGGATTACCGGACTTCTGGATGCATCTGTTGAGGAAATTACATCTATTAAAGGAATAGGTAGAGCCAAGGCTATTAAAATAAAGGCAGCACTAGCTATTTCAACGCGCATTCAAAGAGATATGTTTTTTCACTCTCCTAAAATCACTACACCTAAAGATGCTTTTATCCTCTTACAAGGACTATTTTATCAAAAAAAAAAGGAGATCATTGCAGTACTTCTTCGAGATATCAAAAAAAGAGTAATTCATATAGAAGTAGTTGCTATTGGTTCACTAGTCGAGGTAATATCTCACCCACGTGAAATTTTTTACCCTGCAATTCGAAAAAATGCACATAGTATTATTCTCTCACATAATCACCCCAGCGGAGATGTCACCCCATCAAAAGAAGACCTTCTTTTTACAGAAAGATTGATTCAATCCGGAAAGATCTTAGGTATTTCACTCGACGACCATTTAATCATTAGTGATAAATCCTTCACTTCTTTCTGGATGAAAAAAATTATTCTTAGAGAAATTTATTAGATACTAATTTAGTAAATAATTTTATTTAATAAATTTATAATTTTTTTTTAATTTTCATAAAAATTCCATTAAAACCTAATTTGAATAGATTTTAAATTTATCAATTCTATAATCCGGTATTAATAATTTTACTTACATGGTTTTTTAAAATAAAATTTATAAGGATACTTATGATTGATATTACTGGAACTTATAGAAACGCACGTATTATACCAATGGCTCCAACTCCTTTACATGAAGATCATTTAGAACTAACGCCACAGGGAGGATCTGGGGCTAGTTCACCTTCTACTTCAACAGATGCATCCACTAGGTCGAGAGCAGAATCTGATAGTAATACTTATATCCAAGAATCAATAAGTTCAGCGTTCCTAGAGCAAGAAGAAGAATCTCGTGAAAAATGCACAAAAGTATTGACTTTAGAATTAGCTGAGAAATTACATCCCACTACTCTCACGTACACAAAATTAGAAAGAATCTATAAAATAGATAAGGTAGCTAGACAAAAGTTTTATCAAGCAGTTCGAAAATCAGGGGCTAAAGGGTTATATTTAGGTACTAAATTAAATCCCAAATATCAAACCAAAACCTATTTACTAACCATTGAAGAAGACACTGGGCGATTTTTCTTGGATACACCCTTTGGAAGAAGAACTATTAAAAGTCCAAAAAATGTAATAAAACTATTGGATAATTGTTGTATCAGTGAACAAGAGACTATACGCGCAGCTATACAAATAGCATTCTATGTCATAAAAACCATTTTTACTCCACATCGAGTCGATAAAATAGATCCTTTTATTAGACTGGAGGATTACTTAAATAAAAAATGGCACCGAGTGAAGATAGATCCTCTAAATGAAATAGATGAGCGTTTGGGCGTCCATTATAATCCCGTCAAAAATACATCCAGTTCTAAAATATCTGAATATACCAATGCTCCCTTATTTAAAGATTTTCAAATTCAGGACATAGAGAGAACATTGCGTTATCGACAAAAATCATAAGACTCATTTGCCATTGCCGATTGGAAGTGATTCCAATCGGTTTTATTTACAGGATAAATCAATATTTTTTTTCAACTTTTTCCTTCGAAATCACTCTTGCAACCTACCAGCTGAATTGGCATAATATGGGGAAATTTCCCCCTTTTTATCATAATTATGAACCAAATAAGTAAAAAATTCACTATAGCAACTCTCGGCTGTCGAACAAATCAGTATGAGTCCCAAGCTTATTCTGACCAGTTAAAAAGCCTCGGATTTACACAGTCTGGTCAAAACGAAGCTGCAGATCTTTGCATTATTAATACATGCACAGTAACAGAAATGGCAGATAAAAAAAGTTTGAGCACTTTGCGCGGGTTAATTCGTCGTAATCCTGGTGCAAAAATAGTTGTAACTGGGTGTCTCGCTGAAAGAGAGAAAAAACGGCTACAGGATATAGAAGGCGTTTCTATGATTGTGCCCAATAGTGCCAAAGAAAACTTACTGGCTCTTGCTCTGGATATCGAGAATTTACCCGAATTTAAAATTAACCAGTTTGAATGTCATACGCGGGCATTTGTAAAAATTCAAGATGGATGTAATTCTTACTGTTCCTATTGTATTATTCCCTTTGTGCGAGGGCGATCGCGTTCTAAGACCATTCCAGAAATTGTTAAAGAAGTGGAAGATCTTGTTGGAAATGGTTATAAAGAAATAGTTCTAACAGGAATTAATATTGGCGATTTTGATGGGGGAGATCGAAAAAATGGCTGTAGACTGAGTGAGCTTGTCACTATTTTAGACCAAATAGATGGCTTGGAGCGTATTCGAATCTCATCTATCGATCCGGACGAAGTAGATGATTTATTGTTGAAAGCTGTCGTTAATGGAAAAAAGACCTGCCATAGCATGCATATTGTATTGCAGGCGGGATCTAACACTATTTTAAAGCGAATGAATCGCAAATATACAAAACAAGACTTTTTACATACTATTCATCGATTACAAGATGCCAGTCCGCACTTCACTTTTACAACAGATGTAATCGTAGGATTTCCGGGGGAGAGCGAATCTGACTTTATGGAGACTATACAAATGGTTGAGGAAGTGCGTTTTGCAAAAGTTCATATTTTCCCATATAGCGCTAGACCAAAGACTCGGTCTTCTAGATTTGTTGATCCCATTCTTCCTCAAGAAATACAGAAAAGAAAATCCACCTTGCTTACCGTGGCAAATCGCGTAGCATTTGGTTTGCGAAACGACTTTATTGGAAAAGAACTAGAGGTATTAATCGAATCCGCGGATAGTCAAAGAACGAGTGGGTATATGCGAGGACATACAGATAATTTTTTAGAAGTCAGCGTGGAGCCGTCTGTAAGTCTTTCTCCAAATACTATCGTACGAGTCAAAACTTTTGCTAATGAAGAGGATAGTTTACTTGCGAGGTGTGTGTGAAAATTACTATTGATTCTCGATTTTCTCCTTTTTCGCATCGAGCGGGGACACATGCACTCATTCCAAAAACTCAGATAGTTGTAGAAGTATATCCATCGCGCGTTCGTTTCTATTGTTGTAGATCTGTTGATGTGTATGAAATGGATATACAAATTGGAGGTTATGTAGATGGATTTACTATTATACAAGATTTAGAGGGCCAAGTTGTTCGGGTATTTGGTACCTCTGTGAATGGCTATATGTCTTATGAATTGCAATTATTTGGTGGATATATTGCTATAGATTTGATTCGATCTCGCAATCCATTGAACATCATTTTTGAAGGAAAAACGCATACACTTCTTCCAAAGAAGCCGTTGCAATTATTTCCGGTCAGAGAATATATAAACTGCTCTCTCCCAAGACTTGCATTCGGCATTCATAAATCACAAAATATCGATCATATTGCTCTACGAAAAGATTTAAGAGAAACTCTACCCTTTCTCTATAGAATTGGAAAGCTATCTCCGAAGCATTCCGATCCTATTCAAACTGGCACTACAGGAGAACTGTTAGAAAAGATACAGGATCGTATACATGCTGGCGATAAAATAGGCACGACCCTTGCGTTGCATGAATTTTTTGTAATTGCTATTCGAGATCTATTTGTTCCCCAGCTGTTTGATTATCGCTTGCAAGGGTTATTTACTCCTCCAGAAACATCAAAGTTGCATTATGACACAAGCCTTTTGTCTAAAGTATCTGAGCTGATTGAAAGTTTATTCCTGCAACAACAGGAAAGCTCTATACTGTTTCTCCCTTTGCTTCTACCCATTTTACATGCAGGTAGATTCCTAACAGTACGCAGTCCATATAATAATTATACATTAGACATGGAGTGGCGTAGTCATAAATTGCGCAAAGTGATTTTCTATTCTCATGACTCGCGAAAATATCATTTCCTATTACCAAAGCCACTCCGCACATTTCGCATGAGATCTTCTAAGGCAGATCGTGGAACAGTTTGTTGCACTGGCGATCTTATTTCTGTGAAAAAAGATACTAGTTATTTTTTTGATCGCTTTCAAATATAAAATATTATTATCGTATAAATTTCTATTGCACGGGTCAAGCGTGGGACGTAACAATTATGAAGCGAGATCGGCTTATTTAAAACTTATTCAAGAGATAAATGAGCATAATACGAATTACTTTGTACGCAATACACCGCTCATCACGGACTATGAGTATGATCTCTTAGTTGCAAAAGCAAGCGAAATTGAAGAAGCTCATCCTGAATGGATCCCAAAAAGTGGATCCCCTATTAGTAAAGTTTCAGAACAGAGACAAAGGGGATTTCAGAGTATAGCGCATGCTGTTCCCATGTTATCCTTAACTAATACATATTCTTATGGCGAAATAGAGGAATTTATAACGCGAGTAGAAAAGCTACTCGATAAAACAAATCTTGCTTACTGCTGTGAATTAAAAATAGATGGGTGCGCTTTATCTCTCTGTTATATAGATGGCAAGTTTATAAGAGCTGTTACACGTGGAGATGGAAAAAAAGGAGATGATGTGACCGAAAATGTTCGGGGCATTTCTTCTCTTCCAAAAATTATTCATGGGAAAAATATTCCCCGTTTACTTGAGATTCGAGCAGAGGTATATATGACTCGAAAAGAATTTAGAAAAGCAAATCTCGATAAGCAAGAAAGGGGCGAAGCAGTATGGGCAAATCCGAGAAATGCCGCTGCGGGATCATTAAAATTATTAGATTCGAAAATCTCTAAGAGTCGAAATTTACAAATTTTTTGTTTTGCTATTTGTCAGGGGATTCCTAGTAATCTCAATTCGCAATATCATTTGCACCGATATTTGCAATCACTCGGATTTCCTACTGTAGCTAAATCTAATGTATCTCTTGCGCATAACCTGAAAGAAATCAAAGAGTACATAGAAGAAATCAGTGAAAAGCGTGATACACTTCCTTTTGATATCGATGGAATTGTCATTAAAGTAGATAACTTAGACGATCATGAATATCTGGGAACGACAGAAAAAAGTCCGCGTGGATCAATTGCTTATAAATTTGCTCCTGAACAAGCAGAAACAATTATTGAGGCTATTACAATACAAATTGGCAGAACAGGCGTACTTACTCCTGTCGCTGAATTAAGACCTGTTTTTTTATCAGGCAGTCGTGTCGCCCGAGCTACTCTTCATAATGGTGACGAAATTAAACGGAAGGGAATTGGAATTGGAGATAGCGTGCTCATTGAAAAAGGTGGGGAGATTATTCCGAAAGTCGTGAGAGTCACCCATAAGAAATCGAAGGCCATTTGGCATATGCCTAGACAATGTCCATTTTGTAATAGTATGGTTATTTATAAACAGGGAGAAGTAGCGGCTAGATGTTCCAATTCCCATTGTCAAAAGAAAAATTTCTTAAGGGTATTATTTTTTATAAAAAATATGGATATTGATCACATAGGGGCAAAGGTTCTTGAAAAATTGGTCAATACAGGTGCTATCGTTCAAATTACTGATCTCTATAAACTCACCAAAGAAGACATGAAAAACCTTCCTGGTTTTAAGGAAAAATCAATTAGCAATATTTTGGAAAGTATAGAAAAGTCTAAGGCTACTGAACTCGATCGATTTATTTTTGCTTTAGGCATTCCTTTTGTCGGACAGCGAACGGCAGAGATTATAGTAGCAAAATTTGGCTCTCTTCTAAATATTGCAACAGCGGATATTGACGAATATCTATCTATTGAAGGGATAGGGGAGAAAGTAGCAAATTCATTATATCAATTTTTTAGAGAGCCACATCACATAGAAGAAATTAATGAATTCATTTCGCTTGGCGTTCATTGGAAATCTAAATCTCGATCTAAATATTCTCAACACTTATTTACAGACAAAAAATTTGTTCTTACTGGATCTCTTGAACATTATACAAGAGATCAAGCGACTGAACTCATTAAAGAACGTGGCGGCAAGATCAGCAATTCTGTGAGTAAAAAAACAGATTATATTCTAATTGGAACGAACCCAGGAAGTAAATTAGATGCTGCTAAAAGATTAGAGATCTACATCCTTACAGAAAAACAATTTGAGAATCTACTATAACCTATAATTATCAAAATTCCCAAACTATCTGTGCAGATAATCCAGATGTAATTACATGAGTATCGAACTCAGCTCTATAAGATAATTTCAAACTACTGTTTTCTCTATCAGATAGACCTACACTACCTTCTAAGAAATAGAGACCTGTGTTACCGCTGTAAGTCTCCGTTATAAAATATTTTTTGCGAAGACTATAACCAGCAATTTTAGAATTAAAATTTTTATCACTTAACTGACGAGTATTATGCCAGCCGAATTGAAGGGAAGGTGTAATGGAACAACAAGAATGTATGATTTCTTGCTCTAGTTTTAAAGATAGTGACATATTCAAATATCTGAAATTCTTGGATGCCGTTTTAAGACTTATATCCTCTCGTTTATTTTCTTTAATGCAACTTTGAAATACATTGACTTGTGTGAAATTAAGTTGTGGAGTGAAGGTTACATATTCTGTGCTACAAGTGTACCCACCATGTAATGCTGCTGCGAGCTCCCAACTGTGAGGAGTTGAATCCATATGTATATGATCGCCAAATTGCAGAGTTCGATTTACATTGTGATAGGTATATCCGCCGAGCACCGTGGCGTTACAAAATAAATTTTCATTGTGATAAGTGAGCGAAGGATGTAAATAAATATTAAAAGTATTAGCTCTTCCACTTTCACCTTGCCAAGCCGTGTCGCTGCTACAATAAGTTAAACCAGCTCCTGGTGTAAAAGATGTTACGTATTGAGAAATATTGATAGAGAATCCGACTGCATTGTATTGATAATTTGGCAAAGACTTCTCTTTATCATAATGAGAAATATTATAAAAAGGTGTAACAGTAAATGTATTTTTTTTATTAGTTATACAGGTAGGAGTTGGTAAGCTAGTGATATAGTAAATAGTTTGATTCTGAGTTACAGAAAGAGCGCCATAAATTTCTGGCGTTAATGATGCTAAGGCTTTTTCGTATTCATTGATAGGTAACGTAAACAGATTTTGTAGTAGGTCTACAAATTGTCTATTTTCAAATGGGAAATCATCGGAGAGTAAATAGTTAGCAACATGTTTTTGATTAGTCGGTAGAGCGTTATTTTCTATAGAAAGAACAATTTGTGGGGTAAGGAGTGTAAAAGTAACTCGTTCTGTTTCGAAATCGATGATTCCAGCTCTGAGGTTATTAGAAGTTATTTGTGTAAAGGTACCTTTTATAGGACTTGCCTGTATAAAGTCATAAGGATTACTGCCTGTATATATACCGGGAAGAAAATTGAGCTCGAGTCCACCATCGAGGGAAGCCCTACCCTCTACTTGAAGAATATCAGAAATTCCATTGGGGCTCAATTTAATATTTAAAGCTCCGTCGGAAGTTTGTGTATAGTTTCCATGAATAATAAGTAAGCCTAAGTTATTAAAACACGGTGTAATTAGACTGTCATTTCTAACATCCTCACTTATAAAATTAATCGCATTGGTTGCATCGCTACCGGAATTGATGTCTGGAATAGCTATACTAACTCTATTATCAGAGTTAGTAGTTAGAGAACTAGTTTCAGAATAGATCAATGTATAAGGAAGTAAAAATAAAAGTAACTTTCGATTTAACTTCATGCGCCCCATATTAAAAAAAATATTGTATATTCCTATATGTAGTAGCACAAAGATGAAAATAAAGATATTTTTTAAACTTTTTTATATTACTGATTCAGATTTATTACTATTCTCGTGTGAAATAGGCCAGGAGTGCGCTCTGAAGAAACATAGACTTATTGTTGTATAAAATCTCCTCTATGAAATCTTTGGTGTAAAATATTGATAAAGAATTTTACCGTATTATTTTTGAAAATCTGGCAAAGGCCTATTTTTGTTATAGCTCGAGGTGCGATAGATAAGGCATATTATTGGTTGTACAATAAGTAGGGCGCGGAAGGTCAATCGGATAGTAGATAGTTTGTTTTTGATTTACGAGAGAAGCTCCATATATTTCTGGTCTCAACCACGTTAAAAACTTTTCATTTTCATTTCCCATAGGGAGAATAACTTCTGGGTTAATCAGAGTAAAAGTTACTTGATTTGTTTCAAAATCTATGATTCCAATGCCGGGTTTATTAGAAGTTATTTGTATAAATAAACCTACTAACGAATTTGTATTAATAAAGGTATAGGAATTGGTAGAGTCATATATACCCGGAATAAAATCTAAATGTATGGCACCATCGATGGAAGCAGTACCGTGTATTTCAAGAGTATCGTGTGTTCCATTAGGCCTTAGTTGAATATGTAACGATCCATAGGCACTTTGTGTATAATTCCCATGAATAATGAGTGAGCCCAAATCATTAAGACATGGTTTAACTAAACCGTCATTTATAAAATCACTGCTCGTTATAGCGCAACCTTGAAAAGTAGCATCTAAGTCAACTTTTATATTTTTTGAGGAGAGTGTTTTAACGTACGCAAGATTCCTTCGGCCATATAAATATCTACAGTGTTTTCACAATTTCCATAATGATCCCAAATACCTCTCCCTGTTTTACTGATGACTCCACTTCCAGATATATTATCCGTCGTATCCAGCACAACACAATCTAAAACATCTAATTTATTGATCGCTTTAACTACAATGGGGTTTGGAAAAATTAGCGTTTCAGAAACTTGAAATGTCTCTCCCTCTAGAATCAAAGGGGAGGTAGGACATCCAACTTTATTAACTAATGACGGACATCCTCCGCCAGAACCAAAACCACCTCCACCGCCACCACAATATCCTCCAAGGCCTGTACTTCCTTGATCAACTCCAGGTCCATCCCCGCCTCCCGTTCCTCCATTATTTCCTCCTCTAGCTCCTCCGTATCCTGTCAGAAAAGTAGAACCATCAGATGCACCACCCATACCTCCTGATTGATAGTCTAATCCTGGAAAATCTCCACCTCCACTAACATGAGTTGCATCTTTATTTTTACTTGAGAAACTAGCTCCAACTCCATTACATGGATTACCTGTTTCTACACTTCCCCCCTCGGCTTTGCAATTAATAATCTTTATATTGGATAATGTAAGAGTTTTACCACGGTCAATATAAAAACCTGCACCAAGGCCGCTGCCGCCTCCTCTGGTTGCTTTCCCACCTATAGCAGCGCCACTAGTAAGAGTGCAATTGATAAGAGTTAAGTCAGCCATTATGGTAGCAAAGAGACGATACTTTCCATTGCCATCAATCGTCTGATGTCCAGTAGATCTAATAACAGTGTTTTTTTAATTACAGGTAGATCGCTTCTAAGAGATAGAAGATTATTTTTGGGGATAGCAAGTTCAATCGTATTAGTAAGATCACGACTAGAATTCACATCTATAATAGCTTGACGTAGACTGTCAGCTCCGCTATCAGAATTTATCGTTACTACTTTTTACATATACTACCTACTCAAAAAATCAATGTGTGTGTTTTGTATGTAAATAGTATAAAATTTAAAATAAAGATATTTCTCTAAATCTTTGCAAGGTGCCGACTAAATTAGGTTGTCCAGTAAAAGCTACTTTTTTCCAACAGCATGTACGTCCTTTTAATTTGTTTTCCTCTTGAAAGGGGAAATGAACAAATTCACAGAGTGATGGAAGATCTCGAACCGCTTGCATAAGCTCTATACTGATATCGATAGGGTGACTAGTGAGGAATCGGATTTTTTCAATTCCTGGGATTTGATCTAAGCGATACAGAAGATCGTGGAATAAACAATTCCAACTTGGCTGATCTTTCCCATAGCTGTTGACATTTTGACCTAGCAAAGTAATTTCTTTATATCCTTGACTGACTAGTCGTCTGCACTCTTCTTCGATACTTTCAGGTGGTCTCGAAACTTCTTTCCCACGAGTGTAGGGGACTACGCAATAGGTACAAAATTTGTCGCATCCTCGAATAATCGAAATCGATGCTTTTATAGGATCTACGCGTGATGCAATTAAATAATTTAAATTTTCTTCAAATCGATTCTCAACTCTGATGGCTTTTGTATTATTTGCGATAATTTCATCTAGAACATCTCCTAGATCACTAATGTTGTTTGTCCCTAAAATAAAATCTACACCTGGAATTTTCTTAAAAAGAGATTCTTTTTTTGCCATTGCCATACAACCCGTAACTCCAATAATAGATCCAGGGCGTTTAGAGCGACTTAAAAGACCAAGCTTTCCCATTACTTTTCTTTCTGCGAGATCTCGAATGGAGCAGGTGTTAAAGAGAAGCAAGTCGGCTTCTTCTTCTTTTTCTACCTCAGTCATATTTCTCTGCAATAGTTAGCCAATAATGATTTCAGAATCGAGTTCATTCATCTGACAGCCATATGTTCGAATATAAAATTTTTTAATTGACTTCATTTTAGATTCCTTAAAATTTATAAAGGGTTATAATACTAAATCAGATGAGATTTTCTTGGCAAAAATTGAAAGAAAAAGTACCCTAGTTGGCGCAACATTTTCGAAAAAGGATAGTCAAAATGGATCAGAGAAGTCAAAACAGGACAACCTTTGTTAAAAAACAAGGACAGCCCGAGCGGCGTTGGTTTATTTTTGACGCTTCAGGAAAAACTCTAGGGCGATTCGCGTCAGAAATTACAAAAGTTTTACGCGGAAAGCACACTACACGTTTCACTCCTAATATGGATTGTGGAGATGGAGTAATCATAGTTAATGCTGAAAAAATCGAAGTAACGGGAACAAAAGAAGCTCAAAAATTATATATACACTATACAGGTTCCATGAGCGGGCTTCGTCAGATCCCATATCGCACCATGAAAATTCGAAAACCAACTTATATCCTAAGGCATGCTGTGCAAGGTATGATGCCAAAGACTAAACTGGCTAAAGCGCAACTCAAGCGTTTACGAATCTTTACTGGTGAAAACCATAAAATGGAAGCTCAACAGCCAATTGCAGTGTCGATTTAAATAAAAAGGGAATATCATGAAAGAAAAACGAGTAATACAGGAAACTGTTTGTGTCGGCAGAAGAAAAACCGCTGTTGCATCTATTAGACTTCGAAAAGGCAGTGGAAAAATTGATGTTAACCACGTTACATTTGAGAAATATTTTTTTACAGAATTTTTGAGAAAAGTAGCTTTATCTCCCTTACATAAACTGGGTATGGATGGACAATACGATCTTATCATTCGTGTAAATGGTGGCGGAATCGATGGCCAAGCACAAGCCGTACGGTTGGCTATCTCTAGGGCTATCATTTCAGAAAATGAAAAATACAGATCTCAATTAAAAGAATGGGGATATCTCACTCGAGATCCGAGAAAACGAGAACGTGAGAAATATGGACTTGCTGGAGCAAGAAAGCGATTCCAATTCTCTAAACGGTAATCTTTCGATTAAATACTCTATTACATCGATAAATAATATTTTCAGCCATCTTTGTGAGAAAAAACATAGCGGGGGTGAAATATAGCCAAGTAAGTGCAAATAATGCAATTCCAGCACTTCCAATTAAAATATCAGAAAGATAGTGAGCTCCTACCACAAGTCTCGGTAAACAGAATAGGATGCCGTAGAGTAGTCCTATAAATCCAACTCTTCTTCCCATTAAGAAAAATACAGTTGTTACAAATAATACTGCTGTAGTTCCATGATCTGCAGGAAAACAAGTCCTCGAATGATCCTTTACATATAACCAATCAACTTTTGTAGATAGACGTATTGCACCCTCATACGTCAGTGATGGACTATGTCTAGATATAGACAAATAAGTTGGAATCAATGTTTTATTGATAAGACATATAACACTAAAAAAACAGAGTATACTAATTAATAATTCAGCTATACGTTTAACGCGTAGAATCATTCCGCCTTTTTTAATGTAATACAAAAAGAAAGATGTCATGAAAATATCGTGCAACCAATCTATTCGTTTATGATTAGCGATAGCCCAAAAATTTTGCCAGAAGGTACTAGTCTGAATCCAATTATGGAGAAATATAAAACATTTTTGGTCTACATAATCCCAAATCAATCGGGTACTTGGTATATTCCAGGATAATATGATTAAACCTAAACTAAGATGAAGAAATAATAGCGCTTTTGTATTCCAGGTATTTTTTGGGAATAAATTTTGGTGAATTGTCATGCATATAGTATGTCGATTTCATCATTAATCAAAAAGGGTATATTACTTTGAAATTTATTTTTAGATTAGGGAATTTTGAAGGCATTCTTGTGGAAATCTAAATCTATGCCTGTTAGAACAAAATTAATCTGATTACAATAAGCTTTAAGTGAGGATACAATTGGATTTAATAAAAGAATTAAACTCAAAACTAGATAAAGCCTACTTAAATACTGAATTAGGAAAAAAAGCAGATCGAACCGCTCTGAGTAGTCTACAAACAACAGTAAATACAAAAGCAGACAAAACAGAACTAGAGAATAAGGTAGATAGGTCGGAAATAGAACAAATGCAAACCCAGACTGAAATTTTGATGCGAACTTACAAAAAATTGTCCAACTCTATCTATGTAGAAGCGCACTTAGCAACTACACTAAGGCCTTGGAATGGATTAGGTCTTCAAACGCATTTTCAGTTCAATAACCTTAAAATTAAACATAATACAGATGATTTAGGAAAAAATGAAAACGGATGTTTCTCTTTTACCGCTTAATAGATGCTTCTATTAGCATGAAGTTTATGAGAGAAGAGACAGGGATAGGATTACCCACTTTTATATATAGAATACATATTTTTAAGAAGAATAAATGGCACCTAGCTAAAACTATGCAATGGCAGTTTAATGGAGTTACCCAAAAAGTAGTTAGAAATTCGGGCGATACTTCTAGCATAGGCACTTTAAAATCTACAGATATTATACACATGGAAAAACATGAAAAAATTCGGGTTTTATTGGAATGTAAATCTTTATTAGTTAATTCGAATGAGATTTATATCCATCCCCCAACTAGTTTTATTATCACCTCATTGAAATAGATTTTATATTTCATTTATTATGATTGCTCAAAAACCATAGAAGTATGTCAATATTCATAATCTAATTTGTGACATGCCAAATATGATTATAATTGGTATACCTACAAGTAAATAAGCAGAAGAAACACCAGAAGTTCCCAAAATAAGTAGAAATCCAAGTAGGGCGTACATACCGATACAAGTGCAAAGAGATAGCCAGTAAAGAGAGAAATACTTTTGGGATAAAGAATTACGAAATCTATTTGATATAGCTATAATACACAAGATTGGCAGGATGCTCTTTATAATTTTATACAAAAAATAAGAGCGCATAGCTGGTAGTTGAGGAATATGTGGTTCTATATAAGATTGATAGAATAAATTAGAAAGAGATCTAGACTCAAGTGGTAATATATCCTTGCTGCTTAAGATCATAGTAGCTATATCATCTGGGAATATAAAGCGAGGATATGAGGCAATCCTTTCCCATTCTTTATGATCATTTTTTCTAAATTCTGTTACAAAATAACCCTGAGAAGGGGAACATAAGATTAGTGTTTGCATATGAAATATAGTGTTTGTATTCATTACATAGAAAACATCTCGAAGCTCGTTTTCAAGCTGAGTTGAACTTACAAGAAATTGTTCTTTTTTTAAGGGAAGATGTATTAGTGGTGTTTTTTTTATAGATGAAGAAGATTCGTATTTTTCAAGAAAAAGTGCCGATTTTGGATATAAGAATTCAAAGTTTAAGACAAACAAAACAGCTAATAAAGTACTGAAAATATATATAGGCTGGGCAAATTCTTTTTTACAGATGCCACTTGTTTGCAAAGCGAGCAATTCTCGATTACTATGCATTTCTGTATAGCACGTGACAGCTGCTAATAGACAGGAAAAGCAGCATAAGAAATCTAACCGCTTTGATAGAGTACAAAGGTAATATAAAATGTTTTCTTCTAGTGAATGAATTTGATAGCTTAGTTCGTTAGAACGAATAGATATATCTATCATAAGGTATAAAAGTAAGAGAATGGCCAAAAATAAAAAAAATTTTATAAGTAAATTTTTAAATAGATTTTTTTTCCATAACTTCATTGCGATCAATATTTTTTAGATATTAGTGGAAGATAGATTCTTTTTTTTATAGATATAAAACATTATAATAAATATATGAGGAACCAGATAGAAATAGTATGCACATAAGGGATATCTTTCAAAAGATTTACCAATGAGAAAACAGCAGAACATAGAACTTGTTAATAGACAACACATAATTATATTGAAGGATTTTTTAATTGAATTGGTTTGTATACCATAGGAAACTCCAATAAGCAATAAAGTAAGAGATGAAAACGAGAAAGAAAATCGCTTAATGATCTCTAGCAGCCCTCGCGCGACAAACTTTTTGTTTCCAGTAGAACTAGCAAAAATTTTTGTAAGTATCATTTTTGTAGAAAAATCTTCCTGAGCGACAGGTCCCGGATCTTTAATAAACAGGGAAGAGAATTCGGAAATACGTATAGAAGCTTTTTTTTGATTTTCTACATAGATTGTAGGAAACTCATTATCCAAGTGTCCAGAATTGCTGGTAATTGTTGTTAAATTAGACGCTTCTAAGCTCTTGCCATCCGTTGTAATAGTATCCGAAAAAATACCATAAAGCTGATTTTTTGGAGTTATTCCAAAGAAAAAAAATTGCCGTAAATCATTTGCATTGCTCCCATAATTTGACCGAAGTAAATGATTTTTTTCTCCAATATATTGTTTTTTTTGCAATATCAGAAAAGGGCTCGATTGAACAATTTGTGTGATCATCGATTTTGTTCGCGCCCTGGATAAAGGTGTCACTTCAAAATTAATAAAAAGACTAGCTAAGAAAGTCAGAATTCCTATCCAAATAAAAGGGATATGAATAGCTTGCGTGCTAATTCCAGAGGTTTGTAGAGCGGTGACTTCTTGTAAGACACTAAGTCTATAAAATACTAGAAAGGCAGCAAGTAGGGACGATAAAGGAATAGCAAAAGGTAGGATATAGGGTACTTGATAGAGAATAAAGAGAAAAACCTCTCTAATAGAAGACCTCATTGTGATAAAATGAGCAATATCTTGCAGTTTAAGAATAAGAATAATAGTGATAAGATAGAGAAGTATTGCAAAAAATAACTTATAAAACTCAGTGAAGATATATTTCCATAGAGTTGGAAGTAATATATTTCTCAATTTACGCTCCTGTGAAAAGATAAAGTATGACAAATCAGAAAATTTTAGAGAAACCTACAAAACTGGTTACCAATACAAGTAGATTTCTAAAGAAAAAATTACTTTGTGGGAAAAAAATTTGTTTAGGGTATTCTGGAGGTGTAGATTCGACCGCATTATTACATATTCTTCAAAAATGTCAAAGATTTGTGGATTTTTCGATCTCTCTTGCTCACGTAAATCATGGATGGCGTTTAGAATCAGATTTTGAAGCGGATCAAATCCGAAAATTCTCGGAGAAAAATGAACTGCAGTTATACTTGCATACAATTCCTAAGAATAACTGGAAAAGTAATATAGAAGATCGTTATAGACAAGAGCGAATGAGTTTCTTTCATAAACTTTACCGAGAAAATGTTTTTGATATCCTATTTTTAGCCCATCATGCACAAGATAGAGCTGAAACTGTTTTAAAAAGGGTGCTAGAGGGGGCTAGCTTACATAAAATAGGAGGACTTAAAGAAGATATATCCTACTATGGCATGCTTGTTTATAGACCTTTACTTTCTATAGATAAAAAAGACCTCATTGGATATGTCAGGTATCATAAGCTTGCACATTTTGAAGATAGCACAAATTTAGATCAAAGATACCTTCGAAACCGTATGAGGCATACACTATTTCCCCAGATAGAACAATATTTTCAAAAAGAAATCTCTAAAAATCTCTTAAAATTATCTGATAGGTGCCACGCTTTGGAGGAATATTTACAGAGGAAGACAGAAAAATTCTATTTAGGAGTCGATAGGCAAGCAGAGCTTACTACTGTTGATTTTTCTTCCTTCTCTCATTTAGAAAGGATAGAAGTTGATTTCTTCCTACGGTGTCTTTTGGCATCGATAGCAGCCACTCTGTCATCGAGTCAAATCTCAACCGTTGTGACCTGTTTAATAGAGAATAAATACAATAAGAGTACTAGAACCAAAGATTTCGCTTTACGTATTCACGGAAAAATTTTATACATAGAGCCCATACGATAATATTACTAATATGTTGATAATTAAAAGTTTAATTTTTATAATGCAAAAAAAATTGCGAATTAAAAGACAAATTTTCCAGACTTTGCTAAAATTTGCAATGATTTCAATAGTTCGAAAATGTGTTCTTTAATTTTTTAGTTGTTTTTGTAATCAAGACATTGTAATTAGAAGTATAAACGACTATAATTTGTTTTTAAATTAAAATTATATAATTTCAATGAGTACAGATAAAAACGTTAACTTTAATAAGAAAAAAAAATTCTCTGGGGGAATTTTATTTCTGTTTTCCGCTATTCTGTTGGCGGTTTTAGTACTTCAGAATTTTACAACCGATAAACACCCTCCTATCGCATTTAGCCACCAGTTAGAACACGTGGTCAATCTAGATCTCATTGAAACTGAATCGAATAAGAAAATTTCCTTAACGGATAATCTCGTTTCTTTTAGTGGAAAATTTAAAGATTCTCTATCCCAAGAAGCTGAGAATAGATACGCTTATCTCGAATTATTGAATGAATATCACGGATTACAAGATAAGAAAGATGCTTTAGCTCAAAAACTTCCAAGTTTACAAGAAGATGTGTTTAAAGCTGCACAGTGGTATGTAACTCTGGCCGGCGTTCCAATTCCAGAAGACGGATATGGCATAGTGACTCCTGATTATAAGACTGTAGATCGAAAAAGAGCCATTACTATACAAGAGAGCCTAGTTAAAGATTTCACTTCTTTGCCAGAGCTACAAAAAAAAATTACTCTTCTTGAGCGACAACCAGTAATTTCTCTTCAAGATCTTAAATCTATAGAAAGTGATCTCAGCACCTTAATACAGAATTTTGGAACCCCTATATTGGGTATTGGGGAGGAAGATTTAAAAGCTCAATTACGCACTATTAGTGGAGAAGTGGAAAAAGTCATTGCTGCATCGGATGTATCCCACACAGGGAAATTTCTCGTATATAAGCGAAATGCTCAACAACTGCAAAATATAGCGCTACAATTAGATCAAAAGCCCGGAAGTGTACGTCTACTACCTCTTCGGAGCGTTCGCAGCTATATTCATACATTAAATAATTATAGAGATATTAATCAGCAGTTAGATGTCATAAAGTCGAAGCTCAATCGAGCTAAGGATGGAGTAGGGGATATTATTTGGTTTTTTAATAATAAAGAACTCTCTACCCGTATGCTTGAAAGAGAGGGAAGTGAGGAATTTCGCCAGTGGTTCAAAGATGCTAATAAAGAATGGAAGTCATTTGTCCTTCACCAAGGAATGTCTTTTAAAGCTCCCGATCAACCGAGAAATGCCGTATTAGAAAAAACATTTCCTAGTGCAGAGCCTCTACCGAATTATTTGAATTATCTATTTAGCGTTCTTCCCATCTTGTTAATACTTGCCCTATTATATTTTATTTTCTCGAGACAACTCCGTGGCATGGGTAACACAGCGATGAGTTTTGGCAAATCTCCCGCTCGTATGTTAAACCGAGCACAGAACAAGATAACGTTTAAAGATGTAGCAGGTATAGAAGAGGCTAAAGAAGAACTACAAGAAGTTGTAGAATTTCTTAAAAGTCCGGCTAAATTTACAGCCCTTGGCGCCCGTATTCCTAAAGGAGTATTATGCATTGGGCCTCCTGGTACAGGCAAAACACTAATTGCTAAAGCTGTTGCAGGGGAAGCTAATTGTCCGTTTTTTTCTATATCAGGTTCAGATTTTGTAGAAATGTTTGTTGGTGTTGGAGCTAGTCGAATTAGAGATTTATTTCGAGAAGCAAAAGAAAAAGCTCCATGCATTATTTTTATCGATGAAATTGATGCCGTTGGTCGCCACCGAGGGGCAGGTGTTGGAGGTGGACATGATGAACGAGAGCAAACATTGAATCAACTCCTCGTCGAAATGGATGGTTTTGATACCAATGAGGGAGTCATTCTGATGGCAGCGACAAACCGTCCAGATGTACTCGATCGAGCTTTACTCCGACCGGGCAGATTTGATAGAAGAATTGTACTTGATTTACCTGATATTAGAGGGCGATTTGAAATTTTGCAAGTCCATGCTGCTAGAGTAAAACTTGATAGCTCTGTAGATCTTATGTTTTTAGCGAGATCCACTCCTGGAGCTTCTGGCGCTGATTTAATGAGTGTATTAAATGAAGCAGCACTGCTTGCTGCCAGACGAACTCGCTCTGCGGTAACTATGCAGGATATTACGGATGCATCTGACAAAGTTCGTTATGGTAAAGAACGACGAAGTCTCGAACTCGATAAACAAGAAAAGACCACTACTGCCTATCATGAAGCAGGACATGCAATTTTAGGATTGCTCGTTGAGCATTCAGATCCAGTAGAAAAAGTAACTATTGTACCTAGAGGATTATCTCTTGGAGCTACTTACTTTGTTCCAAAAAGAAATCATGTCGGATATCGTAAAAAAGAAGTCTTAGATAGATTGACTGTTCTTATGGGGGGTAGAGCTGCGGAAGAACTGTTTATAGGAGATATTTCTAGTGGTGCACGCGGAGATTTCAGCCAAGCAACAAGACTCGTTCGACAAATGGTTTGTGAATGGGGTATGTCAGACGAACTCGGAACCGTGGCCTATGACGAAAATGCAGATTTATCTGCATTTTCTCCCGGACATCAAGAAGTGTCTTATTCAGAAACAACCCTGCATAAAATTGACGGAGAAGTCAAAGGAATTCTCACTACTGCTTATGATAGAGCAAAATCTATGCTACAGCCTCTCGAAGACAAGGTACATCATATGGCCGAGTTGCTAGTAGAATTTGAAACTCTAGATAAAGAAGATATTGATCACATACTTGCTGGAAATTTTGACGTAAAAAAGAAACGTCAAAAAATAGAAACAACAGAAAAGCTTATGAAAAAAGTGGCCCCTACACCCCCGCCAATTCCAGAAACACCAAACAATGGTGGATCAGACCCAACCCCAGTTATATCTTCTTGAAAGATAAGGGCTGATTTGATCTAAGATACACATCAAACTCTTTGTTGTGTACTCTACAGTTTTTTTAATCACTTTTTCTCTAAATAATGATTGTATTTGTTGTGACAGTTTCTTAAGGGGAGATGGAGAACTACAAGAAACACGATTCAAATGATATATTCCGATAGGCAAATAATCTTCCTCGAGATGATTATTAATTACTACAGAAGATATAGGTTCATCGTTAATTTTTACAGTAATCCCACTGCTATCTTCTGATTCAGCAAAATCGCATCGATATCTGTAAAATAACATATCTGGAAACTGACTTCTTATTAATGCATGCACCTCGTCTCTATTGATATAGAATTTCATAATTTTCTCCTTAACAATAAAAAATATTTATAAATTTCTTTTCATAAGAATACCTCTAGAAAATTACATACTAGAGAAAACTTCCTTTACATTAGCAAAAGGTTTATTCGATTCTAGTAATACATCATAATTTAAAGAATGTACGTTACAGGGAGGAGTTGGGACCCAACTTCGTTCTGACGATTTCCTTCTAAATACAGAATGAATTCGATGTAATAGACCCTTTTTTTTCCGGGGGCAAGTGCAACTAACATGATTGAAATGGTAGGTGCCTGGAGATAGATAGTTTTCATTTGGTTGATGGTTAATTACTAGACTAATTTGAGATACCCTTTCTGATTCAGCATAGTTAAGCGCATATTTGTGGGGCAAATGATGGGGTGGTAATTGCCTTTCTATGTCTGAATGTATTCTTCTTCTAAGTTCTATATGTCTCATAATTTCCTCTGTTAAAAAATTTGATAAATTTCTTTTCATAAAAATAAAAACTTTATTACTTTAACTGGTTAGAAAATTCATCTCAAGCCCTAACAAACGAGATCTCCATGCTTCGCTATAAAATTCTTTCTAAGTTGCTAGTTCCTGTACTCATATTTTGTATTTTTATCTATCCGTGTTTAGAAGTGTCTGCTTTACCCTATTTTCACTTCAATACAACTAGAAATTAATGATTCCTTACCAATTTATCAGACTTACGATCTAACATCTTATGACAATATACTACGGTTAATTGAAGACATCATTAATGGAAATATACGAGATAAATCTCCTGAACAACTTGAGCAAATCAATCGTATCCTTGCACTTTTAGTGGAGCAAGGATCTCTTCTAGAAAATTCGGTAACTTTACAAGAAGATATTGCAGAACTACTAGATCTTCATGCAACTCCTTATGGCTATAATTATACTCGTCCAGGCGCGCTTTTATGCGGAAGTTGGGTTAAAAAACAGTGGAAGAAAACCACAAAATTTGTCAAAAAGCACAAGACAGCTATCATTATTGGTGCTGCTGTTGTAGTGGCAATTGTAGTGGTAGCTGGTATCACTTATGGCGTTAGCGTTGCAGCAGCTCCGGGTGCCCTAGGCTCTTCCCCCCCCAGGACAAAAGGAACCTACAAAAACTCCTAACGTTCGCTCTTCTTCAGACAAAAGAATCAATCGTATAAAAGAAACCATTGCAAACATCTCCGACGAAGAAATTCTAGAGCCTATCGATCCCGATTTTTCTATGGAAGACAATGCAAGAATACTAGGAGAACTCCTTGTCTATGAAAGCTTAGACAGATCTGTAGAACAGAATTATCAAGAGATTCAAAAAGCCTTTTCCGGAAACTATTTAGCTCATGCTTCCATCGACACAACAAGAAGTTTCGAGGAAAACTTTCATCAAATCCGAGGAGAGCATGCTCTCGAGAGAGAATGTTATGAACAAGCCTTATATGATTTTAATAAAATCATTGAAACCAATCCAATCTCTCTAGAGCGAGCGCTTATGAAAGAATAGGGGACTATCCAGCGGCTATTACAGATTACGAGCAATATGTGGTCCGTGCAAAACATACATGGGACTCGAGCAGCGAATTTGGAGTTGGTTTTGCAAAAGGACTTGCGAGTGGGATAAAAGATGCTGGAGTCGAATTTGGAGGATTTATTGCAGATGCTGTAATTCATCCCATAAATACAAGTGCGGATATTTGGAAGTCTTGTTGTCTTCTTAAAGAACTAGCTGCTTCTGCAGAGTGGAATGCTATTAGCCAAGTTCTCTCGCCCGATGCTCATAAATTAATTACCTCTTGGGACTCGCTTTCTATGGAAGAGCGAGGAGAACTCGCTGGCCATGCTTTTGGTAAGCATGGAGGTGATTTTTTTATTCCCGGAGCCACTTCTAAAGTCGTATCTGCCGGTCTTTCTGAAATAAAGCAACTCCGAAAAGTTTGTAAGGCTGTAAAGAATGCCGAGAAGGCTTTAGTTTTGGAAGGACTTGTTGAAGAGGGGGCTTCTGTTGCTGCAAAAGGAACTCACTCTGTAGAGAAACTTCTAACCTCTGTAAAAACAGAAAAATTTTCAATAAAAGTACCTAATGTGAAACCTCATGTTTTGCAAGAAAAACATGCATGGAACAAACTAGTAAAGATAACGGGAAATATAGATGAGGATTTTAATAGAGTGATCAAATTGCTTGAAGAAAGTAAAATTACAAATCAACTACCGATTAGGAAACCTAAAATTTTTCCAAAGGATTCTAAAATTAAAACCCATATTCGATCTGAATATGAAACTCAAATTAATGGATTAAATGTTCAAGCTGTTTTTGAAACTTCTATAGAAACAGGAGAGTCTTTTTTATATAATGCTTGGGTAGTAACGGAATAATATTATGTTTGATTACAATGAATTACTCAGTACTACTGATTGGAATCAAGTTAAAAAGCATCATCCAACTGAAATTGCAAACACTCTTCATATGAAAGAGGCAGTAATCATTGCATGCCGTATGCTTTATAATAAGGAATGGAATGGTGAAATACAAAATTATGCAGTAGAGTTGCTTTATGCCATTCGCAAAAAATATTCAGATCAATGGAATACGTGTTGGAAATTAGATGTTTTATTAGGGCTAGCATGTGAAATTACTTGGAGATATGAAGAAAAATATTTAGCTTATAAAAATGCCTCTCTTAAAGTATCCCCTATTCCTCCATCACTTTTAGTATTATTAGCAGAATGTTATTTTTCACCAGGATCTCCACCAGTTAGTAGGCAAGAGGCTAAATCTATGCTTTTAGAGGCCATTGCAACAGAAAAAACAATTGAGAGCATTGAACTAATTAAATGGATTTGTAAAAGAGATAAACAATGGGAGGAAGTAGAGTATTGGAATAGATTTCTTGATGAAGCTACAGAAAAAGATTTACATACTCAAAATCTATATCCCTCTTTTCTAAGAGGACTAGTTTAGACATTATTGCCTTGGGAAATCAAATTCTCGAATTCTATAGTATCAACTAGATTTTGAACTCTAAATACGATCAGTCGCTTTTAGGAAAAATGCTTGAGTAGTAAAGGAATAAGATAATGTTAAATTATAATGAGCTTATACAGAGATCAGATTGGAATAGTGTTATGCAATTTTATAATGTAGAAACGCTTGCCAAGACTATTCCATTTAAAGAAGCAATTATCCTTGCATGTCGCATGCTTTATAATAAAGGATGGGATGGAGAAATACAAAATTATGCTACAGATTTGCTCCAGGCTATTCGTAGAAATAGTTCAAAAGAGTGGAATACTTGTTGGAAATTAGATATTTTACTAGGACTTGCGTGTGAAATTACGTTGAGATATGAAGAGAAGTATTTAGCTTATAAAGACGCCTCACTGAAAATACATCCAATTCCTGCATTTCTTCTAGTATTGTTAGCTGGATGTTATATTTCCCCAGGTATTCCTCCAGTTAATCGTAAAGAAGCTAAAAATTTACTTCTAGAAGCATTAACTTTAGAAAAAACAATTGAAGGCGCTGGTCTCATAAAACATATTTGTGAACTTAATGAGGAATGGGACGAAGTAAAATATTGGGATAAAGTTCTTGAAGAGACTACAAAGAAGAACTTACATAGTGAAAATTTATATCCCTCTTTTGTGGAAGACATTGTTTAAATGTTACGACTTAATTACCGAAAAATCATAAAAACTTCTGAATTAAAATCCTAGAAAGACCTCAGAATTCACATATTCCTTACGGGGTAGGACAATGAAAATTTTAGATAAAACAACAATGAAACATCTGTCCTTCCCGGATTTTGAGATAGAAAAAATTGAACTATCTTTCGATAAGAGGGGGAGTAAAGATTTTTATTGAAGGAGCTTGGTTAAATATGGGGGAAGGTGTTGAACTTGGGAAAGGCATCTTATATTTTAATAATTGGGAAAATTTTTCAATTAATAGATTTGATCCATATAAAGAAGAATGGGTACATTTAAATGAATCAATAATTGAATTGTTAAAAAACATTTGCGAAGTAAAATTTTCTGATTCTATAGTCTATTTATATGGATTTGGTAAACAGACTGGACAATGGCTAGAATGGAAATTCAAAAAAAACAGAAATGCATGCTGAATTCAATATATCATGATAGGGACTTCTGAGACATGTTTTAGAGGTTAAAGACCTAAAAACAAACCGATATTTTAAGGAGAAACCCTATCTTTTAAGATAGAGTTTCAAGATATTTCAGACATTCACTTGTGTGCTTTTGCTAAGCAAAGATCTTGCGCTAAGCTTAATCTGTCCTCTATCATTCACATCTAAAACTTCTACCTCTAGAGGGGATCCAATTGTATAGGCATCATAGATATTAGTGATTTTCGCATTCGAAAGCTCAGAGATGTGGCAAAGGCCTTCTTTACTACCGATACGAACAAAGACACCAAAGTCTTTAATCCCGGTAATCTCACCAGTATATGTCTTGCCTATTTCGACATCCATAGTTAAGCTGTGAATAATATCTTTGGCTTTATTTAAGCCTTCTTGATCCATAGCAGTGATACAAACCCTTCCGTCGTCGTCAATTTTGATATCAGCTCCAGTCTCTTCAATAATTGATCTAATTTGTTTTCCACCAGGACCAATTACGATAGCAATTTTACTCGGTTTAATTTGCATTGTAATAATTTTGGGAGCGTGTTCAGAGAGAGAAGCTCTCGGTTTTGGATGAGCGGATAGAACTTTTTGTAGGATGTGTGCAAGACCTTGTCTCGCTTGGGCTAGCGCTCGGCGCATGATATCCACAGTAATTCCTTCTACTTTGCTGTCCATTTGAAAAGCAGTGATTCCTTTCTCGTCTCCGGTAATTTTAAAGTCCATATCGCCGTACGCATCTTCAATTCCTAGGATATCGGATAAAATAACGTGATTATTATTCTCATCGAGTAGAAGTCCCATTGCAATTCCAACCACGGGTCTCTTAATAGGAACGCCTGCATCCATAAGGGCAAGACATCCACCGCAGACTGATGCCATCGAAGAGGAACCATTAGATTCTGTTATATTAGATTCCAAACGGATAATATAGGGAAAGACGTCTGACGTAGGTATGCTATAGAGCAAAGCTTTTTCAGCAAGTTTCCCATGACCGACTTCTCTACGACCCGGCGCTCCGATTCTTCCCACTTCTCCGACTGAGAATGGAGGGAAAAAATATTGTAGATAGAATCGTTGCGTTCCACCTTCATTGAGATCTTCAAATCGCTGCGCCATAGTTTCTCCACCGAGAGTACATACGGAAATCGATTGTGTTTCTCCTCGAGTAAATAAAACGCTGCCGTGTGTACGGGCAAGAATACCAATATCGATCGAAATAGGTCTAATTTCTTCAGAATTTCTCCCATCACATCGCTCATTTTTTGTAAGTATATTAGCTCTTAGGTATTTCCCAATGATTTTTTTTAACGAAATTTTTATATCAACAGCGCAGTATGTTGGATTAGTTTCCGGTGCATATTCAACCATCACATCTTGTTCTATTATAGATAGGGCAAGCTCTCTTTTTTGCTTATCTTTAATCTGCAGGGCTTCAACTAGATCATTTTTTACTTTTTCTTCGATCAGATTTATTAACTCATGGCTTGGTTCGCGAAGAGCAACCTCTAATTTATCTTTACCCACTTGCGATTGCCATTCTTTGATGCCTTGGCATATTTCTTTGATCGCAGCGTGACCCTCTTCCATGGCAGTAATTACTTGTTCTTCGCTTAAGAAATCGGAATAACCTTCAATCATAAGAATAGAATCTTCTGTTCCTGCAAGGATTAGATCGAGTGTAGAAACTTTTTTTTCTTGTATAGTTGGATTAATCACAAAAGTATCTTTGATTAAACCAATTTGCACTGCTGCAAGTGGTTTAGTGAAGGGGACGTCAGAGATTGCTATAGCAGCTGATGCTGCACAAATGGCAAGTGGATCTGGAGAATGGATACCATCGTAGGATAATACATAAGATAAAATTTGAGTTTCATTGTAATAACCATTTGGGAAAAGAGGGCGGATAGGTCGATCGATAAGTCTACTAAGCAATGTTTCTCGTTCTGTTGGTCTGCCTTCTCTTTTAATAAAGCCACCAAGGGTTTTTCCAGCCGAGGAGAACTTTTCTTGGTAATCAACTCGAAGGGGGAGAAAATCTACATCTGCTGAGGGAGTCCTTTTTGCACATATGGTAGAGAGAATGGTTGTTTCCCCACATGTCAGTAAAACGGCACCGTTTGCTTGGCGTGCAATTTTTCCCGTGCTAAAAGATATGGATTTTCCTGCCACAGATATGGTTGTAGTATGCTCTTTCATGAATGGTTATTCTCCTTCAAAATTATTAAATATAAAATATAGTAAAGAAATAAAGTGATAGTGCATTTGACACTAAACTTTACTGAAATTAGTGAAGCATATCAACTTATTATTAAGGGTTCAATAGAAAATGAAAGGCGCCAGCGTATGTAACGCCTTCAAAAATAGAGAAGCTACTTACGAAGGGATAGGGCGTCAATTATTTTTTTATATCTCTTAGTATTTGTTGCATTGAGATAATCTAATAATTTCCGTCGCTGTCCAGTTAACTTAATCAACTCAAGTCGTGAATGAGAATCGTTTTTTGCTGTCTGAAGATGCTCAGTTAAACGCGTAATACGTTCTGAAAGAAGTGCAATTTGTACATCTGCAGATCCCGTATCCTTTTCATGTAGTTGAAACTTTTTTGTAACCTCTTCCTTTGTACCTTTATCCAAAGACATGTTAAATTTCTCCCAAAGATCTAATGAAAAAACTAAATAATAAGACTACCCTAGTATAGCAGTATGCGAGTTAAATATTCAATCTTTAATAAGGAGGCGTGAAGAAAAATGAATTCTGCAAATAAATTTTATGGTTTCATCTTAAGGATATACGATGTTTTGTGATGATGAGAAAAACCATACTCTATATATGTCAGAGGCCTTACATGAGGCTCATCTAGCTTTCTCTGCAGAAGAAGTTCCCGTTGGTGCAGTCATTGTTTATAATGGGGTAATCATTGCAAGAGATCATAATCGAGTAGAAGAAAAAAAAGATTGTACAGCTCATGCAGAAATACTTTGTATGAGACAGGCTATGCAAGTCATTGGAGATTGGCGTTTGACTGGTGCCACACTATATACAACGCTAGAGCCCTGCAGCATGTGTGCTGGAGCTATAGTACTTGCCCGAATTCCTAGGATAGTATGGGGGGCTCCTGATATTCGATATGGCGCTAGCGGCACTCGAATCAATTTATTCTCTACTCTGGATTCTGTGCATAAGGTCCATGTAGTAAAAGGAATATGCGGAATTGAATCCTCGAAATTATTAAAAAATTTTTTTTATAACAAAAGGATTAATTAGAAGTCTATGAAAAATTTATTAGATGAATTAATACTTCACCAAAAAGCTCGATTATTTGCCCTTGCCAGAGAAATCGTCCCATATATTACAACCGATGATTTACTCCAACCCTGTGATTTTCCTGAGCTTGAAAACCACGCATACTTTCGATACGAAGAAGGACTACTCGCTGGATTATTGACAGTTCAGTCAGCATTTTTATCCCGAAATCGACAAGATGATTTTTCAAATCAGATTAGTTAGAAGATTGATATCTTAATATAAGAAAAGTACTTGAGTTTAAGAATAAAAGAGATAATAATTATAAAACTTTATTTCGATATTAAATAGGTAGAATATGAAAAAACAAGGTCATCCAAAATATCAAGAAACAGTTTTATTTATAGATACGGCATCAGGTGCAGTATTTCCATGTGGTAGTTCTGTACATACTACAGAAACACAAATCGCTGATGGAACTATCCCCGGGACAATAAAAGGACAAGAATATCCGATATATCGGGTCCCTATATCATCTGTTTCTCACCCTTTCTTTAATAAAAGCAAACAATTTATTGATACAGAAGGGCGCATTGATCGATTTAAAAAACGCTATACGGATAAAGCTGCTGAAAGTGCGAAGCTTGCTAGTGAGGGTAAAAATACTCTCTCCAAAAGTACTATTAAAAAGAAGCGGTCTGTTAAGCCTGTAACTAAGAAGAAACCGCCTACTAATTAAACTATTTTTATATGCAAGAAAAAATTGAGAAACTGCTGCTGCGTCTGAATGAAATAGAGGTCCTCCTTGAGGATCCTAATTTGTTTCAAGATAAAAAAAATTATAAACAAATCATGCAAGAACATGCAGCGTTACTTAGATTGCGGGACGCATGGCTTACTTATCAACAGGTAGGGGATCAGTTAAAAAATAATAAAGATCTTTTAGCGCGAGAATTAGATGCAGAATTTGCTCAACTTATCTCAGAAGAAGTAGAGAAAAACGAAGAAAACTTGATTACTTTACAGGCTCAACTCGAAGATTTGTTGGTTCCACCAGATCCTAATGATAGTCGATCTGTTATTTTGGAGATTCGAGCTGGAACAGGGGGGAATGAGGCAGCTATATTTGTTGGAAACCTTGCTCGAATGTATCAGAACTATGCTTCTAAAAAGGGTTGGCATATGGAAATACTTTCAGCTACTCCATCAGAGGCCGGTGGTTTTAAAGAATATATTGTTCTTGTTTCAGGATCGAATGTATATCGCATCATGAAATATGAGGGCGGGACACATAGGGTTCAGCGAGTTCCAGAGACTGAAGCGAATGGTCGTATTCACACATCCGCAGCAACGGTGGCCATCTTGCCAGAAGTCAAAGAAGAAGAGGTGAAAATTGAAGATAAAGATTTACGCATAGAGACAACTAGGTCATCTGGAGCTGGAGGACAGCATGTCAATACAACAGATTCTGCTGTAAAGATTACACATATTCCAACGGGAATCTCTGTCGGATGTCAAGAAGAGAGATCACAACATAAAAACAAAGAAAAAGCCAAAAAAATTCTTCTTGCTCGGATTCGTGATAAGGAAAAAAGCAAGCAACAACAGATGGTTGCAGATCTCAGATCCACACAGGTGGGCTCTGGTGATCGCTCTGAAAGAATTAGAACCTATAATTTCCCACAGAATCGAGTGACAGATCATAGAATTCATTTAACTCTGTATGATTTAGATCGAATTATGGAGGGCGATATGGATGAGCTAACGCAAAGTTTGGTACGACATTACCACCAACAAAAGGTAATCACATAAATGAGACTATATTTATGCGAACAATTAAAAAAATGTTGTATCTCTCCACGAGATACTTAGACGAAAGAAATATATATCCTGCCCGTAAAACAGCAGAAGACATTGTAGCTTTTGTATTGAAGATGTCTAGAGTCGATTTATATTTACAATTTGATCGCAAAGTTCTACACAAAGAATGGCATGCGTGTCTTTCCTATCTTAAAAGAAAGGGGGGAGGAGAACCGATAGAACACATGATTCGAAATGTCGAATTTTTTCAATGTCAAATTGGAGTTACTCCAAGTGTTTTGATTCCTCGCCAAGAAACAGAAATCTTGCTCTGGAAGGCTTGCCAATACATTAAAGAGGAAATTCCTGAAGATGCAGTCGCCTGGGATCTTTGTACTGGGAGTGGGTGCCTTGGCCTTGGTCTCAAAAAAGCTTTTCCAAAATTTACGGTAACATTATCCGATATTTCCCCAGATTGCATAGATGTAGCTAAAAGAAATGCTAAAAAAAATCGACTCGATGTATTTTGTTTAGTAGGTAATTTATTAGATCCATTTAAAGGTGAAAAAGCACATGTAATTCTCTGTAATCCTCCCTATCTCTCTATAAAAGAGTTTGAGAACTTGCATTCTGGGGTTAAAGACTTTGAACCTACAACTGCATTGCTTGCTGGGGAGACTGGGCTTGAATTTTTTGAAAAACTCTCTATTATTTTGCCAGAATTTCTTTATTCGAATGGTTGGGTCTTTTTAGAAATTGGCGCATTACAAAAATTGGACGTAGAAAGAATTTTTTCCCATAGTAAGTGGAAAAGAATTATTAGTGATAAAGATTGGTCAGGGAAAGATCGATTTATTTTTCTTCAAAAGTCATAACGCTTTGTTGGGGTAGGAAATATGTTTGAATCATTAACAGAAAAGTTGCAGGGAATATTTTCCTCTTTTCGGTCTAAAGAATTAACGGAAAAAAATCTAATAGATGCCACTCGAGAAATAAGGCTTATTTTATTAGAGGCAGATGTAAATTATACAGTAGCAAGTAAATTAATTCATTCTATTAAAACAAGAACGATTGGAATCAAACGAATAGCCTCTCTTTCTGTAGAAGAACAGTTTGCAACTATCGTTCACGAAGAACTTATAAGAATCATGGGAGAGACAGAAGCTCTTATCGAAACGAATTCATTTCCCTCTGTATTTATGCTATGTGGCTTGGAAGGATCTGGAAAAACAACGACTTCAGTCAAACTTGCAGCTTATCTAATAAAAAACAACATCCGAAAAAAACCATTATTAATAGCAGCCGATTTGCTACGGCTTGCTGCTGTCGAACAGCTAGAGTTACTCGCAAAGAGTCAATCTATACCCGTGTTTTCAGAGCGAGATGCTAAATCTCCAATCGATGTAGTTCAAAATGGGCTTGCTTATGCGGCGCAAGAAGGCTTCGATGTAGTGATTATTGATACTGCTGGTCGCCAACATGTAGATACTGCATTAATGGATGAATTGAGTCAAATTCGGCATGTTTCCCGACCGTGTGAAGTTTTTCTCGTTATCAATGCAACTCTTGGACAAGAAGCTGTGAAAATTGCTGCAGAATTTGACAAAGTTGTATCTGTAACGGGTCATATTTTGACTATGCTAGATTCGGGAGCTAAAGCTGGTAGCGCTATTTCTATTTTATCGGTTACCAATAAACCTATTAAATTTGAAGGAACGGGAGAGCGAATTGATGATTTTCAAATTTTTAATCCAGTCTCTATGGCAGATCGGATACTCGGAAGAGGGGATATTATTAATTTAAAGAAACAGATTGAAGCCCATATTAGTGAGGAAGAAAGCGCGAATCTCGAGAAGAAGTTAGATAAAGCTAGTTTTACCTTTGAGGACTATTTGCAACAAATGTCTTGGATTAAAAAAATGGGATCTCTCAAGAAAATATTTTCCATGCTTCCTGGAATTCCTTCGATGAAAAATATGGAATTGCCAGAAAAAGAGATGGAAAGGATCCGAGCCATAATCTATTCTATGAACCTCTCAGAGAGGAAAGGAAGCGAGGAATTAACCCCACCAAGAAGAAGACGGATTGCAAAGGGCAGTGGTACATCGATTGAAGAAGTAAATAAATTAATTAAAGGGTTTAAACAAATCAAACAATTCATGAAACAACCGCAATCTATAAAAAAATTTCTGCAAGATTCTAATATTAATACTTCCCTTTTTCCTAAGAAATAGTAGGAAAAATGGGTTTTATCTAAAAATCATCTCGATTTTTTATTGGGAACATTTTACAATAGCCTCTTTAAAAAAAGAAATTTAGGAGATTTTTATGCTCAAAATTCGCATGTGTCAAACAGGCAGACTGAATCGTAAATGTTATCGATTAGTAGTGACTGATGCCAAATCTCCTCGGGATGGTAAGTATATCGAAATGGTGGGTTCTTATAATCCACATCAAGATAATGATAATGTAAAGATCCAAGAAGATCGGTTAATTTATTGGCTTGAAAAAGGTGCTATGATGACTGAGAAAGCGAAAGCACTTGTTAAACGCACAGCTCCTCAAGTATTAAAAAAATAATTCATCAGAGCACACGAATGCGATGAATATTACAATTCTTACCCTTTTTCCTGAGTTTTTTAATGGGCCATTTAATGTAAGCATTTTAAAACGTGCACAGGAAATGGGATTATTACATATTCGAATAGAAAATATTCGAGATTATGCGCGAGATAAACATAGTCAAGTGGATGATCGACCTTATGGTGGCGGCCCTGGAATGGTTTTAAAACCAGAACCGTTACTTAGAGCAATTCGCAAAGTTCGTACTGAGGATTCGCGAGTTATATTTTTGTCTCCCCAAGGAAAACCTTTTCAGGCATCTATAGCCAAAGAATTTGTAAAATGTAAACATATTGTGTTGCTATGTGGCCATTATGAAGGCATTGATCAAAGGGTACTAGACGAAGTAAATGTCGAACTGAGCGTTGGTGATTTTGTTTTAACAAGTGGTTGCCCTGCCGCAGTGTTAGTGATTGATGCTGTTGTTCGATTTATTCCTGGAGTGCTAGGCGATCCATTATCAGCAGAGAGGGATTCTTTTGAGCAAAAGGGATATTTGGGCGCACCTAAATATACCAGACCTGCTGTGTTTGAAGGGAAAGAAGTTCCAAGTGTATTGCTCAGTGGCAATCATAAAAAGATTGATGAATGGAATGCAGAGCAATCGTATGAGAAAACAAAACGCGTTAGACCCGAATTATTAACTTGAGCGGTTAATATAATAACTGCTAAAAAAGATTAGCTAAGGAGTTAGATATGAGCACTAATGCCATAATCAAAGAAATAGAAACACCACTCTTGAAAAAAGATATTCCGTATTTCTCTATCGGTGATGAAATTAAAGTTTCTTTTTCTATTGTTGAAGGTGAAAAAGAGAGAATACAATCATTTATTGGCACAGTGATTGCGAGAAAAGGACGTAGCATTTCAGAAACAGTTTCGCTTTATAGAATCGCGCATGGATCGGCTATGGAACGAGTTTTTCTATTACATAGCCCTAAAATTACCAAAATCGAAGTTCTCAAATCGGGTAAGGTTAGACGCGCCAAATTATATTATTTACGAGGTAATTTTGGTAAAGCTGCAAAAGTAAAGAGATATATTGGTCCTAGACGGGAGAAATCAAAAGTAGAAGTAAAACCTGTAGAATAGGGAATAAATGGAACCGAGTAACACATATTTTGAAAGAATGTGTTATAATGAAGGTTTTACTAATGTAGCTGGAGTCGACGAAGTAGGCCGAGGATGCATAGCTGGTCCTGTTGTTGTTGTTGCTTGCATACTTCCCAAGGGATATTTTGATTCTGCTATTAAAGATAGTAAGGTATTATCTCCTCAACAACGTGAAGTTGTATTGAGTGCCTTAGTTAAAGCGCAAGTGAGCTATGGAATTGGAATTGTCTCAAATACAGAAATTGATAAGATAAATATCTTGCAAGCTACTCATCTAGCCATGCAATTCGCAATTAATAATTTAGCTGTAATTCCGGATTTTGTATTAATAGATGGAAATCAATTACCCAATATTTCTACTCCCCATAGAGGGATTGTAAAAGGCGATCAGAAATCCTTATCGATTGCAGCTGCATCCATTATAGCAAAAGTTACGAGAGATAATCTAATGCGAGAATATGATGAGATATATCCTATGTACCATTTCGCAGAAAACAAAGGATATCCCACTCGAAAGCACATAGAGGCACTCGATCGATATGGTCCTTGTGCTATACATAGATTAAGTTATAAACCTGTAGCCGTTAGAAATGCATTTTCTGGGAAATAAAGCAGTTATGAAAAAGTCCTATCAATCGCGTTTATTTGTTCTCAGCGCACCATCTGGTACGGGAAAAACTACGCTCGGGAATTTGTTACTTGAGCATTGGTCCGATAAAATAGCAAGAGTAATAACCTCTACAACCAGACCTCCTCGAAAACATGAAAAAGATGGTATCGACTACCACTTTATGGAGCAATCTGAGTTTCGGGCTAAACAGGATTCTGGAGAATTTTTAGAGTATGCGGAAGTCTTTGGATTTTTATATGGCACTGAAATGCGTGAACTCAAGCATGCATCCTTGTCTGAAAAAAATCTGTTACTTATGATTGATACTCAGGGTGCTCTGCAGATCAAGAAAAAAATTCCAAATTCCATTTTGATCTTTATTTCACCACCAACGAAAGAAGAACTCCTAAGCCGCCTGCAGGGTCGAAATACGGAAACCAGACACACCTTAAAAAGGCGCTTGAAAGAATTTGAAAAAGAGATGAGCGAAATGAAGCATTATGACTATCATATTGTCAATGATGATCTTCAGAAAACATTATTGATATTAAAAAGCATTATTATTGCTGAAGAGCATAAAATTAATTGAACGAGGATGAAATGAAACAAAAACAAAATTCGGTCACAAACGAAGAACTAGCAAAGTTTTTTGATGACAACTTCCATATGACTCATTACGCGATTAAATATGCTACCCAGTTAATTACTTCTGGGCATGAATTTACTTTATCCAATATTCAAGAAGAGCTAAAAAAAAAATTACAATCAGAATCTGAACAAGAAGTTTCTCATACCGAATCATGATAAAGAGATATCTCGTTACTGCAGCATTGCCCTATGCTAATGGGCCGTTGCATTTTGGTCACTTAGCCGGCTGTTATTTACCGGCAGATTGCTATACAAGATTTTTACGTCTGTGTGACAAAGAAGTCATATTTATCTCTGGATCTGATGAATATGGAATTGCTATTACTTTAAATGCCGAACTTGCGCGCCATTCTGAAAAAGAGCATATCGATTATTATTATTCCATGCATCGTAGAGTTTTTTCTAAACTTGGAATTTCATTTGATCATTATTCTCGCACCTCCTGGAAAGGTCATCCTGAAACAGTATATCAGTTTTTTAAAGATTTAAAGAAAAATGGATATATAGAGGAAAAGGTTGGTAAGCATTTATATTCTGAGGTAGAAAAGAGATTTCTAGCAGACCGTTACGTAATAGGCACATGCCCAAAATGTTTTTATGAGGAAGCGCGAGGGGATGAATGTCCTAATTGTGGTGGAAGTTTTGAAGCAGGGGATCTTCTGCACCCTCGATCTAAGCTAACAAACGCGCCTTTGACACTGCGCTCTTCAACTCATTGGTATTTATGCTTAGACCGGCTGAAGAAGCCACTTGGCAAATGGCTTAGACAAAAAGAGTGGAAAAGTAATGTCATTAATTTTGCAGAAAATTATATACAGGATTTAAAACCTCGTGCTATTACAAGAGATCTACACTGGGGAATCCCATTTCCAGATGCAACTGGCAAGGTATTTTATGTCTGGTTCGATGCACCTATAGGATATATTTCTGCGACAAAAGAATGGGCAGAGAAAATAGGTCAACCCTATGCCTGGGAAAATTACTGGCTCGATTCTAAAACATCACTTGTTCAATTTATTGGGAAAGATAATATTCCCTTTCATGCGATTATCTTTCCAGCCATGATTATGGGACAAAATATTCGCTATAAATTGGTAGATGAACTTCCTGCTAATGAATTCTATCATTTAGAAGGGAAGAAGTTTAATAAATCCTCTAATTGGTTTATTGATATCAATGATTTCTTGGAGCGCTATGACATAGATCAGCTTCGCTACACTCTGGCTGCGAATGCACCCGAACATCACGATTCTTCTTTTACATGGCAAGATTTCTTTATGAGATGTAATGCGGAACTCGTCGGTAAATATGGCAATTTTGCGCATCGGGTCCTTACCTTTATTCAACAACACCTGCAAGGGATAATTCCTGAATTTTTTTATTTAAACCGAGAAGATCGCGCATTTGTAAAGGGGCTAGAAACTCTCTTAGCGGAGGGAAAAGAATGTTACTCTACCTTCAATATACGTAAAGCCTCACAAATAATTATGGAGATGGCATCCCTCAGCAATCAATATTTTGATAAAGAAAAGCCATGGAAATTGATCAAAGATCCGAATGAGAAAGAAAGGCTCCACACTGTGTTACATCTCTGCTTGCGAGCCATACAATTCCTAGCTCTAATATCATACCCAATTATACCGGGAACTTCGGAAAAACTTTGGAGTCTTCTTGGAGAAACTGTTTCCATAGTAGATAAAGGATGGGACACAGTATCCAAGCGCAGACTCATGTCCGGGAGGAGACTGCCAATTCCACAGAGATTATTTAAAAAATTAGAAATGGATCAAATTCAAAAAGAGGAGGCCAAATTGCAAACTATAGGAAATTCAGAAAATCCATCTAAAAATAGTGTAACGAAGTCTCTTACCGATGATGTAAAAACTCGCATCGATTTTTCAACATTGGATGCCGTCGACCTACGCGTAGGAAAAATTCTTTCAGTTGAAAAAGTTCCTAAAACAGACTTATTACTTCAGTTAGAGGTAGATGTCGGTTTTGAAAAACGCACTATTATTTCCGGTATTGCAAAGTTTTATGAGCCCTCCCATCTTATTGGGAAAAAAGTAATTGTAGTTCTGAATTTAGCGCCAAGAAAGATTAGAGGAGTAGAGAGTCAAGGGATGTTACTCGCTGCATCTGATGGAAATGTTGTAGAACTTCCTATTTGCCAAACAGTTAAAGTGGGCAGTCGAATTTCTTAATTAGTAGTTTTTGATGATCACAAGTTATATAGAATTTTATTTTTAAAAAAAGATATTAAATTAGGTTGATTATGACTATACAAAGCGTTTCAAAATTTGATTGTTCACAAATTATAAAATATCCGTATTATTCTCATAATATAATTAGAAGTATTAATTCTTATGAAGTACAAAGAAATAAAATAACTAATGAAAATACTATAAAATTTTCACAAATTGTAGAAAATCCATATTTATATTATAATATAAGTAAATATCTTACTCCTCATGAAATAAACAATTTTTCTTTAGCTACTAAAAGTGCTGAAGTAACAAATCTTTATTTAAAAGAGTTTTCCCAAATAATTATAAAAATTTAACACTAAATTCATTCATCACTTGGTATAACGAAGCCAAGCTAGAGGATGTAGAAACTAATTTAACAGAACATGTAATAAATTATGATTTTTTTAGTTTTGAAAAATCGAGGGATTGGGTTGAAAACACAAAAATTACACAGAACCAACTTACACTAGATGACATAGAAATATGTGGGCTTGCGTGCAATGAACATTTAATGTGTACCAAAGCTTTTGTACAAAGTAATAAATTTTCTAAAATTGATAAAAAGATTCTATATAGTCTTTTCAAAGGGTGCATTAACCATTATATTCTTCCAAAATTTAAAATTAAAGAAAATTGTAATCTTAAAAAAATTTCTTTTTCTATTTTAAATCATGAAAAATTTAATAACTGCAAAGAAACTGTATTAGCAAACATTGTATTTGATTGTACAAAAAACGATTTTGATCCTACTCTTATTGGTTTTACTGTTAACCGCATTTGTAAAATGATTAAAACAAAGGATATGCTTGAAAAATTCTTTGAAATCCTTGGTGAACTTATATACCTTGACAGGAGAAAAAAAAAATTATCAGGGAATACTTATGATGATAGAAAAAGAAACTATACTCTGAATCTTGTAAACGAAATTTACTTTAATAAGTATGGAATAAGTATACCTACTATAATATGAAATGAAAGACAACAATAGTTGTTTTGATCATTAATTTGAGTTTTCTAGAAATTTTTTAAGTCCCGTATATCGCAGCATAGAGTCATTTTTTTTTATTGCAACAGCAAGAGCTCGTTTGCTTCCAATTATGACCACCCGTTTCTTCCCACGAGTAATTGCAGTATAGAGAAGATTTTTAAACAATAACATATAGTGACTCATATGGATCGGAATTACAACACATGGACATTCACTTCCCTGATATTTATGAACAGAAACAGCGTACGCTAAATATATTTCATCGAGCTCTGAAAAATCATAAGTGACACATATCGTATCAAACTGAATAGATAATGTTTGTTCCTCGCGGTCAATTGTCTGAATGGTTCCAATATCTCCATTATAAACCTTCTTATTGTAATTATTCCGGATTTGCATCACTTTGTCGCCTTGGTGAAAACATCTACCCATTATTTGCAATGGAGAGCTGGAAGGATTCAATTTCTGCTGCAGAAGGTGGTTAAAATTTTCTACGCCCAAGAGTCCTTTTTTCATAGGAGACAGGAGTTGAATATCTCTTTTTGGCTCTAAAGAAAATTTTTTGGGAAGAAATTCAGTGATTTGATAGAGCACTTCTCCGAGAATGCGCTCTGGTTCATCGACTGGATAGAAAAAAAAATCGGAATGTTCTTTCCAAGAAAGATCGGGAAAGATTCCCTCTTTAATAGAATGGGCATTCGTCACAATACGAGAATTCTCCGACTGTCTAAAAATCGCTGTAAGTTTAGTTATGCAAAACCGTTTAGACTGGATAATATCTTGTAGGATACTACCTGGACCTACGCTGGGAAGTTGATCTACATCTCCTATAAAAATTACTTTTGTAGAATCAGGGAGAGCGCGCAAGAGATAATAAAGAAGAGAGGTATCAATCATGCTCGATTCATCGATAATTATCAAATCGCACAGAATTGGATTATTGCGATTCTTTTTAAAACCACCATTTACAAAATCAAATTCCAGCAGACTGTGAATAGTAAATGCTTTTTTCCAGGTAATTTCGGTAAGTCTCTTGGCAGCTCTACCCGTTGGAGCTCCAAGTATAATCTTGGAGGTGAGTTTTTCTGCAATAGTGAGAATTGCCCGCGTTATAGTACTTTTCCCCGTACCAGGACCACCTGTAATAATATGGATCTTTTCTGATAGAGAGGCTCGAATCGCTTCTTTTTGGGCTTCTGCAAATTGAATACCTTGTTTTTTTTGTATCCAAAACATAGCTTTTTCCATATCGATTGCTCGGACCGAGGATATCCCTCCTTGAATCCGAGATAATTCTTCTACAATCCCTTGTTCTAACATATATAATGGACGAGACCAGATCAAAGGTTTCTCAATCGTTTCGGTAATAACTAATTTTTGCTGTATAAGGGTTAACAATCTCTCTTCTATTTTTAACGCAGGGATAGAAGTTAATTTCTCAATGGCTGTTACTAATAAATCTTTGGGATAACAGACGTGCCCCTGGAGATTCGTTTCTTTTAGCGTATGGCTAATAGCGGAATCGATACGAAAAGGCGAATCAGAGGGAATACCTAAATTCTGTGCGATTTGATCGACGCTTTTAAATCCTATGCCAGAGATTTCTTTAGCAATTTGATAGGGATTTTTTTCAATGATTTGTATGCTATCTTTGCCATATTTTTTAAAGATTTTTCTAGCAAGCGAAGGCTTGACATCGTGAGAACGCAAAAAAATCATCACATCGCGGATTTCAGTTTGCTCTTTCCAATGCTCACTAATTTTCTCAATTCGTTTTTCTCCAATGCCTGGGATTTCCAATAATGAATAGGGACTCTGGTCTAAAATTTCCAAGGTATTGATTCCAAAACGCTCTACAATTTTTTTTGCATAAATGGGCCCAATACCTCGTATTAATCCTGAGGCTAAATACTTTTGAATTCCTTTTAAATCGGTAGGTCTGCGGATTTCAAAGGATTCAATATCGAATTGTCTTCCATACTGAGGATGGCGTTTCCAGCTACCCTTGCATGTAATGGTTTCTCCCGATTGTACCCCGGGCAGACATCCTACGATACAATGAGTTTCTTTCTGATTTGGTTGCAATAGCTTGGCTACCGTGAATCCAGTGTCTTCATTGGTGTAAACGATGCTATCGATCATTCCGGCTAGTTCTTCCATACTAAATGAGTATAACGCCTTCTGTTTGAGATGTAGAGAAGTTTTTTTTATTGCAGCAAAAATCTGTCTATCATACTATTTTTGCTTATTCTTATATTCCGGGTTAGCTCAGTTGGTAGAGCACAGGACTGTTAATCCTTTGGTCGCTGGTTCGAGTCCAGCACCCGGAGTTTCTTTATTAATCTTACATGGAAGAAAAAATTTTAATTGGTTTGTTAGGACTATTAATTACTTTACTAGTAAATATACCTGAAATTAATATCTGGTGGGATTGATATATTCGAAAACCCAAAGTAAAGTTAAAACCACAGATAAAACAATTTGATTATGCAAAGCAAAAGAATACATTCTTAGACCCAATAAATGAGTTTCAACTTCTAATTTCAAATCATTCAAAAGATCCTATAGTGATACGTGATATAAAACTAGGGTATAAGAATGTTCAGGAATCGGAAAAGAAATTATTGGATATGTATGGGTACTCTCAAATAAATAAAGTAAAACAAGTGTATGTCACTTAGGATTACCTTTTTCAGAAAGAGTTTTATATAGACTTTCTCTCTCCATGCCTGTTTTTCTAGCTAGATTTCCAATACCACCATGCACTTCAGCCACATTTCTAAGGGCGACTAAGAAGAGATACTGAGATTCTTCATCTCCTTTTAAACTCTCTTTGAAAGCTGTAGTGAGATAGGCTATTGCCATATCAGGATTCTTCAATTCTTTAATCAACCATTCTTGATAATCTGTACTTCTTGACATCAGTTTCTATGAATTTTGATATTAATTACGACAATAAGCGGGAAAGCCCAGGGTTTCAATGGTGGGAGGAGAGCGTCTATTTCTTTTGATTCTGCACATACTTTTTAACAGTATATTCATTCAAACGCCCAACACTGTCAATATAGTAGGATCTAGTCCATAAAGTTGGCAACCTAGATTTCAGACTTGGAAATTCTTGACGTAGAATTCTGCTGGAAT